>DUET01000088.1 GCA_011192015.1 Anaerolineae bacterium
CCGGTGCATTGTCGATCGAATCGAAGGGACGAAAATCCGCCATCCCCTTGAACGAACAATACTTCGTGATGGCCGCCGTCAGTGTCGTCTTCCCATGATCGATGTGCCCGATCGTGCCGACGTTCATGTGCGGTTTCGTGCGGTCAAATTTCTGCTTCGCCATGGCTTAATTCTAACTCCTCGGTGCGATGGTTGTTTGCTCGGTGCTCTGCATCTCCGATCAGCGAGAGCCCTTGAGCAGTTCCTTGGTTACCTGATCGGCCACCTGGGCGTAATGATCGAATTCCATCGTAAAAACGCCCCGGCCTTGGGTTAACGAACGCAAGTCTGTCGCGTAGCCGAACATTTCGGCAATCGGAACTTGGGCTCGTATGGCTTGGGTCTCTCCTGATCTCGGCTCAATCCCCTCGATGGTGGCTCGGCGCGCTGACAAATCACCATTGACCTCTCCGATGTAATCCTCTGGAACCACAACCTCCGCGCGCATGATCGGTTCCAACAGAACGGGTGAGCCTCGCTGTACACCTTCCTTGAAGGCCATCGAGCCGGCGACCTTGAAGGCCATCTCGCTCGAATCGACTTCATGGAAGGAACCATCATACAGTGTTGCCTTGACATCTGTGACCGGATATCCCGCCAAGACGCCAGATTCAGCGGCTTCCCTCATGCCTTTCTCGACGGCGGGAATGAATTCTGAGGGGATCACACCGCCCTTGATGCGGTTTTCAAATACGATCCCCGATCCCGGATCTCCGGGTTCCAGGCTCATGACCACGTGGGCAAAATGCCCCTTCCCGCCGGTCTGCTTGACGTAGCGTTGATCGATCTCCGGGACAGCCTGGGAAATCGACTCGCGATAGGCAACTCGCGGGCGTCCGATACGGGCCTGAACCTTGAACTCGCGCAGCATGCGCACGACGAGCACTTCCAGGTGTAGCTCCCCCATGCCCCAGATCATCGTCTGCCCGGTGTTTTCGTCCACGCCGACACGAAAGGTCGGATCCTCTTCCGATAATTTATGCAGAGCCTCAGACATCTTGTCTTGATCCGCCAGTGTCTTCGGTTCAATCGAGAGAAAGATCACCGGTTCAGGGAAGGTGATGCTCTCCAAGACAATCTGATTGGCCGCATCGCACAAAGTATCGCCTGTAAATGTTCGCTTCATTCCAAGCACGGCCGCGATGTCGCCGGCTGTAACTTCTTTGATGTCCTCGCGACGATCCGCGTACATGCGGATGAGACGACCAACGCGCTCCCGCTGTCCCTTCGTGGAGTTATAGACCGTCGCTCCCTGCTTGACCCTGCCGGAATAAACCCGCATGTAGGCCAAGCGCCCGACATACGAATCCGTCACGATCTTGAACACCAGAGCACTGAGCGGCGCATCATCCTGCGCTGGTCGGGTTATCTCCTCATCCGAGTCGGGCTTCAATCCCCGCACGGGTGGGATATCCAAGGGGGATGGGAGATAATCCACGACCGCATCCAGTAACGGTTGGACGCCCTTGTTTCGCAGCGACGAACCGCACAGCACGGGCGTTGCCTTGCCTGCAATGACTGCCTTGCGCAAGCCGAGGCGGATATCTTCAGGGCTGATCTCCCCACCCTCAAGATATTTCAGTGTGAGCTGGTCGTCGGTTTCGACGATCTGCTCGATCATCTTGGCACGCATCTCCGCGGCTGCGCTCTTCATATCCGTCGAGATCTCGCGCCGCTCGGGTGAAGTGCCAAGTTCGTCGGTATAAATGATGGCTTGCTCGTCGATCAAATCAATCATGCCCTTGAAATCGGCTTCAAAACCAATGGGCATGTGTATTGCAATCGGGTTGGCGCCTAGTCGATCGCGGATGCTTTCAATCGTGCGTTCGAAGGAAGCTCCCACGCGATCCATCTTGTTGACGAAGCACACCCTGGGCACTTTGTAGCGATCTGCTTGGCGCCAGACAGTCTCCGATTGGGGCTCCACGCCTTGCACGGCATCGAAGACCACAATCCCACCATCCAACACCCGTAAGGAACGCTGCACCTCAGCCGTGAAATCGATGTGTCCCGGTGTGTCGATGATGTTGATAATGTGATCGCGCCACTTCGCGGTTACAGCCGCCGAAACGATCGTGATCCCACGTTCGCGTTCCTGCTCCATCCAATCCGTGACCGTCGTGCCATGATCGACGGATCCCATACGATGGGTACGGCCAGAATAGAATAGGACGCGCTCCGTGGTGGTTGTTTTACCAGCATCGATATGCGCAATAATGCCAATATTGCGGTAACGTTCCAATGGAACTTCGCGAACCATCTTCTTATAGACACGACCGAGTCTCCGCGGTCTCCTCCTCCACTACCACCGGTAATGAGCAAAGGCACGGTTGGCCTCCGCCATGCGGTGTGTTTCTTCCCGCCTCCGGATTGCAGCACCGGTGTTGTTGGCGGCATCCAATACCTCGGCAGCCAGTTTCTCAGCCATCGATTTGCCTGAGCGATCACCCGCAGCAGCGAGCAGCCACCGCATTGCGAGCGAGAGCCGTCGATCCGGCGGAACTTCCATAGGCACCTGGTAGGTTGCGCCACCGACGCGCCGCGGCTTGACTTCCAGCAACGGGGAGATGTTCTTGATCGACTGCTCAAACACTTCCAACGGTTCTCGCCGGGCTCGCTCCTCGATCAAGTCGAACGCGTCGTAGATGATGCTCCTCGCGACGCTCTTCTTCCCCTTCTTCATCAAGCGATTGATCAGGCCTTCCACCAGCTGGCTGTTGTAGCGAGTATCGCCAGGGATCTTACGTTTTTCAGGCTTTGTCCTTCGCATGTGGCTGCTCCGTTTAATCCCATACCAACGGTCGCCCATGAAGCCGGCGACCGAGATTGCCTTGGATCAGTTCGATTTAGGGCGTTTGCCGCCGTACTTGGAACGACCTTGCTTGCGATCCTCTACGCCCACGCTGTCCAAAGTGCCTCGAACGATGTGGTAGCGTACGCCCGGAAGGTCCTTCACGCGCCCGCCGCGCACGAGCACAACCGAGTGTTCCTGCAAGGAATGACCTTCACCGGGGATGTAGGCCGTGACCTCGATTCCGTTCGTGAGCCGAACACGCGCCACTTTCCGCAATGCGGAATTGGGCTTCTTGGGTGTCTGTGTGCGTACTTGTACACAAACCCCGCGCTTTTGCGGAGATCCCTTGGGCATGGCCACACGCCGCTGCTTCATCGAATTGAAGATGTACTGCAGTGCAGGCGCCTTGCTTTTGCCTGTTTTGCTTCGGCGACCTTTCCGCACAAGCTGGTTTATGGTTGGCACGCGAATATCCTCCATGTATTCTCGAGACACTCGCCTCGAGACGCCCCTGCCAGTAAGGGAGGCCATCGTTTTCATGCGATGGCCTCGCCTGCATTGGTGTAGTTATTGGACTAGGGCAGGCATTGCAAACGCACCCGCCCAATCACGGGCAACGGGGGAAAATTCTACCACGCTGCCAGGGGACCGTCAAGCTTGAGCGTTCTTCCGCCTGTGAGGGCTTTCACGGCCCTGATGCTCCCTAGCGATTCTGCCGGGGATCTACATCGAGCAAGCCAAGGCCCAATCGCGGCGGGCGATGCCGTTCCTCTTCCTTGCCGAAACGAATGATCTCACCTTTATCGTCGACAGCCTCAACCGAGAGACCAAGACTCTGCAATTCCTTGACCAACACTCGGAAGGACGCCGGTATTCCAGGCTCCTCGATGGCTTCACCCTTGACGATTGCCTCATAGGTCTTCACACGACCCTGAACATCGTCCGATTTAACTGTGAGCATCTCTTGCAGGGTGTAAGCCGCTCCGTAGGCTTCCAGGGCCCACACTTCCATTTCCCCGAAACGTTGGCCTCCGAACTGCGCCTTACCGCCGAGAGGTTGCTGCGTAACCAGGGAGTAAGGACCCGTCGACCGCGCGTGGACTTTGTCCTCCACAAGGTGATGCAGCTTCATCATCATCACCTTGCCGACGGTTACCGGTTGATCATAGGGCTCACCCGTCTTTCCATCGTACAGAACACGCTTGCCCAGAATAGGCGTGGGGATGCCCTTTTCGGTCATGATCTTGTCTGTTTCGCTGCGGACCTTCTCCAACGAACTTCTGGAGCTGATGGTTTTTCCGGTGATGGCCTTTGCCCAGAGGCGCAGGCACGTTTCCACCGCAGCCAGATCATGCGGTCTGCGGTCAGCAATTTCGATCTCACTACCCTCAAAGATCAGGAGTTCATCGGGATCGAAACCTTCATCCCGCAACCATTCACGAAGGGCTGAGCGGCGGGCATAGACCTTGTCCGTGACGATCAAATCCAGATCGTATCCCTTATCCGCAAGCCAGCTTTCGAGGTAGAGCAAGCGCACCTCGTTGTCGTCTTGGAATGCCTCTTCCTCGTAATCACCTTGTTCCTTGACCCAATCCCAGGCACGCTTGGCAAGCTCATCCCAGGCTCGGTCGATCAACCATGCACGCCCCAACTCGGCTTCAATTTCCGTTTCATCGGCTCCGTCGAATGCTGGGGTCACGGCGCGGTAACCAAGGCGGTCGGCCGCCCATCCCAGATGCGCTTCGAGGATCTGTCCGATATTCATACGACCGGGCACGCCCAGCGGGTTGAGGATCAGATCGACGTGCTTGCCATCTTCGAGGAAGGGCATGTCCTCGATCGGAACCACCTTGGAAATCACGCCCTTGT
Organism: Anaerolineae bacterium; assembly: GCA_011192015.1. Classification (GTDB taxonomy): domain Bacteria; phylum Chloroflexota; class Anaerolineae; order Anaerolineales; family E44-bin32; genus W1033. The sequence goes on from DUET01000088.1 coordinate 4,703, forward strand.
TGCCATGGCGACCGGCCATCTTATCGCCTTCCGTGGCCTTGCGCTTTTGAGCCACAGAGACGCGCACCATCTTCTCAACCCCGGCGGGTAGATCGCGGTGCTCATCGCGCGTGAACATCTTCACGTCCACCACCTTGCCGCGCTCACCATGCGGCATGCGCAGCGAGGTGTCCTTCACCTCGCGAGCTTTTTCGCCGAAGATGGCCCGGAGCAGTTTTTCCTCCGGTGTGAGTTCTTTCTCACCCTTGGGTGTGATCTTACCGACCAATATGTCGTTCGGTCCCACCTCTGCGCCCACGCGTATGATGCCGTCCTCGTTGAGGTCGCGCAAGGCTTCATCCCCGACGTTGGGAATGTCGTGCGTGATCTCCTCGGATCCGAGCTTCGTGTCTCGCGCTTCAACTTCATGCTTCTCGATATGGACCGAGGTATACAGATCCTCCCTCACCAACCTTTCGGATATGAGGATCGCATCCTCGAAATCGCCGCCCTCCCAGGACATGAAGGCCACGATCACATTCTGCCCCAATGCCAATTCGCCGTTCTCCGTGGAGGACGAATCCGCGATCACGTCTCCAAGGCGAACTCGCTGGCCTTTGACCACCGCCGGTCGCTGATCGATGCAGGTGCTCTGGTTGGAGCGGTTGTATTTCCGCAAGTTGTAGACCCGCCTCGATCGACCGGATCGGATGGTGACCTCACTTCCTGTGACGGATTCAACTTCACCCTCGATATCCGCCAGGATCACCTGGCCCGAGTCGATGGCGGCGTGCCTCTCCATGCCTGTGGAGACGATGGGCACCTGTGGACGCACCAGGGGAACGGCCTGCGTCTGCATGTTGGAGCCCATCAAGGCGCGGTTGGCATCATCGTGTTCAAGGAAGGGAATCAGGGAGGCGCTCACGCCAACGATCTGGCGAGGAGCGACGTCCATGTAGTCGATGTCTTCAGGTTGTGCGAAGACGAAATCACCGTGGTGCCGGCAGGATGCCCTCTGGCGCACGAATTCCTGCTCATCATTCAAAGGCGCGTTGGCCTGCGCGATCACATAACGATCTTCCTCATCAGCCGTCAGGTAGGTGATCTCCTTCGAGACGAAGGGTACGATCGGGATCGCATCCTTCAATCGAGCAAGTCTCTTGGCGATGGCGGAGGTGATCTCCTCCCCATCCTCAGCGATCACGTTCCCGCTTCGAGGTTGGATGATCTGGCCGCGCGCCTTGCAGCCGATCAGACGCTCATCCTCCGGCGGCAGTTCAGACACAACCTTGCGATAGGGCGTTTCGATGAAACCGAAGCGGTTCACCTGTGCATACGAAGCCAGGCGACCGATCAATCCAATATTGGGCCCCTCCGGAGTTTCGATCGGGCAGATCCGCCCGTAGTGAGATTGATGGACGTCGCGCACGTCGAAGCCGGCACGCTCACGTCGCAACCCGCCCGGACCCAGCGCAGAGAGCGTTCGCTTGTGACGCAGTTCGGCCAGCGGGTTCGTCTGATCCATGAATTGGGACAGCTGGCTGGAGCCGAAGAACTCGCGGATCGAGGCCACAACCGGGCGGATGTTGATCAACGAAACCGGCGAGATCTGCTCCTGATCGCGAATGGACATGCGCTCCAAGATCACGCGCTCCATGCGGCGCAATCCAACACGAAGCTTGGCCTGGATCAGTTCCCCGACGGTCTTGACGCGTCGATTGCCCAAATGGTCGATGTCATCGGGCTGCTCGACCCCGTTGTTGATCAGGATGATGCGCTCCACGAGCCGCACGATGTCCCACTTGGTGACGCGTCGATGCTCGAGGGGGATCAGATCCTGCAGTTCCAACTTCTGATTGAGTTTATAACGTCCCACTCGTTCCAGGTCGTAGCGCCGGGGATCGAAGAGTTGATCATGTAGAAATTCGCGCGCGTTATCGAGCGTAGGCGGGTCGCCGGGGCGCATGCGCCGGTAGAACTCGATCAGCGCTTCCTCTTTGAGTGTGCGCTTGGGTGCGATCTCCCAGGTAGGTTCCTGGCGGATTGTTGTGCTGATGTATTGATGGTCGGGATTGTTATCAGCGACCTTGAAGATCTCGAGCAGTTCTTCGTCGCTGCCCTCTTGTAGCGGCGAATTGCCGGTGCCATCATCCACAGCAGCCAGCGAGCGCAGCAGGATGGTCACCGGAATAGTGCGCTTGCGGTTGAATTTGAGTGTGAGGTAATCGCTCTTGCGGGTTTCGAACTCCATCCACGCTCCGCGATCGGGAATGAGCTTGGCTGCAGCCAGCTTGCGTCCTGTGGAACGATCCTCAGGAGCCTCGAAGTAAACGCCAGGAGAGCGGATGAGCTGCGAGACGACCACGCGTTCGGTACCATTGATGATGAAGGTACCTTTCTCGGTCATGATCGGAAAATCACCGAGGAAGATGTCCTGCTTGATCGGTTCAGGTACTTCAGGACCGGCCAGCAGTACGGAGACATAGAGGGGTGCTGCGTAGGTAAGATCTCGCTCCACGCACTCTTCGATTTCGTGCTTCGGTTCTTCGAACCAGTAATCGAGTTTGAATTCCTTGCTTTCCGGGCTGTTGCCGGGAAAATGCAGCTTCATTCCCCCGTTGTAGGATTCAATCGGGGAAATCTCATCGAATAGTTCCGCCAACCCTTCCTGCTTCAACCACTCGAATGATTCAAGCTGCACACCGATAAGCTTGGGCAACGGAAAGATTTCGGGAATGCGCGAATACCATTTCTGCCCAGGGATTGCAGCCATACACAGCTCCTAATAACTGATACGTATGTGGTGGTGGTTGTTATCTATGGGCGCGAATGAAGAAAGCGCGATCCCCCGCTAAGCCTCGGTTTAGCCGGTTCGCGCTAATGCCTTTTCCCTTGTCCCACCACTACGCCTATTGTCAAATCCGATACTCACGCCTTGCTTTGCGAACTCATAGTTTACACGACACGCATGGCATTGTCAACCAAAATGGAATATCGATGCGGTTGGAATCCAACAATTGCCATGGTTTTCCCGCATTTACGAGCATATGCAAGGCCAACAACGCGAGAAGGATCCCCCAACTGCCGAGCATCAGTCCAGGACGGTGTATAGCTGGCGGTAGATCGTATAGGTTTCGTAGATGCGGCGAATGTATAGATGAGGTTGATTGAGGCGAATGACTTCGAGGAAGAGATCCGGATCGTCTGGCACCATTTCTTTCCAAATGGCCGCGTTGCCCGGACCCGCATTGTAGGCAGCCAGCGCAGCAAACAGATCGCCATCGAAGCGGTCGCGCTGTTGGGCCAGATAATATGCGCCGAAGCGAACACTGACGAAGGGTCGGTAGAGATCGTCATCGGTATAGTTATCCGGCCAACCGAGTTGGGCAGCGATCGATTGCCCGGTGCTGGGAATGACCTGCATCAGCCCCCGGGCTGCGGCGTATGACGTTACAAAGCCTTCGAAGGCGCTCTCCAAACGGACCACGGAAAACAACAACAGGCCATCCAGGTCCTGATGGAAGGCTTCGAGAAGGATCAGCTCACCGAAATAGTGACCAAAGCGAATGTGGTTGAAATATGGCGGCGCGTTCATCGTGGCGGCGTCATCCATGCCTGCCAGATGCAGGATCTGCCGCGCACCATGGATGGCGGATCGGTACAGACCCAGATCGAGGAATTTGTGGACCAAGCGGAACGTGGCCACGGGATCGTTCTGCACCGAACTGCGCAGATCCTCGAATTCGGCCCGCGCTTCATTGAACAACCCCAGTCGCCAGAATTCCTCGCCGCGGATCAAGCGGGGATCCGAAGCCAGCGCAGCATCGAGATCGAAGAGGGATTCGGTCGTCTCGATGCTGAATGTCTGCCGCAGCCAAGCCTCTGCTTCCTGACGTTCAGCTTCGATGTCGGTGCTGAAATCGAAGACGCCGAAGGATTCGAAGGGTTCGTTCCCATCCAGCAAATCTTGCGCTCGAACCGAGTAATACCCGGTCGGATCTGCAGCGGCCGCCAGTCCCCAGGCGGTGTGCGCCGCTTCTTGATCTCCCTGGGCTTGATGGCACTTGCCCACCCACAATTGCGTGGCGGCGAGCTTGGCGGAGTCGCTGGCAAATGCATTCGCCTGCTGGAAGCTGCTGAGTGCAGCGGCAAAATCCCCACGCCGGTAGCGTACAAAGCCGCTTTCCCAAGAACCCCAATAGGCGTAGCTGCTGGCTGGGTATTCATTCGCAATGCGCAACCAGATGGTGGCGGCTTGCGCCAAATCACCCATGCGCTCTGCCAGACGCCCAGCGTCGAAGAGCAATTCCGGAGCCCGGACGTGATCCGGGAACGTGGTTAGGAAATCCAGGTGGGTTTGCAGTGAGGCGGCGAGATCATTCTGGTAGGGCCACTGGATCTGGGCAATCTGAAGCCATGCCTCAGGGACGAGGGCTTCCCCGGGGAAGTTATCGATCAGGTATTGGAAATCGAGTAGCGCGTTGCTGGGATCTCCCAAAGCGAGCAGCGTCAACCCGCGGTAGTAATAACCTGCTGCAGTTTCGGTTCCGGATAGATAGCGGTTGAAGGCGTTCAATGCCGGTTGCGTGGCGCCGGCGTAGTAATCCACCAGCCCTCGCTGGAACTCATCCACCGGCACTTCCGCATCCACGAGGGCGATCAAGCCGATGTAGGTATCGTAAGCATTGGGATAGTTGTAGACTGAATCCAGGTAGCGCTCGTAGGCACCGTCGAGATCCCCCACGGCTTCCAATGCCTGCCCGGCCAGCAGATTGACAGTGGCCTTCGTGGTGCCAGCGCTGCTGTATGCATAGACCTGATCGAAAGCCTCGAGAGCCAGCTCGTATTGCCCGTCCTCCAACCTTGCTCGGCCGATCTTGATGAGCACACCCAGCGTGCCACCAAGGCGTGGTGCCTCCACAGCCGCCTGGAAACGCAGAATGGCTTCGACTGGATTGCCCACACTGCGAAGAATGTCTCCTGCACGTTCTTGAACATAGGAATCGATGATGCCTGGACGGTACTGCAGGTAGTGATCGTAATCCTGCAGCGCAGAAAGCGGATCATCCAGCGCTTCATACACCCGAGCACGCAGGAAGTAGCCTTCACTCCGGCGTGGATGATCCGGATAAGAATCCAGGTATACGCTGAGCACCTGCAAAGCTTCCGTATAGCGCTGAGCACGAACCAATGTGGTTCCGATTCCGAGTTGGGCGAGGGCGGCTTCATCCGTCGAAGAACCCGAGTCGAGAACGGATTGGTAGGCATCCAGAGCCCGATCCCAATCGCCATTGAACAGCGCCCAATCTCCCTCATCAAGACGTACGGCGGGAATCGGCGTCGCTGTGGGTGTGGGTTGCAGCGTGGAGGTAGGTGTGGGACTGCTGATCGCTTCGGATGCTGACCCGGGCGTCTGGAACCTATCGCCGAGCATGGGATTGTTGCACGCAACGGCAACCAACCCAAAGATGAGGAGAACGATGCCCGAGGCAAGGCGGGATAACCGCATAGCGAGCATATTAAAGGAAGTACTTGGGCATGTCAATGGCCTCGAGCCTATCGAAGGCATGGTTGGGACGAGATGCAACATCTTGGAAGCGAGGATGAGGATGATCGACCTTGTGTCGAGGATGCCTCCATGCTAGACTGGGTTCGTGGGGCTCGCGGCGCTCTCCAAGCTGAGAGCGCGTTTTGCTGCGACCCACGGCGAGGTGTGTGATGCGGACCGTCCGATGGGACCCAGACGGACCAGCGGTGCTCATGATCGATCAACGTCTCCTGCCTGCAGATTTCCAGATCCTCACTCTCACAACCGCGGCCGAGGTGGCGCAGGCCATCCAAGATATGGCTGTTCGCGGCGCACCGGCGATCGGCGTTTCGGCAGCCTTCGGACTGGCCTTGGCGGCGGTGAACAGCCGGACCCGTGAGGTCGAAAGCTTGTGGCAAGAACTCGAGACTGCCTCGAGCATATTACGGGCTGCCCGCCCGACTGCCGTCAACCTGAGTTGGGCGCTCGATCGCCTGCTTCAGGCGGCTTTCGAGTTAAAAGGAAAAGGAACCGAAGCCATTCGTGAATGCCTGGTGGTGGAAGCGCAGCGCATGGCCGATGAAGATGTGCGCATCAATCGGCGTATGGCCGAGCACGGCGCCGCCTTGATCCAGGATGGCGCCACACTCATCCATCACTGCAACACAGGCGCACTGGCGACTGTCGACCATGGCACAGCCCTGGGCGTGATCCGTACCGCCCACGAACAAGGAAAGCGCATCCACGTCCTGGTCGATGAGACCCGACCACGGCTGCAAGGCGCTCGGCTCACGGCTTGGGAGCTGGCTCAATACGGCATCCCGCATGAGGTTATCTGCGACAACGCCGCCGGCCACTTCCTGAGTCGAGGCGTCGTGGATGCGGTCTTGGTGGGCGCGGATCGCGTTGCCGCAAACGGCGATGTTGCCAACAAGATCGGAACCTACATGCTGGCGCTGGCCGCGAGCGACAACCAGGTTCCCCTGTATTGCGTGCTGCCCACATCCACCATCGATTTGACGCTACCTTCCGGGGAGGAGATCCCCATCGAATTTCGCGAGGCTGCGGAGGTGCTGGAATTGCAGCGGGACGGTAAGCCGATCGCGCCAGCGGGATGCCAAGCACGCAATCCCGCTTTCGACATCACTCCTCACCGGTTGGTGACAGCCTTCGTCACCGAAGTCGGCGTGCTGCATCCCCCTTATGACGTCCATCTTCAGCGTGCCGTTCAGGAGGCCCAACCAAAATGAACATCGTGCTGACAGGCTCGATCGCCATCGATTACTTGATGACCTTTCCAGGGCATTTCTGTGATCACATCCTGCCCGACAAACTCGATTGCCTGAGCCTATCCTTTCTCGTGGATAAACTCACCCGGCGGCGTGGAGGCGTTGCTGCCAACATCGCCTACACGATGGCGCTCCTGGGGGAACGACCTGCAATCATGGCGACGGTCGGCGAGGATTTCGGAGAATACCGCGCTTGGCTGGAAAGCCTAGGCGTGAACACCAAGGCTGTGCGCACGGTTCCGGATCTGCTGACGGCTTCCTTCTTTGTGAACACCGATCGTTCCAACGCGCAGATCGCTTCGTTCTACGCCGGCGCGATGGCGGAAGCCGCACAATTGCACTTTGCCGATCTGCCGGATGCACCTGACCTGGCGGTGATCTCCCCCAACGATCCCGCTGCCATGGTCGCCTACGTAGAGGAATGCTGCCGGCTTGGAATCCGGTTCGTCTACGATCCCAGCCAACAGATCGTGCGCCTCAACGCCGAAGCGCTGCAGCAGGGGATCGAAGGTTGCGAAGCGCTCTTCGCCAATGACTACGAGATCGGCATGATTGAGAAGAAGACAGGTCTGGATCGAAAGGCGATTGCAGAAAAGATCAAGCTGCTCGTGATCACCTGCGGCGAACACGGCTCCGACATCTACAGCGAAGGCGAGCAAGTGCATGTGGACGCGGTGGCACCGAAGCAGATTGCCGATCCGACCGGTGTGGGAGATGCCTACCGGGGAGGTTTCTTCAAGGGCTACATGCATGGGGTGAGCCTGGAACAATGCGGGCAGATAGGCTCTTTGGCGGCCACTTACTGCCTGGAAACGCTGGGTCCTCAGGATCACAGCTACGATCTGAAGGAATTCACGACCCGCTTCCGAGAACATTTCGACGACGACGGTGAACTAGACCGGATCCTATGAAGGACGAGATTCCCCTCGAAGAAATCAAGCTGCTCTTGGAGCGCGACCGCGATTGGTGCGCCTACGCCTTGGCGGATCTCTATCCCCCACACGCTCGGCATTCACATTGGTATACGGACCGGGATGCAGTGCTCCTGATCTACCGAGGCCTGCAGCCTCCGATCCTCTTCGGCCATGGCGATGGCGCTCAGATGCGCCGGCTGTTTGATTCCGTACCACCTGACACCTATCAATATGGGCTGCTTCCGGATCATCTCGCTCTCCTCGAGAAGCGGTTGGAGCGAGAGCGTGAGTCGGTCATGTGGCGCATGGCGCTGGCGCAGGATCAATTCCCGGGTATGCGCGTCGATGACGATGTTGTGGCACTGGAGATCGGGGACCTGCGGGAATTGTTGGATCTCTTCGACGGGCATCCGGATCAGCCGGACTCGTTCGATGAAAGCCAGTTGGCTGGTGGATTCTTCTTCGGTATTCGAGCGGAGGGCAAGCTGCTGGCTGTCGCCGGGACGCATGTCGTCTCTCCAATAACCGGAGTGGCTGCGCTGGGTAATATTTTTACGCACCCTGCGTGGCGAAGAAGAGGATACTCGAGGCGGGTGACGGCGGCCCTCGTGGATGCGCTCCTGAGGCGGGATTTTCGGACCATCGTGCTCAACGTGGCTCAAGACAATCATGCCGCCTTGGGAATCTATCGAAATCTAGGGTTTTGGCCGGTTTGCGGTTATCATGAAGGGGTTGGCCATTTGAAATGAAACAATCCCCAGGGAAGGACGATCATCGATGAGCGATTCTTATGACATCAAGAACATCAAACTGGCGGAGGGTGGAAGGCGGCGCATCGAATGGGCCGACCAGGAGATGCCCGTGCTGAGCCAGATCCGCCAGCGCTTTACCAAGGAACAGCCGCTCAAGGGGCTGCGTTTGTCAGCCTGCCTGCATGTGACCACGGAGACAGCCAATCTGATGCGCACGCTCCAGAGTGGAGGCGCGGAGTTGAGCCTGTGCGCTTCCAATCCGCTTTCCACGCAGGACGATGTGGCCGCCAGCTTGGTGCAGCACTTCGAGATTCCTGTCTTTGCCATCAAGGGCGAGGACAACGAGACCTACTACAAGCACATCGACGCCGCGCTGGATCAGAAACCGAGCATGACCATGGACGACGGCGCCGATCTGGTGGGCGTGCTGCATAAGGATCGGCGCGACCTCTTGGACGGCGTGCTCGGCGGAACGGAGGAGACCACCACGGGCGTGATCCGCCTGCGAGCCATGGCCGCCGACGGCGTTCTGGGCTATCCCGTGATCGCCGTGAACGACGCCATGACGAAGCATTTCTTCGACAACCGCTACGGCACAGGGCAATCAACCGTCGATGGCATCGTGCGGGCGACGAACATCCTGCTGGCGGGGAAGACTTTCGTGATCTCGGGCTACGGCTGGTGCGGACGGGGCTTGGCGATGCGTGCCCGCGGCATGGGAGCCAACATCATCGTCACGGAAGTCGATCCACTGCCAGCGCTGGAGGCCGTGATGGATGGCTTCCGTGTGATGCCCATGGAAGAGGCCGCCCCCCAAGGGGATATCTTCTGCACCCTGACGGGCGACATCAACGTGCTCGACAAGCATCATTTCGAACGGATGAAGGACGGCGCCATCATCTCCAATTCAGGACACTTCAACGTGGAGATCAACATCCCGGCGCTGGAGAAGATGTCGGTCGAGAAAACGCGCATCCGTGAGTTCGTGGAATCCTACACGCTGTCCGACGGGCGCCGCATCAATCTCCTGGGCGAGGGCCGTTTGATCAATCTGGCTGCTGCAGAAGGGCATCCTCCCAGCGTGATGGACATGTCCTTTGCCAACCAGGCGCTTTCGGCGGAATACATCCTGCAGCACGGCGAGGAATTGGAGAACCGGGTGTATACGATCCCCGAGGCAATCGATCGCGGCATCGCCAGGCTGAAGCTGGATTCGATGGGAATCCAGATCGATACGCTCACCGAGGAGCAGAAGAAGTATCTCTCCTCCTGGGAGGAAGGGACGTAAGCTTCGGCACCTCCCCACTCATCGAGTGAAATCCACAGTCCCGGCCTCTCAGCCGGGACTGCTCATATCTTGTAGCGCTCATACAGAAAATGATCTCAACCGTTCCAATAATTTCCACTCTTGAAACGCACGCAATGGAAGATGCCTATCCTATCGGTAAGTACAGGTGCAACTCCGATTGGCTCCGGTAGTACTCGAGGCTCGGGCGGGAGAGATCCGCCGAAACCTTCTCAGCCATAGCTGCAAAGGCTTCACCGATCTCCGGCAGTTTCTGACGCCAATCGACCACCTTCTCCCGGAAATAGTCCCCTCCCGGGATGGTCCATGTCGATAATCCCAGGGATTCTGGATCGTCATTGGGAAGCCGGGCGACGCAGGCGCGATACTCGCCGTTCAGATAGATCCCATAGAAACGCCTGCCCCTGAGGGATGGTAACGCCGCTTCCAATGCATGGAATGCCTGCTCCGCATGGATCGATCCGTCCTCTGCTTTCACATACATGACGGGGATGTCGTCGAGCGCGACTTCCATGCTTGAAAACCCCTCAACCCTATTCGAGAACAGCTTCCACCTGCTCCACAATGTCTTCGCTTTCGATCAATTCGGGGATGGATGCGTCATCCTGCGGACCGATCCCTGCCGCAGCGCGCACGCGCGCATCCAATTCGGCGGCCAACTCGGGATGTTCTCTGAGATAATCCTTGGCGTTCTCCCGCCCCTGGCCAAGCCGTTCCTCGCCGTATGAATAGTATGAGCCCCGCTTGTCGATCAACTCCAATGCCACACCCATGTCCAGGATGCCCCCCTCCTTGGAGATCCCCTCGTTGTACATGATGTCGAACTCCGCCACCTTGAACGGCGGCGCCACCTTGTTCTTCACCACCCGCACTCGCGTGCGGTTCCCCACCACCTCTTGCCCCACCTTGATGCTCTCGATGCGCCGCATGTCCATCCGCACCGAAGCATAGAACTTCAACGCCATGCCTCCCGAAGTCGTCTCCGGATTGCCGAACATCACCCCGATGCGCTGCCTCAGCTGGTTCGTGAACACCACCCCCGTGTTGGCCTGCTTGATCACCCCGCTCAGCTTGCGCAGCGCCTGGCTCATCAGCCGAGCCTGCATCCCCATCGTGGCGTCACCCATGTCCCCCTCGATCTCCGCCCGCGGCACCAGCGCCGCCACGCTGTCCACCACCACCACATCCACCGCCCCACTGCGCACCAGCGTCTCGGCGATCTCCAGCGCTTGCTCTCCCGTATCCGGCTGCGAGATGTACAGATCATCCACGTTCACGCCCGTGCGTTCGGCGTACTCCGGATCGAGCGCATGCTCCATGTCGATGTACGCGCACACGCCGCCCAGGCGCTGCGCCTCGGCAACGATGTGTTGCGCTAACGTGGTTTTTCCGGATGCTTCGGGGCCGTAGATCTCGGTCACGCGACCGCGCGGGATGCCCCCCACCCCCAGCGCCAGGTCCAGCGACAGCGATCCGGTGGGAATCGAGGCCACCCGCAGGTGCTGCGCTTCCCCCAGGCGCATCAATGCGCCATCGCCAAAGCGCTTGGTGATCTCGTCAATGGCATTGGCGATGACGGCCAGCCGTTCTTCACGATCCCCCCGTGGGTGGGTGTTGCTCGTTTGGCCCTTTGCCATTTGCGCACTCCTTCAACTCCTCATGTCCGGTGTCATGAATCCAGTATAGCACAAGTGTTCTATGTGTCAAGCAAAACCCCCTCTCGTGCTAGAGAGGAAATGTGTATTCTGTCCATGCGCGATCGTCGATACGACACTTGTCTTCCGAGTGTCAAGCAGGTTATGATGATTACGGCTTGAAGTAGCGCCCACCGCTTCCGATCAAGTGATACGGGGACTGGCAGCATGATGCATTGGGGGAGAGCATCGTTGGCCATCAGATGATGGATCAAACAGAAAAGCGTCGCTTCTCCATAAAGAGAGACCTCCGTCTCCAAATGCTGATGCTATACCTGCTCTTCGTCGGCGTGGTCATCATTGCCGCGCTGGTGTTCGCCGCGACCGCTGCACAGCGCTTGCAGACCGACGTCGAAGACGCTGACTTCGGATTGGCACAAGCCATTGCCCTCGAGACCGACGCCGCCCTGCATAATGCCATCCTCACTGTGGAACAATTGGCACAACATCCCGCGGTGATCAACGTCGATCCAGAGGGTATGGAAGACCTCTTCGGCGACATTGCCATGGCACGCTCCGAAATCAACCTGATCTACCGTTTGGGAGCGGATGGGCTCATGCTCTTCCACCACCCGATCGGTCCGGGGTCCACGATCGGAGTGGATTTCTCGTTTCGAGAGTACTTCGCTGACGCGCTGCAGGTCGATCACGCCGTGATCTCCAAGGGAAGGATCTCCCCCACCACGAACCAAGCCGTGGTCACCACGGTGATGCCCATCCGCGATCAGGATTTCAACTTTCTGGGAGTCGTGGCGACCAACATTCGCCTGACAACCCTTTCGGAAACGCTTGGCGCCATCGCAGATGAACACAGAAGCGCGGATGAATTCCGTGTGTTGATCAGCGATGCAACCGGGCAGGTCATCGCCGCGCAGGATCCGTCCTATCTGCTCACCCATCTGGATGACACACTCCCCGGATTATCCGACGATGCCTTGGCTGGAGAGCGCGGGACCCAGGTGATCGCCGATCAGGAGGGTGAGGAGTGGCTGGTATCCTTCATACCCATTCCCTCCGCCGGTTGGAGTGTTGTCGTCACTCGGCCAACGTCATCCGCCTTTGGCACCATGCAATCCTTCTATCGGGGATTGATGCTGGCGATCGGCGTCTTCCTCCTGGGAGGCCTGGCTTACTGGTTGGGGCTTTCTCGACAGGTCATTCAACCCTTGCAGCGTCTTGCGGATTTCAGCCAAGCCATCAGTTATACGGACGAACAAGCAAAGCCCCACAGAAGGATGGTGTCAACATTGTCCTTGCGAAGTGATCACATCGGTCACCTGGCACGCAGCCTCTCTCGCATGGAGCGCTCCATCCAACAGCGCTTCACGGAGTTGCAGACCGTGCTCGACTCGAGCAAGGTGGTAGTCTCCAGTTTGCATACGCAGGAAGTGCTGGACCGCATCCTGGAATTGACCAGTCGATTGATCGGTGCCGATATGTGCGCCATCGTTGCCCTGGATCGGGCCAGCAATTCATTTCGTGTCCAGGCAAGCCGGAATCTTTCGGTTGACTACATCACACGCTTGAGCATCAACCCTGCAGAACCCCGTTCACCTACCATGCGGTCCATCCGCAGCGGTCAACCCGTGCACATCTCCGACACATCGAAAGAAGAGACCTATCCGTCCCTCAAAGCCCGAGCCCAAAAGGAGGGTTATCAGGCGGTTCTTGCGGTTCCTCTTCCCGCAAAATACACACCGCCTTCTGTATTGTCGGTTTATTTTGCATATCCACGGGAATTGAGTGAGCGCGAGATCAGCTTGGTTTGGAATTTCGCCAACCACGCCGCCATGGCCATCCAGAACGCAGCCCTGTTTGCACGCAGCGACGAGCGTCTCCAAGAACAGACCCGCCGTCTGGAAGCGCTCGTGCAGAGTATGAGCGATGGCCTGATCCTGGAAGATCTCACCGGTAGAGTGCTGTACTGCAATCGCCGGCTATGCGAGCTCGCCGAACTCACGCCGGAAGAAATCCAACGCTACCCAGCATCCCAAGTGCGGGAACGATTGATCTCCTGGGTCGCAGATCATGAAGCCTGCAAGGCCATGCTCAAAGAAGCCTTGCGCCAACGCGGAACATGGAGCGTCGACCTTTCGCTCGACCGCAGATCTCCTCCATTGACGCTACGCTTCCAGAGCTTTGAGGTCACCGATCGCCAAGGAGAAGTGGTCGGTCATGGTCGCATCATCCAAGACATCACTCGTGACCGTGCGCTCGATCGCATGAAAACCAGCCTGATCGCCACGGTTTCGCACGAATTGCGAACACCTCTGGCAGCAATCAAGGGATATGCATCCACGCTGCTGGCGGAGGATGTTCAGTGGGATCATCAAACCGAACGGGATTTCCTGACCGTAATCAGTCAAGAAAGCGACCGGCTCAGCGATTTGGTTACCGATCTACTCGATCTCTCCAAAATCGAAGCCGGCAGCTTGATCGTGGAACGCACGACCTGCCCCCTGCATGAGTTGATTGAGAATGCGATATACAGCGCGCGTCCAGCTGTAGGTGAACAGCTCCAGATCCATGTGGAACCCAACCTGCCGGCGATCCGAGTCGATTCCAGGCGCATCGAAGTCGTTCTGCGAAACCTGCTCGAGAACGCCGCCAAGTACGCAGGTCCGGAATCTCCGATCGTGCTCAGCGCTCGCCGGGAGGATGGTCAGATCGTGGTGAAGATCGAGGACGAAGGACCGGGGATTCCTGAAGAATTGTCTCACAGCGTCTTCGAACCCTTCGTACGGCTCGATGACGGCCTATCCCGTTCGGCGCCGGGAGCCGGATTGGGGCTTTCCATATGCCGTGGGTTCGTGCATGCGCATGGTGGGGAGATCTGGTTGGAACCCCGCGAACGAGGCGTCTGCGTCTCCTTCTCGCTTCCACTGATCGACGAGATCGAACATGGCTGAGACCCGGGTTCTGGTTGTCGACGACGAAAAGCCGCTGCGGGATTTTGTGCGCCGCAATCTCGAGGTGCGCGGCTACAAGGTGGAAATTGCGGAAAACGGGCTGCAAGCCCTGGGCTTGATCAAGAACCACTCCTTCGATCTCGTCATCTTGGACCTGATGATGCCCCACATGGATGGCCTCGAAACGACGCGGCATATCCGGGTCAATTCCCTGGTACCGATCATCGTGCTGACCGCATTAGGGGAAGAGGCTCAGAAGGTTTTGGCCTTCGAGCTGGGCGTGGACGACTATCTCACCAAACCCTTCGGTGTGGATGAACTCCTGGCCCGCATCCGAGCTGTCCTGCGCAGAGCCTCCTGGACCGAATTACCTGCCCACAGCGGACAGAGAGTGGTCAGTTGCGGCGGCATCGTGATCGACATCGACCGGCACGAAGTCGCCGTTCGCGGGCATCCGGTCGAGTTGACGCCCATCGAATTCAACCTGCTCTACCACCTCATGCTCGACGCCGGTAAAGTCCTGACCCACAGGGACCTGCTGCAGCGTGTTTGGGGTCCAGAGTATGGAAGTGAAGTCGAATACGTGCGTGTGTACATCGCTCGATTAAGAAATAAGATCGAAAACGATCCCAGCGATCCAACCCTCCTCCAAACCGAACGCGGCCTGGGCTATCGTTTCGCCTCTCCTTGAGAACTCCTGCGTTGTTTTCACAATCTTTATTCTTCTCTGCTTTGTATTTACGTGCTATTCACGCCACCATGCAATAATGGTACCAAAGGAGGATTAAGGCCCGAATCCTTCCTTGTATGGAGAAAAGGAGGCGAAGCCCGCGCATGATTCTGCTCGCTCCACACCATTGTTCTGAGCACCCTGTAACCTGATCAAGGAGAGAAACATGAGGAAGGAAAGTTGGAAGCTCTTATCGCTTTTCGCGCTTTTGGCGTTAGTCGCTGCCTCGTGTGCTCAAGCACCGGCTGAGAGTGCAACCTTCACGATCGGTTTCACGGCATCCATCACCGGGAAATACGAGGTTTCCTCGGCTGCGCAGGTCAACGCCTTCACGATGTGGATGGATGAGATCAACGCCGCTGGTGGCATTGAACTTGGCGACGGCAGCATAATCACCTTCGACACCGTCTTCTACGACGATGAGAGCAACACCGAGCGTGTGCAGGAATTGTATACACGCCTGGCCACGGAAGACAACGCCGATTTCCTGATCAGCCCCTACTCCAGCGGCCTGACGGCTGCAGCCGCAGTCATCGCGGAACAATACGGGAAGGTGATGATCACCACCGGAGCGGCTTCGGATGAGACATACCAGGCGGGTTACACGCACGTCTTCCAGACCTATACGCCCTCCAGCCGGTATCTGACCGGTGCCATCGATCACCTCGGCACCATCGATCCCTCGGTGACGAAGATTGCCTTCGTCTACGAGAACGACAAGTTCTCCACCGGCGTGGTGACGGCCGCCAAGGATTACGCCGAGAGCCTGGGCTACGAAGTTGTCCTCTTCGAGGGCTATGACTCGGAGACCGTCGACTTTGCACCCTTCATCAACAAGATCGAGGCTGCCGCCCCAGAGGCCATCATGGGTGGAGGACACCGTGTGGACGGCAAGGCCTTTGCCCTGCAGCTCTATGAGAAGGGCCTACCGATCAACTACTTCGCCGTGCTGGTCGCACCCCCAGAACCCGAGTTCGCCGAGCTTGGTGATGCAGCGCTGGGCGTCATCGGACCCAGCCAGTGGGAGCCCCTGGCAGCCTTTACGCCCGAATCCGCTGCGGATGCTGGCCTGGAGTGGTTCGGTGTACTGGGCGCGGATTTCACTGAAAACTACATCGCAGCCTTCGACGCCGAGCCTTCCTACCACGCAGCCGGCGGCTACGCAGCCGGATTGATACTGGAGAAGGCCATCCGGGATGCGGATTCCATCGATCCGGAAGCCTTGAAGACCGCACTGGAAGCGATGGACATCCTGACCTTCTATGGGCGCATCAAATTCGACACCACCCCAGAGTCACACGGTTTGCAGATCGGGCACGACATGGTCTACATCCAGTGGCAAATGGTGGACGGCACGCTCGCCAAGCAGGTCGTCTGGCCGTTGGAAGGCGCTACAGCCGAGACCATCTACCCCATCTACGAATAACGATCTCGCCTGCTTAGGCGGAGCCCCCGCAGGAAAACTCAATCCTGCGGGGGCAATTCTCAAGAACGGAGATGCCGATGCTCGACATCCTCCTGCCATCCCTCGCCGACGGACTGCTGCTCGGTTTCGTCTACGGACTGGCCGCCATGGGATTGACGCTGATCTGGGGTGTGATGGACGTGATCAATCTCTCTCACGGTCCCATCATCGCGCTGGGCATGTACGGAATCTATCTCACCTTCACCAATCTCGGCCTCAATCCCTACCTGGCGATCATCCTCGTGGCGATAGCCGGTTTACTGCTAGGAGTATTAATCTACGGCGTCGCCGTACATCGTGTGATCAATGCCCCGCACCTTTCCACGTTGTTGGCGACGTTCTCCGTCAACATGATCCTCATCGGGATCGGAACGGCTGTCTTCACCACCACGCCACGCAACATCGACTTCAGTCTGGGCAGCGTCACCATGGGACCCATCACGCTGCCAGGCAAACGCATTGCAGCAGCCCTGGCGGCACTGCTCGTCACGGGTTTGTTGTATCTCTTTCTCTACCGTTCGCGTCCGGGCAAGCACATCCGTGCGGTGACCGATAACCGCGCCGCGGCTGAACTGATGGGCATCCGCTCCTCCATGATCCTCGCCCTCAGCTTCGGCTTGGGCACCATGCTCGCCGCCATATCCGGTGGCTTGATCGCCACCTTCTTCCCGTTCACCATTCTCTCCGGAGGAGGCTATGAATTGAAGAGCTTCGTCATCGGAGTGCTGGGTGGATTGGGCAACCCGCTGGGTGCCTTGTTGGGTGGTTTGATCCTCGGCGCGTTAGAAGGGATCATTCCCGTGTTCATGAAGACGACCTGGGTGCCCGTTCTGGAATTCATCCTCTTTGTCCTGATCCTTCTGATACGGCCTTCCGGCCTACTGGGGAAGAAGTCATGAAGCCATTGCGCAATCCTGGACTGTGGCTGGCACTGGCCTTCACCGCAGCGGTCGGAGCCTGGCCCGCAATCACTCAAAGCCCATCCTCACGTGAGGTGACGTTCACCATCTTGATGGCGGTAGGCCTTGCCTCCAGCCTCAACATCCTCCTGGGCTATGCCGGATATGTGAGTTTCGGACACATCGTCTTCTTCGGCCTTGGAGGCTATGTTGGCATTTACTTGGTCGGCGTGCTCAACCTGCCGTTCTTCGTTGCCATGATCCTTGCCGGTTTGAGCTCAGGTCTGCTCGCCTTCCTGTTGGGCAAAGCCCTCCTGCGTCTGCGCGGCGCCTACTTCGCGCTCGCCACGATCGGCATCAATGAAGTCGCTCGAGCCTTCATCAACAACTTCGAACCTTTCGGTGGCCCCATCGGCATAACGCTCAACTTCCAGATCTATAACAACTATGGTGGGGCTGCTACAGCACTATGGATGACCTATGGCACGCTGGTGGTAGTTACGCTCATCGTGCTTTTCATCAGCTACATGGTGAAATCCTCGAAATTCGGGCTTGCACTGATGGCCATCCGCGAGAACGAAAACGCCGCAGAAGTGATGGGTGTGGTCACACCGAACGCCAAAACTTGGGCTTACGTACTCTCAGCGGTCTTTCCCGGCATGATCGGGGCGATTTTCTTCTTCAAGAATGGTCATATCGAACCCCACGATGCCTTTCGCCTGCATATGTCGATCGAGTGGATCGTGATGGTCATGCTGGGTGGATTTGGCACCGTTCTCGGACCGCTGATCGGGGCGGCCGCCTACCAGCGCTTACGCGGCCTGCTTCTGGTGAGTTCGCTCTTCAAGAACATTCAGCTCGCCGTAGCCGGAGCGCTGCTGCTCTTGATCATCCTATTCGTGCCTGCGGGCGTTGTCGGGTGGCTTCGTCATCGATTTACGAAGCTTCGGAGGGTGCTCATATGATCCTTCAAGTGAAAGGCGTGAGCAAATGGTTCGGCGGATTGGAAGCCGTGAGCAATGTGACCCTCGATCTGCCGGAAGGCGAGATCCTCGGCTTGATCGGCCCCAATGGCGCCGGAAAGACGACGCTGTTCAATGTCATCAACGGCATCTACCCTCCCGAATCAGGGACCGTCACCTTCCGAGGCCAAGACATCACAGCCAAGAAACCCTATCGCCTGGCCAAGATGGGTATGGCGCGCACCCACCAGATCGTTCAACCGCTGAACGAACTGAGCGTGGAAGAAAACGTGATGGTGGGCGCTTGCTACGGACGCGAGGACCACTCCCTCACGAGTGCTGCTGAAATTTCAAAGGAGGTACTCGACTTCGTCGATCTATCGGAAAAGGCGGAGCTATTAGCTGCCAGCTTGAATGTGGCGCAGAAGAAACGCCTGGAGTTGGCTCGCGCGCTGGCCTCCCGCCCCCATCTGCTGCTTCTGGATGAGGTTCTGGCGGGTTTGAATCATGCCGAGATCACTGCCATGCTCAACACCATCGGCGAGGTCAGGGATCAGGGCGTGACCATCATCATGATCGAGCATGTGATGCATGCCGTGATGAACATTTCCGACCGCATCATCGTGATCGACTACGGGAAACAGATCGCTGAAGGTACGCCCAATGAAGTCTCAAGGGATCCCAAGGTGATCGAAGCCTACCTTGGAGACCCGAAACTGGCCGAGCAGCTCGCCCAGTCATCTGATTGAATGAGTCGCAGGAAGGTGATCCATGGCAATGCTCGAAATCCGAGACCTTGAATCCGGATACGGAGAGGTGCAGATCCTTTGGGGTGTCGATCTCTCCTTGGAAAAGGGAAAGCTGACATCGCTTGTGGGCGCTAACGGCGTCGGAAAGACGACCTTACTGCGAAGCATCATGGGGACACTCCGACCATGGAAGGGCTCCATCGAGTTGAAAGGGCAGAAGATCGGACATCTCCCAGCCCACAGGAAAGCCGATTTGGGTCTGGTGCTCGTGCCCGAGGGTCGTCAGCTCTTCTCGAACATGAGCGTCCATGAAAATCTCGAAATGGGCGCCACCAACAAACGCTCCCGTGATCATGTGGAGCGCAATCTGGAACGCGTATACGAGCTCTTCCCGCGTCTGCAAGAGCGGGAAAAGCAGTCCGCAGGAACGCTCAGCGGCGGCGAGCAGCAGATGCTCGCCGTGGCACGCGGCTTGATGGCCGAGCCCGAGATCCTGATGTTCGATGAACTCTCGCTCGGCTTGGCCCCAGTGCTGGTCCTCAATCTGTTCCAAACCCTGCGCCGCCTGAAGGATGAGGGATTGACCATGCTGCTCGTGGAGCAGAACGTACACATGGCACTCTCGGTGAGTGATTACGCCTATGTTCTCAGCGGCGGCAAGGTGACGCTTGAAGGACCGGCCAAGGAAGTGGCCGAAGACAAGGAAGTCCAGGCTGCCTACTTGGGAATGTAAGCGATCCTGAGCCGGGCGCCACAATTTCATCCGCAGCCCATATCCCACGCCTGGCTCGTATGGAGTCCAAGCGAGGGACTGAGGGCCGCGATTCCCCTCCTACGCCCGGACGTTGAATCGTCCGGGCGTGCTTCTAAAGCCAATGATCCTCATGGCTGGGAGTCGACAAACGAGAACAATAATGTCATACTCCCAACCAGAAGAGCTGTTCGCCAAGCTGATACGAGTGCCAAGACTCCTAAGCCGGATACGGGGACGAGGATGTACAAAACATGATGAATTCCAATCTCGAAGAGGAAGTCTGCGAACTCCACTCCAGGCTCTGTGAAGGGCTGGCCGATCCAAGGCGAATTCTGATTCTGTACGCACTTGCGGATCACGCCCGCAATGTGACTGATTTGAGTGAAGAGCTCAACATCCCCCAACCGACGGTTTCCCGTCATTTGAAGAACCTTCGCGAACGGGGCATCGTCAACTCGAGGCGTGAAGCCCAATCCATCTATTACACAATTGCGGATCCACGCATCATCGAAGCCCTGGATCTCTTACGCCAGGTACTGGCAGACATGCTGGAGAGTCAGGCATCCCTGGCTCGATCCGTGACTGAGATCACCCACAGTCAAGACTGACCATCTGTTCCCTCCTTCCCCTGGCCGCTTCCAGAATCTGGAAGCGGCAACCCATGCCGCACGCCAAACCATGATCTGAGAGCAGCGCATCAAGATGGTGTTCGCGTCGCATCCGAAACATAGGCTCCCCACCTCCCAGAATCCAGTCAGGAACCCTCTCGATCCATGCTCGGCCATTTCTATTATATGTTTATGTATGTATATACTTTTATGTGTATATGTGATATAATACAGGAAAGGAAGGACAGAATGGCCGACACATTCGAGCAAGAGATATACCGACTTCACTCCAGACTGTGCGCGGGGCTCGCTGATCCCAAGCGCATTCTCATGCTGTATCAGTTGGCCCAGAAACCGCAGTGCGTGAACGAAATCTCGGAATCGCTTGGGATCTCCCAACCCAGTGCATCCCGCCATCTTCGCCATCTGCGCGAGCGCGGATTGGTGGTCGCAGAGAGGGATGCGCAATCCGTCATCTACAGCCTTCCAGATCATCGCATCATCGAGGCTCTGGACCTTCTGCGTGAGATCCTGGAAGACATCCTTGCCAACCAAGCCTCGCTTTCCCGCACTGTCAGTGCAACCCAGCCATCCACATCGGATATTCAGGAGCAAGTATCGTGAAAACATTCCTAATCCTCGGCGCCGGAACCGCAGGCACCATGGTGGCCAACAAGATGAGCCAACATCTGGACCCCATGGAATGGAAGATCGTCGTCGTCGACAAGGACGAGACCCACATCTACCAGCCCGGTCTGCTCTTCATCCCCTTCGACATCTACACACGTGAAGATGTCATCAAGCCCCGGCGCGACTACCTGCCCCGCAGTGTTGAATTCATTCGCTCGGACATCGAGTTGATCGAACCGGGGGAGAATCGCGTGCGGTTGACGCATGAAAAACGCGTCATCAACTACGACTACCTTGTAATTGCCACCGGAAGCAGGATCGCCCCGGCGGAAACAGACGGACTGCTGGACAACGGTTGGCACGAGAACGTCTTCGACTTCTACACACTCGAGGGTGCCGTCGCCCTGTCGCGCTTCCTCAAGTTCTGGAAGGGCGGACGCATGGTGTTGAACATCGCCGAGATGCCGATCAAGTGCCCCGTCGCACCGCTGGAATTTCTCTTCCTCGCCGACTGGTTCTTCCATGAGCGCGGCATGCGCGATCAGGTGGAGATCACATTAGCTACGCCTCTACCCGGCGCATTCACGCGCCCGCGTGCAGCCGCAATCCTGGGAGACATGCTCGAGCGCAAGGGAATTGCAGTTGAGGCGGAATTCAACATCATGGAAGTCGATCACGAGAAGAACGTGATCCGATCCTACGATGAACGCGAAATACCCTTCGACCTGCTGGTCACAATCCCCACCAACATGGGCGCCGAAGTGATCGAGCGCTCAGGCATGGGGAATGAACTCGCCTTCGTTCCCACGGATAACCACACCCTGCAATCCAAGCAGTGGGAGAACGTGTGGGTCATCGGTGACGCTGCCGACGTACCAACCTCCAAGGCTGGTTCCGTGGCTCATTTCATGCTCGATGTTGTCATCGAGAACATCCTGCGCCACATGGAAGGCTTGAAACCCCTGCCCAAGTTTGACGGCCACGCTAATTGTTTCATCGAATCCGGCTTCGATAAGGGCATCCTGATCGACTTCAATTACGACGTCGAACCCCTTCCAGGCAAGTACCCACTGCCGGGTTTGGGACCCTTCTCTCTGCTGCAGGAATCCTCGGTCAACCACTGGGGAAAGATGCTCTTCCGCTGGATCTACTGGAACGCCTTGCTCAAAGGAGAGGAATTGCCGTTCGAATCCCAGATGAGCATGGCCGGTAAGTGGAGTTGAGAGACCTGCGATGGACAAGAACCTAGAGCTTCTACATCAGAAGATCGATCACCTCACCGAACAACTCGAAACCCAGCACCGGCGGCAGCAGGTTTGGGATGATCTCTTCACCGACCTGGCCCCCGTCGGCAACCACCTGGTCAAACTCACCATCGACGAGCTGGCGGAGATCGGATCTGATTTCGAACTGCAGGACCTGCTCTTCCTCATCAAGCGGCTGC
Source organism: Anaerolineae bacterium (assembly GCA_011192015.1). Classification (GTDB taxonomy): domain Bacteria; phylum Chloroflexota; class Anaerolineae; order Anaerolineales; family E44-bin32; genus W1033. Next base: position 27,314 of record DUET01000088.1, read on the forward strand.
TGCGGAATACACGCTCGCTGCTGCTCCTGCTCGATCGGCTGGAGGCCCTGATGGGCGTCTCCGATGAGGTGCAGCTTCTCGGCAAACAGGCCTTTTCTGCAGCCGTCGAGAGCCTGGATCGGCTGGAACGAGAGGGCTACTTCGCCTTCGCACGTGAATCCTGGAACATCTTGGAGAAGATCGTGAACGAATTCTCTGTGGAGGACATGCAGACCCTGGGCGAAAGCATCGGTCCGCTGCTATCCACCGTCCGCAAATTGACCCGGCCGGAGATTCTGATGCTCGCCGATCGCTCCCTTGACGCCCTGCAGGCGCCGGATGGGGATGGCAAATCAGTCTCCTTACTGGCTCTGCTGCGTCAGCTCACCGACCCGGATGTCCGCAAAGGACTATCCCGCTTGCTGAACGTGGTCAAAGTATTCTCAGAAGAATCGAATCCTACCGAACACCAATTGGTAACCATGGAGGAAACACAATGAGTACGCAAACCGCAACCACCATCTTAGAAAGTTTAGCCCTGGACGAAGAGGGTTTCTTGCTCGATCCGCAAACCTGGACACGCGAAATCGCCCAGGCTCTCGCTCAGGCAGAGGGCATAAGCGAATTGACAGAAGCCCATTGGAAGATCATCGAATTCTCCCGTGAGAGCGCCACAGAAAGTGGGGCCTCACCGACCTTACGTCAGATCACGAAGGGAACCGGCATTTCGACCAAGGAGCTCTTCGCACTCTTTCCAAAGGGACCTGCGAAGAAAGTCGCCAAGATCGCCGGTGTCGGCAAACCCGAAGGTTGTATCTAAGCGTAGGTATCCAATCACACCTTGAAAAGGAGTTCTATTCATGGCCGAAGAAACACGCAAGATGGCGTTCATCTGCTCCAAGGGGAACTTGGATATGGCCTATCCAGCGTTGATCATGAGCTGGGCAGCCCTGGGAAACGGTGTGGACGTGACCATCTTCTTCACCTTCTGGGGTCTCGATCTGATCACCAAGAAGCGTGTCGACAAGCTTGAGCTTTCTCCCATCGGAAACACCAGTATGAAGATGAGCATGATGGGACTTCCCACGGGCAACCTGGGGATTCCCAACTGGATGGCCATCATTCCTGGTATGACCGCCTTCACTTCCTGGTTCATGAAGCGCAAGATCGCCGAAGTTGAGGCGCCTCCCGTTCGTGAATTCATGGAGATGCTTTCCGATGCCGGTGCCAAGCTCTATGGGTGCAAGATGACCGCAGACATGATGAACTTGAGCCCCGATGATCTGATCGAAGAAGCTCAAGAGATCGTCACCGCCAGCGAATTCATCGACATGACCGAAGGCGCGCAGGTCGTTTTCATCTGATCGTTCTCGCGCCTCCATCCTTGCTTTGCCCGGGGGCTGCCTGTACAAAGGCGGCCCCCTTTCCTTGCTTCGATTGAATCCGGCTTCCCTCTTGCAGCCGATTGTGCGCATGATGGTCCGCTGTCCCGTGGCATCCATGTTGGCATGGGCCGGCTCCTCCATGCCCAAGTTCCGCTCCCTGAGCTCCCCGCCTTCGACAAGCATGTCCATCATCAAACGATATTTCGGTTCCGGGGCGTCGAGAAACGATTCGGGGATGGCGGAACCTCGATTAGCAGGACGTGGACGAAGACGAACGCACACTGCGGAAGCGAATGGGTCTGAGTGAAATTACATGAGGCAACGGAGCTTGGGGGAAGTACTCGGGATGCAATGGGTTGCTAATCACCTTGCTGGGAGAGAGTTTGGAACGTGGACTTGAATCGCAGATAGGCCCCCTCCTTGCGTTCGTGCATCAGCTTCCGGATCACGTCCAAAGCCAGATCGCTTTTGGATGAATCGAAATCGACGAACGCCTGCTTGTCGGTTGTTGATCCCCCACCGAGATCGACCAAACCACGCTGGATCCATGGCTGATAATCCTCCGCCTGCGCCAGGACTTTGGCCTCCACCTCTTGAGGCAGGATCTTGGAAACCTCATGCATGGGAACCATACGCCCAAGTGACAACCACTCCTGCACAATGCTTCTTCCCCTGGCATCAGAAAGGAAATGCAGGGTGTGCAAGCCGAGTTCTGCGCCAAAGTAATTCATCGTTAGGAGATGCCAGCGTTGATGGCGATGCAGAACCACAAAACCGCCGCCCAAGAGAACGATTTCAGAAGCCGAGAGTCGTTTCAAGGCTTGATCCAAGCGATAGGACATGTTCTCCCCCACACTGCTAGAAAAAAGCTTCACCAGGGAGGTTCCGGGAAACGAGGGCCGTACAATCATATACGCGCCTATGGCGTTCTGCGGAGTTCACAGGATCTGCACCCGGATTCCGGCATTGGCCTGAATGCGTTCAGCAAGCCGTTCCAATTCCACCAGTTCGAACAGTGACTCCTCCCCCACTGGTGATCCCAGAACAATCAGAGAAACCGCCTCTTCCTGTGCCGCCTTCTCCAATTCCTCGATCACTTCCCCCTCGCGAATCAACGTTCGTGCCTCCACACCCTGTTTCGCAGCGCGCTCCTTGGCCATCAGCAATAGGAACTCTCCCATATCTGCGATGTTGTTCGTCACATCCACGACAATCGGTGCTGCTGTTCTATCCAGAAAATGGAGATCCATGACGAACAGAAAGAGCAGCTCATCCCCAGACTCTTTAGCCAGGGTGATGACCTTGTCCTGGGTACGATAGCTGGCTTCACCGCCACGCGTTGCGCACAGGATCTTACCCATGGTTCCCTCCCGCATGATCAGATTTGTGTAACTATGATTGCATGCATCCTCAAGAACAAACCCCCAGCTAGAAACCGATCCAAAAGTAGCGGATGATGATCCACAGAGTCAGCACCAGGATCGTAAGGATCGTCACGGGTACGCCCACACGAGAGAAATCCTTGAAGCTGATCCGGTATCCAGCCCTATCCAGGATCCCCGCAGCTACGATGCTGGGTGCTGAACCGATGTAGGTGGCATTACCGCCCAATCCGGCTCCCAGGGCCAGCGCCCAATAAAGCACATTGCTGCTTCCTCCCGGCAGTGATTGCGAGAGAAACACAGCCACCGGCACGAAGGCAGCTGCGAAGGGAATGTTGGCCACGATGGCTGAAGCCCCGCAGAAACCCAGATGATGGCAACAGTCGCCAGGAGTAGATTCCCAGCCGCGATCTCGCTCACACCCTCCGGAATCAACTGGATCAGCCCTACTTCTTGGATGGCACCCACCATCATGAACAGGCTCATGAAGAACACCAGGGTGGTCCAATCCACCTCGCGCAGCATCTCTCCCATTGTTGGTCGACTCCAGAGCAGCAGAGCTGTAGAACCCAGGATGGCGACGACCGCCGGGGGCATGTGGAACAGGTCCTCCAGGAAGAAAAGGATCAGGGTAATGCCAAAGATGATCAACGACTTGCGCAGTAAATCTGGATCGGAAAAGCGCGCGCCCTCCTCCAACCGATCCAGCAGGGTTTTGGAGGAATGCTCGTGTGCGCGTATGAATTCCGAACGATAGAGCCAGGGGATCATCAGCACGAGCACCAGCATGCCCAGCAGCGCGATGGGAAGCATGTTGACCAAGAACTGATTGAAACTGAGGCCCACATAGGAGCCGATGATGGTGTTGGGAGGCGTGCCGATCAAGGTGGCTGCGCCCCCGATGTTGGAGGCCAACACTTCGGGCACAACGATGGCGGCCGGGTGGATGTCAAGCGCCACAGCGATCTGAATGCTTACCGGCGTCATCAGCAACATGACCGTCGTATCGTTGAGCACGGACGAAACCAGCGCAGTGATGCCCACCAGAACGATCACCACGATGATCGGTTTGCCCCGACTGAGTCGAAAAGTGCGATAGGCCAACCATTGGAAGACGCCCGTCTGCGCCATGACGGCCATGAAGATCATCATCGTCAGCAGGAGAAAGATGACATCGAAATCAATGTACGCGATGGCCTGCCTGAAGCCGATGATCCAGTAATCCGCATTGAAGCTGCCGATGAAGTAGGATACGCCGAAAATGGCGGCAACGCCCAAGAAGGTAGCGATCGTTTCATGGAGCAGGCTCAGGGAGATGATCCCAAACACCACCACAAAGATGCCCGTGGCCAGGAAGAAAGCCGGATTGAAGATGCGGGAAAGGACCACGTTCGAGATGCTGATGACATGCGCGCCATTGATCTCGACGACACGATCGTAGATGAAACCCTGGCGGGAGGTGAGGAAGCCTTGCTTGCTGATCTCCAAGGCCACCGCATCTTGTTCGACACCGAGCGGATCCAGTTCGAACTCGGCGACAAAGGAACCTTGATCATCCGTGAGAACATAAGCAGCGTTCTCCCCATGGTCGATGAGATCCTGCTGCACTCCTGCAATGAAGATGCGGATCTCGGCGTGATCCACAGGCACGTCCTGCGTATCCACGATGCGACCGGTCACGGTGATGGTTTCTACATCCGGTATTTTGGGGTCTGATTGGGCAAATCCAACCTTGAAGAAGAAAAAGATTGGTAGCGCGACCAGGGTGAGGAACAATGATCGGTAACTTGAGATGCGAATGCGCCTCATGATTTTGAGATTATAGTCCAGGTGGGTGTAATCCTCTTCATGAGTCTTAATGGGGAATAAGGAGCCTGCCTCATTTCCCACAGAATGATGGTTCAGGAGATCGGCAGCCAATCCGCAGGCATTGACCGCCGGTGATGGGGGTCAAAGCAAGTCCAGGGCAGCCAGGGGCTGCACACTCGGTGGGTGGTCCGGAACCGGATAAGCTTCCTGATCAGGAAGCAGCCAGCGTCCCTCAACATTCATGGCCTTCCTAGCCAACCACAGATTCGCCATGCAGATGCCGCCATCGTAAAAGCGATAATCCTGCCCCGCCCCTCGGCCGTATTTCGAGTTTCTGCGCTTCACGAAGACATGCAGTCTAGGATCATGCCAGAGGAAAAGCCAGGGCTGCGTGTTGATTGCCGAGGGCGCGAAGCGTGCTGCTGTGATGAGCGGCTTCAAATCTTCGGGGGCATCGCTTGGGCGATCAAAGGTTCCAACGAAGAAGACCTGATCCTCCGGAAGTCGAGCATCCCCCTTGGGCACCGAGCGAATGAAGGCATTCAGGGTACGTCCTCCAAGCGAGGAGGCCGGATAACCGAAGACGAGCAGCGCTGCGCATCGAGAGTCTTCGGGCAGGTCCAAACGGCCTCGATTTGCAGCCTCGCGTCCCAAGGTGCCGATGTAACAAGTGCCGATGCCCAGCCGGGTCAAACCGATCGCGATTTGTTCGACGCGATATCCCAAATCCACCAGAGGAAAGCGCTCCCCCACGGTGAACGGCGCCAGCGCATGCGGCGGGGAAACGATGTAACCATAGGCGCCCATGCTGCGGATGAACTCCCTGTCAATCAGCATGCCGGGCCGATGAAACACCCTGAAATCATTCTCCGGCGCGAGCGGCTCTACGCCGTCGATGATCTGCTGCACGCTCCCCATCGAAGCCGCATCCAGCGGCTGAGGATCGTAGCGGCGGATCGAACTGCGATCCAGGATCGCACGATACAAATCATCCATGGCACTATCATCCTCGTAAGTGGTTATCGCTCCTCCTCGAAAGGTTGCTGAAGTGGATGATCGAGGGCTATATTTTAGAAGCACATCCACTCAAGTCATCAATCATAAAATTGCCAGGCGTAACCGAAGTCCATGCCGGTTTCATTTTCGCCGGCTGCAAGTTCGATGGTCCAGAAACGACCCGCCTCACCTCGAATGGGGTACGTCGGTCCACCGGGGATGAGAATGGCATCATTGCCATCGCTGAGGGGATCGTAGGAAACACAGTACGTACCCTCCAGCAGGCCGGTAAACGAGTACTCCCCATCGGCGCTGGTCACGGCGGTTGCGACGCCCGTGGATGGGCATGAACCTGCACCGAGATGCAGCGTCACGCCTGACCATCCCACCTCGAAATCATCATAGATCTGGTTGGGACCGAACTGCCAGGACTCGAACCCCCATTGCACACATCCCGCTCCCAGCACGACGGGTTCACCCGCCTGCCCGCCTGAAAAGTCACACAACTCATGCCACAGAACGCCGCTGATCGAAGCCGTTCCTGGATCGGGAAGAGCTGTATCCGTGGGCGTGATAGCAGCCTCGGGAGTCTCCGTTTCCTGCTCGGGCGTGGATGGTTCGCTCAAGCCGCATGCCAGGCCTACCAGCGCCAACGCTGCTGCCGAAAATGCCATGGCCCTGTTCTGTTCCCTACGCATGGTCTCCTCCTAAACATTTCCCGAAGATACTCTCTCTCTCAACTTCAAGGATCAGGAATGGTCGATAAGCCTAACGATCTATGCGATAGTGCTTCCCTGCATCACGATCTACCTATGATTGTTCTCGATTCTAACGAAGCATGACCAGGATCATCGAAAGATGGATCCCACCTACCATCACACCACGCCTCGCTTCCGATCCATGCGCTCCAGCTTCTCTCGTGCAACCGCATCCAGATCCAAGCCCAGCAGATCCAGCGCGATGCAGCCCATCATGATGGCATCGAAGACCTCGATGCCGATCTCGTCCGGCGTGGGTGTTTTCTCCGTTGTATTGCGGACATAGCGTGGAGAAGTCCGTAGGCGCTTGTCGATCGCCTCCGCGACCTCGGTGGCCATGAAATCGAGGCAATCGGTGAGATCCGGATCATCCCACTGATCGGCTTCGATCCATTTGGCGCGGTGTTCTCTGATGAGCTTTTGAATGTTCATCCGAAGAGGTTACAGCAAGAGTGAAAAGAGTACAAACCCGCTCTTGGAGATGGATTTACAGACCAATCGTCAATGATGGATCAAAACATCCGCGCACAGCTGGGTATGCCGTGCGCGGTTTATTTTCATTAATTCTTCGGCATCAGCGCTGGTTAGCTGATCTCCTCGAGAACGTGGATGTCCCTCTTCTCTACTTCCTCGATGAAGCGATCGTAGCGTTCGCCGTCGAAGCAGTCTTCAGGAGCCACGATGCCCTTTTCGGTGATCAATCCCCTGCCGACGAACAACGCGCCGATGGCGGCCGAGAAACCCGTCACCCGGCCCATGGAGGAGATGTCATTCTTGGTATCGGCTTCATCCCACATGTAGTAGTCGATCTGCTGCTTGCGGCCGTCCTTTTCCCCCACGACCGTGTTCCACATCACGCACACGTCTGTGTCCCCTTCGAGGGGCCTGAGACGGGGCTCGATGGTCTGGAAGAGCAGCTCGCGAGGTACGACGGGCACCCCGTCGACCTCGACCGGTTCCAGGTCCAACAGACCGCACTCCTTGAGCGTTGCGATGCCCTGCCAATGCCCCGGCCAACGAACAGTCTTCTCCGCAAACTCCTTCAGATCCGGACGCGTGAAGATGAAGCTTGGCATGCCCGGCGTGACAGCAGCCTCCAAGGGCTCGTCCTTGCCGAACTTCGTGAAGCGGAAGGGCTCGAGATCGCTCATGGCATCGACCTCAACGACCTTGCCGCCCTTGATCACTTCCACCTTGAGCATGTACTCACGGAGCACGTGCCGAAACGCCCAGGTGATCATGTAGCGGAGCGGATGGCGCTGGCTGGCCTCCTTGGACGGGATCCCGCCCACGCGTGCAATGGCGATATTCGCTCGATCCAGCTTGCGGATTCCCTCTCCGACCGTGATGTTGCTAATGCCCGGAGCGAAACCGATGCCCGACATGAAGGTCACGTCGTTCTTCAGGGCCGTCTCATGCAACCAATCGCCGTACTCATCAAGGCCCATACCCTTCGGAAGCACCAATCCCTCGGTTTCGTATTCGTCAGGACGTCGGTGGAATTCCTCCAGCATGTCGACGATATCCAGGCCGGCTTCGACAGCCGCCTGGGCTGTCAGGTAGCTGGTCCTGCGGTCCGGCAGCGTGTTCACGCCCACATCGTAGCGCTGCATGACCTTCTTGGTCTCCTCGCTGTTGGCGATATCGAGAGAGACCATCGTCACCTTATCGCTTCCGAGCCAATCCTTGACGCGCTGGAGCGATTTCTTCCTCCGGCCTACGAGGGCGACCTCGGTGACGTCATCCTGCTTGACGAGGTCCCACGCTACCGCGGCTCCCATCTTTCCGGAGCCTCCAAACACAATGATCTTCATTCTTTCCTCCCCCAAAGGATTTCGAAGACGCATCAATAGGCATCCTTCGGATCCTTTGGTCGCTAAGATCGATCATCAAACACAAACCGCATCATGATAACGCGTCCCTACGAACACAGCAAGCATTTTCACCTACCATCTTGTGCCATGGAAATGAAAGCGATTGTCCCAGGCATCCAGAACACGGGAATCGTGAGCATTGCGTATGGTGGTTGATCGATGTATGGAAAATCGCTACGGGCAAATGCAGCTTGGCGCGCCAACTCTCCCGGCAGCCCACTCGCCACCGCTGGCCTCGCAGGCTTCCTGATCCAGATCCGGGCTGCAGGCCATCTCTGCCGGCTTCGGCTCCGGGTCGACAATCGGCACCCCGCATGTCTCCACGGGATCCTCGGGACCCTCCATCACTCCGAGCGAGATCCAGCATTGCTCCATGGAAGCCAGTTCGAACTTCCCGTGCGTCAACTCCGGATTCAGTGCGACAAGTTCGGCGCTTTCACCATGCTGGAGAACGGCGATCTGCTCCGCTTCCACATAGTCGCTGGCCCGGCAGATGGGACTCCTGATTGCCGTGTAGAGGCAGAGTTCCTGATGCCCTTCCATTTGCGGCAGGGATCCCAGCTGGAAGGAGCGCCACAGGCCGGGTGTACAGAACGGTTCAAAGGCGCCTTCTCCCCCATCTATCTCTCCGACGACCCGCCAATAATACCGCCTGCCTGGCAGAGGGCTGACATCGAAGCTCGAGAAGAGCAGCTCGGTATCGGAAGTTGTCTGACTGAGTTCGAGATTCTCGGGGCCGATGAGATCAACACGCCAGCGGATCTGGCCCTCCGGGAGAGACTCCATGATCGACCATTCGAGGAGTGGGTCATCACCGATCTCGAAAACAGCGCCGCCGGATGGCGAGAATCCTGCCGGATGGAGGTAATCCTCACAAATGGCCATGGGCGGTTCGTATACTTGTGCCCCGCCCGGCAGTTCGATTTCAACTTCGGGGAGCAGCACGGCCAACGTCAGCAGAACTGCACCAAGGACAGCCCCGATAAGGGCGCCTACGACGGCGCTGCCTCTTGGGGAGAGCGCGGTAAATCGACCTGCGTAGCGTCCGCCGATCGCCCCAAGACCGATCAGCCCAAAGGGAATGAGGATCATCCAGGGCCATGGAAAGATCAAACAAAATCCGATGATCTGGTTCTCTGAGAATTCGGAGGTGTTCCCGCTTGCATCCGTTGCTGTGGCTGTGACGCGTGTGCAGGAAGCGATGGGAAAGAATGCGGGGATGGTGAAGTTCCCGCCGGCATCGGCGGTTGCCGCGTCGATGTACGTCCGGCCCTCGCCGTGACCGGAAGGATCCTGATCCGAAACGAAGAGCTCGACAACGCAACCTGCGCAGGCCGTACCACTCACGCCGGTTGTTCCTGCCGAGGTGATTACCGGGAAATTGAGCAGCGCGTTCGCCCCCATGTCCGTATCACCAGGATCGTTCGGATTGACGCCAACCGTCCCCAAATCAATGCCGAGCCCGGTATTACCGTAGATGCTGTTGCGACGGATGCTGTTCCTCAGCGCGTCCGTGTGAACCCAGATTCCAATGCCGTTTGTGTGGATGGTATTTCCGTGGACGGGATTGTCGTAGGAGTCATAACCGATCTGTATGCCCTCGGCGGTGTTGAACGCGATCAGGTTGCCCTCGTCAGGATTGAGCCCGCCGACAGCGTTATCGTGGGCTCCCCAGAGGATCTTTATTCCGAAGTTATTACCAACTGCTGAAGCCCCGTCGACCGAAGTCCCGATCTTATTACCGATGACACTGTTGTCGTTGGCTGGCTGGGGAAACCAGATGCCGACCTCGTTGCCCGAGATTACGTTTCCCTCTCCTGGCGCACTTCCCCCGATGATGTTTTCCTCTCCGAAGACATTGATACCTACGAAATTCGGGAGGTCCGTCGTCCCACTGAAGTCGGTTCCGATCATGTTTCCGAACACGGCGTTGCTGTTTTGCCCCAGGATCAGAGCCTGGCCATGGTTTCCCGAGATCAGGTTTCCCTCACCCGGGTTGGGCCCGCCGATGAGATTGAAATTCCCATCAACGCTGATCCCGTTGAGATTGGGGAGCGCAGTGTCGCCGGAGAGGTTGGTGCCGATGAAGTTGCCCGAGATCTCGTTCCTCTCGGATTCAATATCGATCCCCATGTTATTGCCTGATATCAGGTTTCGCTTTGAGGGATCAGCACCACCAATTCGTGTGCTATCCGCGCCGGCTTGAAGCATGATACCTGTGTCATTCATGAAACCGGGGCTTGTTCCCGTTCCCGTGGGATCTGTGCCGATGAAGTTTCCCTCGATGATTTGTTTTTCAGCGGCCGATAGAATCCCGATCACATTTCCGGAGATGACGTTCCCACGGATGATGTTCCTCGCATCCCAGAGCATCACGCCGTAGACGTTTCCCCCAGGAGTCCCGGATGCATCGACGCCGATGTAGTTCTTCTCGATACGATTGTTCTCACCCCCGCCAAGCACGCCTCCCCAGATGTGGATCGCTGCGCTCAGCGCCGTGCAGTTGAAACGCACGAAGCTTAAGCCAACGATGACGTTGTCGTTCGAAGCGATCCACAAACCCCGGCAGATCGTGTTTCCCCCGTCGAGGACGATCACCGGCGATCCGGAATAACCGGATTGGGATGAGCCATCGATGCGGGTTTGATCATCGCTGATGGTCAGCATATCCGTCATCAGGATCACGTGCGGACCCGGTCCGGGAATGTCGAACGTTATCGAATCAGATCCAGGATTGGCGTTGGCGGCGTCGATCGCCTCGCGCAGGGAACAATGGCTGTCATCGCAAGCGCCGTCGTCGACGTCGTCGGCAGCGTTGACCACGAAGGTGCTCGCATCGACGGATGGGGGGAAGGCGAAAAGAGCGAGCAACAAACTGGCGAGCCCGAGCAAACGGAATAAATGCCCCCTCTTCATTTCATATCCTCCTCCACGCCGACCTGCTCAATTCCCCCCCTGTAGCGGTTGCTACGGGCAGGTGCAGCTCGGCGCGCCAACCCTCCCACCGGTCCATTCCCCACCGCTGGCCTCGCAGGCTTCCTGATCCATATCCGGGCTGCATGCAGGAGGTTCATCCGGCTTTGGCTCCGGGTCGACGATCGGCACATCACACGTTTCCACTGGATCTTCTGGCCCCTCCATCACCCCCAGCGAGATCCAGCACTGCTGCGCCGAGGCCAGCTCGAACTGCCCGTGCGTGAGCTCCGGATTCACCCCGACGAGCAAGGCGATCTCCCCATGTTCGAGAAGGGCTACCTGTTCAGCTTCCACGTAGTCGCTCTCCCGGCAGATGGGGTTCCTGATAGCCGTGTAGAGGCAGGAAGGCGGTGTTTCGGGCCCTTCGAAGGTCCAAGGAGGGGAACCGGGGGGAGGCGTTTCTCCGATCAAGAACGCCCTCCAAGGCGTGGGATCGCAGAAGGCTTGTCGCTCTCCCGCTGGATCGAGGATTTCACCCGAAAGGCGCCAGAGGTAATGGCTGCCCGGTTCCGGGGAAAGTCCGAAGTCAGAAAATGGCAGGCTCACGATCTCCGTGCTCAGGCCCTGTGAGGCTCCTTCAGGACCTTGCAGCTCAAGCTGCCACAGGATTGGCTCTTGCGGTGGATCCCCCAACCACTCCCATGCGAAGCTGAACTGATCATCCGGCAACACTTCGCCGTCTGCCGGAACGAAGCCTGTGGGATCAAGAAGGCGGTCGCAGATAGGCAGGCCGGGATCAGGCTGTTCCTCCGGCAAGAGGCTCCCAACGTGGATGAAGGGCAGCAAGAAGGCCAGGGCGCTGAGTCCGATGCCCAGGACCGACCCTCCCACCACCCCGACAACTGCAGGCCTTGCACCCGGAACACCTCGCGTGCGGCCAATGATGGCGCCAAGCAGCAGTCCAAACAGCCCAAGACCTACGGGGATGAGGACCACCGACAAGGGCGGCGTGACGAAGCACAACCCGGCCTGCTCATTGGCGCCAAATTCGGAGCTGTTGCCCAGAGGATCCGTCGCTCTGGCTGTGATCAGGTCGCAATTGGAAACCAGGTTCACATCTAAGGGAACGACGAAGTTGCCGCTCGCGTCCGCGAAAGCCTCGCCGACGAAGGTCATGCCCTCGCCGTGGCCGGAGGGATCGCCGTCCGCCAGGAAAGCCTCCACCCGGCAGTCGGCACAGGCGGTTCCCGTGGCGGATGTGGTCGTCACCTGGTTGAAAACCGGGAAGTTGAGCAGTGTGTTCGGTCCTGCGTCGGCATCCCCTGGATCGTTGGCTGTTACGCCGTCCGGGGATAAATCCACCCCCAGTTCGCCGTTGTCGTGAATGCTGTTGCGGTTGAGCGTGATCCGCTCAGGGAAAGGTGGACCGGCGCAGCAGAAGGTTCCCAGAATGACGCCATCGCCCCCGTTCTGTGTGATCGTGTTCCCGCCAATGTAGTATGCCGTGGCGTCTGAGAGGATCATGACGCCGTGATTAACATTGTGGGCGATGAGATTTCCATGCCCCGGCGGATTCTTCCCGATGATGTTGTCGGACCCGCCCAGCGCGAAGACACCGATATCATTGCCCAGCGGCGCGCTTCCGCTGAGGTCCGTGCCGATCTTGTTGCCAATGACCTCGTTGCCACTGGAGCTACTGCCCATGACGACGCCGTAGAGATCGTTCCCGGAGATCAGGTTGCCATCTGAGGTACCCGGTCCGCCGAGCACGTTGTTGATTCCCCCCAATCCCACACCATACATGTTGGGCAAGGCTGCATCACCAACCAGGTTGGTTCCAATCCGGTTGTTGAGGATTACATTGGCGTCGGAGCCGACGTCAATCCCAATGGCTGTGTTGCCGGAGATGACGTTTGCATCCGCAGGATGAGGTGACCCTATCGTGTTTCCATCTGCCCCGGCTTCAATGTAGATGCCGCGGTAGTTGCCCATTCCCGGGCCGCTGGCATCTCCCTGGTAATTCGTGCCGATGCGATTGTCGTAGATCGCCTGATCTCCAGCGAGAACATGGATTCCGTTCTCGTTGCCGGAGACGGCATTGCTCTGGATGGTCTGGCCTGCCGCACCGAGGAGGACTCCATCCCGGTTTCCATCAGGAGCACCGCTCGGATCGATCCCCAGGTAGTTGCGCAGGATCAAGTTGCCGCTCCCGCTGTTGACGACGATACCCGCAGCGATGCTGGCCCAAGCATGACGGAATCCGACGACGCTCAAATCCTGCACGGTAATCTCGCTGGTGTCGATCCACAGGCCCACGGAGGGTGGGATGCATTCCGGAACATGCGTGAGGGGAGGTGGACTTGTTGGCAGAAATGCGGGCTTGAGAACGATAACGGGCGTGTCTACGAAGTCGGGTTCCGAGCTGCCATCGACGGTCGTGCCAGAACTGGTGAACGCTGGAAGAAAGTGGCACAACGCGATTTCATGAGGCCCCGGACCCGGGATATCGAAGGTGATGGTCGGCGTTCCGGCCATGGTGTTGGCCCAGTTGATCGCTTCGCGCAGCGAACAATGCGCCGGGCTGCAAAAACCGTCATCGGCGTCGTCGACCGTGTTCACCACGATAATACCCCCACCAGCGTTTGCGGGTGCCGGATAGAGGCAGAAGATCAACGACAGCAGACAGATGACCAAGATTGAGTAAGCGGGTTGGTGGAATTTCATCGCCATCTCCTCTCAGGGTCGGTACGATGTGGTCGATTCGGCCATCTCATCCTGGATGATTGCTGCCCTGTGGATCAACTCGCGGTGGTCCATGCCGCGGCCTGTGGCATTCCGGGTTGCGGCACGGACTATACACGAGGTTGGAGTGTTGACATCAAGGTGACGATTGAATTGGGGGTAAAGCATCTTCTCCAATGGACACCCCCAGTCATGCCGAAACGCATACTACACGATCCAACCCCTCGCAACCATCAATCCCAGTTCGACCTTGGATATGGATGCCCTAAAATGAGGTTACATCAAACTCGGGAAGAGTCAAACGCATACCTTCCAACTGTGCTGTCCATACCCATCGGACCCGGACGATGGGCATCGCTCCCACATGCCGGTCGCCTGTAGATTAGCCGACGAACCGATCCAGGAGTTTCATGCGGACCAAGAAGGGGTCAAACTGCGCTGGAGAAGTGTTTCGGGGGGATTTCGAATCGGCTCTCCGCTTTGTGTTGGCGCTGGCCGAAGAAACTCAATCAAATTTCCTGGTCCACATCGTGCTCGAAATCGGCGTCTTGCTGCAATTTCCCGGCGATGGGATAGGTCTCCAGAAAGGTTTTGATCATGGCTTGGATCGGAACGTCATCGAATTCGCCGCGCTGCCGCACATACTCCATATGCCGCTTACCTTCACGATCGAAGGGATGGTAGAGCGAATCGCTGCGACCATCGAATTCGAGAGGCAACAAACCGAACTTGGCACACAATTCAACGTTGAAGGCCGGCGTAGCCTTGACCCAACGTCCATCGAGGAAGATGGATGCGTAACCATGCCAGCAGAACAGATCTGTTTGCATCAACTCACGCATGCGTGCGGTCGAAAGGTGATTGCGCACGTCCGCGAATCCAAGCCGCGCGGGAATACCGACGCCGCGTAAAGCAGCCGTGAGCAAGATGGCCTTGCTCACGCACCAGCCGTATCCATGTTCGAGGGTCGTGGAAGCCTTGAGCCCTTCCACACTGAGATCGATGCGGTAGGGATCATAGCGGATGCCATCCCGCACGGCGTAGAACAACTGCACCGCACGCTCGATATCACTTGCGGCTTCCGCCGTGTTCTGGTGCGTGAAATCAGCAACCAGGGGATGATCGAAATCGATCGTGGGTGTCGATCGCAGGAAGGGCTGCACATCTTCAGTTTTCATGGGACCATTATAGCGCCGCATCTCTCCATTGCGCTATGCGCCTGTTTGGGTTGCCGTGATGCTCAGTCCTCCTATAGGTTTTGCACAGACCCGCTCCTGATTTACAATTCATCCAATACGACCACGCGGTGGAAAGGTGGTTCTCCCATGCGGCGACCGATCATAGCTGGAAACTGGAAAATGCATCTCGGCCGTCTGGATGAGGCGTTGCCGTTCGTACGCAGCATCCGCCATGCGTTGAATGAAATCGAGGGCGTGGATCGGGTCCTATGCCCACCCTATACCGTGCTGGCCGCGGTGGCGGAGGCGCTGGCTGCCACCAAGATCGGTGTGGGAGCACAGAACCTGCATTGGGAGGATCGCGGCGCCCATACCGGAGAAATCTCTCCAGGCATGCTCGCCGAATGCTGTCAATTCGTGATCATGGGCCATTCCGAACGGCGCGCCAGCGGAGGCGAGGGCGAAACCGATAAGGCCGTCCAGCGCAAGCTTCGCGCGGCCCTGGCGCATGGATTGACTCCCATTCTCTGCATCGGGGAGAACCTCGCCCAAAACGAAGCCGGCCAGACGCACGAATTCGTCTCCTCCCAGATTCGATCGGCCTTGAATGACCTGAGCCCAGATGACGCGCAGAAGTGTGTGATCGCCTATGAACCGATCTGGGCCATCGGCACAGGCAAGGCCGCCACGCCAGCCGATGCCAACCGCATCATCGGATTGACCGTGCGAGGTCCCATCGCCGAGATGTTCGGTGGAACGGTAGCCGAAGCCATCCGCGTGCAGTATGGGGGAAGCGTCAACGCAGACAACATTGCCGGCTTCATGGCCATGCCTGAGATTGACGGCGCGCTTGTGGGAGGTGCGAGCCTGAAACCGGATTTCGTCGAGCTGGTCAGGCGCGCTGCACCGACAACGGCTTAGGAAGAGAGCGAGCGGCCAACAACCCCGCTCAGCGAGATCTGCCCATCGGTCTAATTCGTCAAACTGTGCAAGTGGATCGATCAGCTCAGTTCGGGCGCGCGTTCCCTCTCAAGATCCCCCTGTATGCTGTTTGAATGCGTAGATGTCATGCGCGCTGACCAGATCAATCTCACTTCCATGTTCAAGAACCAATCGGCGCAAGCGGGGGAAATGCTTTCCAATCACATAGCGGACAAAGCCTTCGGGCAGGAAGTTCATCCATTGTTCGGAGGCATCGTGTTGATGCGGATCCGCATCTCGGTGGTAGGCAGAAGCGGCATCGCCGCAATGCAGAAGCCATCCACCTTCACTTTCGATTGCCACCCCACAATGGCCCCTGGTGTGTCCAGGGAGTGGCAGCAGCATTACCTTCGGCTCAAGCCCGGGCAGGATCGGGATGGCATCGAAACCGAACCACGACTCAGTGGCAGCCTCATGCAGCTGCCATCGTGGTCCATGCGACCACTGCGCTTTATCATATGCAACTTCCATTGGTTTCTTAGGATGGTTTGCGGCTTCAAATTCCCGCCGATGGACATGTACGTTCGCATCGGGAAAGTCCCTCAAACCCCCGGCATGGTCGAGATGAAGATGGGTCAGCACAATGTGTCGTATGTCTTCGCGCGCAAATCCGAGCCGCACGATTTGATGAACTACGGTTTCCTCTAGATCACGGGGTGATCCGACGAGTGGAAGGAATAGACTCATTCGAAATGAGGGTGATTTGTAATCGAACGTTCCGATTCCTGTATCCACCAGCAGTAATCCATCGTCAGTCTCAACCAACAGGCAGTAGGTTACCGCCAAGAAATTCGTGAACAAAGGGCGCAATGTCCCACAATTCAGATGGATGATCGCCATGGTTCCTCACTTCCCATCCTAGCCTACAATAAGTCTGATTCCTGTCAACTCCAAACGGTCCTGATTGCATGGTTGTCAATCACCCCTATGATTCAGGCGTGGGACGTAGGTGTGACTAGGATTCAAAACTAAGGTCGGATATGCTATGATGAACTTCTACACACATCGATATTAACGCGGTAAGTACAGGAGTGTTCTCGATCAACGCCCCGGCAACATGGGTAGGCCTGCATCGAGAAGCAGCCGTGAAGGACTAAGTATGTGGGAGCGTTTCAAAGCATGGACGCGCACAAAATCGGCCATTTATGGTCTCTACGGCGCGTTGCTGGGTTTGATCATTCCCTTTGGGGGGATGGTCCTTGAGATCCTCGTTCACAAGTGGCCATTCACCCTGCTTTCCTTCATCTACACCCACTCGTATAGCCCCGTGTTTTGGTTCGTGGATTTATCTCCGATCGTCCTGGGATATCTTGCCAGCATCGTCGGAAGACGAGAGGACCGTCTGGCCCTTCTGACCGCCCAACTCGAAGAACAAGTGGAGGAGCGCACCAAAGAGTTCGTACGCCAGCACAACCTCTTTGAGGCACTCATTCAACACAGCCCATTGCCGATTGTGATCCTAAACAAGGAACAGCGAATCGAATCCTGCAATCCGGCTTTCGAGATGATGTTTGGTTGGTCCGAATCCGAGATCATCAATAAAGTATTGGACAAACTCATCACCACCGAGGAAACCTATACTCAGGCTCTCAACTACACAACGCGATCTCAAGCCGGAGAGACCGTGTTGGGATCAGGTGTTCGCAAACGAAAAGACGGAACATTTTTGGATGTCGAAATCTATGCCGTTCCGGTTGAAGTTAGCGGTGAACAGATCGGTGTCTTCGCTATCTATGTCGATGTCACCGAACGGAAGCTCACAGAAGATGCTCTCAAGGATAGTGAAACTCGCTACCGCAGTCTCTTTGAGGATTCGCCTGTATCGCTATGGGAAGAGGATTTCTCAGCCGTCAAACAACTCATGGACAAATTACGAGAAGAGGGTGTCGCCAACTTCAGCAACTATTTCGATCGCAACCCAGAAGCATTGTCACAATGCGGGGCTATGATCAAGGTATTGGACGTCAACGAGGCCACTCTCAAGCTCTACAAGGCAACCAAGAAAGACGAACTGATGCAAGGATTGGGACGCGTTCTCGACAAGGATGCCTTGAGTGTCTTCAAGGACGAAATCATTGCCCTTTCCAACGGGGCGACGTCGTTCGAAGCCGAGATCTCGCAGCGCACCATGGACGGAAACAAAATCCTGGGCTTCCTCAGGCTATCAGTCGCACCTGGCAGCGAAGATACATGGGAGAAGATACTCGTCTCCGTGGTTGACATCACGGAGCGCAAAGCGCTGGAGGAGAAGCTACGGGAGACGCTCTCCCATACCGAATCCCTGGCCAGGACAGACGTATTGACCGGCTCCCTCAACCGTCGAGCGATCATGGAACAAGCGCGTGGAGAATGGGCACGTGCTGAAAGGGAAAGGACATCGCTTGGTCTGGCAATCGTTGACATGGATTTCCTCAAGGAGGTCAACGACCGGCATGGACATCTGGTCGGAGATGAAGCGCTGCGTCTTATGTCAGTCACCCTGGAGAAAGCCTGTCGCCTCTACGATCGCGTCGGTCGTTGGGGGGGTGACGAGTTCATGATCGTCATGCCGAACATCGAGCCAACGAGCGCACAGGCAATCGCGGAACGTTTGCTTGCGAGAGTCAATGAAGCGGAATTGCCACTTGCTGAGGGTGGAAGCCTCCACCTCGAAGCCTGCATCGGTGTTACTGCCAGTATGCCAAGCGATGGGCAAAGTGAAGACTTGGATGAACTCGTCAGGAAGGCGGACAAGGCCCTGATGCAAGCAAAGCAGGAGGGCCGGAATACCATCCGCACCTTCCTTGAGGAAGCTTCACTGGAAATTGAAGCCGAAGAACCTCATCCCTAATTGCCGAAGCTATTTACGATCGCTGGCTCGCAAGTTTGAGATCGCCCAACTTCCGAAACCGAACAAATGGATGTTCAACCTCCTCCATGATGGATTTCAAGCAGCCCAGGGGATTGCAGCAGAGAATTTTCCGAGTATTTTCCAGATTTGACGAAGAGAATCAACCCTCAGGGTTCCTGATCATCGAAGAAACGGACAGCTTTATTGATCAACCAAGCAAAGGAACTCCATAAGTGCATTGCAAGTATTCCTCATCAGCCAGATCATTCAAGGAGAATGCATGAAGAACAGATTCGAACGCCTTTTGAAATGGTGGCCTCTCTTTCTGATCAGCTTCCTGGGCCTGTTCTTCGAACTTGCTGTGATCCGCTGGGTATCTGGCGAGGTGCGTCTATTCTCCTATTTTAAAAACCTTCCCCTACTGGCCGCTTTCCTCGGCCTTGCGCTTGGTTTCGGCCTTGTAGGTAAGGGAAGGGATCATCGATCTTCCTTCGCGCCACTGCTGCTCCTATTCTCTGTGGTTGTGCTTGGTGTGGGATTGTTCAGTTCAGACTACATGGCCTATCCAGCTCGAGGAGATGAGTTCGTCTGGTATACGGTGCCGGTTTCCTACTGGGTCTCATTGGCGCTCTTCTTGGGCATGGTCCTGATCTTCTTCCTTCTAATCGTCTTGCTCTTCATACCCCTGGGTCAGGCGACGGGGGAGGAGATGGCGGAGCACGATCCCGTACCGGCATATGTGGTCAACATCTTGGCCAGTTTGATGGGTGTGTGGGTTTTCTCACTCGTTTCGTATTTAGAAACCCCTCCGATTCTCTGGTTGGCAATATCCATGATCGGAACAGGAGTCTACTTCGCCTACCGGCGGGCATTCTCCCGGACAGGGCTCCTACTCTTTGTGGTCACATTTGGAGTTGTGGCCCTCTTCAGCAAGCAGGCGACCTGGTCACCCTATCAGAGATTGGATCTTTCTCCGGCTTATCTGGAAGCGAGTGATGATCGTGAGGCCATCGAGATCGGATACTTGCTCAATGTCCAGCAGGTCTTCTACCAGCAAGCCATCGATCTATCGGAAAACTTCCTCGAATCACTGCAAGGAACCGCCCCCGATTTGAACGACATGGCTTTCTCCTACAACCTTCCCTATCTCCTGCTACCGGAGGACAGCCGTGTTCTGATCGTCGGCGCAGGTATGGGGAACGATGTTGCAGCAGCCATCCGAGGAGGTGTCGGTCGTGTCGACGCTGTCGAGATCGATCCGACGATCCTGGAATTCGGGAAACAGTTCCATCCCGAACAACCGTATGCCGATCCACGTGTGACCACCATCGTCGACGATGCCCGTTCGTATTTCACAGATTGCCAAGAGACCTACGATGCCATCATCTTCGGGCTGCTCGATTCCCACACCCTGCTATCCGGCATGTCCAACGTACGACTCGACTCCTTCATCTACACACTGGAGAGCTTCGAACAAGTGCGCGAGCATATTACGGATGATGGCTTCGTGATGGTCACCTTTGTGGTCGGCGCTCCGTGGATCGAGGAACGAATCGGCCGCTTGCTCACCACCGTGTTCAGCCCCGAGCAAGTTTTCGTGCACCAGGGATTTGTCGGCACTTCGTTCGTAGCCGGGAGTATTCCCGCGGACGACCTCAACCCAGCACAACTGGTTCCATGGGAGCCGGACCCATCCCAGAGCAACGTGCCGATCACGACCGATGATTGGCCCTACTTGTATATGCGTACGAAGATCATCCCCCCAGCCTACTGGCAAGCCCTTCTTCTCATCGCGCTGCTGTTCCTGGCGCTGGCCACGCGCAGATTCCCAGAAGCGATCCGCCCGGATTGGCATTTCTGGCTCCTGGGCGCGGCGTTTCTGCTCATCGAATTCAAAAGCATCACAGAATTGGCCTTGCTGTTCGGTACGACCTGGTTGGTGAATGCGCTTGCTATATCCGGGGTTTTGATCATGGTTCTGGCGGCCAACCTGATCGTGTTGCGTAAAGCACGCGTGAACCTTCGATGGGCCTATGCCTTGTTGCTTACCAGTCTGCTGGGATTGTACTTCTTTCCCCTCGAGATCCTGGCAGGAATCCATCTCCCCATCAGGATCATTGCCAGTGTCCTCCTGCTCTCCCTGCCTCTGTTCTTCTCCGGTCTGATCTTCTCCGAATCGCTGCGCATCTCCGGGGAGACTTCGAAGCCCCTGGCATCCAACCTAAGCGGAACCATGGTGGGAGGCATGCTCGAGTACGGCTCCCTGATTTGGGGTATCAAGAGCCTCTATCTCATCGCCATCGTTGTCTATCTCGCTGCGTTCATCATCTTTTCCCGTAGGAAAACACCCCTTCCAGTTTCGTAGCAAGCCCCCAACCTGATCTCGGCACCTGGCCTCCCAGGGAGAGACATCTGCAGGTTTTGCAGATGCTCTCTTCTTCCTGGGCGGTCGAGATCTTCCAGCGGATGGTGAAGGGACCTGCGAAAAGCATAGGAGACCCGGCTCCGATTCGCGTGAAGAAGATCATAGCAATGAAGTCAGTGACCATGGTATGATGGGTTGCGTACTCACTCATTGAGTAGGAAGTGCAAGCATGCGTTCAAGCAAGATCTCACCCGAATATGCTCTGCTTGGTCTGCTGGCCCAGCGCTCATCCCATGGATATGATCTCCACCGGCGGTTGAAGAAGGAACTGCAGGGCATCTGGAATGTGAGTCAGAGCCACTGCTACAACATTCTGAATCGACTGGAGCGAGAGGGACACATAGAGAGCGAGATTCACACGCAAGAAACCGCCCCCACCAAGCATCTGCTGAAACTCACTCCCCAGGGGAGGGCTCATTTCGAGCAGTGGCTCCAAGAGCCTACAGCTCCCAGCGTGCGCGCCATCCGGATGGAATTCATCACCCGCCTTTACTTCGCTCAATCAGAGGGTCGCGAAAGAGCACTTCAGATCATAGAAGAACAAAAACATGCCCTTCGCAAAGCCTCACATCAGTTTCAGCGCGCTTACGTGTCGACTCCCGAGACTCAAAGTTTCAACCGTTTAGCTTTACAGCTCCGGTGTCGGCAGTTGGAATCCTGTTTGGTTTGGCTCGATGAATGCATTCGAAAGCTTGGTTTATGAAATCTACGGAGGTTTGGAGGTAATCTATGCGCCACCGCATCCCGATTCTCGTGTTCACCATGTTTCTCAGCATCACGGCATGTGCCCCGGCTACCATGGTGGAGTCCCAAAGCCCCGAATTGGATAGCACAACCACGATGAACGATGATCCCCAATCCACAACGGAGGGCGATCCACTGGAGAGCACAGCAATCACGCTCACCGATGCAACCGGTCAGGAATTGAGCTTTCCGGCTCCACCCGAGCGCATCGTCTTCGCCGGTCGAGGGGGCCAAATGCTGCTCCATGCCGCCTACTTCTTTCCCGAGGCTGTCGATCGCATCGTTGGCATGGAGCAGCGCTTGCAGAAGGATCGATCCATGCTCCCCCTGATCGATCCCCTGTTTGATGACAAAGAACAGCTCGAGCGCGACGCCTCGGCAGAACAAATCGCCCCACTTCACCCCGATGTTGTACTCATGAAAACCTACATGGATGAATTGGGGGACACGATCAAGCAGCTGAACATCCCAGTGCTCTATCTCGAACTCGAGACTCCGGAGCAGTTCTTCCGAGACATAACGTCTTTAGGGGATCTGTTTGACAATCCCCATCGAGCCCAAGAAGTGCTTGCGTTCTATCAGGACCGAATGGATCGTGTCGCAGAAAATCTCGGCGGCTTACCCGAAGGGGATCGGCCGAGTGTCCTCCTGATCCAGTACGATACGAGAGGCGGCGAAGTGGCCTTCAAAGTTCCTTCCGAGAGTTGGCTGCAAACCACGATGGTGGAAATCGCAGGCGGTAACCCTGTCTGGGTAGAGGCGGCTCCATCCGGCGGTTGGACGGTTGTGAATTTCGAACAGATCGCCGCCTGGGATCCCGACATCGTCATTCTCGTGAACTACTTCGATGATCCCGGATTGGCGATTGCCGAGCTGGTCGCAGACGCGAAATGGCAGGCCCTACGAGCCGTTCAAGACGATGAATTGTACGGCTTCCCTGGTGATTACCTGAGTTGGGATCAACCGGACACACGTTGGATCGTTGGCCTCCAGTGGTTGGCATCCGTGATCCATCCTGATCGATTCCCGGATCTCGACATTCTGGAGGAACTCGGCACATTCTATTCAGAACTCTACGGAATCGAAACCGCGGTTTTCGAAGATGAGATCGTACCCTTGATCACAGGAGATCTTGACGATTAATCATGGAGTCGAGAACGGATCTCACCCGCCTATCGGCTCGACGCGCCCGCAGTTGGGGCATGCTTCTCGCGGGGCTGCTGCTAACGTTCACACTATCGATCTTCATCGGCCGCTACCCCCAGCCCTATTGGATGCCTTTGCGCTTGTTAGGAGAGGACGAGCTGGCGCGCCAGCTCGTCCTCTCCCTGCGTCTGCCGCGCATCCTCGCTGCGTTGATGATGGGCGCCAGCCTGGCCGCCGCCGGCAATGTGTTGCAAATGGTCTTCAGCAACCCGATCGTTGGCCCAGGCATCTTGGGAGTTTCCCAAGGTGCGGCCTTCGGAGCAGCGTTGGCCATTCTGACCCTGAGTGCCGCCCCTCTGGCGGTTGAGCTATCCGCTCTGCTGTTCGCATTTCTCGGACTCGGGCTCTCCTTCCTGATCGCGCGTCAGCTGAGATATGGTGGGTGGGTTCTGCGCCTGGTTCTCTCAGGCATCGCCGTCTCGGCTCTGTTCGCAGCCGGAGTCGGATTGATCAAGTACGTTGCCGATCCCCTGACCCAGCTTCCCGAGATCACCTTCTGGCTGCTCGGGGGTTTGTGGAGCGTGACCTGGCGGGAAGTGCTTCTCATGCTGCCTTTCGTGACCGTCGGTCTGGTGATTGTCATCCTCATGCGCTGGCGCATCAATCTGCTCTCATTGAGTGAACAGACCGCCTTCTCCTTGGGCTCTCAAACGGGTCGGGAGCGAACACTCCTGCTTGTGAGCACCGTGGCCGTTGTAGCCTCCGTCACGGCCATCGGCGGCGTGATCGGCTGGGTTGGTTTGATCATCCCCCATATGGCTCGACGTTTGTTCGGGGCCAGCGCCCAGCGCACAGTGCCGGCAAGCATCCTGCTTGGTGGGCTTTTCGTCGTCTTCTGCGACACCCTTGCACGTGCCATTCTCCCTGGGGAAATTCCTCTTGGCGTGATCACATCGCTTCTCGGCGCCGCATTTTTCATCCTGCTCATGATGACCACAGGTCCGAGGTTGAAGCCATGACCAAAGCTTTGATCTCGATCGAGAATCTGGGCTTCGCCTATGACGGCGATCATCACCTCGTCCTGGATGGATTGACGCTGGAACTCCCTGAGGCATCCATCACAGCCGTGCTTGGGCCGAACGGAGCCGGGAAGACCACTCTCATCCACATCCTCCTGGGGCTGCTCAAACCTTACAAAGGAAGTGTTCACCTTGCGGGGAGAAATCTGGCACACTTCACACGACGTGAACTGAGCCGCATGATTGCCTTCGTTCCCCAATCCGAGTACACGGCTTTCGAGTTCAGCGTGCTCGAATACGTGCTCATGGGCCGGGCACCCCACATGGGGATCCTGCAGACACCGACGAGGGAAGACCTCGACCAAACACTGGAACACCTGGAAGCACTCGGGCTCAATCATCTCGCGACTCGATCTGTTCGTGAGCTGAGCGGAGGGGAACGCCAACTCGTCCTGATTGCACGCGCTTTGGCTCAGGAACCCAAGCTCCTGCTGCTCGATGAACCCACGACCCACCTGGACTTGAGCAACAAGGGCCGCATTCTGGCCACGTTGTCCGCGTTGGCCAACCAGGGCGTGACGGTCATCTTCACCACCCACGATCCCGAAGCCGCTGCATCCACTGCAGCCTATCTTGTCCTCATGAGGCAGGGGAAAATTGTGTCGAGTGGGGCTTTGGAGCGCGTACTCACCGCCGAACGGCTCAGTGAAACATACGGCATACCCGTGCGCGTTGTCCAGGTCGATGGGCATCCTGTTGTACTGCTGAACAATCACAACCGATGAAGGGAAAACCGGCGTTATTCATCGTGAGCGGAGATTTCGAAACCGGCAAGACGCGCTTCAGTCAGCACTTGGCGCAAGGCTTGCAGGAGGCCGGATGGGACGTTGCCGGCATCGTCTCTCCCGCCGTCTTCGAAGACGGGGTCAAGACCGCCATCGATGCCGTGGACCTGAGAAGTGGGGAACGGCGCAGGCTGGCGGAAAGCATCCAGGCCGGCAGTTCTCTGGATGGACCAGAGACCACGCGCTGGCAGTTCTCCCAGGAGGTGCTGGATTGGTGCAATGGCGTTCTCCGATCCGCAACGCCATGTGATTTGCTCGTGATCGACGAACTGGGGCCGCTCGAATTCGATCGGAGCATCGGTTTGATGGCAGGCATGCAAGCCATCGAAGAGGGGCGGTATCTGGCTTCATTGATCGTCATCCGCCCCATGCTTCTTGAACGAGCAAAAGCCCGTTGGCCGCAGGCTGAAGTGATCCATTCCGTTCCAGCAGAGGCGACTGTCCTCCTTATCGAACGTTGGATTCAACGCCTCAGCGATTTGAAGACCTGATTCCTGTGCTCCACAATTATTCAAACGATCCATTCACGCGCGAGCATCGGGTAAAGCAATCTTCGCCTGTTCAACAAGCCAATCAGGATGCAAACCGATGCTCTTGCTCAGCTGCTCGCATGGGAAATCAGCGCACTCCGCGCAGAATTGCAGCTCCTTATCTCCACGGCAGCAATCGAAGATCGAGCACCCCTCCCTATCCGGCGTTCCACAACCGGTGCATTCCTGCCCGATGTAGAACCGACACGAACCGCAGTACAAACCACAGGGTGTGGCCAAATCCATTGACGCCTGTTTGGACATCTTCTTCGCTTTCGATTGTCAATCGGGTTTGTTCCGTTTGTCCTAAATGGACCCTTCCGATGGAACCAGACTTCGAGTGGAACTGGTTAGATCCATCCGCCATCCGTTACCTTGGCGATTGTACCCTGCTGGATCGATGCTTTCCAGCGCGCAGCAGAAAACTCGAAAAAGAGGGGGGCGAATGAGTGGATTCTAAGGACCGCGTTCCATGCTCTGATCGAACCTGATCGATGTCCAGATGGTACTTGTAATGTGCGAATCCGCTCCTGGCCTTTGATATACTGGGCAGGTTCATCCAGCCGAAGGGACTCTGGAAGCAGATATGGACAACATAAAGAAGCAACCATTGATGACTAGGCGCTTGCTTGTATTCATGGGGACGATGATCCTTGCCAACGTCGCCGGTCACATGTATCGACCATTGCTGCCCTTGTATGTTCAGGAGATGGGGGCAGACATCGCTCAGGTTGGGCTGTTCTTCACGATCGGCGCCATCGCGCCACTCGCCTTCCAGATCTTCGGCGGTTGGCTTTCCGATTCGATCGGGCGTTTGCAGGCTGTTGCCATCGGCAGCATTGGAGGCGTCCTGGGGTATGTAGCCTATGTCTTCTCGCCATCGTGGGAATGGTTGCTGCTCGCAACGGTCACTGGCGCCATGGCAGGATCCTTCGTAGCCCCCAGCTATATGGCCTTCATCGCGGAAGAATCGCCCGAGGAATCCAGAGGCAGGGTCTATGGGATTTCGCAAGCCCTGTTCATGATTGTGGGCATCATCGGTCCGCCTATTGGGGGCTACATCTCCGAATACTATGGTTTTAAATCCATGTTCATCGTTGCATGGATTCTGTATGGATCTGCCACGGTGATCCGGCTCATCATGGCACGGGATGCAATGCGTTCTGTAACTCCGTCCGAGGAGAAAC
Source organism: Anaerolineae bacterium (assembly GCA_011192015.1). GTDB lineage: Bacteria > Chloroflexota > Anaerolineae > Anaerolineales > E44-bin32 > W1033. The sequence continues at coordinate 54,040 of DUET01000088.1, forward strand.
CATCCTTCGATCAATTGAAACGGAGCTTGCGCGCCATGGGGGGGCTGCTCGTCGCTGGTGGTGTTGTAACCTGGATCTTCATCTCGGACGGCATTCGAGACACGACATTCAGCATGTCCTTCCAATTGTTGCCGTTGTACATGCAGAACTTGATTGGATTGACCAACGTTGAAATTGGGTGGTTGTCCTCGATTAGCGCTATTGCCACCATGCTCTTCCTGACTCCTGCTGGTTGGCTATCCGATCGGAAGGGAGAACGCTTGGGGATCGTGGTGGGATTTACGTTGATCGCTGGAGCGGTGGCTCTATTCATCAACACCGGTGCATTCATCGGATTTGCCATGGTCTTCGCACTCTTCGGTGTCGGGAGTGCTTTGATCGAACCCGCCTACAATTCCTTGATCTCGAAGGTAGTACCTATGAATCTTCGGGGCATAGCTTTCGGCGTTTTTTCAACGAGCATCGGTTTGATCTCGTTGCCCGCGCCCTACATTGGCGCCATGCTCTGGGAACGCTTCTCACCTAAACTGCCCTTCTTCTTTCCTATCGTGACAACGCTGCTGCTCCTGCCGGTGATGTGGATCAAGTTCAAGATCCCGAAAGTAAGTCCATCGGAGGAAGTCGCGGAAGCGTAAATTCCGGTGTTGGTGATCACCGGGGTTTTAATTCCGATTTCTCTTCAAGCGTTCCTGCTTTCGCTTCTCCCGGATGGCCTTCTCCTCATCGATCAACGCATCCAGATCGAGCGATTGAATGGACGGGTCGAACGTGTAGGAGAGGTCATCCCGCACCAACTCATAGCTCGCACCTGCCGGATCACGAACGATGTACCCCTCATCCACGAGATTTCTTCGAAGCGAAACATGATCCAGGTTCATGCCATCGCCGAATCGTTGCGACCATCTGCGAAGGCAATCGTTGAGCTCTTGTTCACGATATTGCTGGTGGTGTTCTAATTCCAAAGTTGCGCTGAAGAAGAGGATGTGACGATCTCTACGCTTTTTTGGGAGATCCCTCGCACCGAAGACAATGAATACAAACCGTTTCCTGAAGAGGGCTTCTGAAACATGCTCCATGTTTCCTCCATCGTGCAACGGATTCCGACCACCCATCCCCTACGAACTTCAACCAGCCCACTGTACAGCGAAATGCGATCCATGCCCATCCGGTCTCAGCATGACGTATGCTGAGAGTTCGCAGCTGCACAAAGCAGCAGCACTCTTGCACTCCAATCGAGTTTGCGGGATATCCTCCTTCGCCAGTTCTCTGCAAGAGGAAAGAAGGTCGAAGAAGCTGATCGTGGACCGAACTCCCATAATCCCTGATCATCCCGGCGTTCCCAAATCCAGCGGATGTGCTTTTCGGCATATTGCACCGATCGTTGGAATAGGCGCAATATCATCTCCAGCGATGTAAACCAGCGATCCAGGGGGTTGGCCTTTCCCAGTGGAGGATTATAGACCAACGGCACTTCAAGATAGCGAATGCCTCGATCATGATTCCACAGCCAATTCAACAAGCCATGTTCGATATCTGCGGGCAACAGATCCGGCTTTGACCCAAGGATGTTGAGCGCATACCGGTTGTTAATCGTCAGATAGCTGCCAGCCACAGTCGCCCCCGTCAAAGCAGCATGGGCTTGGATCTCATCCTCTTGGGAGTACATTCCGGATTGGAAGGTCCGAATGGCGATCTCCTGCCAAAGAGAACGATCTCCTTCCAGTTCCTCATGCAGAGGATCGATCATGGAAAGTGTGGAGGCCAGAATCATCCGCATGCCGGTTGGCCAGCGATCGTTCCTCTCATGGCGATCGGGAAACGGTACACGGGCGCGCATGATCGAGAGAATGTAGTTTTTCGCTTTCCTGAGAATGGGGTGTTCGCCATCCAAACCCAAGTTGATAGCTCTTTCCACTGCGATTTCCGTTGAAGCGATCTTCTGTCTGGATGTCGTGCAGCGAGAATGGAAAGCTCCCCAACCGCCATCCGTTCTCTGCTCCTCCACCAGGAGGCGCACATGCCGGCTTTGATCGAGTGCCTTGGATAGATTTCGGATTTGGCCTGGATGGAATTCTTGACCCAATACATCACGAAGCAAGCGCAGGCGGGCCGCTGGTGATGGATGCAGCTCCAACAAATGCTCGGCGCAGAATCGTGCTTCTGGGATGAGGTCCATTTGTGATATGTCCCGACTGCCCTGGCCGATCATCACGCTCTTCAAGAGATCCCAAGACCAAGTTGCCCTACAAGGACAGATTTATAACTGCTTCGGGAAGTAAAGGTGTTGTCACCCCATCCAATATAATCCCTACGGCACGCTCCAACGCGCGCCAACACAGAGGCGATTTCCCGCCTCTATTCGTTTAAATAGCATTGCGTGCGGTTCGGTTTGATCAAAACCGTATGCGCGCCTTATCGGATTGGGATGATGCTTTGCCGATCTAGGGTTTCCAAACCTCCCACACCTTACCTACCAGATCCGGACCAGGTGTGAGCGTTGTATCTCCGGGTTCCCACCCCGACGGAGTCACCTCGCCTGTCTTCCGTACATGCTGGAAGGCCTTGATCTGCCGAACCAGCTCGTTCGGATTACGTCCAACTTCCGGCGTCAACACTTCCATCGCCCGAATCACGAAGTCGGGATCGATGATGAAGCGCCCACGAATATCCACTCCGGCCGCTTCGTCGTACACACCGTAGATCTTGCCGATTTTGCCACCAGCGTCCGAGAGCATGGGGAAGGGTACGCCTCCATCGACCATCTTGGAGAGCTCCTCATGCTGCCAGATCTTGTGTACAAAGCGGCTGTCCGTGCTGACCGACATCACCTCGACGCCCAAAGCCTGGAGGTCTTTATAGAGGGCAGCGACCGCTGCCAACTCGGTCGGTCAAACGAATGTGAAGTCACCCGGATAGAAGCAGAGCACAATCCATTTGCCCTTGTGATCAGACAATTTGATGGGTTTGAAACCCTCATCAGCGACAAATGCATTGGCTTCAAAATCGATGGCCTCTTTACCAACACGCGCCAACACCGTTTTCACCTCCTTGGCTGGTATCGTCCCCAAATCCGGGATGTTCGCCTCGGATTCGGGCACAATCGGACCTGCTGCTGGCGTTACGCATCCGTCCTTGAGTTCTGGCATAGACTCCTCCCTGCGGCTGGAATCGACAATGCTTTCGCGGCTGGAAAACACAGTGTTCAGACCATAAGAACTTGAATCAAGGAAGCGATCTTCCATCTCCATCATACACCTTGCGCATCCCTCGCGCCAACCTCCGAAAGTTCCCTGGATCTTCAAAGGAATGTTCATCCAACAATCCCGGTCAAGACGAGAGATCCGCCCACATAGGGTTCGGATCCTTCCGTTGGCTAACAATCCTATTTGAGTTTCGGAAGCATGACCCCCTGATTCCCGGCCAATGCTGGAATGTCATCCGGATGCTTGATCCAATAGAGTTCGAACTCGATCGGCGCGGGAGATCCATCCGAAGGATCCGTTTCATAATGCAGCCATCTCTCCAAAGACTGCCCCGTGAACTTAAAATGGTAGAAGTGGCGACGAATGGTTATGAGCTCAGACTCGTCTTCCAAGAGGCAAGTGTCCTCGCCGAGCTTCCCGCAGAATTCCAGTTCACTCGTCTGCAATCCGGTCTCTTCAATGGCCTCTCGATAGGCCGCGTCCAGCAGGTCCTCACCCGCTCTCACGGTTCCCGCTGGTACTTGTATGCCGGCTTCCGGAAACCGGGTATGCCGGAAGACAAGCAACCTATCCTTCTGGGTGATATAGGTCACGACCTTCTCGATCATCACCTGCATAAGCCCAATACTGTCCTGGCGGATCGCTCCGACTCAAGGATGCTTTGAATCATCCAGTGTTCTTAGCGATGGAAGAACGAACGTGTGCGAAGAATGGATCCGATCGTAAGCAGAAAAGGAATTCCTGCCAATACGGCGAAGAAGGAACCCTGTAAGGGTATTTGTTCAAGAAACTGCAGTTCGTATGCTGGGAAGTCTAGTACAACCAGCATCGCATCCCAACGAGAGAGCAGCAACGTGAGGGTGTAAGAAATGAACATCAGAGAGAAGAAGATCCATCCACACCACCACGCCCATGGTTTCAACCGGATCATCCCCCAGAGCACAATTGCCAACGAAATCATCGCCAGATCTATCAAGACGATTCCGTTCAAGCCCGTAAGCCAAGAACCGAATAGGGGGAATAAGCCATTGAAGAAAATCTGTGTATACAGGACAAGGATGAAGAAGGCAAACACATAAGCGAGCCCTACCAGGGGAATCGGAATCTCTTCAATCCACGTGCTCTCTGCTTCATCCAGCTTGAAGAACTGCTTGGTAAGTGGATGGTTGTAAATCCGGATCGCCAACCCTGGAAGGAACCAATAGCAAGCAAACGTAATCAAACCTATCAATCCTGCGTAAACCCAAGAGATTTCCTTTGAGGAAACCAGCACAAAGAAGAAGGCTGCTATCAAGGGCAGTCCCAAGATGTACCAACACCGGAACAAACCCAATGTCAAATGCCGAGCCCAGCGCTTTTGCTGTATCGTTCCGTAACCAATCGGTAAAGCGATTGCCGCGATGAAGAAGTAACCCAGAATCTGTGCGGAGATGTTGCCAAACATGAAGGATCCGAAACCAAATCCCTCATAATGGAACACGCCTCCCTCGGAAAAAAGATAAAAACAGAACATCTCGAGGGGAACCAGGAAGGCGGCTATCAATCCCACTCCAAGCAGGATCGCCCCGATCAATCGCAGTAACCATGTTTGTCTGCTGTGCTTCGGTATAGAGTCGGAATCTTCCATCACGGTCCTCTCGAAGCCCATACGAACCCCATGCCGTCTGGGCTTGATTGAGCCTCTGGCTATCAGGAATCTCATGAGCAGATCCAACCACGGTCATGCCCAGGAGCATTATTGCGCGATTACTCTCAAGTAGCGCTCCCAATCGATCTGAGTCAACTGCAACGTGTTGCCATCGGGATCCTTGAAGGTGGCGATTCGGGAGCCCCAAGCAGCATCCTCCGGAGCTTTGATGAATTCGACACCTCTCGACAAGATGGTTTGGTACGCTTCATCGATGTCCGCTACAGCCAGATCAATGCAGGGCTCGCCCTCACGCGGAGGCTGCAATTCGCCCCAAGTTTTAACGCCGATCTCGGAACCGCCGCATTCGAAACCAGCGTAGTCGCTGAATTGGTATTTCTTTGTGAGGCCGAGTTTGTTTTCGTAGAAATCGATGGCCTGTTCCAGGCTGGATACCGTCAGGGTTACAGCCCAGATATGCGTGATCATCCACTTCCCCCTTTCCTGCACAGGATGTTTGCATCCAAATATTGTCGCGCATCGATTAAAGCAGATACCCTGCAGAAATTGCAATCCGGTGGAGCGAGAGCTCCTGCGTTCCTAGCATTGGGGATGACACTGGATGCTTTGACCTATGCTAGCTACGCATGTTTCGCCATAAGCCGAGGAGGAGGTTGAACCTTGGTACCTCCTGCATGTAGGCTCGATAGTCGGAGCCGAACTTCTCGAGCAATTGAGTCTCACCTTCGATGACGATGAGAACCATGCATCCCATACCTATGAATCCCAGAACCCATACCAACCAATGTAGAGAAAGGATCATGACCGCGGGATACATGAACAGCCAACCGAGATAGAGAGGGTGCCGGACGATCGAGTAGATACCAGTACGCACAACCCTGGAGGTTGCCGTGAATTCTGCACCCTGTGAAGAATCACCACGGGAACGCAAGGTGGATATGGCGAGGACGATCAGCAATACCCCGAAGGCAACACACACATTGCCCAGGATGAACAAGACTCGATGGAAATCTACCGGAGGGAACAGAAAGAAGATAAGCCAACTGGCAATCAGGGTAATGCCAGCCAGTGGAAAGGCCACCAAATGCAAGCGCTTTCTCATAATGCCTCCTCTCTATCAGTTCGGATTCAAACGCATTGGATCAAATGAAAGAAGCTGGTCATTTCAGCTTATTAACCATCATAGCCATAGCAGAAGCCATCACATACCAGCACTTTGTGTGGATTTCGGCAGGATCAAAATCAGGGGCGTACCAACCAGCATCAGGATTCCGCTGAAGACAAAGCCATGCCGCAGGCCGAAGAGGTCCCCGATCACACCTAAAAGAATGACGACGACGGCGCGAATAAGAAAGGTCATCGCCATGTAGATCCCATTCGCAAGAGCCCGATTTTCGGGATAACTCTCCTGCACCAGGGCCATGATCACAGGCGTCAGCGAGATGCCTGCAAACCCGAGCAAGGGCAGCATTGATATTTGCGCCCATCCCTTCAGGCTCATGAAGAGGAAAAGCAGCACCGGCGAGGACACCATGGATAGAAACAGAACCCGTCGCCTCCCCAGTCGATCGCTCAGCGAACCTCCCACCAAGGCTCCAAACACACCGGCCGCTTCCAAGATGGATAGGGAAGCGCCCGCCAACCAGAGGTCGGCCCCTTCTTCGGTTAGGAAGGTTGGGAGGTAGATGGTGATGGCTGCACTCATGAATGCGCGAACGGTAAGAATGCCGGCTAGCGGCGTCATGAGAGGCCGCATCTCGCGCAGCGCTTTACGCCACGGGAGACTCCGCTCCACTTCCGGTGGTTGACCCGAGACATCACGCAGGCGCAAGATCAGCATCCCGGAGGCGAGCCAGCCACCGATCATCAACCAAGGAGTGCCTCGGAAAGTCAGGAACCCGATAGCGGTCACGATGAGGATGGGACCCAGAGTCCGCCCTAATTCGCCTCCAGCCATCCAGAAGCTCATACCCCGTCCAAGCTTGCGCTTCGATAACCGCCCGACCATCACCGGACCAACAGCATGGTAGCCTGCTGAGCTGAGCCCGGCGGCGAGAATCACAAGCGATAGAGAAAGGTACGATGGTGCGACACCGATCAAGCTCATCATCGTGCCCGTGATGGCTGGACCCAGGAATACGAGGTAACGCAGACTGACACGATCGGCGAGATGCCCAATCAAAGGTTGGAGAATGGATGGGCTTTGCAGGAAAACCGACAGCAACCCGGCTTCCGTCTTTGTGATAGCGAGCTTGGAGATGAGAACGGGCAGGAGAGGCGGGAGGAAACCAGTGTAGGTATCGTGAAAGGCATGACCAACCGCGAGGGTGACCTCCCGCTCTGTTCCCAAACGCTCTTCTTCGACGTCAGGTAATTGAGGGCCTGGATCGCTGCTCTTACGCGGATGAGTACGGGGTTCAGGCAATGGGTTCCCTTCCCAACAAGCACCCATTCTACCACCCAGGACTTAATTCCAGTAACGCGCCCATTGTCATCCTAGTGCAATCACAGCATGTTGGTCTGACACACGGTGATGGATGGAAAGATGGGAAAGCTTAATCCAAAGAACAGGAGCCACCCCATTCGTTGGCCACGACCTGGCGTGGAGAAATTTCAGCAAATCGATTTGGAGAGACTGCAGCACGCCCGGGTTACGTCGATCGAGCCCGACCATAGATGACGACAACGCTGATGATGATGATCCCGCTGAGCATGATCTGCCACTCATCACCAAGCCCTGCCATAAGCAGGATGCTGTACAAGCATGCAAGGATAAGCACGCCCAGGAAAGTCCGCTCCACCCCTCCCCGGCCACCAGAGAACAACGTTCCCCCAATAATCACAGCTGCGATGGATTTCAACGCCACGTCCGCTCCTACTCCAGCTCCTGACTGAAAGGTCGGGTAGGGCGTTCGAGCCCAACCGAGATACAGGAGCCCTGCCGTAGCAGCCAGTAATCCACTGAGCATATACACCAGGATTTGGATGCGCTCCACCTTGATGCCCGAGAAACGACAGGCAACCGGATTGCTTCCCACAGCACGGATACGCCAACCAAATGGAGTGTATTTAAGCACAAGGAAGAAGATGATGGTGAGGGCGATCCAAACAATGCTGATATACGGGAAACCCAGGACTCGGCCTGTGCTGAAGGCGATCAACTCCTCGGTGGCTCTTCCATGCCCACCGCCCCCTGTGGTCACATAGAGCACTCCGGTCAGGGAGATCAACATGGCCAAGGTCATGACAACATGCGGGATCTTCGCCTTGGCGATGGCGATCCCGTTGATGAAGCCAATGCCGGCCCCGATCAATAAACAGATCAGCGCGGGGAGCAGCGTGCCTCCATCCAACATGAGCAGCGCTCCCGTCATGGTGCTGATCCAGTATATCGAGCCGATGGATAGATCCAATCCTCCGGAGAGAATGACCAAGGTCTGTGCAAGAGACAGGAGGCCCAGCATGGTGTTGCAATACAGCACCATGGTCAGGTGCTGATAGGTCAGGAATCCAGGCGTGGCAAGGCCGGCCACGACCATAATCACGGTCAAAGCAAGGGCTAAAGCGAGGAACTGCTTGGTGGAAGATTCCAGCTTGATTCTGGAAATCATTCGACCTGCCTGCCTTTCCGGGCGAAATAGATCTGGAGGCCGGCAACGCTGGCCAGCAGCGCACCCTTGGCGATGAATTGATTCCAGATGTTGATGCCCAAGAACTGCAGGATCCGCCCCAGGGAGGAGATGATCAGTGCGGCTCCCAACGTGCCTCCATAGCCACCCACGCCGCCTGTGACGAGCGTGCCTCCCATGAACACCGTGGTGAAGGAATCAAAGAGATAGGGAGCTCCCGCCTCGGCATTTCCGCTGCCAATGCGCGCCGCGATGAACAATCCACCCAGCGCAGAGGCGATGGCGCTGATGATGTAAGTCTTGATCAGAGTCTGGTCGACATTGATGCCCGACATGCGCGCGCGCTCCGGTGCTCCCCCGACGGCATAGATCTCACGCCCCAATCTCCTTCGCTGAAGCAAAATGCTTCCCACGATGGCCGTGCACACCAGAATCAGGAACGCGGTCAAGGGGAAGTCACCGACCTGAAAGAGAAGGACTTCTTTGTAATTATCCGGAATGTAACCTCCCGGGCTCGGCCTGATCAGCAAGTTGAGACCCGAGAGGAAGAACATCATGCACAGCGTCATGATGAAGGGATTGATGCCAAGCTTGGTGACTCCGAGGCCATTGATGGCGCCAATGGCCACTGCGATGATCAACACCAGAATGATGCTGGGAATGATACCTTTGACCATGGCCACGGAGGCCACGGCTGTTGCCATGCTCGCTACCGCGCCAACCGATAAGTCGAAACCTCGACTGATCACGACCACAGTCTGCGCCAGCCCGATCAGGGCAATCGGCACAGCGCTGGTGAGGATGTTGGAATAGGTTGGCACCATGCGGAAGTACGGCGAAGCGATTGCGGAGATAATCCAGATCAACACCAGGATGACATAGACATAGTGCGTCTGAAGAGCCATCCACAGCTTTTGGAGCCATGAGATCGTCTTACGTTGAGCACGGGGGATTGGGGTCGTTTCAGCCATAGTATGAGTCGACCAGCTCCTCTTCATCGACTTCGGTGCCCTGGAACTCCCGTGTGATGCGACCTTCATGCATCACCAGAATGCGGTCGGGTAAATTAACCACTTCCTCCAGGTCGGTCAATACAGCCAGGGTGGGAATACCCTCGTTCGCCAGCGAGCGCAACAAGGCATAGATCTCTGCCTTGGCACCGACATCCAAACCAATGGTGGGCTGATCCATGAGCAGGATGCGCGGCTTTGAGAGCAGGTACTTTCCAAGCACAACCTTCTGTCGATTGCCACCACTGAGCTGCTGCACGATCTTGGAAAGTGAGGGAGTCTCGATGCGCAGGTTTTCTACCATCTCCTGTATGACCCCACGATCCTCCTTCATGCGGATGAACCCCAACCGCGCCCGGTCGGAAATGCTGCCTAAGGAGATGTTGAGCCAGACATCGTGGCTCAGCCACAATTCCTCATCATCGCGGCGATCCGATACGTAGAAGATCCCGCTTTCAACGGCGTTGAATGGATTCCGTATTCGTTTGAGTTCACCCCGAAGCGAGATTTCTCCCTCGAAGTGCGCCAGCATCCCGGCTGCGGCTCTCAAGAGCATGCTTTGGCCTTGGCCGCGCAATCCCGCCAGAGCCACGATCTCTCCCTCGCGAACATCCACATTGATGTCTCTCAGTCTGGTGTTGCGGATATTACGCAGAGAAAGCACCACCGGTGCTTCCGATTCCTTCGTATCCCTTGTCGGGAAATGCAGCCCCTTCTCGGTCCCCGTCATCATGAGGACGATTTTCTTGCGTATGGCAACCGGATCCTTCTTCTCGGTGTTGTCTACACTCCCCTGCAAAGCTCCATCCTTGAGCACCAGAATCTCATCACAGATGCTGAGTACCTCTTGCAGTCGGTGGGAGATGAAGATGATCGTCTTGCCTGCTTCCTTCAGCTCCTTCATGATCTCAAAGAGATCTTGCACGATGTCACTTGCCATGGTGGCGGTAACTTCATCCAGAATGAGGAACTTCGGATCTCGGTGTAGCGCGATGGAGAATTCGATCAGGCTCTTCTCCGTCGCGGAGATCGCGTCCGCCGGCAAGTTGACATCCAGATCCAGCCCGACCTTGCCAATCACTTCACGCGCTTCAGACACCATCCTGCGGTAATTGAGCAGACCTCGATCATGGAACCTGTCAAGTTGATCCAGGAAGACGTTTTCCATGATGCTCATTTGAGGTATGAGAGCATGCTCTTGGAAAACTGCATCGATGCCGAAAAGAAAACGGGCCTGATGAGGGTCTCGAATCTGTAATCTCTCTTCAGCCATCGAGATCGAACCCTCATCAGGCGGGAACAGACCCATCAGGATTTTTACCAGGGTGGATTTACCGGCTCCATTTTCTCCTACAAGCCCGTAGATCCTGCCCTCATCCAAAACAAAGCTGATGCCTTTCAGCGCTTCAACGCCTGGAAATCGTTTGGTTATCGAATCCAGTGTCAGAGTTCCCATGGACGGGTCCTAATGGGCCTGTTCGATTGGTTGCTACTCACACGCTGCGACGCATTCCGCATCGGACAGAGGGGTAAAGACGAAGATACCCTCCGGCGCATCGGGTCGTACGTAATCCACGAACTGATCATCCGTGATAACGGGGGTCGGGAAGAAGTAGACCTTGGGAACCGGATACCCCTGCAGCAGCATTTCCATCAAGCGAACACTGATGGCACTGGTGATCGACGGATGCGTGGATGCGAACGCTGGGATATTGTACTCGATGGCCTTCTGCAGGAAGCCATTCTGATCCTCAGACGCATGTGGATACAGCCCTGGGTCCATGTCGAGCTCGATCATGGCATCGATGATGGCCAAGGACATCTGGCCGCCAACCGAGTAGATGCCATCAAACTCCGGAACCGCAGCCACCATGTCCATGAAGACGGTCTTAGCAAGGTCGTAAGACCAATCCGCGTATTCAATGGCTGCGATTTCAATGTCAGGATACTGCTCGAACACAGCCAGTGCGCCACCGCTTCGAGCATCATCGATCGGGTAGGCCTGCAGACCTCGGAAGAAGAGGATCTTCCCCTCTCCACCAAGCGTATCCACCAGCCATTGTGCTCCTGCGGTTCCGTATGTCCAGGGATCATCCGACACGAAGCTGGTGTACTTGGTGGTGTCAGCCGAGTCATTGAAGAGGATGATCGGGCAGCCGGCATCGTAGATCTCTTCAATCGTGTCGACCAAAGCCATGGGGTCAAGAGGATCCACGATGATGCCATCCAGATCCCCAGCCCTCCACATGGTGAACATATCCCGGAGGTTGTTGATCTGCGTATCCACGGAGCCAGCGCTGTCCATATGGACAAAGTCTTCGATGAGCGCTGACCGCTCTGCCTCACGGGTGAACTCAGCGATGTTCACTTCCTGCCACGGATTGCCGCGCCAGCTGGTGATGTAGCCGATCGTGAAAGGAGCCTCGACACGGTACTCATGGATGTTGGGCGCATTGTGGCCCCAATCGAGGAAGGCATGCCGTTCCATCGTCAGATAGTAGGCAGTCTCAACATCCAAATCGTACTTCGGGATGACGTCCGTATCAACCGTTTCACCATCGGTTGGCGTTTCGGCGGGGGCGGCCTTCGGTATGAGGAAGTAAACCCCGCTCCCCACAACCACCGCCACAGCGATCAAGGATATGATCAGCGTGGTTATGGAGACAGTGCCGCCTTTCTTTTCCATTTCTTCGCCTCCAAGGATCCTTCCAGCTTCACCATGGTCCCCTTTCCAAGATACCGATCTACTGGAAGGGCTTTGCCTGACCGCAAACGATTTCAATCGTCCAAAGGATTACGGATCTGCGTGAGATCATCATTGACTGGACAAAGTGCGGTATAGGCACGGTTAAAGATTGGGAATTGTTGTTCGTATACTTTGCTCCATTCCTCCTTCGGTTCGATAGTTTCGCTTCGTTTGACGTATTTGCTGACTCCGTCTGCGAAGGAGTCGAAGACACCCAAAGCGACGCCAGCGATGATGGATGCTCCCAACACATTGGCTTCTTGATGCGCCGAGAGCGTAACGATGTTTTTGTTGAGAATGCTGGCTTCGATGTCTCGCCAAAGCGCGCTCTTCGAACCACCACCGATCATGCGCAGCTCAGAGAACGGCGCTCCAGCCTGTTGCTCCATCGCTTCGCACATCAGACGGATGTTGAAGGTGATTCCTTCCAGGACAGCTCTGAGGATGTCTCCACGGGTGTGAGACAATGTGAGACCCACAATCGCGCCCTTATCGTTCAGATTGTTGTGCGGCGCCCCTCCAGGCCGCATGTTCGGCAGGAACAACAAACCCTGAGCTCCAGGGGGAGAGGCAGAGGCCAGCTCTGTCATGATGTCGTAGGCGTCTTTGTCGCTGGCCTCTGCTTCCAAACCCTCCTTCAAGCAAACCTGATCGCGGAACCATTCGAAAGCAACACCCGCCGAGAACATGGCCACTTGCACAACATAGCGCTCTGGCACGACGTGGCAGAGCGTGAAGGGGCGCATCTTTTCATCAGCGATCGGTTGGGGAGAAGCAATCGCCAACCAGGATGCCGATCCGATGTAGTTGTAGGCGGATCCTTTATCGATCACTCCGGCTCCCAGTGCCGCACAGGAAACATCCCCTCCGCCCAGGACAACCGGGGTTCCCTCCACGAGCCCGAGTTCTCCAGCAGCCTGCTTGCCGACCTTCCCGATCACGGTGTGGGAGGGAAGGATCTCATCGCTGAGTTTATCCAGATCGATCCCGACGTCCTTGATCAGATCGGCGGCCCATGCGCGCTTGTGAATGTCGAGCAACCCGGTGTTGGAGGCGTCGGAGTAATCCGTGGCAAATCGTCCGGTAAGACGCTGGATGAGGATGTCCTTGGCTCCCAAGAACTTGTAGGTCTGCTTATAGACTTCCGGCGCATGTTCCTTCAGCCAGAGGATCTTCGCGATGGGATAGAGCGGGATGGCCATACCCGCTCCGGTCGTCTGGTAGTACTTCTCCCAGCCGATCTTCTTTTCAATGGCTTCGGCTTGTGGACCACTGCGATGATCGGCCCAGATCATGATCGATTCCTGAAGGACCTTGCCGTCCTTATCGACCGGGATGCCGGCCATCATCTGCCCGCTGAAGGAAAGCCCCAGGATCTGACCGGGATCGATCCCCGAATCCGTCAGAACCTCCTGTGTGGAATCGATCAGAGCCTGCCACCAATCTTCTGGGCGCTGCTCCACCCAGCCCGGATTCGGATAGTGTGTCTCGTAGGCCCGGTAGCAGCTCTTGATCAATTTTCCTTCCTGATCGTAGAGCGAGGCCTTGTTGCCGGTCGTTCCCAAATCGTGAGCGAGTATCACTTTTCCTCCCACGGTTATCCTCCCAGCGTGTTGATTACAAGAAGCGTTTCAAGAGACTGCTCAACGGTGAATGGTGCTCTTCAAACTGACTCCGGGTTGGAGATAGGTTTGGAAGAAATCAATCGGCTCATCCTCACTGGAATAGGACACTCCTGTGATCATCATCATGCTGGTGAAGGGATGGACATCGAGGAGCTCGACGACATCAGGATCCACGGCTTCCACGGCTTCTGCATAGCGCTCCGAGCGAATGATCGAACAATCATAGCGTTGTCTCAGCGTGGCATACAGGCTGTTGTTGGCAAAATCCGAAGGATCGAGCCCCGGGAAGCGAGCGTCCGACAATTGGGAATCACAGACCATGATGGGTTGATCGTATGCGAACCTCAATCTGCGCATGTGGATGATCTGATCCCCCTCCTGCAGTCCGAGCATCTTCGCCGCCTTGGTCGTGGCTGATTCCCTCCTCACCCAGATGTTCTCACTGCGGATGGGCACGTCCGGAGGGAATTGATCCTTGAAACTCATGCCCGCGGAAAGGAAGCCCAGACTGACGTATGGTTTTTCCTTGACAAAGGTTCCCGATCGTTTGTCCTGCTTATCACGAGTCACCCAACCTTCCTCCAGCAGGATGTGCATCGCTTTGTTGGCGGTTGGTCGGCTGACTTGATAGTAGGCAGCAATCGATTCTTCGGTCGGGAAGCGCGTTCCGGGTTCAAACAAGCCGTCCTGTATCAATTTGATGAAGAGACGACTCAATTGGTAATAGATCGGCATGGGGGAATCCGGATGCAGCTCCAGATTCGCCCTTTCGAACACTTGGTGAAAATCATTGATTTGGTTCGTTGTGTGCATGTTGATGTTCCTCCCCCATAACCGTATTCCAACTGCGAGGCCGACCCTCAAGCCTTCAGTGACACGTAAACCGCGAACCCACCCGGCAGTGAGGGTGGGGCATTGTTCCGGTCTATGCTAGCATGAGCGGGAATAATTGTCAAGCGGTAATTACAAAATATTGTATATCCGTCTTGACTATTTTACGTTGCTCGGCTATACTGAGAACCGTGAATCATCCGTTTCCCTATCTACTTCTCCTCTTTGGAAGGAGTTTCCCATGTTCATTGAGGTTTCCTATTCGTTGGTCCCAGATGAAATCGTCATGCCTGGCCCCATCGATAAACCCGAGGTAGTCAAACGCTCCCGCATGATCTCCCAACCCCAAGGAAGCAATCAGGACGATGTTCGCTGGGACTCCTACAACAACACGAGTTTCGCCCACTTTTTCGCCCATACAGGTACCCACATCGATGTTCCCTTTCATGTGGACCCAGCCGGATTCAGACTGCACGAATTCGAACTTTCCGACTTCATCTTCGATGATCCTGTTCTCCTGGATATCCCCAAGGATGATCTCGAGAAGATCACAGTCGATGAACTCAAGGTCCATGAGAAGGAACTGGCAAAAGCTGATGCCGTCCTGATCCACACCGGATTCTCGAAGATCCGCAAGCAGGATCCGGAGCGCTTTGTGGCCAATCAGCCCAGCTTCACACTGGATGCCGCCAACTACCTGGTGGACAATTTCAACATCCGCGGCTACGGCATCGACACCATCGGGATTGAGAACATCCCGGAAGGAAAGGCCGCCTCCCCCGTCCAATTCCCGGTCCATAAGACCTTCATGCTGAAGAAGCAGCAGAGGAATTTCGTCATTGAAGATCTGAATCTTGCCCTGCTGCTGGGCAAGAAGATCCTTCGCTTCTACGCCATCCCGTGGCGCCTCTACGACATCGAAGCCATGCCTGTAACTGCCTTTGCAGAAGTGGAGGCGTGAGATGTACGCCGAACATATCGGGCTCTACGCCAGCGATCCGGTCAAATTGGCAGCGTGGTATGTGGAAACGCTTGGTCTCGGAGTGATCCGTACGTTGGAAAAGGAAGGAAGACCCCCGATTTACTTCCTGCAAGCAGACCAGGGCATGGTGCTTGAGATTCTGCCAACCCACACGGAGCGCTTGACCAGGGAGCTTTCCGATCCCGGTTACAGCCACATCGGTTTCATCGTTGAAGATTTCGAGCAGGCGGCTGCTTCGCTTCAGGCAAAAGGTGTAACGCTTTCCAACGTCCGCCAAACCAGCAACGGATGGACGATCGGTTACTTCGATGATCCAGAGGGAAACCGGCTGGAAATCGTCTATAGGCCGCCGCAGTAAATAAGGATCGGCAATGATCGTCAATAGCGTCATAATACTCCCAAGCGAGTGCCGGGGTTGCCGCAGCTGTCAGCTTGCCTGTTCCTTCACCCGGCACGGTGTCTTCAATCCCTCGAAATCGGTCATCTTGATGGAACGCGATGTGGAGACCGAGCACATGGCCCCGGTGATTCTCCCGCGAAGTTGTGATCTCTGCGGAGGCGATCCCGCCTGTGTGAAAGCCTGTCCCTACGGAGCCATGCTTGTCAGCAGCGCTCCCAGCGAATACAAGATTTTGATCAAAGAATAATCGCCACGCCTCGAAAGGGATCGTTGATGCTTCGACCCAAACATTGGACGGTGCATGTCGATCTGAGCTCCGGCAAAGTGACACGAGAGATCGTTGCCGAGCAGACAGAACAAACCCTCATCGGAGGGAGTGGCGTCGGCTGGAAATTAGCAGCCGAACGCCTTCCGGCCGGGGTTGATCCGTTCGCCCCTGACAATCTAATCATCATCAACCCCGGCCTCTTTGTTGGAACGCTGACGCCAGGAACGCCCAAGACGACAGTGATCACCAAGTACCCGACCTTCGCGTCCGAAGATGGGCGTTTCTACGTGGGAGCCAGCACGTGCGGCGGCAGGTTCTTCGGCATCGCCCTCAATCAAGCCGGCTGCCAGCATCTGATCATCTCCGGGAAAGCCCCCTCCCCTGTGTATCTCAGGATTCGTGACGACTCCATTCAACTTGTTGACGCCGAGGATCTGTGGGGACAGGGTATACAACACGTCACCAACCAACTCGTCCGAAGGGAAGGACCGGAGACCGGCACGATGGTCATCGGGACAGCCGGGGAGAATCTGGTCCGAAATTCCCTATGCATCGTCGACAAGTTCAATTCCCTTGGCCGAGGCGGGATCGGTGCCGTGATGGGTTCCAAGAACCTCAAGGCCATCGCCGTGAATGGAACCCGTGACATTGAGCTGGCTCGACCCCTGGCATACTTCGATTTCGCTCAAGAACTCCGGAAGCGCGTCTACGCGTGGCCGAGACGAGAACATTGGATCAAGCTGGGCCTGGCTGCCGGCTGGGACACGTTCAAACACACGCAATATCCGGGTATCTGGGCCAAGGATGAATGGGACGAGCTGTATGGCGAGAAGACGCGTCTGGAGACGGTAGAAGAGGTGATCGCCTGCAATTCGTGCATCGTGTCCTGCCGGTTGAAATGGCAAATCAAAGGCGGCGAATTCGATGGGGAAATCGGATTCGGATCGCCCTTCAGCAAGAGTGCAACTTCCGGCATGCTCCTGGGGGTGAAGGACTTCCGCAAGATGATCCATCTCGTGGCCGATGCAAACGCCAACACCGGTCTGGATTTCTACACCACCACCCGCATCATCGATTTCGCCACGCTGATGTATGAGATGGGGAATCTCAGCAAGGAGGACACCGGAGGCCTCGAGCTTCGACGGGATTATGACACCTACCACAAACTGTACGACATGATGGCCAAACGAGAAGGATTCGGGGCCGTCCTGGCTGACGGCTGGTTCCGGTTGAAGAATGAATTCGACCTCGATCCTCAGGATTATCGCTATTCTGGTTTCTGCAAGGGCATGGATTTCATCTACGATGCCAGGCCCTCGAATCTGCATCCGCTGATGATGTCCTTCTTCACGCGCCCTCGTCCCCATCATGGTGGATCCCATACGCGCACGAACAGCCGCAATAAGACCCTGGAAGAGATCAGGGAGCAAGTTGAGGCCTGGGGGCTGCCCCAAAAGACCATCGATCGCATCTTCACCGAAACGCCTTACTCCGGCAAGTTCAATGTCGGCCGGTATACGAAGCACATGGAAGACATGATGCGGGTCAAGAATTCACTCGGGCTTTGCTCGATCTTCTCCTATCAGGGGCTGATCTTCGGCAACGACCTGGCCCAACTCTACAGCGCGGCTTCAGGGGAGGATCTCACTGCCGGCGAGATGATCCAGCGCGGAGAAAGGATCAGCAATCTCGCCAAGCTGATCAACGCCAGAGACGGCTTCACGCGCAAGGACGATCGCGTCCCCGAGATTTGGTTCAAACCCATGGATTCCCCCGAAGGCAAAATCGAGACACGCGATTACTTCAACACCAAGGTGATCGGGAAAGAAGATGCAGAGAAGATCCTGGACGATTATTACGACGAGCGCGGATGGGATGTCGAACACGGGATTCCCACACCGGAGAAGCTCGAAGCGTTGGGACTGGAAGCCTTTTCTACGGATGCCTTGGTCAAAACTGCTGGATGATGGAGGTTTAAACCTGTGTTCAAACTTCAAGGCGTAGTTCCCCCGATGATCACTCCATTCGACCAACAAGGGAACCTCGATGTACCCAAGTTGGAGCTGCTGGTGGATTTTCTCAGCGAACGAGTGAACGGTTTGTTCATCTGCGGCTCGTATGGTTCAGGGCCCTTGATGAACGTGGAGGAGAGGAAGAAGGTCGCTGAGGTGAGTGTGAGAGTCTCCAGCGGGAGGGTCAAGGTCATCGCCCATACCGGAACCACCAACACGCGTGACACGGTGGAGCTCACCCGGCATGCACAGGAAGCCGGTTGCGACGGAGCAGCCGCGGTCGGACCCTACTACTACCACCACCGCAAGGATAGCTTGATGGCGTTCTATAGCGCCATGCTCGAAGCCGTCTCTTCCGATTTCCCGATCTATCTGTACCACAATCCGACATTCTCGGGTTACGAAACACCCCTGGATGTTCTCAAGCGCCTGAGAGAACTGGGCCTGCATGGCATCAAGGACGCCACCTTCAACATCCGCACCTTTGCCACCTACATGCGGGAGATGGCACCAGATGGATTCGATGTCGTGCTGGGAACGGAAGCCATGTGGCTGGCGGCTCGCTCGCTCGGCGCGGAGGCCTACATTCCTGGTTTGGGGAACGCCTTTCCCGAAATCTGCGGCCAGATGTGGCGAGAAGGCATGAACAATGATTTCGCCACCTGCCGTGAGACCCAGTTCAAGGTCAACGAATTGCGTGAGGTCATGTACCTGGCGCGTTCCACCCAACTTGCGGTATACGCCATGCTCGAAATACGCAACGTGATGAAAGCCTATCCCCGATCCCCCTTCGTGGCTGCCACCGAAGAGGAGAAAGCCAACATCCACAAGGCTCTCGACCAGATGGGCGTGCTTTGATCCTTGCTGTTGGGATGCGATTCGAACGTAAGGAACCCTTGCCAAGGAAACCAGGAGGTTCGTCGTGAAACGCGTCATGGTGAGTTCCCGCTCCTTCGGACAGTTATCCGATGTGGGTCCGAAGTTGCTTTCCGATGCGGGCTTCGAAATTTGGCGCGTTCCCCCTGAAGAACGTCCCCTGGATGAAGCCAAGATGGTTGAGATCGTTGCCCGTGAAGCACCAACCGTGATCGTTACCGGCGCGGAACCGGTTTCCAGGCTGGTTATGGAGGCGAGCCCCAACTTAGCCATGATCATGAAGCATGGGGTGGGAATCGACAACATCGACATCCCGGCTGCAACCGAACTGGGCATTCTGGTGGCCAATGCGCCCGGCACGAACACGGAAGCCGTGGCGGACATGACCATCGCCATGATGCTGGCGCTCCTCCGGAGAGTCTATGAAGCCGTGCAATCCACCAAAAGCGGAGGCTGGGAGCGTTATGTAGGGCACGATTTGGGCGCGTTGAAAGTTGGAATCGTGGGAACCGGGAAGATCGGCCTGGCGGTGATCAAACGCTTGATGGCCTTCGGGTCCGAGGTGCTGGCCTACGATATCGTGCACAATCCGGATTTGATCGAGTATGCAGATGTGCGCTATGTCAAACTGGAAGAATTATTGAGGGAATCGGACATCGTTTCTCTCCACGTCCCCCTCGTGGCGGCGACCAAGTCCATGATCGGTTCCAAGGAACTCGCCATGATGAAATCCACGGCCTTCCTGGTGAACATGGCGCGCGGCGAGCTGGTGGATGAGGAAGCCTTGCTGGTGCATCTGAAAGAGAACAGGATCGCTGGCGCGGCGGTGGATGTGTATGCGGTGGAGCCGCCCCGCAGCAGTCCGCTGATTGGCTTGGACAACGTGCTCTCCACTCCCCATATTGCGGCCTACACCCACGAGTCGATGGAGCGTATGGGCAGGATCTGCGCTCAAACCATCCTCGATGGCATGCAATCGATCGAATGCTCGAACATTCTCAATCCAGAAGTCATGACACAGAAGGATCCATCTTGATCAGGAGGAACTCCATCCATGAGTAAGCAATTCACCGGCATCATCCCGCCCATCATCACATGCTTCAGGAAGGACGGAGCGTTCGACGAAGCAGCCCAGCGGGAGGTGGTCCGTTTTCAAGCCGAGCATATTGACGGTTTCTATCCATGTGGCACCTATGGCAGCGGCCCGCTGATGAGCCTCGACGAGCGCAAGCGGGTAGCGGAGGTTGTGATCGAAGAGAAGGGCCCCTGCAAGGTGATCGTGCACGTGGGAGCCATAAACACAGCCCAAACGGTTGAGCTGGCCAAACATTCGCAATCTGCCGGCGCAGATGCTGTGGGCGCGATCCCCCCCTACTACTATCGCTACACCCACGATCAGCTGCTCGACCACTACCGCGCCTTGATGGAAGCCGTCGACATCCCGGTGTTCCTGTATAACAATCCCGGGCTTTCCGGCAATCCCATCCCGCCGGACATGCTTGCCCAACTGGCCGACGAGGGTCTGGCGGGCGTCAAGGACTCAGCTTTCGACCTGGTCAACTTCTACCTGTATCTTCTCAAGGTCAAGAAACCGGGCTTCCACTTCATCATCGGCACCGAGGCCATTGCCGCTCCCGCCCTGGATGCCGGTGCGAGCGGTGTGATCTCCGGATTGGCCAACGTCTTTCCGGAATTGATGGCCTCCTTCTACCAGACATGGAAGCAGGGGGATCCTCAGAAGACCGGTGAGGCGCAGAAGCGTGTCGTCAAAGCTCGGGCAATCCTGAAATACGGCCCCACGCTGACCATGACCTACGCCGTCTTGAGCATGAGAGGCATCAACGCCGGACACCCGCGGCGACCCTACCAGGACATTCCCGCATCGCTGTACGAACGAGCCGAACGCGAGTTTCGTGAAATGAACCTGCTATAGCACTGAGCGAGGCCCAGGCTCCATAGGCGCATTCGGATTGCATGACCCTCATCCGAACCGGCAAACAGAAGGAATGGGCGCAACCATCAAGCCTTCCCGGTTACAGGATGGGGGTTGTGCGTTGTAAGCACGCCAAGTTCGTCGATGTGCATCAAGGATGGGAATTGCGCCGAGGTCTACCAACCCCTGGGCTCAAATTCAAAGTTTGGGAATCAGCACCGGCGTTTGGGCTTTGTAAGCCTCGTAATCCTCCTGCCCGCCCCACTTCTCATCGGCTCGCTGCTCG
>DUET01000089.1 GCA_011192015.1 Anaerolineae bacterium
CCCTATGAAACCGTGGTCGAGGAGTTCAGTCTCGTGGCGCCTTCCGGCAACCGCATCTACGGGATGATCCGACGACCCGATCCGGCGCGGTATCCGGACCTGTGCTTTGCTGCCGTGGTCTCGGTGCCCGGAGGCATCCAACCCGGCAGGTTGGAGGCGCTGGGCGGGGAGGCGCGCATGCTCGCCGAGGCGGGAATGGTGGTGGTCACGTTCAATGCCGAGGGCCGCGTGGACACTTCTCCGCAGGACATCGCCTCCGAGGGAACGGAGGACACCAACGGCTTCCGGCAGCAGGACACGCTTTGTGCACTCGTGGAGTATGTCATGGATTTACCCTATGTGATCGCCGACAATGTGGGTTTGCGCACCCAATCCTTCGGCATCGCCATGGGCGCCGGCTGCGCGGGCCGTTATCCGGAGATTCCCATCAAGTACATCGTAGACGGCGAGGGACCGCCGAACAGCTTCGTCACCTGCCAGGAACCCTATTCCCTGGACGACGATCCGGGCAACGATAAGCACGAGACCGTCTTCGGGATCTTGGACCACTACAGCACATCCCGGGACGATTCCCCCGAAAACCTGGCGTTCTGGGCGGAGCGGGAGGCGATCCGCTTCATCGGAGATTTCCGGGGCCGCTACCTGCGGCTGCAGGCGGAGTGGGATCATTCACAACCGCCATCCAGTCTGCCCGAGGCTCCGGCCTTCGAATTGCCCCCGCTCTGGTGGCAGAACAAACACACCACCGACATCGTCAACGCGGCCGTTGTGGGAGGGGTGCCGTGGGTGCGCGTGAATCTCCCCGAGCAAGCGAATGCGGTTAATGCCATGTACGATGAGAATCGCCGACCGGTGTTCCTGCCCGGTAGATTGGCGGATGCGCCATGGGCGGTCCGGGCGGTCATCGAGATGGCGCGCATGGATTGAGATACCCCTTGCGCTGCGGGTGGTTTTCGGGATAATGAGAGTGAAACACGATCTGGGAACCATCTAATAACGAGTGATCCGGTTGAACATCTTGCGGTGTGATCACCGATCGGCTCCGGAATTCATGAGACTTCCTTTTAACCTCACCAGCTCGAGGAAACCACTTGCAGTCTTATCCAGGACCTAGCTTTGTCGATGATCGCAATGGGTGGATGGCGGTCCATAGTATAGAATTTGTCGAATATGTTGGGGCGAAACAAGCATAATTTCGCTCGAGGAATGCGCCAATGACTGATAAGGGATCCATGCGTCGTATCCTGAACCGCATGAGAGACGGAATGTCGGCAGGAAAATTGGGGGCCATACTGCCCTACGTCGTCATCATCGTGCTCACGATCCTGCTTTCGATCTGGATCCAATGGGGAACGACGGGCAGCTTCGCCAATGGCGACGCGTACATCCATATGGCCTATGCAAAGAACCTGGCCACGCGCCAGGAGCTGACCTACAATCCCGGGAATCACGAGGGTATCGGAACCTCGAGCATCCTATGGACATTCGTGCTGGCAATCTTGCACTGGTTCCAGGGTTCTCCGGTTCTGTGGGCGAGGGTTTTCGGCATTGGATTGCTCGCGCTGGGAGCATGCCTGATCTACGACATCACGTGGTCGGTCCTGCGAAGGCATGCCGCACAACCGAAGCGAATCCTGGCCATGGGCGTTGCCATGCTGGCCATGCTCTCCGGGAACATGATCTGGTCAGCGCAGAGCGGGATGGAGACGATTCTGTTCGTCGCTCTGGGCTTGCTGGCGCTGAAAGCCTACGCTTCGGAGCATCGTTTCCTGCTCGGAGCCGTGCTCGGATTGCTGGTGTTGACAAGGATCGAGGGCGTGATCCTTGCCGGCGCTGTGTTCCTGATCGATCTCCTGCATAAGCGGCGCATTTCCTCCGGCATGCTCAAGACCGCAGCCCCCATCGCCCTGCTGGTCCTGCCCTGGATGGGTTACCTGCAGTTGCGGGAGGGCGCTCCCACGACCAACAGCTTGAATGCGAGGAACTTTTACCTAAAAGAGGTGAACGGTCGCATCGCAGGAGAGTTTCCCAAGCTGGCCTGGCTCTTCAACACGCCGGTGATCCTGTACGTGGTCTCCTGGATCGTCTTTCTCGTGATCTACAACACTGGTTTGACGTCTTTCATCGGGCCGGCGGCTGAAGTGCATATCAACGAGTTGGCGACTACGCTGGACATCTCCATTCCAGGCGTGACGATTGGATTGATCATCAGCCTGGCGCTGGTAGCCAATGCCATCCACTGGCTTTGGAGCAGCCGCAAATTACTCTCCCTGAAGTATGCCGAGGATCGCATGCTGCTGATCCTGGGGCTCTGGATGGCGCTCCACAACCTGGCTTATGCCCTATTTCTCCCCCGCTTCGGCGGAGGCGGTCGCTATGCGCCCTTCAACACCATGCTCTACTGGGTTCTGCTTGGTGTGGGTGCGTATACCTTCATGAGGCGCAAACTCAGGATCGTGGGCGTCGGATGTGTGGTACTGCTCATGGCCTTCAGCCTGAACTACTGGAAGGACGTGTATTTTGCGAACACCGACAATCTCACCAATGTCCGCGAAGCCGCTGCCCACTACATCGACGAGCAGCTTCCGCCGGATCGGGCCATCGGCGCCATCGACATCGGCGTGCAGCGGTATTTCGCCCAGCAACCGGTCGTGGATCTTGCCGGACACATCAACTCGGATGTTCTGACATACTGGGAATCCGAGGGCGGCGTCTCGGATTACCTCTTCGACAAGCAGCTCTGCCACATCTCGGTGCAAGGCCCGCTGGATGGCGTGGGGCTGGACATCGCCCATGCGCTGGGTTTGGACAGCGATGAGCGCTTCGACCTCGTGCCGGAGATCGTGTTTGCCACGCCGATCGACCAATGGAAGCGGGGCGTGGGACCCCATCTCTACATGCCGGCCACGTATATCTATCGCATCCAGTGGCATGATCAGACATTCTGCGACGATGTTCTACCGGTGTCTCAGGGATCGTAGCTTCGTACCGGCAGGCGAATTATCATGGGGGGACGATCAAACCTTGGTGGAGGTATGGGATGATCCTTCCAGGGGGGAGAGCGAAGGATCATCAGAAGGTGTTATGCGATGGTCGATAACCCAGTTTTCCGTCGCGGGCAGGCGATGCTCGAGTATGCCTTTATCCTTGTATTGATTGCCGTCATCGTCCTTTCCGTGCTGACTGAATTCGGATCCGCCGTCGGTAATATCTTCAGCAACATCATCGCCAACATCTGATCCGGCAGATCGGTACTTCCCATCGATTACACATTCTTCATGTGCAGAACATTCGAAGCGGAGAATGTCTATAAGAACGTGCTATCTGCGATGTTTCGATTCTCATCCGTCATTCCGAGTGAGGTCGACGATCGAGAGAGGAATCCCCCATACGCTTTATAAAGACTTCCGCTTCCTGAGCGAGATCTCGATCGTGTTCATCCCTTGTCAAATGATTATTGTCGTTTTAAAGCGTCACTGAAACCCGTTCTCCCCATCTGCTTTTGTCACCACCCCGGATCGTTTCTTGAGCGCGAGGGAATCTCCCTATGATGGAACTTTCCAGCCGATTGAAGTCCTATCGAAAAGGGGCATGGGGAAAAAGCAAGCCCGTGGATGAGGATGGACGTATCAAAGCGATCGATCAGTTTCGTGGATTTGCGATCATCTTGATGGTGATCATAAACTTTGGGACCACGATCGAGTCTGTCCCCAGCTGGTTGAAGCATGCCCCGGATGTCGGGTTGTATTTCGCCGACCTGGGCGCACCGGCGTTCATCTTTGCCATCGGCCTCACCTATGGTCTCTCCTTTCATCGCCGCACGGCCAGAGACGGGTTGTCCGCCGCGATCGGGCATTTCGTTCGCCGCTACCTGGCCATCCTCGGGATTGGCGCCATCTTTTCGGCAGGGAAATTCATGATCGGGATGAGCGAAAGCGCAGTGGATTGGGGCGTGCTCCAGACGCTTGGATGCTGCGGATTGATCACGCTGCTGGTCATCCGTCTCCCCACAGGGATCCGCATAGCGGTCGGTCTGGCATTGCTCGTTGTCTACCAATTATTCCTCGACGCGTATTGGCTGGATCGCGTGTTGAGTGTAACGCATGGCGGCTTGCTGGGTTCGTTGAGCTGGTCGGTGATCCTGATCCTGGCGACCGTTTTCGCGGATGTCTACTACAACATGGACCGTCGAAAATATTTCCCGCTTCTGTCCTTCCTCACATTTCTCGCTGGTTTTGTCCTGGCGCTGATCGTGCCTGTGAGCAAGATGCGCGTTTCCGCATCGTATGACCTGGTTACCCTGGGATTCTGCGGCATCGTATTCTCGGAGTTCTACCTCACGAATTTCGACCTCCGGTACTTTGCCGCCTGGGGGAAAAATCCGCTCCTGCTGTACTTCCTGGGCTTGCTTATGACGGGCCTCTTCATGCTTCCCGGCATTCCATGGTGGCATGCCGAAGCGCCGCTCTGGCTGGCCGGCCTGCAGGCGGCGGCGTTGGTGCTTGTCCTGGGAGCGCTGGCGCGGTACTGGGATAATAGGGGATTCAAGTTTTCTCTTTAGATTCCTGCGGGGAATGTTGTTTTTGTGATGCACGCGGCTGAAATGGGCATGCGCGTCTGATCAGGGGAAGGGTTTTCGACCTTACCCAGCGCTGCTTGTGCGAAATCAACATTGTAGGGGCGTGCCAGCGGCACGCCCGGGATGACAGCAAGGGGGATTGCCATGGACGAATCAAGCGAACCCCGAAGGTGGGATTCTCTGCGCCTACACGCTTGGGATTACACCTCCCCAGGAGCCTATTTCACCACGATTTGCACCAAGGGGCGAAAATCCTTCTTTGGACGAATCCAAAACGGTGAAGTGCACCTCTCTACTGTAGGGAAACAAGCTCACTGCCTCTGGGAACGGATCCCGCATCATCACTCACATCTGGTACTCGATGAGTTCATCATCATGCCCAATCATGTGCACGGGATTATCTTCATTCATGAAGTTGTAGCGGCGTTTCATGAAACGCCGCCACGCCACAAGAAAACAGGATCTTCGCAGAGGATGTCTGCGATATCGCCAAAGCCAGGTAGTTTGAGCGTCGTGGTTCGTCTCTATAAGGGAGCCGTCACACGCTGGGCGAGAGCGCATGGATATCATGACTTCTCATGGCAATCTCGGTTTCACGAACATGTCATCCGGAACGAACGGGAACTCGACAGCATCCGGCGCTACATCCGCCTGAATCCGAAGCGGTGGTCGATGGATCGGTTTCATCCTTGAATCCATAGAGGTGGATTTATTTTGTACCTGTTGATTTCAGAGGATTCGCCGTTTGACCCTGACGGTCATATCGGGAGGAGACGCCCATGCGCAGTGTGCGCGGCTCAAGGGCATGGGGGATTTCGATTACGATGTTCGTTCTCGCATTACCAGTCGCCCACGATTTCACCTGATAGCGGCAAGGATTGAAGCTTCTGGAATTGCAGTATGGCAAGGTTGTTCAGCCATTCAAGATCCACAGGATTTCCTTCATTGACCACAAACATGTGCACCAAGACATTTCTGAACCTAAAGGGCATCCAGTAATTCTGCCCGATCGTTCCTGGTGTACGCTCTGTCTGGAAATTACATATGTAGCCTGAATCAGAAAACTCTAATTCACCCATCATATCCATTTCGAAAATACTTGGCGACATACACTCCGTCCAGTGAGGATGCTCCCACAATGTCCCTGAAGAGCTCGAGCTGGATCGTGATCCTCATCGGGATCCCAGCTTCTGCTGCGTTATTACTGATTTTATAACCCAATACAAAGTTGTTTTCCTCCATCCAGGCATATGCATCGGGATGCGTAGCGGACTGGAGTGAGTCAGGAATGGAAATTTCCACCCAGTAATCTTTCGAATAGGACGCATTCAACGCGAGATCTTCGAGCTTGGCGATGAGGGATTCCGGATGCGCATCGATGACTCTTAAATCGGGAGTGGAGGTTGGCGGTGGAGCTGTTGTCGAGGTAGGTGAAGGCATGGTCGATGGGGTTGCTGAGGGGATGGCAGAAAGTATTGCCGATGGGGTTATGGTGGGAGCGCTTGATGGTGCGCATCCCGCAAGCCCGATCCATGCGATGAGTGTGCAAATGATGATCCGTCTTATCATCTAGGTTCCTCCTAGGCGCCAATCCTATCAACAGAAGGATTGGGAACCAAGATCAACGATAATCCCCCCAATCGGAGGGGAGTCGACCAGGGTGTCGTTCATGCCGCAAACCAAAAGCCGCTTCCCGAAAGAAGCGGCTTCAGCGCCCTCGGCGTGACTCGAACACGCGGCCCCTTACTCCGCAAGCAAGTGCTCTAATCCACTGAGCTACGAGGGCATGCTATGGGCCGGCACTGCCAGCGCCAGGCGGGGAGGGAGGGATTCGAACCCTCGGTAGAGGCTTTAACCCCTACAAGCGCTTAGCAGGCGCCCCCGTTCAACCACTCCGGCACCTCCCCAACATTGCTCTCAGGCGGAGGGAGAGGGATTCGAACCCCCGGTGGGTTGCCCCACAGCGGTTTTCAAGACCGCCGCCTTCGTCCACTCGGCCATCCCTCCGGTGTTCCCTTCCCAGGCGCTGGCATTCTACCATGCTGCCTGGGGGGTGTAAAGCGGAACGCCGTCCAAACGCCCGTCCATCCCCGAAATAGCATCAGCTTTCCGACGCCGGCGCCCAAACCTGATACAGGCCCAGCTTCCCGCCCTCACCGTCCGAATGGAAGGTC
Source organism: Anaerolineae bacterium (assembly GCA_011192015.1). Classification (GTDB taxonomy): domain Bacteria; phylum Chloroflexota; class Anaerolineae; order Anaerolineales; family E44-bin32; genus W1033. The sequence continues at coordinate 6,754 of DUET01000089.1, forward strand.
TCCTCGACGGCGAACCCGCAGCGCCGGGCCAGATCGGCCAGCTCCTCCGGGCTGAAATGATGCACGTAGCGCAGCCCGTAGCCGCCGCGCCGCCAGTCCATGAGATGGTCGCCAGGCTCCACGTCCTGCTCCCGAAGCTCGATCGCGTCCCAGGGCACCACGCGCGCCTGCAGGCGCTCGCTGGCCAGGAAATTCCACACCGAGATCACGGCCCTGCCGTCCTCCGCCAGCAGGTCATGCACCGCCTGCACGACGCGCCTGCGCAGCGCATCGCCGGGAAGGTGGTGCAGCGTGGCGAAGGCGAAGATGCGGTCGAAGGGCGCTTCCGGAAGCGCGTTCCAGGCCGGATCCGCCAGATCGGCTTCCTCGAAGCGCGCCCGGGGATGGGGCTGGTCCTCACGGGCGGCGCCCAGCAGGGCGGGGCTGGCGTCCAGGCCCACGTAGGTCCCGGCATGCCCGCGCGCCGCCAGCCGGCGCGCCAGCTCGCCGTTGCTGCATCCCAGGTCGAGCACGGAGGCGTCCAGGGGCAGCGTCTCCAGGATGCGCAGTACGCCGGGCTGCAGCCGCTGGCGCGTTTCCGAGAACGACGGCGCAAACGTTTGGTAGAATTCGCGATTGAGGCGCAGCAGTTGCGCACGGATGCGTTCGTCCATGAGAGGATTATACGTCCGATGGGCCGGGATAAGGCATGGTTGAAGGCACGAGCATACACGCCGGAGCAGCTCGCTCTGGCGCGCCGCATCCTGGAGGAAGTGCAGGCCGGCTCCAAGGTGGCGGACGCCGTGCGGCGCAACCCGCTTCCCGAGGGCGGCTATCTCGGCAAGCATGCGCTCATCTTCGCCTACCGCCAGCTCACGGACTGCGGGGAGTGGGATCTCGATCCGGAGATGATGAAGCGCTTGCGCATGAAGCCCATGCGCACGCTTTCCGGCGTGACCACGGTGACCGTGCTCACCGAGCCCCATCCCTGTCCCGGCACCTGCATCTTCTGCCCCGATCTGGAGCACATGCCCAAGTCCTACCTGCCGGACGAACCCGGCGCCATGCGCGGCCTGCACCATGGCTTCGACCCCTTCGAGCAGACCGCGGCCCGGATCGAAGCCCTGCAGGCCATCGGCCATCCCACCGACAAGATCGAACTGCTCATCCTCGGCGGAACCTGGAGCGTCTACCCGCACGCCTATCAGGAGCGCTTCGTCCAGCGCTGCCTGGACGCCATGAACGGTTTCGATTCGGATTCCCTGGCGGAGGCGCAGGCGGCCAACGAGCGGGCGGAGCACAAGAACGTCGGGATGGTGATCGAGACACGGCCGGACTGCATCGACCGGGAAGAACTCGCCCGGCTGCGCAGATTGGGAGTCACCAAGGTCCAGATGGGCGCGCAGAGCTTCGACGACCGCATCCTGGAGCTCAACCGGCGCGGGCACAGCGCCGACGACACACGCCGGGCGGTGGCCCTGCTCCGGGCGGCAGGCATCAAGATCGTGCTGCATTGGATGCCGAACCTGCTCGGAGCCACGCTGCAGTCCGATGCCGAGGACTTCGCCCATCTCTGGGACGAGCGCGGACCGCGCCCGGATGAGATCAAGATTTACCCCTGCCAGCTCCTGGAGAACACCGAGCTGCATGCCATCTGGCAGCGCGGCGAATACGTTCCCTACACGACGGAGCAATTGATCGACCTGATCGCCGGGATCAAGCCCGGCATTCCCCGCTACTGCCGCGTGAACCGCGTGGTGCGCGACATTCCCTCCACGAACGTGATCGAGGGCAACAAGCGCACCAGCCTGCGCCAGGACGTGCAGCAGGAGCTGGCGCAGCGCGGGCACAGCTGCGCATGCATTCGCTGCCGCGAGATCCGCAGCGAGCAGGTGGAGTCCGAAGAGCTGGAACTGCAGGAGATGACCTACCCGACCGGGGGCGCGCTGGAGCATTTCGTCTCGTACGTGACGCCCGAGGATCGGTTGGCGGGATACGTGCGCCTCAGCCTGCCCGGCCCAGAATCTCCCGATCCGGGCTTGAAGGATCTGGAAACCGCCGCCTTGATCCGCGAGCTGCACGTGTATGGTCAGTCCCTGCCCCTGGGCGAGAGCGAGGAAGGCGCGGCGCAGCACACCGGCCTGGGCATGCAGCTCATGGCGCGCGCCGAAGCCCTGGCGCGCGAGCAGGGTTACAGCCGCCTGGCGGTCATCGCCGCCCTGGGGACGCGCGGCTACTACCGCCGCCTGGGCTACGAACTGGGGGATTCGTACATGTGCAAGGCGCTCTGATCTTAATCCATCCTTGAATCTTGGATCACTGGATCCAAGATTTCTTCCAACACTCCCTTTTCCCTCACAACTTTCGGGAACTGCCTATCCATCCTCAGCGGTACCTCACTGAGGCGCGCAGTGTGCTTGGGGTTCGAACTCAGGGATTGCAGATGCGGGAGAGGGCGACCTGCGCGTCGTACTGGGCCGCCTGGATCTGGACCAGCGTGAGCACGCCAGCAGGCGTGTGTTCGGCGAGCCAGGTGAAGTAGTAGTACTGCACGCCCCAGGCGCCGAGTTCATCCAGGGTCAGATCGTCGTGGCCGCAGGTATGACCGCCGATCTCGGCGTGCCGGGCCTCATGCACGATCAAGCCCACGAGATTCGCCACTCCGATCCCGTACTGGGGATCGTACCAGAATGCCTGGGAGGGTTGGCTCAGCAGATCGGCCTTGAGCACGATGCGGTTTTGGGGATCGCAGCAGTAGCTCACCAAGGTCGTGGTGAGTCGGATGCCGTCGATGGCGTTGCGCAGCCAGGCGTAGAGGTCCAGATCGGTCCATGGCAGGGGCTGGTCGAAGGACAGCGCTGCCATGGCGCGCAGCGCCTGGTAGACCGCCAGGCGCTGATTGACGCCTCCATCCGGGTCGAGGCCGTCCTGGCAGGCATAGGCGGGGAGTCCTGCCGCATCGTCAAAGACGATGTCGAAATCGTGGTCGAACCAAGCCAGCTCGCAGGTCGTGGGGCAGCTGCTCATGATGGCATCCATGCTTTCGTACACCTGTGGGCAGGGATCCCCGCTGGCAATTTCAGCAGTGGCGGTTGGGTGAACTTGGGAGGGGATGGATTCGGCCGGTGTACTTGAAGCGCGCGATGCGGGGATGGTCTGCGAGAGAGGCGGCGTCTCCGAGCCGGGGGGAGGGGTGGAGATGCCTGTGAGGCTGCAGGCTAGCAGCGTGAGCCATAATGCGGTTAGGAGCAGGTATTTACGTTGGATTGGCATTTTCGACCTCTAGGTTCCCTCTTCGTCCGGCTTGGAGAGCATAAGTCTACCGCAGCTTGACCCCGAATGCGCAATTGCCTATTGAATACCTGGGAGTTCAAGAAGCGCGATTCCCGGGGCGTCGAAGGGAAGCTGCCCCCAATGACGGAACCGCAAGGAGCAGGACGTGGACGAAGACGCGAGCACGCCGCGGCGGCGCACGTATCCGGGTGGAATCCATAGGAAAACGAATCATGGACTGCAACCTTCGGGAATTTCCATGGGCGAATGGGGTAAATGATGTAAACTTGTTTTTGTTGGGTATGGCGGTTGCAGGAACCCGTGCAACCTATGGGCGAAATCTGCGTATAGCGAAGTAGAGAGCAAACCGATCCGGAGCTACCAAGTGCCCACTGATGAAAAGCGATGGCTACGACAAGCACGCGACGGAGACGAACTAGCCTTCGGCCACATCGTAGAAGCGTACGAGAGGCCCGTGTACAACCTCTGCTACCGCATGCTCGGAGATCGAGCGCTGGCGGAGGATGCGGCACAGGAGACCTTCCTGAAGGCCTTCCTGGGGCTGAAGCGCTACGATCCCCAGCGAGTCTTCGTGAACTGGCTGCTGAGCATCGCCTCGCATCACTGCATCGATCGCCTGCGGCGACGGAGATTGCGGCTGGTGCCGCTCGAATCCGAACAGGGAGTGATCGACGTCGTCGACACCGAAGCCGGACCCGAGAGGGCGCTGGCTCGAGCGGAGCAGGAACACGAGATCCGGCAATCCCTGCTCCAGTTGGCGACCAAGGACCGTGCAGTGGTCGTACTTCACTACTGGCAAGGGCTCTCCTACGTCGAGATCGCCGAGACGCTCTCGCTCACGACAAGCGCCGTCAAGAGCCGCTTGCATCGGGCTCGAAGGACGCTGGCCGAGCACTGGCTGAGCCAGCAAGAGGAAGGTTTAGCGATCCAAGGGTTACGAGATGAAGCACTCACCTTTTGACATCTGGCTGTTCGATCCTCAGGATCTCCACGCCGAGCAGGACGAGGCGCTGAAGCAGCACCTGGCGGAATGCGACTCGTGCCGCGCTCTGGCCGAGGCCTGGCAGGCGGCGGAAGCCGGCATGCTGGCATCCGAAGCCATGGCTCCCGAACCGGGTTTCGCACACCGGTGGCAGCAGCGCCTGGCGCTGGCGCGCTCGAAGCGCAGACGGCGGCAGACGTGGGCCGTGCTGGCAGGCACGATCGGGGGCGCGCTGGTGTTGACTCCGATCATAAGCCTGCGCCTGTGGGCGTTGCTTGCGGCGCCGGGAGAAGCTGCGCTGGCATGGTTGGACCGCTTGCAGATCCTCACGCTGAACCTGGAGGCGCTGCGGGGCTTCGTAGCCATCGTGCTGCAGTCGCTGCAAGGTTTGTCCGTGCTCTGGTGGGTGGCCTTGGGCCTTGGAGCGCTGTGGATCAGCGGCTTGTGGGCCGGATTGCTCTACCGTATTGCTTTCAAAATCATACCCAATGGAGTTTCGAGATGAAAAAGTTTGCGGTTCTTTCTGTTGTTGTTGTGTTCCTGGCCTTGGCCTTTCCGCTGAACGCCCTGGCAGCTGGACCGAGCGACACCAAGGTCATCCTGGGCAGCAGCTACACGCTGGAGAGCGGCGATTTGCTCGACGGTGACCTGCTGGTCCTCGGGGGGAGTGCCTCTCTTGAATCAAACTCTCTGGTGGATGGAAACGTGTTCGTGCTGGGTGGGAACGTGGAAATCGCTGGGGTGGTCGAGGGAAGCGTGGGTGTCTTGGGCGGCAATGTCTTACTGATGGGGACATCCGTTGTGACAGGCGATGTAGTTTCGCTGGGCGGCACCATCAGTCGGCGCACGGGAGCTGTGATCGAGGGCGAGTTGTCCCCTAACTTCGGGTTCGACATCGATGCGCCGGTGCCCACGCTACCGCGCGGAATCACTCTCCCTGACTTTTCGAGATTGGTGACCGTATCCCCCTGGATTAGCATCTTCTGGTTCCTGTTCCGCGTGCTGGTGTTGGCTGGATTGGCGGCACTGGTGGTGATGTTCTGGCCGGAAGCCACAGGACGGACGGGCGAAGCCGCCATCGGCTACCCGCTTCCTGCGGGTGGTCTCGGATTGCTGACGATCATCGCGGGACCGATCATGCTCGTGATCCTGCTGATCACCATCCTGCTTTCGCCGGTTTCGCTGGTCGGGTTCGTGATCCTGGCGGCCGCAGCGGTCTTCGGCTGGATCGCCATCGGTTTCGAGGTTGGAAAACGCATCGGCCAAGGCATGAAGTGGGAGCTTCAGGCACCCGCTGCGGCTGGTTTGGGAACGCTGCTGCTCAGCCTGGTTGCGGGCGGCATCGACTTCATCCCCTGCGTGGGCTGGCTGGCTCCGTTCTTGGTCATCTCGCTGGGTCTGGGCGCCGTGATCCTGACGCGCTTTGGATCTCAGCAGTACCTCGGATCGGCGGCTTCTGCTTCGTTGGCGGCGCCGCAGGAGGTGCCTCCGGCACCACCCGCGCCTGCACCGAAGAAGCGCACCACCAAGAAGACCGAAGATAAGTAGGCTTTCTCCCTTCGGAGAAGGCAACGGGCTCCCTCAAGGAGGGAGCCCGTTTGATTCTTACGCGAAGCTGCGAGGGATTTCAGCGTTCCAGGATCAGGTTCTTGAAGGGCAGCGTGAAGTGCAAGCGCTCGCCTTCGATCTTCTTCGCTTGACCGTCGACCAGGCAGCGGCGCGGCTTCCAGGCATGGATGTGAACGGAAATTCCAGCATAGGGGAATGCGAAGTCCCCCGAACTCTCCCAAAGCAGGTTCAATTTCCTCGTGCTCGGCTCCAAATAGAATAGATCGATTCTGGATTCGTCGTAACCATCTCCTGCGTCGCTGTACAGATGGGTGAGGCTCTTCTCCCTCTCGGCAGGATAGAGATGGAGAACCAGCTCTCCCTCTTCTTGCGTGGGCAGGAGGCTGCCTGCACGCACGAGCAGCGGGATGCGCTCCAGACCGGCTTGGAGAAGGATCTCATTAGGTCCTTGGAGGAGCTCGTCGGTCCAGAAGTCGTACCACACTCCCGCAGGCAGCTTCAGGCTCCGGCTTTCAGCGCCCTCCTCCAGAATGGGGGCCACGAGCAACGCCTCGCCGAGGAGGAAGCAATCCTCCGTGTCCCACAGTTCATCATTCTCCAGCGATGCCCAGAAGAGCGGGCGTACGAGCGGTTTGCCGGTGAGGCTGGTTTCCCAGGCGAGGGTGTAGAGGTAGGGTATGAGGCGTTTTCGAAGGAGGAGATATTCACGCACGATGCTCAGCGTGGGTTCACCGAAGCACCATGGTTCGCGGCGCGGTGTGGTCAGGGCGCTGTGGGTGCGGAAGAAGGGCAGAAATGTGGCTAGCTGAAACCAGCGCGTGAAGAGCTCCGCTGAGGGATCCCCGCTGAAGCCGCCGATGTCGGGGCCCGCGAAGGGCACACCGGAGAGCCCCAGGCCGAGGATGCTGGGAACGGTCTGGCGCAAGCTTGCCCAAGTCGTGGCGATATCCGCAGTCCATGTCCAGGTGTGGCGCTGCACGCCGGCCCAGCCGGATCGTGAGAGGATGAAGGGACGCCTCTCCGGACGCGCCGCCCGCATTCCCTCGAAACCGGCTCGGTTCATGAGCAGGCCGTAGAGGTTGTGCATCTCCCGGTGATCTCCACCGCGGCCTTCCATGTGATGACGCGTCGCCAGGGGAAGGGTGGGCTCCCCCCAGGCGACGAACGCGGCGGGTTCGTTCATGTCATGCCAGATTCCAGCGAGGCCTTGATCCAGCAGGGCGGGATACTGTTCGCTCCACCACGCGCGTGCATCCGGATGGCTGAAATCGGGGAATCCGCACATGCCGGGCCACACCGGCGCAAGCAGGTCGTTTCCATCCGGGAGCTTGCACAGGAAGCCTCGCCGGCGGGCTTCATCGAATTGCGCGTAGTGATGGTCGGCCTTCACGCCGGGATCGATGATCGCCACCAAGTTCACGCCGGCGGCTGTCAATTCCTGCGCCAGGGCTGGCAGATCGGGGAAGCGTTCCGGATCCACGCTGAAGACGCGGTAGCCGCGCATGTAGTGGATGTCGAGATGCACGGCGTCGAGAGGTAGATCGTGTCTCTGGAAACTCGCCACCAAATCGCGCACCTCACGGCTGTTCATGTAGCTCCAGCGCGATTGATGGTAGCCCAGACTCCAGCGGGGGGGCAATGGAGCATGGCCGGTGAGGTCGGCGTAGCGCTGCAGGGCGCGATCCGGTGGGCCAGGAACGAAGTAGGTGCGCAAGCAGCCGCCCTCGAATTCGGCATCAGCGAGATCATCAAAACGGAACGCAGCGTCAAAGGAGTTCTCGAAGAACACCAGATAGCTGCCCCCATCATGCAGTCCTAGATAGACCGGGATGCACAGGTAGAGCGGATCGGTACCGGGATGGTATTTTCCCCCGGGATCCTGGTTCCACATGCGATAGACGCCCGGGCGAAGATTGAGCGGCGCGGCGCGAGTGCCCAGACCATAGATCCGCTCCTCGGATTGAAGCTGCGCCCGATGCCGCCAACGCGATCCCTGCTGCTCCGGAGGCAGTTCCTGGCGCAGGATGTGTCCCTTTTCATCCTCATAGCGCAAGCCGCCATCCGTATCAATCTGCACCGTCAGCTCGTTGCTGGAAGCCCGCCAGACGTTTTTCATGCGTTTCAGACTTAAACCCGTGGCCGGCCAGCTCATGTCGGAAAGGCTGTAGGGAAGGGGGAGTGCTCCGGGCGACCAGGTCAGGCGGACCAAGTCGGGCGCCAGGAAATGGACTTCGAGTTCGGCGTGCACGAAGTGGAACCGGCCACCGTTTGGCGTGGGTTCGACGTGCTGCAGATCGCCCGGCGGCAGGAGGGGTGCGGGCGATTCAGGCGGCAGATGGCGGCTATCGATGCGTCCCCGGCGGAAGGTATAGGTGAGCGTTCGAAAGACGTTTCCCAGCCCGATGAATTGGATCGATCGCAGCGCTTCACCCAGATCCATGTTTCCTCCCGAGACCGAAGGCTTGGCAGCAAGCAGTATGAGTTTGACGCAGGCGGGTTCTCCTGTCAACTTGTAGGGGCGTACGCGGCGTGAAATCATCCTGCTGTGGCTAGCGAAAGCTGGCGGCCTTGGCTATAATCGCAAACCGAGGGCCAAAGAGATTCAGAGACGGTATCGATGTCGTTTGTCCACCTGCATGTCCATTCCGAGTATTCGTTGCTGGATGGCTTGAGCCGCATTCCCGTGCTCGTGAAGCGGGCGCGGGAATTGGGCATGCCTGCGTTGGCACTCACGGACCATGGCGCGATGTTCGGCGTGGTCGATTTCTATCGGGCCGCCAAGGCAGAAGGCATCAAGCCCATCATCGGCATGGAAGCCTACCTGGCTGTGGGCGACATGCACGATCGCGATCCTCAGCGCGACGCCAAACGCTACCACCTGCTGCTCCTGGCGGAGAACAACACCGGCTACCGCAACCTCCTGCAGCTGGCCACCAAAGCCCAACTCGAAGGTTACTATTACCAGCCGCGCATCGATCATGAATTGCTCGCCGCGCATTCGGAAGGTCTGATCTGCACGACGAGCTGCCTCTCAGGAGAAATCCCGCGGGCGCTGTTGCAGGGTCGCCATAGAGACGCCGAGCGATGGGTCGATTGGTATATGGATGTGTTCGGACCCGAGCACTTCCTCTTCGAGGTCCAGCATCACGCCATCCCCGAACTACCCGGCATCAACAAGCAGCTCATCGAGTTGGCGCAGCGCTATGGCGGCAAACTCCTGGCTACCAACGACGTTCACTACGTGTATCCGGAAGACGCAGAACTTCAGGACATCCTGCTCTGCATCCAGACCGGCTCGGTGAAGTCGGATCCGAAGCGCATGCGCATGACCGACGACAGCTATTATCTGCGCTCACCCAAGGAGATGAAGAAGCTGCTGGGGGAGATCCCCGGCGCCATCGACAATACGCTCTGGGTCGCCGAACGCTGCAATGTCGAGATGGAATTCAGGCAATACCGGCTGCCGGATTTCCATGTTCCCGAAGGTTTCACCACAGACAGCTACCTGCGCCATCTCACCGAGGAGGGATTGCGCAAACGCTATGGCGATCACGCCAAGGATGAGCTCGTTCGCGAGCGTTTGGATTACGAGTTGGACATCATCCACCAGATGGGTTTCGATGCCTACTTCCTGATCGTCTGGGATCTCTGCCGCTTCGCTCGCGAGCGGGGAATCTGGTACAACGCTCGAGGCTCGGCAGCGGGATCGATCGTGGCCTACGGCTTGGAGATCACCTTGGTCGATCCCATCGAGCATGGCCTGATCTTCGAGCGCTTCCTGAATCCCAGCCGGGTCTCCATGCCCGACATCGATCTCGATTTCCAGGACGACAAACGCCACATCTTGCTGCATTATGCGGCTGAGAAATTCGGTCACGACAAGGTCGCACAGGTGATCACCTTCGGCACCCTGGGCGCACGCGCCGCCATACGCGACGTAGGGCGCGTACTGGACATTCCCCTTCCGGAGGTGGACCGAGTCGCCAAGCTGGTGCCCAACATTCCCGGCAAGCCGGTGACGATTCCCGAAACCCTGGAGAACGTGCCGCCCTTCAGGGAGATCTACGAGAGCAAACCCTACATGCGCGAGCTGATCGACACAGCCTCTCGCCTGGAGGGTGTGGTGCGCAATGCAGGCACGCATGCCGCCGGTGTGATCATCACCGATAAACCCATCACCGAATACATCCCCCTGCATCGCCCCACCAAGGGCAGCCAGGAGGACAGCCCCATCCGCGCCGTGACCCAGTTCGAGATGCAAGTGCTCGATAAATTGGGATTGCTCAAGGTGGATTTCCTGGGGCTCTCGACGCTGACGGTGATGGAACGAGCATGTGAGCTGATCCGCCGTCGCCACGACGTTGGGCTGGACATCAACAGCATCCCCGTGGACGATGAGAAAACCTTCGAATTGCTCGGGCGCGGCGATGTGCTGGGTGTGTTCCAGGTGGAAGGCGCGGGCATGCGCCGGTACTTGATGGAGATGAAGCCGCGTGAGTTGGCGAACGTGATCGCCATGGTGGCCCTCTACCGGCCGGGTCCGATGGAGTTCATTCCCACCTACATCAACCGCATGCATGGACGGGAGGAGATCGCATACGGGCATCCCGAGCTCGAGAGCATCTTCAGGGAGACCTACGGCATCCCCGTCTACCAGGAGCAGCTCATGTCGGCTGCCATGGGGTTGGCCGGCTACAAGGCCTCCGAGGCCGACGATCTGCGCAAAGCCATCGCCAAGAAGGTCGCCAAGGATCTCAAGAAGCATCGCGCCAAGTTCATCAAGGGCGCCAGCCAGCGCGAGATTTCGGCGGACGTGGCGGCAGCCATCTTCGATGAATGGGAGAACTTCGCCCGCTACGGTTTCAACAAGGCGCATGCGGCCGACTACGGCATGATCGCCGTGCAGACGGCTTTCCTCAAGGCGAACTACCCGCTGGAGTACATGACCGCCCTGATGTCAGTCTTCAAGCATGACACGGATCGCGTGGCGATCTATGTAGCCGATACACGTCGCATGGGCTTTGAGGTGCTTCCACCGTCGATCAACGCCAGCCAGGTGGATTTCAGCATCGAGGACCACGCCGATGGCGAATCCGCCATTCGATTCGGCCTGGCGGCCATCAAGAATGTCAGCGAAGGCGCGGTGGAAGCCATCCTGGCTGCGAGGCAGGAGGGGGATGCGTTCGAGACCCTGGAGGCCTTTGCGAGGCGCGTCGATTTGCGGCATGTGGGCAAGCGCGCCCTGGAGTGCTTGATCCGCGTCGGCGCTCTCGACGACTTGGGCTCGCGCAGCACCCTGCTGGAGGGATTGGATCGCATCCTGGGCTACTCCACCAGCCATTTCCGCGCTGCGGAGGTGGGCCAACTGACGATGTTCGATGGCTCATCCGGCGTGACGCAAGATCTGCGCCTTCCCGCGCCCGAGAACGATGTTCCCAAGCGGGTGCAGCTCACCTGGGAGAAGGATCTGCTCGGTGTGTACGCCTCCGATCATCCCCTCACACCCTACCTGCAGGACATGAAGCAGGTCTGCACGCATTACAGCGCGGAACTGATGGATGCCGAGGATGGGGAGCATGTGCGCGTGGTGGGGATGGTATTCAGCCTGCGCCCCTACATCACGCGCAAGGGCGACGAGATGGGCTTCGCCACGCTCGAGGATCTACAAGGCCGCATCGATCTTGTGCTCTTCTCCCGGACCTGGGAAAAGGTTGCGGATTGGCTGCGGCCGGACATGGTCGTGATGGTCACCGGCCGGGTCGATCGTTCCAGGGGTGATCCCAAGGTGTTGGTCGATGAGGTCAGCACCGAGATCAAGATTGTGGAAGGAAGCGAAGCGCAGCGCAAGCAGCCGGCCGCAACAAGATCGAAGCCTGCGCCAACCGCCCTGGCTGAACCCAGTGCTGCTGAAGACTACGGCCCTCCCCTGCCGCCACCACCTGAGGAGCATTGGCAGACCGCGGAAGACCGTTCGGAACCAAGCATCGAGGCTTCCACATCCGAGCCGGTTTCTCAGAAGCATCCCGGATTCGTGCCCACAAATGCCTTCTCCCCCAGCGACCGCCGGCGCCTGACGATCGCCCTGCGTGCCACGGGCGACAAGAAACGCGACACCCTTCGCATGCGGCGTGTGCACGGCCTGCTGAACTCCTACCCCGGCAACGACAGCTTCAGCTTCCATGTGATCGAATCCAAACGCCAGTACCTGCTCGAATTCCCGAGCTTCAGCACCGGCTGCTGCCCCGAACTGCTCTCGCAGCTCAGCGACCTTCTCGGGGAGGACAGCGTGAGGATCGAGCCTGCCGTGGGGCAACCTCAAATCGAGACCTAGAATTCTCCTGCCGCTTTCTGTATATATAGCATTCAACGCTGAAACCGATAGAAACAGGGGATGTTGTGCGCCATCCACAACATCTCGAACGACTCACACCCGCTCATGGCAAAGGGGATCAAGCCATAGAAAGGGTTCAAGCTTATGGACAGGGCTTTCCAGCCTCGCAGGTCGGCGTGGGACTGGGCTCGATTGGGGGAGGCGGCGTGAGGATTTCTCGAGTCGGCGTGTCGGTAGGCATCGGGGGCAGGGCCGGGCTTTGAACCTCGAACGCGCCCACGTCGCACAGCCCGCCCGGAGGGGAAGGTCTGGGCTCGCCGCGCTGATCTTTCCCCAACGGGCTGTGGGTACTGTCTGAGCAATCCGTGACGATGTTCAGCGCCGGGCTTCCAGGCAGGAGGGCGTGTGTCAGGGTCGGTCCGCCGTTGTCGGCAAGGGGACCGAGCATGGGCACCACGGAATTGGTGAAGCCGATGCAGGAGGTGTCGCTGTCCAGGTTCTCTCCCACAGCGATGCTGCCATACGGACCAGCGCCGAAATCACAATCGCTGGGATGGTTGTCGACGACGAGCGAATTCTTGATCGGTATGTCCCCATAATCGAGGGAGAGAACCACGCCGCAGCCCGGAGAAACGCAGGTGTTGTTTGTGATGGTGCAGTGAGCGATCTCCCCTCGGCCCCGGATGTAGACGCCCCCATAGAGCTGACCCTGGTTGCCGGAGACGGTGGTATTGACCAGCGAGGTGTACGGATCGGTTTCCCCCAGAGCCGTGTTGATCCAAACGGGAGTGGCATAGACACCTGTGCCCGTGTTGCCGCTCAACGTGGAACTCTGGATGTAGATCATGCCGGTATTGAAGACTCCACCACCCGAGCCGGCGGAATTGGTCTCCACCGTGCTGGACCGCAGGATCATGTCCCCGAAATTCGCGATCGCGCCGCCGCTGCCGCCGATGGCTGCGTTGTTTCTAAAAATACTGGTCTCGATGTGCAGATCCCCGGTCAGCGTGTTGTAGATGCCGCCGCCTCGAAGGGAGGCGTAGTTGTCGTCGATCCTGGTGCCGTTGGTGATCGATCCGCTCGAAGCGTTGTGGATGGCCCCTCCAGAACCCGCTCTTGCCAGATTCAGGGTGAAATGACTGTCCGAGATATCGATTTGGCAGTTCTCCTTGATGTAAAGTGCGCCTCCGTCCTGCTCGGCAACGTTGTTGTTGAAGAGCACATCTTCCAGGATGAGATCCACCGCACCGCCGTATCCAATCGCACAAGCGATGGCGCCGCCATTAATGTCGACATGGTTGTCGTCGAAGCGGCTGCCATGGATCGTCAGTGGACCGCCGTTGGCGATGGCACCGCCGTACTCGCTGGCTGAATTGTTGCCCAACACGCTGTAGTTATCGATGTCGACGGATCCGATGAAGCTGGCGATGGCACCGCCGGAATGCGCCTCGTTGAAGCTGATGGATGTATTGTTGCTGATGAGCGTTCCCATGAAGTTGTAGATGCCGCCTCCGGAACCCGCGGCGGTGCTGTTCATCACGTGCGACTGGTTCAAGGTGAGCGAACCATGGCGTATGTAGATGGCGCCGCCGTCGTTGGAGTTGCTCGCTGACAGCACCAACCCCATCTCCACGTAGGTGTTGTTCAGCGTTAGATCGCCGCTGGCGGTTACGAAGAAGATTCGGAACTCAGGCGTTCCTGGAGTCGTCGATGCCCGCACGATGCGCGAATCATTGCCCTCGATCGTGATCGGCGTGCTGATGACTGGCAGACCGTTGGCGCCGTCTTCGCCGGTCTCCAATCCCTGGCGATCGTACAGATTGTCGACGTCGGTCAGGCTGTAGAGACAGGCGTCGCCCAGGATGATGGTATCGGGATCGGGATCGGCGTTGGCGTCGTTGATGGCGGCGATGAGTTCTGCCGTGCCGCAGCCGATGCCTGCGCTGCTGTCGGGGTATTCACATGAAGCCAGGCCGATGAGGAGGATAAGGGCGGACAAGAAATACAGACCGTAGCCGAGAAGGCGCGCTTCTTTTCGCATGACTCCCTCCGCGGATCCTCGGGACAATTCCACTCTATCAAATTCCACCTGCTCGCACAAGCTTTATCCAGTGAAACGGCGAAGGATGGATTTCTTGCTGTCACGCAAGACGTGAACAACCTGGTGAAGCCATCTCCTGCACGGAGACAACCATCACCATAGCAGCATCTTCACAGCCGCACCGGCAGTTCGATGGATCGTTTGCTTATTCTCTGGAAAGAAGGAGCGTTCCTGCGGAGAAGGTCAGCAATGTGAGAAAGAGATAGGCGGGAAGCCAGAGCAGGCCCCACAGATCGCCATCCGGGAGTTTTATCTGCAGCAGGTAGAACAGGAGCATGATTGGAGGGGTGACGAGCAGTGTTCCCAGACTGGCTTTGGCTACATCCTGGATCTGCTTTTCGTCGAACCAATCCGGAATGAGATCCTTGCGTTTCGACCACAACCAAACCAGCAGGATCAAGAGATAAGGTGTCAGGATCAACCCCCCCAGGGTGATAACGGTTTGCTCGAGAATCCAGGTGGGTGCCTGGATGGCGACCGCAGTCAGCCATGCCGCCGTGCCCAGGGCGCCGCATAGGGAACCCGTGAGGTGGGTCAGCTGAAAGGCGACGTGATCCCGGAGCATGGGTTCGTCCGGGCTGCTGCCGGGTGCGCGCAGGTTGGCGATCAACGCCGGCAGGGAGAGACCGATGAAGAGGGCATGCAGTGCGGTGCTTGTGAAGAGGATGGTCCACTCACCGGTGGAATGCCACCCCTGGGCGTACTGCTTGCCGATTTCCTGCAGCATGGTCAGATCGGCCAGGATGAGGATGCCGGAAAGGATGCCCAGCACGAGAAGCGCAGCCACGCGCCAGGAGACGGAGCGAAGGTTTAACGCCCGCAGCAGCATCGCCAACATGGCGACGAGATGGAAGACGGCGATCAAGAAAAGGCTCGCCCCGACGATGATCCCGGCGATCTCCCACTGCGTTCCGATGGGATCGAAGCGCTCGACCTTGGGGAACAGCAAGCCCAGGATGACACTGTTGTACACGAAGCCTATGGCAGCTAATAAACCCAGACTGATGGAGAGTACATGGAAACGATGGATGTATTTATTCATGATTTTTCCTATGCGGCAAGAGCGGATCAATCTTCGTCGATGATGAAGAACACCTCTTCGACAGGGAGCTCGAAGAAGCGAGCCAGTTTCATCGCCAGCAGCGTCGAAGGATTGAATTTGCCGGTTTCGATGGAATGGATCGTGAGCCGGGTGACGCCGACCTGATTGGCCAGCGCCTGCTGGGAGAGGTTGCCATGCTCGAAGCGTAGCCTGCGTAAGTGATTTCCGAGCTTCACGAAACTATCCTTGGATAGTATAGTAAACTATACTAATAGTATACTAAACTATACCAAACGTCAAGACCTTCGATTCCGTCCGGAACACCGTGCAGCTCTCACCAATCCGGTTTTAGATCCGACCCCATCAGCCATTGGTTCAAAGCCAAAAACGGCCGCAGGAGATTCCCAAGGCCATTCAACTGGATAGTTCTTCGTTCTCACGCGTGGAAATTGTTTGGAGCACAGCGAAAGCAGCGAAGGAAATGGACGCGTCCATCCCTTGCTCCGTGACTGGATTTCAAACTAGGATCGTTTATTAGATGTTTATTATGATGTTCGAGAACACGTTGCCGATGGATGGCCCCATCAGTGCGAGTATGAAGATGACGCATATGGGGATGATGCAAAACACGATCTGCACGTATCCCAGCACCAGGCCCGCGGTGGCAAGTCCATCGCCGCCGAGACTTCCCATCGAATCGCGTATCTCTGCCTTGGCCATGTGGCCGGTGATGATCGCAGCGATCGCCCCGATGAACGGAAGCAGAAACCACCCAAGAATGCCCGATACGAGGCTGACAATCGATAGGGTGCTGTTTTCCGGTGGAGGGGTCATGGGGGAAGCGGGTCTTTCCAGCGAAGGTTCACTGCTCATCTTGTTATCCCTCTTTCTTGTGAAGGCTTCTTAAGGTTCCTGCCACTGATGGTGCGCCTTATGGAATCGGGATTGAAATCTGTGTGTGACGCCTTGATAACAGATACGATTATACAGTTACTTCAAACCATTCACGGTTCTTTTCCGTTCTTCCCCCGTGTTTCAGCGGCAAGTCGGATCCCATGCAAGGAATGGTGGCTTGAAGATCTTTTCCATTCATGGAGACGATTCAGAGCCCCAAGCCCTCGTCCGGCATCCAATCCGGCCAATCCGACAACCACTCCGGAATGCTCGCATCCCTGACACGATCGCAGACGGGGAAGTAGGCCTTCAGGTCCACGATCGGTGTGCCATCCAGGGCGTCGATTTCAGCGATGTCCACGTATCCCTGCTCCTGGTCAACATTCCGTATCTTGCACGTTGTCATGGCGATGGGATTGGGGCGATACTCCGCACGTGTCGCAAAGACCCCCGTCACCCTGCCCTGCGCATAGGGAGGTTCGGTTTGCAGGATGCTTCGGCTCTGCTCGTTGTCATGCCGATCCGCCCACCATAAGACCATCACATGGCTGAAATGCTCGAGCTGCTGCATCGCCGGGCGGTAGGGTTCCAGGATTTCGAGTCGGACGCCTTGATCCAGGCGGTGAATGGTGCCTATCGGAACCATCCGAAAGACAGCTTCCTCGTTCATGTTTTCATCCCTTCTTCGATGTTCAGCGTTTTCGCGATTTCTGTTTGCCCCTCCTTGCAGTTTTCCCCGATCGCGGCGGTTCTGTTCTATGGATCAAGAAAAGGCAGCATCCCTCATGGCTGCAAAAGGAAGCCGATGTTCATCAAGATGGATGCGTGTGTCTTGACTGATGAGAGTGGGCAGGAGATTTCCCAACGGGATCAGAAATCCAATGTCAGGCTGACGGGGCAGTGATCCGATCCCATCACCTCGGAATGAATTTCAGACTCAAGGACATGGTCGCGCAGATCGGGTGATATGAAGAAGTAATCGATGCGCCAGCCGACGTTGCGCTCGCGCGCCTTGCCCCAATAAGCCCACCAGGAATAGGCGTCCACTCGTTCGGGATGCAGCATGCGGAAGGTGTCCAGATAGCCTTCTTCCACCACGCGGTCGATCCAGGCACGCTCGATGGGCAGGAAACCGGTGGTCTTCTCGTTCTGCTTGGGGCGTGCCAGGTCGATCTCTCGATGGGCCGTGTTGACGTCTCCGCAGAAGATGATGGAACGACCCTCCTCCCGCAGCTGGTTGCAGAACTCCAAGAACGCTGTTTTGTATTCCATTTTGAAAGGCACCCGACTGTGATCGCGAGCGCCGTTGGGGAAGTAGGCGTTGATGAGTACGAAATCACCATAGTCGGCGACGATCGTTCGTCCCTCACGATCGAAGGCTTCGATTCCCAAACCCAGCGTTACGGAACTTGGCTCGGGTCGTGAATACAATCCCACGCCGCTGTAGCCCTTGCGCTCTGCCGAGGACCAATGTACTTGGTACCCCTCAGGTTTGGTCAGGGCTTCATCCAGTTGATCGGGGTGCGCCTTCGTCTCTTGGAAGCAGAGGATGTCTGCATCGACCTGCTCGATCCAATCCAGAAGCCCCTTCTTCTGGGCGGCGCGAATACCGTTGACGTTCCAGGAGTAAATTGTGATCATGGGCCCATTATAGCGTCATCCCTCATCATCCGTGCAGGTTTCTTGGCCCAATGCTTCCTCAGGTGCAGGAGTGCTCATAGGTGAATGAATCATGTTCCTGTTTTGACTGGAATGGAACTTGCATCCTTCTCCCTGTCATTCACTTTATTGGGATTACGCCTGAGGGAGAAGTTCGCATGAAGAAGGAATCCGATGCCAGAGCGCTGGTTGACCGTATCGATACTTTGCGGGGGCCTTATCATCGAAACGCCATTCAGTGGATGGATGATTGCGCTAAGAACTTGGTAGACCGTATCGCTGCCTTGCGGGAACCTTATCGTGGTCATGCCATCGAGTGGATTGAAGATTGCGCGAAGGAGTTGGCGGAGCGGATCGATGCCATTCGGGAGCCCTATCGAAGGCATGCCATCGAATGGATCGAAGATTGTGCCCAAGTGTCGATATCCGACCTATCCCACGATCTCCAACACACACTTCGCAAGATACCTGCGGTACGCAGAGAGGCGTTCTATTTCAAGACCAAGAAGGTATTGGATGGCGCCGTTCTGCACTTCGGGAGATAAACCGTTCGCGCAGTTCGCTGCTGGTTTGATTCCATCTCACACACGCGCAGGCCGCGCACGCTCAGCGTGCGCGGCCTGTTGTTTCGCAATCGAAAACACAGTTTACCGCCTGTTCGATCCTGCTGAATATCTCAAACCCTAATCTGAACCCCCATGCCAGGCAAGCACCCTTGGATTCCGCAATGGAAATCGATGCCCGCCGTAGCTACTGCGGTCTACCAATCGATACTTATCCGGCCAGAGCCTTGGCGTGCACCTGCCCTAAGAGATTGCCCATGATCGTGTAGGCGTATGCCGTGGCAGGGAAAGCGCCGATTCCGCAGGCGATACTGCCGATCCCAACCAGAATTGGGAAACCAAAGCCTTGGAACAGAATCAGGAGCAGATAACCACCGATGTTGTTGCGGAAGAGCTTCCAGGAATTGACCGGATTTAACGCTTCACCGAATTTATCCGTGTCCGCCAGGATGTTGATCATCGGAGGCATGAGCAGGACCACGATCAATCCAAACGGGATGGCGAGGCAGGATGAGAGAGCAACCAAACCCCAGCCCAAGACCTGATTGGCGTCACTGGATGTGTCCGAGCCCAAAACCGACCCACCGGCGATGCACCCGGAGATGATGTAAACGGGGATCATCCAGATCAAGATAATGAGCATGGCCTTGAGACCGTCCACGATCAGCTTACCGAAATCACTCCAGTCGGGAAGGGAGTAATCACCAACCTTGGCGCGCCGGATGATCTCCATCATCCACCCGAAGAGGGGGACCATGCCGATCCCTGTGAGCGCCAATACGGCTCCGATAGCAATCTTCTTGAGCCACTCTTCATCCTGGAATGCGAAACTAAAAGCTATCCCGAAATCCATGTTGTTCCTCCTGAGCTTGATGTCATGAAACCTTTGATGGGTATTCGCCTACAATCTCCTTGCGTTCAATACCCCTGCGCAAGAACTCCGATGCGATACGAAATCCCTTCTCGAACGGAGTATTTCCGGTGGCGATAGTATAGAACGCTTTCAACAAGCCCGCCACTGCGCAGCTACGGAGTGCAATGAGCGGGAGGCGTGCCCGTGTACGTGGGTTCGGTTACCAAATCAGTTTCCACGAAAGCCGTTCCATCCCACGTGCGGCGCAATGTCTGCCGTGTACAGGGGCAGCAGTTCGGTTCCCCATATAGGTACAGCGATTCCTCAAAGACGATGGTGTCGCCGTCCTTCCACCAGCTGCCGTGCACGCCTTGGTGGAAATACACTTGAGAGACAGCCGCTCCTGTCCACTCGTAGACCATGAGATCCAACACCGTGCCGGAACCCGAATAGCGCACAGGGATGATGATGAAATGACGGCAGGGTCCGAAGGGATACATCCCGGCTTCAGCCTCGATTTGTTTGATCATCGGATCACCGGCAGAGTAGCTCCAAACGTCGATCCAGGCGCTGCCGTTCCAATTCGAAAGTGTAGCCGTTTTACCTAACGGTCCATTGTCGACGACGGTTAATTTCTGATAGGTGCCGTCGCAATTCATGCTTACGCCCCCCGGCGGGGGAGTGGCTGTGTTCGTGGGTGTCGGAGGTTCGAGTGTTGGTGTGTCCGTTGCCTCTGGAGGCACGGTCGTCTCGACAACCTCGGTTGTGGCTGTCGGATCGCGTGCGAGCTCGGTAAACGTTGCCGCTACGCTGGTAGCGACTTCGTCGATATTCTCTGTCGGCTCGGGCGGGGAACAAGCCAGGGATGCCGCGATCAACAGCATCACGGCCAAGATGGTTTTGCTGTGTTGCGTGTGTGATCGCATATTCCTCACCTCTCCTTCAAGAGATCCCCCAAGCTCGATCCGTTTTGATGCGCGTTTGCAGCAGGATCACGCTTGAGGTTATGAACCCATAGTGATTTACAGCCAAGTAGGTTCCTGGTAAGTTCCGAAAACCTCACGCATTACGTCGATGATCTCGCCCAAGGTTGCGTAGCGGCGCACAGCTTCCAGGATGAAGGGCATCGTGTTTTCGGTTCCTTGGCAGGCGATGCGCAGTCTGTCCAAGGCCTGTCCCACGGCGCCATTGTCGCGCCTCTCGCGCAGTTCAGCCAACCTGGTGGCTTGCCGCTCGTATCCCTGTGGATCCATGGCCAGCAAGGGAATCTTCAAGGGCTCGGCCGCGGCGTAGGCGTTGACACCGACAATTTGCCGTTCTCCGTTATCGATCTCGCGCTGGTAGCGGTAGGCGGCTTCGTGGATCTCTCTCTGGAAGAAGCCGGCATCGATGGCGGGAAGCACGCCCCCCAATTCCTCGATACGATCGAAGTAATCACGGGCTTGGGCTTCGATTTGATGGGTGAGGGCTTCGAGGTAGTAGGACCCCCCCAGAGGGTCAATGGTGTTGGCAACGCCGGATTCCTCGGCGATGATCTGCTGCGTACGCAGTGCGATGGTTGCGGCGTGTGCCGAGGGCAGCGCCAGAGCCTCATCCATACTGTTGGTGTGCAGGGATTGTGTGCCACCTAGAACAGCAGCCAACGCCTGAATCGCCACCCGCACGATGTTGTTCTCGGGCTGTTGGGCCGTCAGTGAGACACCGGCCGTCTGCGTATGAAATCTCATCAGCCGTGAGCGCTGCTTCTTCGCCTTGAAGGTGTGCTTCATCTCATGCGCCCAAATGCGCCGCGCCGCCCGGTACTTCGCGATCTCTTCGAAGAAATCGTTGTGGGCGTTGAAGAAGAACGAAAGGCGCGGCGCAAAGGCATCTACATCCAAACCGCGCGCAATGGCCCAACGAACGTACTCCATTCCGTCAGCCAGCGTAAAGGCCAGCTCCTGAGCCGCTGTGGAACCAGCCTCGCGGATGTGGTAGCCGGAGATGGAGATGGTATTCCATTGGGGGACTTCGTTCGTCCCGAACTCGATCGTATCCACGACCAAACGCATGGAGGGTTTGGGTGGAAAAATGAATTCCTTCTGGGCGATGTATTCCTTGAGGATGTCGTTCTGGATCGTTCCGCGCAGTGCCTCCGGCTTGACTCCCTGCTTCTCGGCCGCGGCTATGTACATCGCCCAGGTCACGGCAGCGGGGGAGTTGATGGTCATGCTGGTGGAGACCTTGTCCAGAGGGATGTCTGCGAAGAGGAGTTCCATATCCTGGAGCGAGGCCACGCCCACACCGCATTTGCCGAACTCTCCCACAGCTTCAGGCGCATCGCTGTCGTATCCCATCAGGGTGGGAAGATCGAAGGCCACCGATAGGCCAGTTTGACCTTGTTCGAGCAGATAACGGAAGCGTTTGTTCGTTTCTTCGGCGGAGCCGAAGCCGGCGAACATGCGCATCGTCCACAAACGACCTCGATACATGGTAGGATGGACGCCGCGCGTGTACGGATACTCTCCAGGCATGCCCAGGTCTCGCAGGACTTCGTAATCTTGCAGGTCCTCGGGAGTATAGAGGCGCTTGACGGTTTCGGATGATGTGCTGATGAAGCGTTCTCTGCGTTCCGGTCGCGCAGACAGTGATTTCTGGAGGGTGTCTTTTTCCCACTCTTCAGAGGCGTGCCGGAATGCTTCGAGCATCTCAGGATCGTACACGAAAACCTCCAGAGGGCTTTGAATTTCTAGCAAGGCATTATAGCATGGCAAGGGTCAAGCGTTCATAGAGTACGGGTAAGGGGTGTAACATTGAGGCCCGTTCTTCGTATGTAAAGGCGAAAAGATGGCATCGAACCAGCATGCATCCGTTGATGATGAATTGGTGGCACGCTCCGTCAAGGGCGACGCAGAAGCCTTCGGGGATCTTTACGAGAGGTATTTACTCCCGATCTACCGTTTCATGTATGCCCGTGTGGGAGAAGTGCGCGAGGCTGAGGATTTGACCGAGACGGTGTTTTTCAAGGCATGGCAGGCGTTGCCGAAATTCAAACCCGGCAAGGCTTCCTTCCGAACTTGGCTGTATCGTGTGGCGCATAATTTGCTGGTAGATCACTTCCGCACGCAAAAGCAGGAACTCGAACTGCCGGCTGAGGGCATGCTGGAATCATCCTCGCCTCTACCTGAAGAGCAGGTGATTGCGATGGAGAGAAGCGAGTATTTGGGGTCCGTCATTCGGAAATTGAATCCACAATATCAACAGATATTGACGTTGAGGTTCATCAATGAGATGAGCCATGAGGAAACAGCGCAGATCATGGATCGCAGCAAAGGCGCAGTACGAGTTCTACAGCATCGTGCTTTGAAAGCTCTCCAGGAGCAACTTGCGCAGAGTGGAGGCTACCGTGACTGAAACATTGCAGGAAGCCCTTGCTTGGAGTCTGGATGCCTTGAAGCAAGGCCATCAAACGATCGAGGACTGTCTGGTACGCTTCCCGAATCATCGAGATGAATTGCAGGCATTGCTCCAGACGGCGGAATACATGTGGAAGACACCCAAAGCAACACCATCGCTGGCATTCAAACAGAATGCACGCCAAAGATTGATCAAGAGAATAGGGCTTCACGAGGGATCGAGTGTAACGTTTCTCGATCGGATTCGTACAAATGTGCGTGGTCGGTATCGGCCAACAACTGTACGAAGGAGACCCGCGATGTCTTGGATCTTGATCACCACTATTGTCCTCTCGATACTTACCGGCGGCGGTGTGGGTGTGGCTTACGCAGCTGACGGAGCCGCTCCTGGAGATATGCTCTATGGCATTGATCTGGGCGTTGAGAATCTTCGATATTTCTTCGCATTTGACCAGGAATCGAAGGCCCAATTGGCGCTAGAGTTTGCCAGCGAGCGCCTCGATGAACTTCAAGAAATCATTGGAGAAGGCGCATCCGGGGAAGGTATCGGACAAGTCCTGGAAGGTTACGGCCAGAATCTGGATATGGCGATGCAGGCCATGAATCAGGTTAGTGCTGGCGATGGCGAGCAGGCAGGGGAAGCACTGCGTCTCCTCGTTCAGCAGCAGCTCATGCTTCAGAACCAGATCCTGGAACAGGTGCGCAATCAACTCCAAACCCAAAGCATGTCGCAATCCCAGGAAGCCATCCAGTTGATGGAAGCCACAAAGACTCAATTGCAGCAAATGCTTTCAGAAAGCGGTCAGGGTGGTCCATCGGATGATGCACCAGGTGGTCCCTCAGACGATGCACCAGGCGGTCCATCGGATGATGCCCAGGGTGGCAATCAGAACGATGATCCCGGTGGAAATTCCGAACCCTCGCCTGGAGGACCTGCGGATGATTCCGGGGAAGGACAGCAGGAAGGCAACCAGGGCTCGGAAAGTGGTCCGTTCGAGAACGAGAATGATGCACTGCGTGCCTGCCTGGAGCAGGTTGAAGATGCGGTCGTCCAAGGAAACACCGGTGCTCTGGCAGAATCCGCTGCACGCTGCGGAGAGAGCCTGGAAGGTCTGATGGCCAGCATCACGGCTGCCAATCAGGGCGATACGCAACAGGCTGCTACGATGGCGGGTATGTTGAAAGAGACTCTGGACGAATTCGTTCCCAAGCTCAACAGCCTGATGGAAAATGCTCCTGATTCAGCAGGAACATACATTCATCAGATTCTCACAGCTTGTCAGAATGGCCAGCAGGAAATCGATCGAATGTTCGGTCATGGCCAACATGGTTCTGGTAATCAAGACCCCACTCCTCAAGGTGGTCAGAGCGGGAAAGGGAACTAACCCGTAAGAAACAGACAACATCGAAGTTCACATCACACAAAGGAGAGAGCGAGTCATCGCTCTCTCCAACTTTGCATCCACGAATTGATGAGTTTGTCCCCTTGGTTGTGCGTGCTATACTCGCCATGGTTCGGTCTCCCCTCGAACCTGATAGTATCCCATAATTGTCAATCGGCGATCCTTGCCGGTGATCTGTAAAGACGCATGAGGAGATGTGCAATGGCGCAAGAACAATATGAAAACCTTGGTTACCAAGTAAGCGAGGGTATCGTCAACCTGTTCCTCAACCGACCGCCTGCGAATGTCATGAACATCGCCATGTTGAGTGAGATGCAGGCGGCGTTCAAGCGAGCCTCCACCGAGCCGGATCTCAAAGTGTTGGTACTGCGAGCCGAAGGCAAGCTCTTCTCGGGTGGGGTCGATGTTGCGGATCATACGCCCGAACGAGTGGGAGAGATGATCCCGCTCTTCAACCAGGTGTGCGCCTGGTTGTATGCGTTTCCAGCACCTACGATTGCCGTCGTTCAGGGGCATGCCCTGGGCGGAGGTTGCGAATTGGTGATCTGCTGCGATTTCGCCTACATGAAGCAGGGTGCGCGCATCGGGCAGCCTGAAATCCAACTGGCTGCCATGGCGCCGATTGCGGCCTTGCGGTTGCCTTTGTTGGTGGGTGACCGCTGGGCAGCCAGGCTGCTCTTCATGGGTGAGCAGATCGATGCCGCCAAGGCGGCCGAGATCGAGTTGATCAACCAGGTTTGTTCTGAAGATGAATTGGAATCCGCGGTGGATGAGCTGATCTCGCATTTGACAGCCCTCAGCGCGCCTGTCCTGCGGATCAATAAGCGTGGTCTGCTGCTGGGCATGCGAGGTGGGTTGTCGGAACTCCAGGCCATGGAGAAGCTCTACCTCGACGAGCTGATGGCGTTGGAAGACGCTGAGGAAGGATTGAAGGCCTTTCTCGAGAAGCGCAAGCCCGAATGGAAGGATCGTTGATGGCCGTGAGTGCCCGATGGGACGACCGGCATGATTGAGTTCAAACGCCTGCAGAAAGTCATCGATGGCAACACGGTCATCGCTGTCGATCGCCTGAAGGTCAAGGAGGGGGAAATCGTGGCCCTTGTCGGGCCTGCAGGCAGCGGCAAGCGTGTGCTCATGGATTTGTTCCTCGGCCATGCGCAACCCACGGCAGGAACCATCCGCGTTGCAGGTGTGGATCCAGGCCGGGAGCGCGAGCTATTCAGCCTTCGAGTGGGCGTTCTGTTCGCCGAAGACGCGCTGTATTCCCGCCAATCGGCGTATGCCAATCTGCTCTTCCATTGCCGTGTGCGCGGGCTGCCCCCGAATCGCGCCCACGAGATTCTGGCCAAGGTGGGATTGGCAGACCATCGAGACAGCCGGACCTCCGATCTTCCCTCGGGCCTGGCCAGACGTTTGGCCTTCGGGCGAGCCATTCTGCATGATCCGGAGGTCCTTTTGCTGCATGAACCCTTCGCCAGATGCGACGAGGCCACGATCCATCTCATGGGGGGATTGATCCGCCAGATGGCTGACGAGGAGAAATCCATCTTGGTGCTCGCCGACGATAGCGCCAACCTGGGAGGGCTGTGCGACAGGATCTTCGCCTTGAATCAAGGTCGCCTGGTGGAAGCCTACGCCCCCCAGGCGGATGAGCAGGCCGACCTGCCCTTCAAGATTCCGGCCAAACTCGAGGGGTCTGTGGCGCTCGTCAATCCCGTCGAGATCTTCTTCGCCGACGCGGAGGAGGGAAAGGCGTATCTCAATACGGCTGAAGGTCGATTGCCGACACGTTTCACGCTTTCGGAGCTGGAAGCCCGCCTCTCCAGGCGCGGCTTCTTCCGCGCGCACCGCGGCTACTTGGTCAATTTGCAGCACATCCGAGAAATCATCCCCTTCACACGAAACAGCTTCAGCTTACGCCTGGATGATGAAGCCGGAACCTTGATCCCTCTGAGCAAATCCGCGGCCGCCGAACTGCGAGAACTTCTGGATTACTAATCCCCCTTTCTGCTCCATTCAACCCCCATTTGACGCCATTGAGCGCGTTTTTATTGCTTCCGAATCCTGACTGTCGTATAGTGCGCACACCAATCGGACCATGGATCCAACATACACAGAGCATCTCTTGCTCAGAAACATTGGATCGGAATGGGTAAGGAGAAGGAAAGTGAAAGCTATCGAAGCATTCGAACTGACACGGAACTTCAATGGTTTGTGTGCCGTAAATGCGATCGACTTTTCCGTCGAAGCCGGTGAGATCTTCGGGTTCTTGGGACCCAACGGCGCCGGTAAGACGACGACGATCCGCATGCTCACCGGTCAGTTGAGACCCACCTCAGGGCGAGCCGAGGTCATGGGCTGCGATGTCGTGGAACAGCGGCAACAGCTGAAACCCCAGATCGGCGTGGTCTTCGATTGCCAGAATCTCTACGAGCGCATGTCCGGGCGGGACAACCTGCTCTTCTACGCCCGCCTCTATCAAGTCGGCAAGAAACGCGTGGATGAAGTGCTGGAGCAAGTGGGTCTTGTAGACCGAGCCCGCGATCGAACGAAAACCTATTCCAACGGGATGAAGCAGCGTTTGGTGATCGCGCGCGGGTTGCTGCATGAACCGAAGGTGCTGTTCCTTGACGAACCCACACGGGGATTGGATCCAGCCGTGGCGCGGGGGATTCGGGGGATGATCAGCGAATTGGGAGAGCAAGGAATCACGGTTTTTCTCACCACCCACTACATGGAAGAAGCGGATCGATTGTCCGATCGAGTGGCGATCATCGATCAGGGGCGGATTGTGGCTCTGGATACTCCTGAAAGGCTGAAAACCATCCATGGCAAGGGGAAGCAGGTGAGCCTGGAGGACGTGTTCATCGAGCTCACGGGAAGGGATTTCTTCTCGTTGGAGTAGAACCGGTTTGCTGAGACTGAGAATGAGGGATGATCATGAAGAGGTTGCAGGCAGTGGATCTTGGGATCCTCATGTGGAAGCAGGTGCGTTTTGGGGCAGACCATTTTCAATTGTTGGCTGGGGAAGACTGTGTGGGTGAACTCTATTGGACGAAGTGGTTTTCAGACCTTGCCGTGGCTCAATGCGCGCATGGAACCTGGCACATGGACCGCCCGGATTTCTTCGCCGACCGAGTGATCGTGACGGACCCCGCAACGGAGCAGAGGGTGGCCATCTTTGTGAAAGGTTGTTTTGGAGATGGACCGCTAACGATGCGGGATGGCCGCGAGTACGAGTGGGCACGGACGAAAACCTTCAGGAATTACTGGGCTCTGTTCAATGAGGGTGGGGAGGTGATCTTCGAGATCCGTGCAGGCATGCGCTGGTTCAAACACGAGGCGGATGTCGTATTGCACGCCGCTGCAAGCAAGGAGCCCGACCTGCCCCTCCTGCTTCTGCTCGGCTGGTATCTGGTCTTCATGGCGATCCAGGATAGCGCTGCTGTAGGCGCGGTCGTTGCAACCACAGCTGCAGCATCTTGATCCGTTGAAAGGGTGGCAATCGAGATGGCATCGAGGTTCAGTGACACGCTGCGCATCATCTGGGCAATAGCCGTGAAGGATCTTCGAGATGCCTTCGGAAACAAGACGGTTGTGGGAGTGATGGGTACTGCTGCAATGCTGCTAATCGTCTATCGTTTCCTGCCTCTGTTCTCAGAAAATGCAGAACTCCCAAAACTGATCGTGAATGATGCCGGCCGTTCGTTTCAATTCGATGGAGATCAAGCGGGATCTCGTTTTGAGGTTGAATGGATGTCCTCACAGTTGGAGATGGAAGCGGTTCTAAGGGATCTGGACACGGTTGCACTTGGGCTATCCATTCCCGCTGAACTTGATTGGTCGGTTCAATCCGGCGAACGGATACGATTGGATGGTTATGTGGTTCATTGGGCCAGCGAAAAGGATATCGAGGCAGCACGGACGTTCTTTGAAGAAGAACTGGCGCTGGCTTGGGGATCATCGGTCGCGATTGAGATTGCTGGCCGTACGGTTTATACGACCAAGGATTCGAGCGGCTTTGCATTCTTGTCGTCGATCAGCATCCTGTTGACGATCCTCATCATAGGAATGTTAGTCTCCCCTCAGCTCATGTTGGAGGAGCGGCTTACCAAGACCATGAATGCTCTGCTTGTTTCACCGGCAAATATTGGACAGCTGATCGCAGGCAAAGCGCTTGCGGGTTTAGTCTTCAGCATGGCAGCAGCTGGAGTGGCGTTGTTAGTCAATGCATTCATCGTGACGCATTGGGCTTTGGCTAGCTTGGTAGCCCTTTGTGCCTGTATGTTTACAGTGTCCTTGGGCCTGTTGATCGGTTCTCTCTTCAAGGTCAGACAGCAGATCCAGATCTGGACTTGGATCTGTTTCATCCCCTTGATGCTGCCTCCGTTTCTGTCGTTATCGGGTGATCTTCTACCAGGATCGCTCGCGGATGTACTTCGATGGGTGCCGACGGTGGCTCTGGCAAGTGCATTCCGAGTATCGTTCTCGGAAACGGCATATCTGGCAGATTTCGTGCCTGAGCTTGCGTTTGTGCTGCTGTGTTCAGGCGTGATCCTAACCTTCGTGGCGTTTATCATCAAACGCACGGATCGCAAAGGGATATAAGAATCATGATGACGAATCAAAAGGGCTTCAAAGGCACTCTGCGCATCATCTGGGCGATCACACGCAAGGACATCGTCGATGGATTGAAAAACAGGACCACGGTCAGTGTGATTGTGATTGCGCTGCTCATGGTGGCCTTCTTCCGCTACGTTCCGTCGGTTATGGGGGAAGGCTCCTCCTCCAACCTGTTGATCCACGATGCCGGGAGTTTCTCGCTCTGGACGGAATTGGAGCAGCGTGCGGAATCCCAGGTTTATGGACCCTATCCGACTCAGAGCTCGATGGAGAATGATTTGATCAAGGGCTTCGTGCCCGAACTGGGGATCGTGTTGCCGGCGGATCTGGATGAGCAATTGGAGATCGGAAGCGACATCGTTCTGGAAGCATACGTGATGCATTGGCTGGGGGCATCCAAGACCGCTGCAATCGTGGAGGAAGCGGAAAATCTGTTCTCATCGGTTGTGGGACAACCGGTTCGCATCACGATCGATGGGAACATGCTCTACTCACAAGCCGATCAACTGGGTTTTGGTTTGATCTGTTCCTTGGGGCTGGTGATCGGAATCCTCATGGTGGGCATGAGTTTTACACCGAACCTGATGTTTGAGGAAAAACAAACCAGGACTCTGGATGCCCTGATGACCACACCCGCACAAAGCAGTCATGTTGCGGTTGCCAAGGGTTTGACAGGAACGTTTTACTGCATACTCGTGGCTATGGTGGGGGCAGCCTTCTATGGCTCCCTCGTGGTTCATTGGGGATTGTTCATCGTGGCGATACTCATCGGGTCGTTCTTCAGTGTGGGGATCGGTCTGCTGATGGGGACCGTCTTCGAGGATCGGCAACAGTTGATGGTATGGGGCTTCCTCTTGAATTTCCCCCTGATGCTGCCGCTCTTCCTCTCGTGGATGCGAGGATTGATACCTGATGCCGTCCTGGATGTCATGCAGTGGATTCCGACCGTGGCGTTGGGGAAGGTCTTCCAGGTTTCGTTTTCGGATAACACCGCGCTGTCATCCTTCGGGTTGGAACTGGCGCTTGTTGTTGGATGTATTCTGGTAATCTTGATAACTGTAGTTTGGGCGCTTCGGCGTGCAAATCGTGAATAGGAGAATGTAATCATGCGTGGTTCCAATCTTCATCTGCTGAATGATTTACAGATGATCTGGACGATTGGCAGAAAGGACATCCTTGATGGTTTGAAGAATAAAACCATCTGGAGGTACATCGTCATCGTGCTGCTGATCATGGTGTCCTATCGATATCTTCCACTGCTCGGGCAGGTGGGCGAAATCGAGATCGTGGTCTACGATCAGGGGGCATCGAGTTTGGTGGAGGCGCTGAACAACACCAGCCAGTTCGAGGTGCGAAGCGTGGAGTCCATGCAGGAGTTCGAAGCCTTCATGGACGATGGTGATGAGGGTCCGCTGGGAGTGGTGATCCCCTCGGGTTACGACCTGGCGCTGCAATCCGGCGAGCCGGTTGCCCTCGAAGGCCATGTGCTCTGGTCCAACCGCACGAAGGCGGAAACCCTGCGAACGGATTACGAAGCCACGTTCAGCGAGTTGATGGGCGCGCCGGTGCAGATCCAATTGGTAAACATCATCATTCCGCAACAGGATTCGATGGGCATCACACGGATGACCGCCCTGACACCGCTGCTGATCGTGTTGATTGTAGGAATGATGACCGTGCCCACACTGATGTTCGAGGAAAAGAGCACGCAGACGCTGGCAACGTTGTTGATCTCCCCGGCGAAGATCGGCCATGTGATCGCTGGGAAGGCGGTAGCTGGCGCGGCGTATTGCCTGTCGGCTGGTGCGATCGCGCTGGCGTTCAACTGGGTATTCGTGGTGAACTGGGGCAGCGCTGCTGTTGCGCTGCTGGGTACCACGCTCATGGCTGTGGGATTGGGTTTGGTTTTAGGAACCTTTCTGGATAACCTCCAGCAGCTTTCTGTCTGGTCGATGATCCTGTTTCAACCTGTTTTGATCCCGGTTGTGTTCTTTGCCATAGAACCCATCTTTCCTCAAGCGGTAAGGAGTGTTTTGCCCTGGCTTCCCAACGTGGCGTTGGTGAGGTTGTTCCATAATTCGCACACGAGCCTGGAAGGTTTTAACGTCCAATGGGGTCCGTTGATCGTGCTCGTGGTGAGCATTGCGCTGCTGTATGTGCTTGTGTACTGGAAAGTGCGCAGGATCGAACAATAGAGGAGCCTTCAACATGGAGAAAAGCTCTGGAATGGAACGATTGCGCATCATCCTGGCCATCACCGGAAAGGATATCCGAGATGCCTTGAGAAACAAGATTCTGATTTCGATCATGATCGGTGTTGCGTTGGTGGTGGCCCAGGGAAAGGCGCTGCCGCTGCTTCTCAAGCTCTCAGATACTGCCCGCGTTGCGATCTATAACCAAGCGGATGAATCTTTGATCACAACATTACGTGCCGGTGGGGGGATGGAAGTCATCGAGGTCGCCTCACCGCAGGGACTGGGCACGGTTCTGGCTGAGGCAAGCGGCGACATGATAGGGATTGTGATCCCGGCTGGTTTCGGAGAGGGCGGGGACTTGGATCCTTCCTTTTCGCTCGAGGCGTTTTATCCCTATTGGATGGATCCTGAGGAGATCGCCGAACTGGAACGGATTGCGGAATCCGAACTCTCGGCTGTGGTTGGAGTTCCGGTAGATATCAACACTCAGGGGAATGCAATTCACCCCCAGGTCGATTCCGGTGGACAACCTTTCATGACTGCCCTGGTCGTCGTGCTCTTGACGACGATGATCTGCATCATCATCGTTCCCTATCTGATGGTTGAAGAGAAGGAAGCGCACACCCTGGATGCTTTGCTGGTCTCGCCGGCAAGGGTCGGCGAGGTGGTGATCGGCAAAGCCCTGGCTGGACTGACATACGGTCTTGCAGCAGGGACGGTGGTGATGTTGTTCTATCAAGCTCAGGTCGTGCACTGGTGGATTGCCATTGCGGCTTGTGTGATCGGATCGATGCTCGCCATTGCGCTGGGTTTGATGCTTGGAAGCCTGTTCGACAACATGGCCAACATGAACCTGTGGATGGGCCTTCTGCTGGTGATTCTCATCGCGCCTGTGTTGCTGATACGCTACATGCCTCCTCAGTGGCCGGCGATCATCAGCGACATCCTTCCATGGTGGCCCACGGTGGCTCTCTATCGCTCCTTTATGCTTTCGTTTACGGCGGCTCCATCCCTCATGCAAGCATTCGGCTACTTGGGGATCATCCTGGCGAGCGCCATCGTCGTTCTGGCATTCGTGGCCAGGATCGTGCGGAGGTCAGATCGCTGACCTCTCGCGCGCTCTTCCGATAGGACAGGACAGCTCGTGAGAGCTGTCCTGTCTCCTTTGGAGGCTGGATCGGGCGGCGGGGATCAGGAGAAAGCTGGATCCTGAGGAATCTCACCCTGGTGTCTGCGGATCGCCTCCCGCATGCGTTCCGGAACGGATCGCAGTTCGAAGTTGCCGGAATGAGCCGTAACGGCAACGATATGGCCGGTGGCGACAAGCCGATCATCCACCTGAGCACGCACCTGGAATTCGAAGCGCAAGCTTCGCTTCCCCACATGGCCGATGCGAACATGGACATGCAGTATCTCCGGCCAATGGGCGAAGGATTCATAGTTGCTGTGGGATTCGATGAACAGGAATTCCGTGTTTTCCTCTTTCATCTCCTTGTGGCCGAAGCCGATCGAGTCCATGAATTCGGTGATGCCGACATCGAAGTAGAAGAGGTAATGCCCGAAATTGACATGCCCCTGTCGGTCGGTTTCGTCGTAACGCACCTTGATGGGCGTATGGAATCGGAATTCGGCTGTCATGCATCGGCCTCTACAGAGTGGAAATGGATCATGAAACGCCAGTCGCAGACCGTCAACGAATCGATGAAGCTGGCTCTGCCTTGCAGGCGCTCGAGAAGACGCCCCATAACTCGTTCCGTTCGCTGCTCAAGCCGAGCGCTTCCGAGATGCGGCTATTCCTTGGGTGAAGGAAGCACCTCGGCAAAGAACTCCTCATCCACCAGGCGACCCTCAGCGAGCAGCTGGCGATACTTGATGAAATCTATCGTGTCTTTGCCTGTGATCTTCCTGGTGTTGAAGGCGTGGAAGCCCAGGAACGCCTCGTTGCTCATGTTGGCAGCCAGCCAGTGGCGATAGTAATCCTTTCCTGCATCCCAGAAGAATTTCTTCTTAGCCCGGATGCTGTCAATGGACATCTGCAGGCAGTGTGGGAAGAGGTTGGTGAAGGTCCACAGCATGTCATTGACCGCCTTGTCCAGCAGCTCGAAGTCGATGGTTGCGTCTTTGACAAACGCGCGGGCCTCTTTGTATGCTTCGCCCGTTTTGGTTTCACCATAAACGATCTCGCCACCATCGACATAGCGGTCTGTGATCACCAAGGGATTCCGTACCCATTCGCCGTCATGCTTGATCACGGGAACGACTTTGCTGAGATACCCCTTTCGGATCATCTTGTAGGCGCTCCACAATTCGCAGGAGATGCAGTTCCACATGGCGTCCTCGATAGTAAGGAACCATGGGAGGAAGTCAGACGAGCCACCAACGGGTGCGGAACCGTGCCTGGGTCCGGCCTGTCCGAAGATGGCCAAGTCGGAAGCAATCGCAAGATCGCATGCCCCACCGATCTCCTGGCCACCGGCAACGCGCATGCCGTTGACGCGACAGATGACCGGTTTCTTGGTGTTGAGGATGCTGTCCACCATGGCGTTGAAGAGATCCATGTAGAGCGCATACTCGGTGGGTCGTCCGCTGTAATACTCGGCATACTCCTTGGTGTTGCCACCGGTGCAGAACGCTCGGTCGCCCGCGCCGGTGAAGACGATCGCCACAACGCTGCGGTCCATCGAGGCGCGCTTCATGCCCGCGATGACGCCCTTCACCATCTGTGTAGTGTAGGAGTTGTATTGCTTGGGATTGTTCAACCAGATCCAGGCTGAGTAGAGCCCATCCACAGTCTTGCCCTCTGGATCGGCAATGGGCTTCTTCTCGTACACGATGCAGGGAGGTTCGGTGCCGAAGAATGCATCACCCCCAACGTCATGATCCTTCAACTCCTCATCTCGCGGCAACCAATCAAGGGACATTCTCATCCTCCTTTGTCTATCGGACGATCGTTCTTTGTTCTTCGGGGATCGGAGGCGGGGCGGATTCGCCGGAAATCTCCACCACCGCACTGAACTTCTCAGGACAAACTTCCAAACAGGTACCGCATTTGATGCAAATTTCCTGATCGATGATGTGGATCTGGTTCTTGGCGCCTGAGATT
Source organism: Anaerolineae bacterium (assembly GCA_011192015.1). Taxonomy (GTDB): domain Bacteria; phylum Chloroflexota; class Anaerolineae; order Anaerolineales; family E44-bin32; genus W1033. The sequence continues at coordinate 40,740 of DUET01000089.1, forward strand.
GCCCCAACCGGGCACCTCCTGGCGCAGATCAGACAAGCCTGGCACTTCTCCGGATCGATGTAGAACGAGACGACTTCATCGAACAACCGCTCGATCTCGTCTTGAGTAAAATGTTGATCGTATTCCTCCGGGTTCTCAAGACGTGCGGCCAGCTTTTCGAATTTCGTCAGTTTGATGTATGGGACTAGCTTCGTGATTTCTGCAAGCCTGGTTTTCAACTCTTCATCATCCAGACCTTCAGCCTTTCCCAGAGGTCCCAGCTTCTTCAACGTACTGCCGAACGCGCTCATGGTTTCAGCAAACAGGTTCCCATCAGCCGAGGACATGAAGGCAATCTTCAACCTTTCCGGATCCAGACCGATGTGCCTCATGATTCTCTTGCAGAGGAGCACCATGTTGAGCGCGTCGTAATTTCCATGAGTTATATAATTGCATTCGTTCAAACGGCAGCCGCCAATAAACACGCCATCCATTCCGTTTGAGAACGCCCGGAGAACATATTCCAGGTCGACCCTCCCGGAACACATGACACGTATCAGCCTGGTTTCGGTTGTATATTGAAGTCTGGAAACTCAAGACATATCCGCAGCGCCGTATGCTCACCAATGGCAAGCAAAACCAAGGATTCTTGGTTTGTATTCCGATCCTGCACTCATACGTTCTCACCTCCTTTCCTTCATGGTTTGTGGCTGCATCTACCAAGGTTTCTACAAGCCTCTCAGATCTTGCTGGGTATCTGGGCGGTTTCAACCGCGGCGTCGATCTGAGCCCAGATCTCATCATCGGTGAAGTGCTTCAACTGGATGGCACGCGTGGGGCACTTCGTGGTACAGAGACCATCTCCCTTGCAGAGAACGGGATTCACAATGGCTTTTTTTCCCTGGCGGGTCTTATGGAGTTCCACAGCGCCGTAGGCACATGTCGAAACACACTGCCCACACCCGATGCACACGTTCTCGTCCACCTCGCAAATGGAGCCGGAAGCGGTGATGGCATCGTGTGAGAGAAGCGTCAGCACCCGGCTGGCGGCTCCATAGGCCTGCTCGATGGTTTCCCTCAACAGCTTGGGGTAGTGAGCCAATCCGCAAAGGTAGACACCGTCCGTGGCAAACTCAACAGGCCGCAGCTTGACATGCGCCTCCTGGAAGAAACCGTCCGGGTTCAACGGCACCCGAAACAACTGGGACACTTCCCTGCTTCCTGCGGAGGGGATCAAGGCGGCAGCCAAAGCCACGATATCCGCATCGATTTCAACCTTCTTGCCCAGGATGTAATCCGGCGTGGTGATCTTCAGAACGGGCCGGCCCTCCTCCGACTCGCCTGCCTCGACCACCGGCTCGTCCTGCGGCTCGTAGCGGATGAATTTCACACCATTGTCGGCCGCTTCCCTGTAATAATCTTCGTCAAATCCATATGTTCTCATATCCCGGTAGAGGATGTAGATATCCATCTCCGGATTGATCTTCTTCAATGCCAGCGCATTCTTGACCGACTCGCTGCAGCAGATCCTGCTGCAGTAGTTTCGTTCTTCGTTCCTGCAGCCTACGCATTGGATCATCACGAGGCCTTGCGCATCGGTGACCTTTTCACTTCCACGATTGATCTGCTCCTCGAGTTGGAGCAAGGTCATGACCCGGTCATCCTCTCCGTAGAGGTATTCGGAGGGTTCGTAGACATCCGCACCCACTGCGAGGACGGTCGCGCCATGTCTTATCTCTGTGGTTCCTCGTTCGGACACAACCCGGGTTGCGAAATTCCCCACATAGCCGTCAGCGTCGGTGATGGTTGCATCGGTGTAGACGTGGATGAGAGGATTCTGATAGACCTTGTGCACAAGATCGCGTAAATATGCCTGGACATCCAAACCTTCCAGGGTTTGGTAGATGCTTCTCGCCTTACCCCCGAGATCATGATCCCTTTCCACCAGATGGACCTCATGCCCCTGGTTGGCTATGGAGAGGGCGCAGGTCATGCCGGCTACGCCAGCGCCAACCACCAAAGCCGCCGGATTCACGGAGAGATCGATTTCCTGCAGCGGTTCCAGATGGGCGGCACGGGCGACCGACATGCGGATCAGATCCCTCGCCTTCTCGGTGGCATCCTCCTTTTCCATGGTATGGACCCAGGAACAATGCTCTCGGATGTTGGTCATTTCCAAGTAGTATTGATTCAGCCCCGCCTCTCGGACGGTATCCTGGAACAGTGGGCCAAGGGTCCTGGGGGAGCAGGCAGCGATGATGACGCGGTTGAGCCCCATTTCCTTGGTCATGTCCGTGATTTCCTTGGCACAATTTGTGGCACACGAGAAGAGCTGTTCCTGCGCGTAAACCACATGCGGTAAGGTCTTGGCGTATTCGACCACGGAGGGAACATCCACAATCCTGCCGATGTTCGCTCCGCAATGACACACGAAGATCCCGATCCTCGGCTCCTCTCCAGAGACATCCCTTTCGGGTGGGTAGATCCTCTCTCGGGACAACTTCCCCCGCCGGTAATCAAGCAATTCGCCGCATTGGGAACAAGCTCCACTGGCGCTGAAGACCGACTCGGGTATGTCGATGGGACCCTGGAAGGCGCCGCTCACGAAGATTCCCGGCTTGGTGGTCTCCATCGGATTCTTGGGATTGACCTCACAGAAACCATGGGGATTGAGTTCGATGCCGAGTTCTTCCGCCAGACGGACCGCATCGGCAGGAGGATTCAATCCGATGGAGAGGACCACCATCTCGAATTCCTCCTCCTTCACCCCCTCGTCGGGCGTGGCGTATCGGATGGTGACGTTCTTGCTTTCCGGAATCTCTTTGCCAATGGATACATAGCTCCGTATGAATCGGATCCCTGGCAGTTCCTCCGCTCTTTGGTAGAAGCGTTCGAAATCCTTGCCGTGGGAGCGAATGTCGTTGTGGAAGACCGTGCACTCGGCATCCGGGTTGTGATCCTTGGTTAGGATAACCTGCTTCTGGGTATACGTGCAGCACACGGCTGAACAATAGCTGTTCCCCCCCGGAGGATTGACCTGCCTCGAGCCAACGCACTGGATCCAGGCGATTTTCTGGGGATGCTTCTTGTCGGAGGCGCGCCGTATCTCCCCCTCGTACGGCCCGGTGGCGCACATCAGCCGTTCGTAGTCCAGGCTGGTGACCACGTTCTGCATCTCCCCGTAGCCGTAGTGATTCCCCGCCTTGGGGTCGAACGGCTCGAAGCCGGGAGCAAGAAGGATCGCCCCCACTTTGACTTCGACCTCCTCTGCAGTTTGATTGAAATCGATGGCGTCGTTCTCGCAGACGTCTTCGCAGATGCCGCATTTCTTCTCTTTCAGGTAGAGGCAGCTTTCATCGATGTACGTGATCAGAGGAACCGCTTGCGCGAAATAGATGTGGATGGCTTTGTTCGTGGAGATTTCCTGGTTGAACGGATCCGGGTACACGACCGGGCAGTATTCCACACAGGTCGTACAACCCGTGCATTGATCCTCCAAGATATACCTGGGCTTTCGAACCAGGGTCACCTTGAAGTTCCCCGCTTCTCCATCTACACGCTCGACGTCCGTGTAGGTCAGGACTTCTATGTTGGGGTGCCGGCCGACCTCGACCAGTTTGGGTGCAAGAATTCAAATGGAACAGTCGTTGGTGGGAAAGGTCTTGTCCAGCTGGGCCATGTGACCGCCGATGGCCGGAGCCTTGTCCACCAGATAGACTTTGAAACCCGAGGCGGCGAGATCCAGGGAGGCCTGAACGCCACTGATGCCTCCACCGACAACCATCACGTCACCAAAGGTGTTCCCTTCGAAGCCTTCACGAATGCTGTCTGCGAGGCTGCGGTGCACCTGGTCTTGGGTGCCTTTCGGTTCACTTTCCATCTCCACTCACCTCATCAGGGCGCTTTCATCCCTGTATCGAGACTAAACCACTTCCTGAAGAATTTCCGTAATGTCCTTGATCTGGATGACTTCGCTGTTCGTCAGGGTCAATCTGCTGTCCTCGAACTGGGAGATACAATACGGACAGGCTGTCGCCAGCACCTCGGCCCCGAGATCGGTTGCCTGCTTCAGCCTGAGGATGGAGAATCGTTCCTCCTTCGGCGTTTCGAGCCAGATCCTGCCTCCGCCCATGCCGCAGCAGAGACTGTCTTCCCGCGACTCGGCCATCTCCTGCAGTTTCAATCCCGGCACCTTGTTCAGAACCTCGCGCGGTTCGTCGAAGATGCCGTTGTGCCGTCCCAGGTAACAGGGGTCGTGATAGGTCACCTTCTTCCCGTATTCCTTGGTGATTTTCAATCGCCCCTCATCGACGAGCTGGAACATGTACTCGGAGGTGTGAACCACCTCGAAGTTCACCATGAACTCGGGATACTCGTTCTTGAAGGTGTGGTAGCAGTGAGGGGAGGAAACGAGGATCTTCTTGACACCATTTTCTACGAAGGTCTTGATGTTTTCGCGAGCGAGGCGTTTGAATATGGGCTCGTTGCCCGTCTTGCGGATGCTTTCTCCGCAGCAGTTTTCCTGGACTCCCAGGATCCCGAAATCCACCCCTGCCTTATGCAAGAGGTTCACCGTGGCGGCAGCCACCTTCTGCAATCTCGGGTCGTAGCAGAGATAGCAGCCCGGGAAGTAGAGGATTTCCATCCCCTCCTTGAAGGTTTTGACGGAAAGACCTTCAGCCCAATCCGCCCTGGTCTCTCGCTCTTCACCCAGGGGATTTCCCTGCTCGGAAAGACCTACGGTTACACCACGCACGGGCCGTACGGAGGGTGGGAAAAGGCCATATTCCGTGGCCATCCTGCGCAGGGATACCATCACATCCACCAACTGCACTTCCCTGGGGCATCGCTGCAGGCATTTCCCGCAGGAGGTACAGCGCCAGATCTCGTCCGTTTCGCTCAAGCCGAAGGAGGCTTCCCGGATGAGCTTGCGCATGCTGAGGGCGGTCACCCGATTCCAGGGGCATACCGTGTCGCACAGTCCGCATTGATAGCAGTATTTGAAGGCGTCTCCGCCGTTCGCCCTTACCTCTTCAACGATCTCTTGGAAGGGGGCCAGGGGTACGGTCTCCATGATCTTCGTCAATCCTTTTCACTCACACGGATGCTTCAGTCCCTCTTGACCCTTCTGGCAACAGCATGCATGACCTTCTCCAATCCATATTTGTCTACCATTGCCTCCAATCCTACTTCCATGTCCTCCAACGTGACTTCCTCTTCGCCTTCTTCTTCCCTCTCTTCGTATGTAAGCGCCTCAGCCAAACACCACTGAACGCACAACGGCTCTTCCAGAGGGGGATCGCTTTCGCACATGTCGCATTTCAGGGGGAGGCCGGAATCGGGCTCCTTGAAGAGATCCCGGGATGGGCAGGAGACCCCGCAAAAGCTGCACTCGTCATATTCCTTGCCGTTGATGGTGTAGGTATGTCTTCCGGTACACTCGGCAGGGGTATAGTCTCCCGCACGAATGGGGACATAGACATCTCGCAGCGGGTCATGGACCACCCGAATGCGCGAGCGCGCGGGATTGTTGCTGCTGTATTTGGGCGAAGCGTGAAAGGCGGAGCATGCCACCTCACAAGCCCGGCAGCCGTTGCATTTATCGAGATCGACTTTGATGACTTTGACGATCTTCTTCGTGTTCTCAGCCATGACGGGCAACACCTTTTCTCATCATTGCTGCGTTTTTTCCTTTGAAGGTTCCAGGATCCCTCTCTGGATAAAATCTTCACTCACGAAATCCAAGCCCAGTTCCTTTAGCGATTCTTCAGTAGGGACCCCCTCGCTGTTCCACCCCTTGAAATCGTAGTACGTGTCCAGGAGTTCTTTCTCAAGTTCGGGAAAGCGCTTCTTCCAGTGATTCTCAGGCGGCTTGTCGTCCTTCCTGCGCATGCCTCTTCGAATGTTGATGGCTCGAACCAGTGTCCGGTACCGTTTCGCTGCCTGGGTTAGCTTGGCTTCATCCATGTCGATCCCAGCACCGGTTGAGATCAGTTTCGGGTAATTATGGATGTGATAGGGGGGTTTCAGAGGGAACGATGACAGGCCGGCACACATCCCGAGCGCATCATCGATGTAATGCATCTTCTCCTGCCAGTCCACGATCTCACAACACATCTGTACGGTGGGGTAGTAGGGGAAGGAGTAGTCCCCTCGCAGTTCCCAGTCCAGGAAATACTGCTTGAACTTATCATCTGGAACCTGGATCCAATCCTTGACGAACTCCTCCCTCTCCTCTCTCGTTGGAAAGGGCATCTGGGGGAACTGCCCCTCGATCTGGGTGATGTTGATCTTCTCGCCGGTGCTGTACATGAGGAAGTAGATCGGATTCAGCATGGACAGCTTGAGAGGCAATTGTTCGTGCTTCTTGATCGTGTTATGAGCGTATGCCTCTGCGCCCTTGCCGATCTCCTTCGCCGCCCAATAGGTCCCGTTTGCCAGGATATCTCCGATTCCCTCGCGGCGGACGATTCTCTCAAGCAGCCAGAAGAATCTCTCCTCGCCTTGGTCCGGCAATTCCGGCATGTCCTTGCCGGTCAGGATGCCGTCCTCGTAGAGCTCGAGAGCGAAGGCCATCACCTGTGGCGTCGAAAATGCGTCCACCCCGTATTCGGTGGCCAGCTGGGCGATTCTCAATCCAAAATCCAGATCCGACATGGCCGCCATGGTGTAGGTGAGTTTGGAGAAGCATTTCATCATGTAGGTTGGAAGTCCCGGCATGGAGATCGTCGCAGCGCATTTCAACGGGCAGTTGTAGCAGCTGATGAGCCGTGTCTGCGCGGTTTCCATCGTCTCCGTCCAGGCTTCTTCCACTTCCTCCGTCCAAAAATCCCGTCTTCGATGGCGGGAATTTCCCCACATGAAGCTCTCGGTGTGCCACTTCTCATCGTGAATCTTCATCTCTTGCGGCGACCCAAGCCCGGCCAGGATGGGCATCACGCCTGGAATCGGGTTTTCTTCCCTGACCTTGATATATTCCAGCACCTCATTACAAAGGTCTATGAACGCTTCCGGCTGGGCGATGTAGATGTCCCCGGTTCCGCGAACCGCTATCGCCTTCAATCCCTTGTCCCCCATGACCGCCCCGATCCCTCCGCGGCTGGCACTGGAATGCCCCTGTTCGATGGATGCGAAATAAACCCGGTTCTCGCCCGCCAGGCCGATGGCGGCCACCTGGGCTCTCGGCTCGTTCAATTCCTGTCGGATGAGTTCGCCGGCTTCAATGCCGCCTTTACCCTGCAGGTGAGAGGCATCGCGCAGCTCTATTTTGTCGTTGTGGATCCACAGATAGACCAGGTTGGGTGATCTGCCACGGAAGATGACCTTATCGTAGCCGGCCAATTTCAGTTCCGGTGCCCAAAACCCTCCCATCATGGAGAAGGCCATCAGTTTGGTCTGGGGGGAAATGGTCGAAACGATGGTGCGATTGCAGCCGATCGCAGGCGTGCCGCACAACAGACCCGCGGCAAAGATGAGCAGGTTCTCAGGATCAAAGGCTTCAACTTCCGGGGGAACCCTGTCCCAAAGGATCTTGGCGTTCGTGCCGAGCCCCCCTAGATAGAGCTCGGTTTCCCTCGGATCTGTGGCCACCCTTTCGATGTTTCCGCGGGTGAGATCGATCTCCAAATTGAAGCCTGTCTCTGCGTACCTCATGCTTCGTCCCTTTTCGTCAGCTCCATCTGCCTGACAGCGATCCATCGCAGTTGGACCTGATCCTCATACCCCGCATCCTTGCGATTCCTACGAATTTGCCCCGCAACACCGGTCTTGACGATCCTTAAATTCCGGGTATGGCAACCATGTCCTGAGGCAGGGGCGTGTCTGTGGGCTCGAGGCCCAGGGCATCATTCACAAACGATTGGGCTGGATCTCTCAACAAGGCGCGGTACGCGCGCAGTAATTCCGCAGCCTCGTTTCCCCGCCAGTTGGACGGCAGCAGCTCGAGCGGAAGATTGGGATCCTGCCTTGGGAAGGAAGAGAATTCGTAGGTCAACCAGAAGCGATGCACGAAACACTCATCCGGCGGCAGGTCGTTCTTGCGCTCACGGCGCTTCAGCAAGTTTTCGTATTCGGATCGATATCGTTCCACAAATAGGCTGTAGCGCTGGTTCATGCCTGCAAGATCCCAGCAGCGGGAGACGATGTCGCCATCGGCCCCATTTTCGAGCTTGGCGCGTGTGAAGAAATGGACATAGGGCTGCACCTCGAGTTCCTGGAGCAGCGATTGCACCTCGTCGCTGCGAGGGATGGCGGCAACCATGGTCCCGGGTTCGAGCATGCCATATCCCAGCCAGGAGAGGCGTGTGCGCAGTTCATGGCGTTTGGCGCGCAGCTCCTGCGGGAGGGAGTAGACGACGATGTGCCAGCTCTGATCCCAGTCCGTTGGGGTGGTGTCGAAGATGCGGTGAGTGCCCTCATCCAGGAGCGCCTTGCCTCGGACTGTCAACCGGTACAGACTGCGGCGACCATGTTTGCGAGCCGTCAGCCAACCCTTGGCCTTCATGCGCGAAAGGGTGGAACGCGTCGCCCTTTCGCTCACCCCCAGCATCCCCAGGATCTCGACGATTCCGCTCGTCCAGACGGATGCACTGCGCGGATTCACGTAGTCTCCGAACAGGTTGAAGATGATGAATTGGGTGCGGATCTTAGGCCGCTCTAAATGTCTCATTCTTTCGTCTCGGGACGGATAACTGCGACATATTCAGATTAGCATAAATCCAGCGAAAGTCAAGCTTGCAGACTTCGCGGTGAACGGTAGATACGCTGAACCTGGAGCAGGAAATGCCTGGATGGCGGGAATGGGCTGCTGCGATCCCGCTAAGCCTCCTCTAGACGTGCGATTACCATGTCTCCTGCTTGGGAGGTGGATATTCCGCTGCGGGTATCCAGGGAGGGGATTTCTCCGCTGGCGAGCAGCTGGCGGACCGCCTCTTCGATGCGGTTCGCCCCTGACGTTTCACCGAGATAGTCGAGCAGCATCGCCACGGCCATGATGGCACCCATGGGGCTTGCCGTGTTCTTCCCGGCGTGTTTGGGGGCGGATCCGTGGATGGGCTCGAACATCGAGGTCTGCCCGGGATGGATGTTCCCGGAAGCGGCGATCCCCATGCCGCCCTGAATCATGGCGCCTACATCGGTGAGGATGTCCCCAAAGAGATTGGGGGTCACGACCACGTCGAACCATTCCGGATTCTTGATCATCCACATGCAAGCGGCGTCGATGTAGGCATGGTCGGTGTCGATGCCTGGGAAATCCTGGGCGACATGCGCCATGGCGCGCGACCAGATATCCAGCGGACGTACGGCGTTGGATTTATCGACCAGGGTGACGCAGGGAGTGCGCCCATCCTTGCCGCGCATCTCGGCGCGCTGCTTGGCGATCTCGAAAGCGTAGCGTATGGCTCGCTCGCAGCCCTTCCATGTGTAGACCCCATTCACCAGGGCGACTTCGTCGGGCGTATCTCGTTTCAGGATGCCCCCGATCTGAGCATAGAGCCCTTCCGTGTTTTCTCGCACCACCACCATGTCGACATCCGCAGGGGTCTTGCCCTTGATGGGGCAGAGATGCTCGGCATACAGCTTCACGGGACGCAGGTTGATGTACAGATCCAACCCGAAGCGCAAGCCGAGGATCACGGAGCGTTCGACCAACCCGGGTTCGACATCCGGATGGCCGATGGCGCCCAACAGGATGGCGTCCTGGGTCTTCCATTCGTCGATCACGCTTGCGGGCACGAGTTCCTTGGTCTTCAGATAGTGCTCGCCGCTATAGGGGTAGTCCACCAGGTTGAGCTTGAAACCCTGTTGTGCGGCAACGATTTCAAGGACGCGCACGGCCTCCCTGATGACTTCCGGTCCGATGCCATCGCCGGGGATGACACCGATGTTGTAGGTTCCCATGGATGCTCCTTGTAGGATTTCCTGCTACGACTTTTTTACCGCTGCTTTCACCAATTGCCGGGCGATGATCAATCTCTGGATTTGGGCGGTGCCTTCGTAGATCTGCATGATCTTGGCATCCCGCATCCATTTCTCCACCGGATACTCGCGGATGTAGCCATACCCCCCCAGGATCTGGACGGCATCCGTGGTCACTTTGACGGCCATATCCCCAGCGCGGGCTTTGGCCATGCTGGATTCCTTGGTGAAGGGTCTTCCCTGGTCATGCAGCCATGCCGCGCGCCAGACCAGCAGGCGGGCGGCGTCGATCTCGGTGGCCATGTCGGCCAGCATGAAGGAGATGGCCTGGAAGCGGGAGATCTGCTGGTTGAATTGCTTGCGCTCCAAGGCGTACTGCAGGGCGTATTCGTGAGCCGCCCGGGCGATTCCCACCCCGCCGGCTGCCACGTGGGTTCTGGTGATGTCGAAAGTGCGCATGGCGATGCTGAAGCCCTCGCCCTCCTCACCAAGTCGATTCTCGATGGGAACTTCGACGTCTTCGAGGATTACGTTTGCCGTTTGTGAAGCGCGAATGCCGAGTTTCTTCTCCTTGGCGCCGAAGCTGACTCCCGGCCAACCCTTCTCGACGATGAAGGCGCAGATCCCCCGGGTCCCTTCCTCGGGATTCTGGGTGGCGAAGACGACGTAGATGTCGGCCACGCCTCCGTTGGTGATGAAGGTCTTCGTGCCGTTGAGGATGTACTTGTCTCCCTTGCGTTTCGCTTGGGTCCGGATGCCGCCGGCATCCGAACCAGCAGAGGGTTCGGTGATCGCAAAGGCGCCCAATGTCACCTTGGCGGGATCGCAGAATCGGGAAAGATACTTCGCCTTCTGCTCTTCGGTTCCCACCAGCGTGAGCGGGGCGACGCACAAGCCCACGCCTCCGATGGTGGAACCCAGGCCGGCGCAACCCCAGAAGAGCTCCTCGTCGATCAGCGTGCGGGTGAGCAGGCTCGTGACACCCCCACCGCCATAGGCTTCGGGGATCTGGTAACTCAACAGGCCGGTTTGATGCGCCTTTTCCAAGACCTCGAAGGGAAGCGCCTCCGTTTCGTCCGCTTCGGCCGCCACAGGCCGGATGGTCTGTTCGGCGAAGCGATGGGCAAGATCACGAAATTCGCGTTGTTCGTCGGTGAGGTCGAAGCCGATCATGGATTTCCTTCCTTCAAGCGTTGTTCGACATAGTGCAGCAGGCCTCCGTGTTCGATGATGCGCTGCAGGAATTCGGGGTAGGGCGTTGCCTGGAAGCTTGTGCCGCGGGTTAGATTGTGGATCGTTCCGGAGGCGGCTTCGATCTCGATCTCATCGCCGGCCTCGATGCCATCAACGGCCTGGGGGCATTCCAGAATCGGCAGACCGATGTTGATGGCGTTGCGGAAGAAGATGCGCGCAAAGGATTTGGCGATCACGGCAGAAATCCCGGCAGCCTTGATGCACAGCGGCGCAACCTCGCGCGAGGATCCGCATCCGAAATTCGTTTCCGCCACGATCAAATCCCCACGCTGCATCTTGTGGACGAATTCTGGATCGGCGTCCTCCATGCAATATTTCGCCAGTTCATTGGCGTCCGCCGTGTTGCAACGGCGTGCGGGAATGATGGAGTCGGTGTCGATGTTCTTGCCGAACTTCCATGCCAACCCCCTTCTGCGAGCCAGGTCCCTGAGCACGTCTTTGCGCACCGCTCCCGAGCCCACGCGGGGGAGGGATTCAAAGAAGAGCAGGCGATCGGGAACGGCATAGTCCGCCAACCGTTCACCGGCGAATTCCAGAAGCTCCTTGGCTTCCATGTGGACATCGGGCTTGCGTACGATGCAGGCGCAGGTGATCTGACCGTAGATCATGTCGGGAATACCCACCACAGCTGCGTCCCTGACCTTGGGATGAGAGCGCAGAACCATCTCAACGCTTCGAGGGTGGATTCCGAATCCCCCGCGCTTGATGGTCTCCCCGATACGACCCAGGATGCGGACCGGACCGTCGGCGGTGATCACGGCCAGGTCACCGGTGCGGAGCCAGCCTTCCGAATCGAGCACTTGCGCGGTGGACTGCTCGTCTTCCCAATAGCCTTGCATCACGTTGTAGCCCCGCACGCAGAGTTCGCCCTCTTCGTCTCCGGGCAGGGTCTTCCCCTGCGTGTCGATGACCTTGATTTCCACATCCTCCATCGGCGTGCCGACGGTTTGTGTGGCCGTGATCGGGCCATCGTCGAGACGCGTCATGGTGACGGAAGGCGAGGCTTCTGTGAGTCCGTAGGCGAGGATCAAGTTGAAGCCCATCTCGTTGCGCACGCGTTCGACCAGCTTGGGAGGGCAGAACGCCCCCGACATGATCCCGGTCCGTAGCGAAGCGCAGCGCTCGGTCCGGAATTCGGGATGATGGAGTTCGAGAGCGAACATGGTGGGAACGCCGTGATGGACCGTGATTGCGGCGGATTCGATCAAGTCCAATGCCGCCTTGGGTTCGTACCGCGGCAGAACGGCGAGCGAGGCGCCGGAGACGGTGCAGGAGAGGATGGTGGGCGTGAATCCAAACGTGTTCGAGAAGGGGGGGCTGCCTAAAAATACATCCTCGGGCGTGCATCTCAACCTGGCTGCGATGTCCGCCGCATTGCGTACCAGGGCGTGATGGACGAGCACAGCGCCGCGCGGCTTTTTGGAGTTCCCCAGATTGTGAAGAATGAGAAAGGGATCTTCGTGTTTGCAGCGCGCAGGAGGGGGTGTGCCCGGGGAGGCTGCGAGCTGGTCCCATGCGAGACAATCCGGATGCTCGATTCCCAGAGCGATCACATGCTGCAAATCGGGCAGGTTGGATCGAGCCTCCAGCGCCATGGAGAGATGGTCCATGCCCCGGTAAGCGACCGGATCGGAGAACGTCAGCATGGCCTTGGGCTTCGTCTTGGCGAGCAGCCCGATGACCTCTTCCTTGGTTCGGCGCACGTTGATGGGGACCACGATCAAACCCAATCTTGCGGCTGCAAAGTAGGTAAACACAAATTCCGCAAGGTTGGGCAGCACGACCGCAAACCGTTCGCCGGGTTTGAGATCCAACTCCTGCAAGCCGGCCGACAAGCGCTCGACGAGCGCAAAGGTCTCTGCGTAGGTCCAGGTCTGATCGGCCTGCCGCAGATAGGGGCGATCATCGAATGCCTCGGCTTGCGTGGCAAGCAAGGCATGGATGTTCGTATCGTAGAATGCTTCAGCTCTCATGGTTTCTCTCGCACATCATGGCCGGCTGGTCGGTTTCATCTGCAGATCACCTTTGGATCAGCCCGCTGGATTGGTTCAATCATCGACAATCCGTACGCTGCAGCGTATTGTCCGCAGGCATGGACAAGGTGTTCATACAACTTCGCTGGGCAACCCGATCCTGCCCAGGATCGCCGAAGCCGCGGCTACATAGGGATTGGCCAGGTAAACCTCGCTCTCGGGATGGCCCATGCGGCCGCGGAAATTCCGATTGCTCGTGGATACGCAGCGCTCTCTTGCCGCCAGGACGCCCATGTGCCCTCCCAGGCAGGGACCACATGTCGGAGTGCTCACAGCGCAGCCGGCCTGGACGAAGATTTCGATCAGCCCTTCACGCAGGGAGTCCAGGTACACCTTCTGACTGCCGGGGATGATGATGGTGCGAACACGCGGATGGATCGAGTGCCCTTCGAGCACTTCTGCAGCGGCGCGCATGTCTTCCAGATTCCCATTGGTGCACATGCCGATCACCACCTGATCGATCTCGACATCTCCCAGCTTTGCTGCCGGCTCCACGTTCTCGGGAAGGAAGGGAACGGCAACGCAGGGCTCCATGCTGGAGATGTCAAATACATGGGACTGAGTGTACTCGGCATCCGGATCGGGTGTCATGCGAATTCCAGGGCGACCCTGGCGCTCTTGCACGTAAGCTTGCGTCTTTTCATCCGCGGGGATCAAAGCCGTTTTTGCACCGGCTTCGATGGCCATGTTGGCCATCGTGAAACGGTCGGCCATGCTCAGATGCGGCATGGCCGGTCCGCTCATCTCGATGGCTTGATAGCGTGCGCCGTCGACGCCGATGCGACCGATCGTATGCAGGATGATGTCCTTGCCGCAAACCCAGGGTTGGAGTTCCCCCTGATACTCAAGCCGGATGCTCTCGGGCACCTTGAGCCACAATTCGCCGAGCGCCATGGCGGCCGCGGCGTCGGTCGAGCCGATGCCGGTCCCGAAAGCTCCGATGAATCCGTACGTGCAGGTGTGTGAATCCGCGCCCGCGATCAGGTCACCGGGCGATACGAGCCCCCGTTCCGGCAGGAGGATGTGCATGATGCCCGCCCGACCGATGTCGTAGAGTTGGATTCCACACTGGCGAGCGAATTCCCGGCAGCGTTTGACAATCTCGGCGCTCTTGATGTCCTTGTTGGGGGTGAAGTGATCCATCACCAGCACGATCTTCTGCGGATCGAAAACCTTGGACCCCTCGATCTGCTCGAACGCGTCGATCGCAAGCACACCGGAGAGTTCAGATGCCAGGACGAGATCGACTTTGGCGTTGATGAATTCGCCGGGGGAGACTTGTTCGCGCCCGCATTTGGCGGCCAAGATCTTCTCAGCTAACGTATGACCCATGAACGATCTCCTGCAACGAGGCAACGATGACGGACCGATCCCGCCTGGAACATCCATCCCGATCGGGGATCATCCTTGTTCTACGCTAGGTCAGATCCTTATCCCTGACCTCCATGCCCTTCTCGAGGCGTTCCTGCATGACTTCGATCATGCGGTGGATTGTGTCGTCGGATAGCACACTGTTGCTGCGCTTGGCAGCAGCCAGGATCTTCTCGATGAAGATCGGGTGGGGTTCGATCTCCCGCGAGGTCAGCCAATAGCGCACGTTGTGCTCGCCGCTCATGGGGCCGATCTCGACATGCTGGGAACGGCCCACCATCTTGGATGGGACCCCGCAATACACCCGATCCGCAAGCCACTCGTCGTTCTTGCTCAGAGCCTTGACGATGGCAGCGGCATGCACTCCCGTCGCCGTGCGGAAGGAATCGGCTCCGACGATGGGGTAGTTGAAGGGCAGCGCCGCGCCGCAGGCCTGGGAGACGACCTTGCAGTATTCGGGAAGCTTGGTCAGATCGCGCTCGGAGATGCCCAACAAATTCAGATTGACGAGCAGGATCTCCATGGGCGTGTTTCCGGAGCGCTCACCGATGCCCAGCGCGCAGGCATGCACGCGATCCGCCCCGGCCTCGATCGCAGCCAGCGTGTTGATGATGTCCAAGCCACGATCACGATGCCCATGCCAGTCGATGCCGACTTCAGGATTGACCTCGTCGCGCACTCCGACGATGAATTCAATCAAATTGCGGACGCCCTCGGGGGTGGAATGACCGACGGTATCGCAGACGCAAATGCGCTGAGCACCGCTGCGCATGGCTTCGCTGTAGATCTGTCGCAGGTGATCGGGATGCGCCCGGGATGTGTCTTCGGTCACAAACATCACGGGGATGTCGTGCGTGACCGCAAAGGTGATCGATTCACGCGTCAATTTGAGGAGATGGGGCAGGTCCCAGCCTTCCGCATATTGTCGAATGGGGCTCGAACCCAGGAAGATGCAGGCCTCGATCGGGATCCCCACATCCTCGGAAGCCTCGATGATGGGAGCGATGTCGGTCTGCAGCGTGCGCGCCGCGCTTTGGGGTTGGATGTTCATGTCGAGCTTGACAATCTCGCGTGCCAGAACGATGACATCCTTCTTGAAGCGTTCCCCTGCGCCGCACAATCCCAGGTCCGCTGCATCCACCCCCAGTTCGTTCATCAGATGCAGCAGGTAGACTTTTTCCTCGATGCTGGGATGCGTGATGGAGGAGGATTGCAGTCCATCACGAAGGGTTTCGTCGGTGATCATCACCCTGGATGGGTACTTGGGCGTCTCCCCCTTGATGTTCCAATCATAGATCAAGTCGTGTCCCTTCGGCTCAGCCACGGCTCGTCTCTCCTTGCCGATCGCCCTTGCCTACTGCTGCTGTCGGGCTGATCAGCCTTTCGGTGGGTCCGACATCTTACGTCCTGCTTCGAAGGCCTTCAGGTTAGGCTGGCGGTATTTCTCTGGAATGCGCTTGCGCAGCGTATCCAGCCAGACCTTCTCTTCGATCGGCAGCAGGTTGGACATCGCGCCAAGCATGACCACGTTGGCCATGCGCCCATCGCCCAGATCGCGCGCCATCTCGGACGCCGGGATCGTAATCACCCGATAACCCTTGTCGTTGAGAAAGGTCAGGGCTTCATGGGGGTAGGTCTCCGCCGCATTCGTAACCGATCCGGGCAGGATCTCATGGTCGTTGACCAGGATGGTCCCTTGACTCTGATGAGCGAAGTGGGCGAATCGCAGCGCCTCCAGCTTCTCCAGACCGACCACCAGGTCGGCCCGGCCGGGAGTGATCACAGGTGACCAAACGGTCTTGCCGAAGCGCACATGGGTTTCGACGCTGCCCCCGCGCTGGGAGACGCCGTGCACTTCGGTCTGTTTGACTTCATAGCCTCCGCTTACCGCGGCCATGGCGGTGATCTCCGCCGCCAGCAAGGCGCCTTGGCCGCCAACGCCGGCAAACAGGACGCCGTAGGTCTTCTCATGCTCGCTCACGGGGTTCCACTCCTATCGGGGGGCAGGGGGATGATGGCCTCAGGTGGGCAAACCTGTGCGCAGAGCGTACACGCCGTACATTCGGCGGGATGGATCTCCGGGAAACCCCTTGCATTGAGGGTGATCGCAGGACAGAACACCTTCAGACAGGCTTCACACTGCGTGCAAAGCTCCTCTTCCACGAAGAAGGGGATGATCTCCCGCTGCTTCATTTCCGGAATGCGCTGGCAGGGTCCATGGACGATCACCACGGAGGGACCATCGAATTCCAGCGCCTCGCGGATAGCGCCGAAGACCTGTTTGCGGTTCCAGGCGTCCACACGCGAGACGTGTTCGACACCAGCGGCGTTGCACAGAGCGACCAGGTTCAGCCTGGGTGCATGTCCACCGTAGATGTCCTTACCGGATGCCGGATGGGGCTGACCCCCGGTCATGCCGGTGGTGGAGTTGTCCAGGATGATCAGGGTGAGTTTGCTTCGGTTGTAGACCGAGTCAACAAGGGAGGGCATGCCCGCATGCACAAAGGTCGAGTCGCCGATCACGGCCACGACGCGCTCCTCCCCGGCGCGCTCCAGGCCCACGGCGACGCCGATGCTGGCGCCCATGCAGAATGTGGTATGCGAGGCCTCAAAAGGAGGCAGGGCGCCCATGGTGTAGCAGCCGATGTCGCCGGACACAGTCACACGCATCTGGCGTAGCGCGCTGAAGACCGTTCGATGACCGCATCCCACGCAGAACATCGGAGGGCGGGGCATGATGTTGATCTCGCTTGCGAATCCCTCCGGCACCTCTCCCAGACCCAACGCGGCTGCAAGCCTTCCCGGTGAGTATTCTCCGATCACGCCGAAGCGCTGCTTGCCTTCGATGTTGGGGATCCCCAGGGCGAGCATGTGTTCCTCGATGAAGGGTTCTCCCTCTTCGACGACATAGACCTTGCCGTGCTTGGCGCAGAAGTCGACGAGCAAATCCCGAGGCAGGGGATGCGTCATGCCCAACCGCAGGATGCTGGCCTGCGGCATGACTTCCTTGACGTATTGATAGGAGATCCCGTTGGTCACGACGCCGATCATGGGATCGCCTTCCTCGATGCGGTTGAGGGGTGTCTCCTCGGCGTATGCCCGTAGCTGCTCCAGGCGCTGCTCGACCTTGGGCCGCAGCAGCCTTCGGTAGATGGGCACGGAAAAGCGTTTGGCGTCGGGCACGAACTCGCGCTTGGGCACGGTGGTGCGATCGCCGATCTCCACCAGACTCTTGTGATGCGCCAGGCGGGTCGTGGTTCGCAGCATCACCGGGACTCCGAATTTCTCCGAGAGTTCCAGTCCAGCGCGAACGAAATCCTTGCACTCCTGACAATCGCTGGGTTCCAGAACGGGAACCTTGGCCACACGTGCCAAGTAGCGGTTGTCCTGCTCGTTCTGCGAGGAATGCATCCCCGGATCGTCGGCGGAAATGACCACGAACCCAGCGTTGGTCCCGGCGTAGGGAAAGACCATGAACGGATCGGCGGCCACGTTGAGGCCCACGTGCTTCATGGTCACCAACACTCGAACGCCGCCGATCGCCGCGCCCATCCCCTCTTCGAAGGCGACCTTCTCATTGGCTGCCCATTGGGCATGCACGTCGGGGAATTGGGTGAGCGTTTCTAAGATCTCGGTGCTGGGAGTGCCCGGGTAGCCGACCGCGAATTCCACGCCCGCTTCCCAAGCTCCTCTGGCGATGGCGTGATTGCCTAGCAGTAGTTCTTTTTTCACGGGGTGTTCTCCGCTGCTTTGGTGGCTGAGCCATCCTTGCTCGGATGCTCTGCCGTGGTTGCACGGGGATGGCTGCAATGCGTCACGGTACGATGACGGATCGGATCCCCTTGCCAGTACGAAGCAAGTCGAAGGCCTCGTTGATCTCCTCGAGCGGGAATTGAGCCGTCACCAGTTCCTTGACCTTGATCTTGCCCTGACGAGCGAGTTCGAGCACGCGCGGGTAATCCACCGCACGGCAGCCCAGCGAACCGATGATCTCCATCTCGCGATACATCGTGCGGCCTGTGTCGAGCTGCATGCGCTCGCTGGCGAAGCCTACGACCACGAACCTGCCGCCGGTGCGTAGAGATGAGAAGGTCGTTTCCTGGGTTTTAGGCAGGCCGATGGCCTCGAAACCCA
>DUET01000009.1 GCA_011192015.1 Anaerolineae bacterium
ATCCTGGGCTCGTCCCGGGGGCCTCAGGATATCTCCGAGATGGTCGACACCCTGGAGCGGATGAACGTGGGCATCCTTTTTACTATCGGAGGAGATGGGACTTTGCGGGGAGCCCAGGCCATTGCGGAAGAGATCGGCCGGCGCAACCTCAGGATCGCGGTGATCGGCATCCCGAAGACAATAGACAACGATATTTCTTACATGCAGATGTCCTTCGGCTTCGAGACGGCGGTTTCCGAGGCCAAGACGGCGATTTACTCGGCCCATACAGAGGCGACAGGGGCGAGGAATGGAGTCGGCTTGGTGAAGCTGATGGGCCGAGAGTCCGGATTCATCGCCGCATATGCTGCCCTCGCCTATAACGATGTCAACTTCTGCCTGGTCCCAGAGGTGCGCTTCAGCCTTAAGGGTTTTCTCAAAGCGCTGAAGGAGAGGTTGGAAAGGAGAGGCCACGCGGTGGTGGTAGCGGCGGAAGGGGCCGGACAGGAATTCATGGAGGCGACGCAAGCGCGGGACGCATCCGGTAATATCCGCCTCGGGGACATTGGGATCTTTCTCAGGGAACAGATCAGGACTTACTTCCAGAAGGCTGAGATGGAGCTGAATATGAAGTACATCGACCCCAGCTACACCATCAGGAGCATGCCGGCAAACGCCCACGACTCGGCGTTCTGCTTACTTCTCGGCCACAATGCGGTGCACGCGGGGATGGCGGCCCGCACCAACATGGTGGTGGGAAACTGGAAGAACGAGTTCACCCACGTTCCTATTCCGCTGGCGGTGTCCCAGCGGAAGAAGATCGATCCCAACGGAAGGTTGTGGCGCAACGTCCTGGCGTCTACTGGTCAGCCGAGCGAGATGCACTGAAGTGTTCTCCCTGCAAGTGGTTCAGGAGGAATTCACCGCAGTACCTTGAAAATAAAGGGGAACGTCGTTGTTGGAGATTTCCGAGTGGCGACAGTTTTACCTCATGGAATAGGGTAGATCTCGTGAGCCGATCCAAATTCGGCAAAGTCGTAACGAAGGAACTGTTCGACGCGGTCCTATTCGATTTGGACGGCGTCCTGACCGACACTGCCAAGATTCATGCGGCCTGCTGGAAGGAAATGTTCGACGATTTCCTGAGACAACGAGCCGCGGAGAACAATGAGCCGTTTCGGCCGTTCGACATCGGGACCGATTACAAGCTATACGTGGACGGCAAGGCGCGGTTTGATGGAGTCCAGAGCTTTCTCGAATCCCGGGGAATTCACTTGCCCTACGGTGAGCCCGCGTCGCCTCCGAACAGCGAGGCGATCTGCGGGCTCGGAAACCGAAAGGACGAAATGGTGAAGGAAGCCATAGAGTCCGAGGGTGTCGAGGCCTATGAAGGGTCCGTGGCGTTTGTTCGCCACATCCGTAGCCAGGGGATCAAGACGGCGGTGGTCTCGGCGAGTAGCAACTGCGAAGCGGTTCTTGGATCTGCCGGTATTGCGGATTTATTTGACGTGCGAGTCGACGGCGAAGTCGCCTCGCGGCTGAATCTTGCCGGAAAGCCGGCGCCTGATACCTTTCTCAAAGCTGCAGAGGAGCTCGGCATCCAACCGAACCGTGCGGTGGTCGTCGAGGATGCGATCTCGGGCGTGCAGGCCGGCCGGGATGGCGGCTTCGGACTGGTGATCGGCGTCGACCGGAAGGCTGATCCCGAGTCGCTCTGGGAGAACGGTGCAGACATCGTCGTGAAAGACCTCGCCGAAATGCTCGGTTGAATCAGGTGTAGGGGAATTGGGGATCAAGAGATACCCGGTTTTGCATCGTGGCTTTCGCGCTGAAACTATGCAGATTCAAAGTCTTCCCGCATGATGAGGAGAAAAATCGATGATCAGAAGGGAAATTCGGATTTCTCCCGAGTATGTGTATCCTGCCAATGACTGGAAGTTGATCGAGAAGAGATTTTACCCTCGTCTCCTGGCCCAGACCGAGACGCTCTTCTCCCTGAGCAATGGTTACCTCGGCATGCGTGGGAACTTCGAGGAAGGAAGGCCTGCTTCTCAGAAGGGGACCTTTGTGAACGGGTTCCACGAGATATGGCCGATCATCTACGGGGAAGAAGCCTATGGGTTCGCCAGGACGGGTCAGACTATCGTGAACGTGACGGACAGCAAGATCATACGGTTGTACGTGGACGACGAGCCATTCTTCCTTCCCACGGCAAACCTTCTCCGTTTTGAGCGTGTGCTGGATATGAAGGCCGGTACGCTCGATCGGGAGGTGTTGTGGGAGACACCGGCGGGAAAACGGGTTTCCGTCAAATCGCGCAGGCTCGTTTCGTTCCAGCATCGACACCTTGCCGCCATTTCCTACCAGGTTACAGTGCTCAATGCAAGTGCACCCGTAGTCGTCTCTTCGGAGATGGTCACTGAACAGGGCGGTCAGATACCCGAGAGTGATCCTCGTCGGGCCCGGGGGTTCGAACACCGGGTTTTGCTTCCGAAGGCCAGCTATGCCAAGGATCATCGGATCGTGCTGAGCTATGTAACGAACAACAGCAAGATGACCCTCGCATGTGGTATCGACCATACGGTCGAAACGACGTCCCCGTATTCGTACGAAAGCAAATGTTCGGATGATGCAGGTCAGGTGGTCTTCTCCATTAATGCCCAAGAGGGTAAACCGTTCCATCTAACGAAGTACATGACCTACCACACCTCGAGGAGTGCTCCAGCCGAGGAGCTGTGTGAGAGGACTGAGCGGACCCTGAACCGAGCTGTAGGACAGGGATTCGATGACCTTCTGGCGGGCCAACAGGAGTACCTTGATGATTTCTGGCGGAGGAGTGACGTTGAGTTTCAAGGAGTCCATCCGAAAGGCCAGCAACTCATCCGCTGGAACCTATTTCAGATCATTCAGGCGGCCGGTCGGGCGGAAGGGGCCGGCATTCCCGCCAAGGGGCTCACCGGGCTGGGTTACGAGGGCCACTACTTCTGGGATGCCGAGATCTACATCCTGCCATTCCTGATCTACACGGCGCCGCGCATCGCCAAGAACCTGTTGAAATTCCGCCACAGCATGTTGGACAAGGCCAGGAAACGGGCATGGGAAGTAAATCAGAAGGGAGCGCTCTTTCCGTGGCGGACCATCAATGGAGAAGAGGCGTCGGCGTACTACGCGGCAGGAACGGCGCAATATCACATCAATGCGGACATCATGTACGGGTTGAAGAAGTACGTCGAGGTTACCGGAGATGAAGCCTTCCTTCACGAGGAGGGGGCCGAAATGTTGGTGGAAACGGCCCGGTTGTGGAGTGATCTCGGCTTTTATTCAAAGAGGAAGGGGGGCAAGTTCTGCATTCATGGCGTGACGGGGCCGGACGAATACAACACCGTGGTCAACAATAACACCTTTACCAATCTCATGGCGAGGGAGAACCTTCGGTACGCGGCAGCGACGGTCGAGTCGCTTCGGAAAGAGCACCGAGAGCGTTTCACTGCACTGGTAGATAAGACGGGGGTGGATATGTCCGAGGTGGAGGAGTGGAAGAAGGCTGCGGAGAGCATGTATATCCCCTTCGATTGGAAGGCGAGGATCCATCCGCAGGACGACA
>DUET01000090.1 GCA_011192015.1 Anaerolineae bacterium
GGTGGAGGAGTCCGGCATCGAGGTCAACGCCGAGCGGCTGGTGGGCGTGTACGATGCCAACCGTGTCGAATCCGCCCTGCCGCTGTTCCACGCCTACAAGCTGGTCTTCCTCTGCAAGCGCATCGGTGGGGAGCTTCGGTCCAGCGAGGAAACCCTCGAGGCGCGCTTCTTCCCACTGGACGAGTTGCCGAGCCGGCTGTCGGCGTTCCGCACCACGCCGCGCCACATCATCGACGCCATCGAGGCGCGCGGGGCTCCGGGGTGCGAGACGAAATTCGACTGAGAAGATGGATATCCCATCCACTGCGTGCATGTGTTTCGCTGACGCTCTCTGTGCTGGTTTGGAGGAGGTTGTATGACGAACTCGAAGATTAACACGCTGGCCATCCTGGGCGGAACCGGGAACCTGGGTCCCGGATTGGCGCTGCGCTGGGCGCATGCCGGATACAAGATCCTGATCGGATCGCGCCAGCAGGAGAAGGCTCAGAGCGTGGCCGACGAGCTGAACACCATCCTGGGCACGAACAGCATTCAGGGCATGGAAAACGCCGACGCTGCACGCCAGGCCGATATCGGCATTCTCACGGTCAAGGCCAGCGCCCATCAAGCCGCCATCGAGAGCCTCCAGGGGACGCTCGATGGTAAGATCCTCGTGGACACTACGGCCAGGGTCGATTTCCGCGACCCCCATCCCCCCGATCCACCCTCCGCGCCCGCCAGAGCGCAGGAGATTCTCGGTCCGGAGGTGCGCGTGGTGGCGGCCTTCCAGACCATTCCTGCCAAGGTGCTGCCTGAGAATCTGGGCGCAAGCCTGGACATGGATGTGCTCGTCTGCGCCGATGATCGCCAGGCTGCGGATGAGGTGATCCAGCTTGTCGAGGCTGTGGGATTTCATGCCTACGACGTGGGGAATCTGGAGAACGCCATCACGCTGGAAGGACTCGTTTCGCTGCTGATCGCAGCCAACAAGAATTACCAATCCAAGAAGGGATCCATTCGCCTGAGCGGCATCTCGAAATGACCCCATCGCAGCTCATCCTGACGGCCTTGCCCGGCATACCGCTCATCGAGCCAGGGGATGACCTCGGCGCGGAAATCGGCGAGGCGCTGCTGCGAGCCGGATTGAAACTTGTCGATGGCGATGTGCTTGCGGTGACCTCGAAGATCGTGGCCAAATCGGAGGGCAGGCAGGTCGATCTCAACGACGTGACCCCATCAGCAGAGGCCCTTCGTCTGGCGGCTGAGACGCACAAGGATCCGCGCGAGTTGGAAGTGATCCTTGGAGAGAGCCGCAAAGTGCTGCGCACGCGGCCCGGCTTGATCATCGTGGAGCATCGCCTGGGTTTCGTTTGCGCCAACGCCGGCGTGGATCATTCCAATCTGGCCGCCGATGGAAGCACGCGGGCCGATCGCGTGCTCCTGCTCCCCGAGAATCCGGATGCCAGCGCGCACGCGCTTCGCGAGCGTTTCGTAGGGCAGGGCGGAGTGGATGTTGGGGTGCTGATCGTCGATTCCCATGGACGCGCCTGGCGCATGGGGACCGTTGGCGTGGCCATCGGTGTGGCGGGCTTCCCAGCGCTTGTGGATCTGCGCGGCGAGCCGGATCTGTTCGGTGAGATCCTGCAGGTGACCCAGATCGGGCTGGCGGACGAGATTGCGGGAGCCGCATCGGCACTGATGGGGCAGGCGGATGAGGGCCATCCCGTCGTGCATGTGCGCGGCCTGCCGTATCCGCTGCGGGATGGGTCGCTGGCGGAGCTGCTGCGGCCGGAGGAGAAGGACCTGTTTCGCTGAGCGCTGGAAGGCGAGGAGGTGGACGAGATGGCAGCAACGATCCCCGAAACGCATGCATCCCTCTTTCGAGACGAAGCCAGAGCCTTTGCCTTCCTGGGCACGGTCATGGATGACGGATCGCCGCACGTTACACCGGTGTGGTTCGACATGCAGGACGATCTCCTGCGCATCAACACGGCGCGAGGGCGTGTCAAGGATCGCAGCATGACCGCCAGACCGAAGGTATCCCTGGCGATCATGGATCCGGAGGATCCCTATCGCTACGTGCACATCCGCGGAACGGTTGTGGATGTGACCGAGGAAGGTGCGCGCACACACATCGATCGGCTGGCGCACAAATACCTGGGAAGTGAGCATTATCCTTGGTACAGCGGTGAAGTGCGAGTGATCTACAGGATTCGATTGGATACGATTCGGGTGATGCCATGAAGTTGGAATCTGAGGATTTATACGAGTTTCTACTGAGCAGACGTTCGATACGTGAGTTTCGGGATACGCCTGTTTCCGAGGCCGTGCTACGCCGCATGCTGCATGCCGCATGCTATGCCCCCTCGGCGCACAACCGGCAGCCCTGGCGCTTTGTGATCGTGGAATGGGGAGAGACGCGAGCGGAATTTGCCCGCGCCATGTCGGCTCGGTACCGCTCCGATCTCTCTCGCGATGACAATCTGACGCAGCAGCTGGAGGAGAGGATCCGGGCAAGGGAGACGCGGCTGATCGAAGCTCCCGCGCTGATCGTGCTCTGCATGACGACGAAGGATATGAACACCTATCCGGATGACAAGCGGACCCAGGCCGAGCGTTCGATGACGATTCAGAGCGTTGCCCTGGCGGGGATGCAGCTTCTGCTTGCGGTGCATGCGGAGGGATTGGGGGCCTGCTGGATGGGCGCTCCGCTGTTCGCGCAGCAGGAAGTGCGGGATAGCCTGCAGTTGGAGCCGGCATGGGAACCCCAGGCCATGTTTCTGATCGGGGAACCGCTTGCGCCCGGTGAGGATCGCGGGCGGCGGTCCCTGGAAGAGGTCGTGCTTTGGCGCTGAAGGTCGTCGCCTTGGCAGGGGGCGTGGGCGGTGCCAAGCTGGCCGACGGTCTGGCGCAGGCCATGCCCGCGCGCGATCTGACCATCGTGGTCAACACGGGCGACGATTTCGATCATCTGGGTCTGCGCATCTGCCCGGACTTGGACACGATGGTCTACACCCTCGCTGGATTGGCCGATCCCAGGCGGGGATGGGGCAGGGCGGATGAGACCTGGCACTTCCTGGAGGAATTAGGACGCTTGGGCGGGCCGGTGTGGTTCCGGCTCGGGGACCGCGATCTCGCCCTGCATGCGGAGCGCACGCGCCGGCTCGGATCAGGCGAAACGCTGAGCGAGGTCACGCAGCATTTCTGCCAGATCCTTGGAGTGGAGGCGCGCGTGCTGCCCATGTCTGACCAGCCGGTGGAGACGAAAGTCATGACCGAGGATGGGCGGATGCCCTTCGAGGAGTACTTCGTAGCCCGGAAGTGGAAACCGGTTGTGAAGGGCTTCCTCTTCGAGGGCGTGGAGGCGTCGAGCCCCGCACCGGGTGTGCTCCAAGCCATCCAGGCGGCGGATCTGGTGGTGCTCTGCCCTTCCAATCCATGGGTGAGCCTGGACCCGATCCTGGCCGTCCCTGGGATTCGGGAGGCCCTGCATCCCAGACCTGTTCTCGGTGTATCACCCATCATCGGCAATCAGGCTGTCAAGGGACCGGCGGCGAAGATGTTTCTCGAGATGGGCATGGAGCCCACCGCTTACAGCGCGGCGGCGCATTTCCGAGACCTTCTGCAAGGCTGGGTGATCGATAATCAAGACGGGCATCTCGAAGAGAGGATCACCGAGCTTGGTGTGCAGGTCTGGGTCAGCGATATCTTGATGGTTGATGATCGGGATCGGCGAAGACTGGGAGCCGAGGCGCTGCGCTTTGGTGCTGAACTGCGATCCATGGAGGGGATGTAGTGACCATATGGGCGATCGTGCCGGTCAAACCGCTGCGACAATCCAAGTCGCGTCTGGCTCAAGAACTCTCTCGGGAGGAACGCGCGCTGCTCAGTCAGCGACTGATGATTCATACCCTGCGTGTGCTGCGCGACGTTCAGCAGATCGATCGAACCCTGGTGGTGAGTCGGGATTCGCATGCCCTGGCTTTGGCGCGCGATTTCGATGCGCGCACGGTGACCGAACGCGGGCATCCGGAATTGAATAAGGCCCTGGAACGGGCGACGCTCGTCGCGCAGGGTTATGGCGTCTCGAGCGTGCTCGTACTCCCGGCAGATCTTCCTCTGCTCACAACGGCGGATATCGAGGAGCTCATCGAGCCGCTGGGCGATCCCCCCGTGGTGGTGATTGCGGCCGATCGCAAGGGCATTGGAACGAACGCTCTCCTGGTCGCGCCACCTGGCTTGATAAAATATCAATTCGGGCCCGACAGCTTCCAGAAACATGGTTCGGTCACCCGTGATGCAGGAGCCCGGCTCGAGGTATGCAACCTTCCGAATCTGGCCCTGGATTTGGATGAACCTGAGGACTTAGCCTTGCTTCGAAAGGAACATCCGGATGCGTTTCCGTTGAACGATGAAGAACAAGAACCGTGATCCGATCCAGGGCAGCTCTCCAGCGGGCTGCCGGATGACACGATGGGTCAGTGAGAATGTGCCAAGCATTACAAGAGAGAGCACATAGACGCACGGAAAGGGATTGATTCCATGAACGAGAACGAAAGGTTGGGTCCGATCTTGATGACCCCGTATCAACTGCAAGCCGAGCTCATGCGCTGTGAGTACTGCGAGGAAGCTCCCTGTACGGCGGCTTGCCCATGTGACTGCTCGCCCTTCGACTTCATCATGGCGGCTCGAGGCTTGGCTCCGTCGGATATTCGGCGGTCGGCGGCGGAGATCATGTCCAGCAATCCTCTCGGGGGCATCTGCGGCATGGTCTGCCCGGATTCGCACTGCGTGGCTGCCTGCACGCATAAGCTCTTCGATGGGCCCATCAACATCCCTCTCGTCCAGGCTACGATCGTCGAAATGGCCAAGCGATCGGGTGGGATCCCGGCCTTCTCGGTTCCCAAGACCAACGGGAGGAAAGTCGCCGTCATCGGTGGCGGACCGGCAGGCCTTGCAGCCGCGGGCTCGCTGGCGCAGATGGGCTACACCGTGGTTATCCACGAAGCCGGCCGACATCTGGGCGGCATGATGGCGCTCATCCCGGATCATCGTCTCGACAAGGATGTTCTCGAATCGGACATTGAGTTCGTCCTCTCCCTGGGAGCGATAGAGACGAAATTGAACTCCAAGGTCGAGGATCCCAAACAACTGCTTGAGCAGGATTACGACGCCGTGTGTGTCTGCGCGGGTCTCTGGGAGCCGATCTCGCTCGGCATCGAGAACGAAGAGCATGCCATCCCGATGGTCGATCTGCTCGCCGATCCGGATGCGCATACGTTCAGCGGCCGTGTGGCAGTCGTAGGCGGAGGCGCTACGGCTGTGGACTGCGCCGTCACGGCCAAGCATCGTGGAGCCGATCACGTCGAGCTGTTCATGCTCGAGAAACTGGCTGAGATGCCGCTCACGTCCATCGAGCGACAAGAGTTGCTGGATTATGACATCGAGGTCAACGGGCGCATCCGCCTCACCGGGATCAAAGCCGGAAAGAAGGGCGTTGCAGGGATCGAGACGATCAAGGTCATGCTGCCTGAAGGGAAAACCTTCAGCCCCGCAAGCATGAAGGATCTGAAGGGAACGGAGGGCGCGCGAGCGGACATCGACGCCGTCATCATGGCCATCGGGATGCAGCCCACGTTGGCGCTCGAGGAGCATGAAGGGCTGTTCTACGCCGGCGATATGGCGACGGGACCGAAGAGCGTGGTCGAGGCTTCCGCCTCCGGCAAGAACGCAGCTCTCCAGATCGATGCCTATCTGCAGAAGAAGAAGGAGCCCGTGATCGAAAGCGCTGTGAAGTCGTTCTTCGTCATGCCAGGCTACGATCGCGTTCCGGTTTCCCTGGGGACCGATTTCTTCGGCCGGAAGATTCGCTCGCCCTATCTGCTCTCTGCCGCGCCCCCAACGGACGGATTGGAGCAGATGACCCTGGCCTACGAAGCAGGTTGGGCCGGCGGCATCATGAAGACGGCTTTCGACAACGTTCCCATCCACATTCCTTCCGAGTACATGTTCACCTTCGACGAAACCACCTACGGTAACTGCGACAACGTCTCCGGGCATCCACTCGATCGCGTCTGCCGCGAGCTGGAGCAGTTGATCAAGCAGTGGCCGGATCGCCTCACCATGGCCTCCACCGGAGGACCCGTCAGCGGCGACGACGAGGCCGACGCCGCCGGCTGGCAATCCAACACCAAGAAGCTCGAAGCCGCGGGCACCATGGGCATCGAATATTCCCTCTCCTGTCCCCAGGGTGGCGACGGCACCGAGGGAGACATCGTCTCGCAGAACGCCGAGCTCACGGCCAAGATCATCGATTGGATCCTCGCCGTGGGTTCACCGGATGTGCCCAAGCTCTTCAAGCTGACGGCCGCCGTGACCTCGATCGTTCCCATTCTCAGGGCGATCCAGGGTGTGCTGGATCGCTATCCCAAGGCAAAGGCGGGAGTCACGCTGGCGAATACCTTCCCCACGCTGGCCTTTCGCGGTTCGAACGGTTCGCGCCTCTGGGAGGAGGGCATCGTCGTCGGTATGAGCGGGGAGGGCGTGGCGCCGATCTCGTATCTCACGCTGGCGAAGGCCGTCCCGGAGGGAGTGGCCATCTCGGGGAACGGCGGTCCGATGGACTACAGGGCCGCCATGAACTTCCTGGCGCTGGGCGTCAAAACGGTCCAGTTCTGCACCATCGCCATGAAACATGGCTACGGGATCATCCGGGAGCTCGAATCCGGCACGGCGTTCCTCATGCAGGAGCGCGGCATCAAGTCCGTCAAGGAATTGATCGGCATCACACAACCCGATCCGATCACCGATTTCATGGACCTGACCGCCGTGAAGAAGATCTCGGATTTCAATTACGACCTATGCGTCTCGTGCGGAAACTGCACGCGATGTCCCTATCTGGCCATCACGCTCGATGACGATCACCTTCCGGTCACCGATCCGGCCAGGTGCGTTGGCTGTTCGATCTGCGCGCTGAAATGCTTCACGGGAGCCATCACAATGCGCGAGCGAACGCCGGAGGAGCTTGCGGTCTTGAAGGAAGCCTGATCCGGATCCCCAGCGATTGACTCGGGGATTCGAGAAAACGATGGAACACAGTCGTTGCAATCGAAGGAGCTTATCATGACGATTCGATTTGAGAATGGCATCGTCGCTACGTTGGGCAAGAAGAACCGTATACTGTGGAACGCAACTGTCGTAAGTGATGGGGAAAAGGTCGCTGCCATCGGTCCCGCCGCGGAGATGGCCGAGCGCTTCCCTGATGCCGAAAGTGTGGATTGCTCCGGCAAGATCATCCTGCCGGGCTTCATCTGCACTCACCACCATTTCTATTCGACCATGGCGCGCGGCATGGCGCCGCCGGGAGAGCCGGCATCCAACTTTGTAGAGATCCTGGAGCGGCTCTGGTGGAAGCTCGATGCGGCGCTTTCCGAGGAGGACATCACACTTTCGGCGCAGATACCGCTCATCGACTGCATCCGTAATGGCACGACTACGATCATCGATCACCACGCTTCGCCGGGGCATCGTGATGGATCGCTGGATCAGATCGAGAGCGCCGTCCGTCAGGCAGGTCTTCGAGCCTCGCTCTGCTACGAGGTCTCCGATCGCAATAAACCCGGCGCTGGAATCGCCGAGAATGAACGCTTCATCAAGAAGGTCGGCCATGGCGACGGGCAGATCGCGGCCATGATGGGTCTGCATGCCTCCTTCACTGTTTCGGACGAGACGCTGGAGAAGTGCGTGGGGATCGCCAAGGACGCTGGCGTGGGCTGCCACATCCATGTCGCCGAGGACGCCGCCG
This sequence comes from Anaerolineae bacterium, assembly GCA_011192015.1. Taxonomy (GTDB): domain Bacteria; phylum Chloroflexota; class Anaerolineae; order Anaerolineales; family E44-bin32; genus W1033. The sequence continues at coordinate 7,784 of DUET01000090.1, forward strand.
ACCGCAAAGATTCGCTCGACAAGTACGGCGTACCCACCGTGAATCGACTGCACAGCGCAGGCGTGACCGGTGAGAAGTCGATCTTCGTGCACTGCGTGCACATCGATGAGGCCGAGATGGACATCCTGGCGGATACGAAGACAATCGTGGTGCACAATCCTGAATCCAATATGAACAATGCGGTCGGGGTCACCAAGCTGCTCACGATGCTCGGGAAGGGTATCCTGGTCGGCCTGGGTACGGACGGCATGTCCTCGGACATGCTCGCGCAGATGCGCTGCGCCTATCTCCTCCACCGCCTGGATAATCGCGATCCGCGCGTGGCCTTCATGGAAGCGCCGCAGTTGCTGATCCAGAACAATCCGGAGATCTGCGAGCGGCAGTTCGGCGTGCGCCTGGGCGAGATCGCAGAGGGCGGGGTGGCGGATCTCGCCATCCTCGACTATCACCCTCCCACGCCGCTCAGCGCGGACAACTTCCTGGGGCATCTCATCTTTGGATTGGTGGATGCCACAGTCGACACGACCGTCTGCCGGGGAGAGATCCTGATGCGCGGCAAGCAGATCCTCACCCTCGATCAGGAGCGCATCGCGGCGCGATCGCGCGAGCTGGCGCCCAAGATGTGGAAACGTTTGTAGGGCTTGTAGAATCGGAGCGAAGGTGTAGGTAAAGATGGAAAACGTAGGATTGTATCTGCAGGACGCGCATGAACTGCGGGAAGGTCTCAGCTGTGTGCAGTATGCCGAGGGCAAAGGTTTCCACGCCGTCTGGCAGGCAGAGTCCCGCCTGGTGCGTGACGCCATCGTGCCCATGGCGGCGTATGCGGCGGTGAGCAGCCGCATCCAAGTCGGCTCCGGCGTGATCAACAACTGGACGCGCAACATCGGTCTGCTGGCGGCGACCTTCCTGACCCTGGACGACCTGGCGCCCGATCGCATCATCTGCGGTCTGGGCGCCTGGTGGGATCCACTGGCCAGGAACGTCGGCATCCAACGCCGCAAACCCCTCCTGGCGATGCGGGAGACCGTCGAAGTGCTCAGACGGCTGCTGAACATGGAACGCGTGACCTTCCATGGAGAGTTTCATCAGGTGGAGGGCATCGAACTCGATGTCGTTCACGGCAGACGTGAACCGCGCCATGTCCCCATCATGATCGGCGCAACCGGTCCCAAGATGATGGAGCTGGCGGGCGAGATCGCCGATGGGGTCGTGCTCAACTACTGCGTTCCCGTGGAGTATACCGATCAGGCCATGGAACGCCTGGAAGCTGGAGCGAACAAGGCCGGCCGTTCGTGCGAGGATATCGAATGCCATCAGTTGATCGTGGCCTCCGTGGATCACGATCGAGAGAAGGCGCTCGATGCCAGCCGCCAATTGTTGACCCAATACCTGGCCCAACAGCCGCACATTGCCAAGGCGAGCGGGGTTTCGCAGGAAACCGTGCAGGAGATCCAATCCATTCTCGGGTGGCCGGCAACGCACGATGAGATCCAGCGCGCGAAGCATCTCGTATCCGACGAGCTGCTCGAGCGCATCACGGCATCCGGAACGCCGGAGGAGGCTCTCGAGCGGGTGCAGGCCTATGTCGATCGCGGGGCCTCGTATCCCATCCTGTATTCAGCGGGTGGGGATATTCAATTGCTCATCGATACCTTCGCCGCTGCTTGATCGAGCATGGAGGAGGGTGCGGAATCGGAACGGCACCTTCAGCGCGTTCGCATCCAAAGATGCGGTCGAACGCGGGAGCAAAAATCTGGAAGGCAAAGGACCCACATGCAACCGAAACCGGATGAAAACTTTGATCCCATCGAGAGGATCAAACAACCCAGCTCGCGGCACTGCTTCGGCTGTGGAATTGACAATCCCCACGGTCTCGGCCTGACCTTTTATGCAGTAGGACCGGATCGTGTGGAATGCGATACCGTCTTGGGGGATCGTTTCCAGGGATATCCCGGCGTGGTGCACGGCGGCATCGTGGCCACCATGCTCGACGAGATCGTGGGACGCGTGCTGTTGATCGGGGATTCCACCCGCAGGTTCATGACGGCCAAGTTGGTCGTACGCTATCGACGGCCCGTTCCCACCAATCAGCCCTTGAAGGTTATTGCCTGGTTGACGCGTGATAAAGGACGCTACGCCACAGCCCACAGCGAGATCAGGCTGTCGGATGGAACCCTTGCAGCCGAATCCGAAGGCACCATGGCGGAAGTTCCAGGCGAGCATATGACCGAAGAACAGCTCGAAGCTATCGGCTGGCGTGTGTATCCGGATTGATGGTCTGGAAGGATGGTTATGAACGAGCTTCACTATCATCGCCCGAAGACGTTGGGGGAAGCGCTTGAACTCCTGAAGGAAGGGGTGCCCCTCGCTGGAGGGACCGCACTCGTTCCGGAGCTCGGGAAAACGCAGGCGGTCATCGATCTCCAAGATCTGGGATTGGATGGCCTTGGCTTGAAGAAAGGTGCCATCGAGGCCGGAGCGGCTTTGAAACTCCAAATCCTCATCGAGAAGAAACTCAAGATCCCTGAGGCGCTGGTCGCGGCCTGCCACCTCGAGGCCGGCCTGAATTTACGCAACATGGCCACCTTGGGAGGGACGATCTTCTCCGCGGATGGTCGCTCCCCACTGCTGACAACGCTTCTGGCGCTGGATGTTCGGGTGGAGATGCAGCCGGGCGGCGAAGAGATCTCGCTTGATGACCTGCTGGAGCGAAGGGGTGAGAAGGATTTTCGCAGCCTGGTGACCGTCGTGCGCATTCCGGTTCCTCAGCGCCTGGCTTACGATCAGGTCGCTCGGGCGCCGTATGACCGGCCCATCGTGTGCGCTGCGGTTGGGAGATGGAAGGACTCACAAGAGTCGGAAGCAGTTCGCATCACGCTGGGAGGTTTCGGCACACGACCGATACGCGTGCAGAACGCCGAGCAGGAGATTGCGAAAGACGGTCAGGTTGAAAAGGCAACGGCGGCTGCCGCCAAAGCCTACGCCAAGGCTGAAGATGCATGGGCGAGCGCCGATTACCGTGGTCATGCTGCGGGAGTGCTTGTACGGCGGTTGTTGATGGAGGTGTTGGGCTGATGCTGATTCGATTCATCCTCAACGGCCAAGAAACGGAAGTCGAAGCGCCGGAGAGCATGACGCTTTTGACGCTCCTGCGCGAGCGATTGGGTCTCTTTGGCGCCAAGCATGGATGCGAAACCGGCGAATGCGGCGCCTGCGCCATCCTGCTGGACGGCAGGCCCGTGAATTCCTGCGTGATGCTGGCGGCGCAGGCACATGAACACGAGATCACGACGATCGAAGCGGTTGGCGAACACCCCCAGCAGGGTTGGAAGAGCACCTCGGGGCTGGATCCGATCCAGCAGGCTTTTGTGGAGACGGGTGCCATCCAATGCGGCTACTGCACGCCGGCCATGGTGCTGGCAGCGCGGGCGCTGCTGGAGCGCAATCGCAATCCCAGTGAAAGCGAAGTGCGGGAAGCCATGGCGGGAGTGCTCTGCAGGTGCACGGGGTATCTCAAGCCGGTGCAGGCCGTGCTGCGCGCGGCGGCCGTGCTGCGCGGTGAGGCCGTCGATCCGGTCACGGCCATGATCCCCGCCCCGGAGGTCTTCTCGCCTCCTATGGACGATCTCGGTTTCGAGGATTTCGGCATGCGCGGTCCCGATTTCCAGACGAGCACGCAGGTGATGCCCAACATCCACACCCAACCGCAGACGGAAGGCCGCAGCGCGGTCGGGAAACCAGCCGCCAAGGTCGATGCGGTCAAGCTTGTGCAGGGCAAGCCTGCCTTCACAGCCGATGTGGAGATGCGCGGCATGCTCATCGCCAAGGTGCTGCACAGCCCTGTGGCGCATGCCCGCATCAAGCGCATCGACGCCTCCGAGGCGCGCGCCCTTCCGGGCGTGGCTGCCGTGTTGACCTGGGAGGATCTTCCGCGCGTGGCCTATTCCACGGCGGGTCAATCCGATCCCATCCCCGGCCCGTTGGATTCCTTTTCGCTGGATCACAAGGCGCGTTTCGTGGGCGATCGCGTGGCCTTCGTAGCCGCCGAATCGGAAGCCATCGCTCAGCAGGCTCTGGCATTGATCGACGTGGAGTACGAGGAGCTGCCGATCATCCTGGATCCCGAGGATGCCATGAAGGACGGTGCCCCGCTGATCCACGATGAACCCGAGTTTGTCGATTTCGCCGATTCGGACGCCTCGCGCAATCTGGCGGCAGCGATCCGTATCGATATCGGGGACGTGGAGAAGGGTTTTTCGGAGGCTGATTTCATTCTGGAAGGCACGTACCACTCGCCCAAGGTTCAGCAGGCGCACATCGAACCGCATGTCGTGGTCACCTACTGGGATGAGGACGATCGCCTGGTGATCCGTACCAGCACCCAGGTTCCCTTCCATGTCCGGCGGCAGTTGGCGCCCGTGCTTGGGCTTCCATCAAAACGCATTCGCGTCGTCAAACCCCGCATCGGGGGCGGTTTTGGTGGCAAGCAGGAGGTCCTGATCGAGGACGTCGCTGCGCACCTGACGATCGCCACCGGCCGACCCGTGCGTTTTGAATACACCCGCGCGGAGGAGTTCTTCGCCTCGCGGGCGCGGCATCCCATGCGGTTGAAGCTGCGAACGGGCGTGAAGAAGGACGGCACGATCACGGCCAACGAGATGCTCATCCTCAGCGATACGGGCGCCTATGGGTGCCACGCGCTCACGGTGACGGGGAACACGGGGCATAAATCGATGGCGCTCTATGTGGGCGACGGTCCTTATCGCCAATCGCCCAACATCCGCTTCCACGCCGACATCGTCTACACCAATACGATGCCCTCGGGAGCCTACCGGGGTTACGGCGTTCCGCAGGGATTCTGGGCCGTGGAACGCCACATGGACAAGGTGGCCCGCAAGGTGGGTATCGATCCGCTCGAGTTTCGTCTCAAGAACACACTCCGGGCGGGAGAGCTTCATCCCTTCAGCACGGCCTGGTCGGAGGGCAGAGAGCCGCGACCGGAGACGATCAACACCTGCGGCCTCGCGGATTGTATTCGTCGAGGTGCGGAAGCCATCGGATGGGAGGAGAAGTTCAACAATCCGGATTGGCAGGTCGTACCCGGGAAACCCCATCTGCGGCGCGGCGTGGGCGTGGCGGCTGTAATGCAGGGAACCGCCATTCCCTATCTGGACATGGGTGCGGCTACGATCAAGATCAACGATGATGGTTCGTTCAATCTCCTCGTCGGAGCCACCGACCTGGGAACGGGATCCGACACTGTGCTGGCGCAGCAGGCCGCCGAGGTGTTGGGCGTTCGCGTGGAGGACGTCGTGGTGTACTCCTCAGACACGGACTTCACTCCCTTCGACAAGGGCGCTTACGCATCGAGCACGACCTACATCTCGGGTTGGGCCGTGGTGCGCGCCGCCCAACAGGCGGCCGAGCGCATCCGCGCGCGAGTTGCTCACATGCTCAGCAAAGATGGACGGAGCGTTGCGGCGGAGGATATTCGCCTGGCGGAGGGTTGCGGATGGGCGCCGGATGGGCGTTCCGTGAGTCTGGAAGAGGCGGCGCTGAATGCGCTGCATCATGAGGATCAAGAGCAGATCATGGGGGCGGCCTCGTACATGTCGCCGGTCTCGCCGCCGCCCTTCGCTGCGCAATTTGCGGAAGTGACGGTGGATGTGGAAACCGGGCAGGTGCGGGCTGATCGATTGGTGATGGCAGTGGACGGCGGGGTGATCGTCAATCCGCTCACGGCTGCCGGGCAGGTCGAGGGCGGCATGACCCAGGCGCTGGGTTATGCGCTCTGCGAGGAATTGAGCTATGACCCGAAAGGATGGGCGCGCGAGACGTCCTTCCGCGAGTATCATATCTTTGCTGCCAACGAGATGCCCATCCTGCAGACCATCTTTGTGGAGACCATGGAACCTTCCCATCCCTTCGGCGTGAAAGCCGTGGCCGAGATCCCCATGAACGGCGTCGGACCGGCGGTGGGCAATGCCGTCTACAATGCCTGTGGAGCCGATGTGGACCGCGCTCCCATCACTCCGGAGCGGATCTGGAAGGCCTTGGGTGGGCTGGATTGACCGAAATCCGAAGTGAGTATTGAAGGAGATCGTGGGAAAGGGACTTTACCGGAGGATGCATGCTATCGTTTGAACGTCTGGCGGAGATCGAACGCCAGGGCATGACCGCCGCGCTGGCGACCGTCATCCGGGCTTCGGGTTCGGTCCCGCGTCGGTCCCCGTCCAAAATGCTGATCTTCCCGGACGGCAGCATCGAGGGAACGATCGGTGGCGGTGAGATGGAAATCCGCGTGGTTGAAGAAGCGCTTCGGGCGTTGGCGGATGGCAAGACGCGCGTCTTGAGTTATACCTTCAACGACCCTGAGCAGGGTGATCCGGGCATTTGCGGGGGAGAGATGGAGGTTTACGTGGAACCGCTTCGACCGCGGCCGACGCTGATCGTGGTTGGCGCGGGGCACGTGGGCAAGGCGCTTGCGCACCTGGCACACTGGTTGAATTTCCGCCTCGTGATCACGGATGATCGCCCGAATTTTGCGGTTGCTGCTGCAGTCCCGAACGCCGATGAGTACATCACCTGCCCCTTGAAAGAACTTCCGCAGCGGACCCGAATCGATGACCAGACCTATGTCGTGCTGGTCACCCGCGGGGTGCCGGTGGATACGGCAGGATTGCCTTCCCTGCTCGAAACGCCAGCTGCCTACATCGGCGTGATCGGTTCGAAGCGTCGCTGGGAGACAAGCGCCAAGCAACTGCTGGAGGATGGCCTGGAAGAGGCGAAGATCCAGCGTGTGATCTCTCCGATCGGACTTGAGCTGGGAGCGGAAAGTCCCGAGGAGATTGCACTCAGCATCATGGCCGAAATCGTCATGCATTGCCGTGGAGGAACGGGTGAGTCGATGGCTCACAGACCCAAGGCCAAACGAGCGGCCCAGAAATCGTAGGTGAAGGATGTGGAAACGCTATTTCACAGTGCCGACGCTCGATGAAGCTCTCGAGCTCCTCAGTGATAGGGGAGGGGAGGCGCGAATCGTCGCGGGAGCGACGGATCTGATGCTCGAACTCGAGCGCGGCCAACGACCCGGGATCGACACCCTGATCGACATCACGCGCATTCCCGATCTCGATAGCATCGAGGAAGATTCCCAGGGCTGGGTGCACATCGGTCCCCTGGCGACCCACAACCATTGCGCCGGTTCCCAGTTGATCGTCGAACATGCTTTTGCCCTGGCGCAAGCCTGCTGGCAGGTCGGCGCGCCTCAGATTCGCAACCGTGGAACGGTGGCGGGGAATTTGATCACCGCCTCGCCAGCCAACGATTCCATTCCGGCGCTCATGGCTCTCGGCGCGAAGATCACGCTGCGCTCGGCGAAGGGCGATCGAGTGATCCCGATCGATGCGTTCTATGAGGGAGTGCGCCGTACCGTGATGCACGACGATGAAATACTCGTGGATATCGCATTCCCGAACCCCCCCGACGGAACCCGCAGCACGTTCTTCAAGCTGGGGCTGCGCCGGGCGCAGGCGATCTCTGTGGTCAACGCCGCCCTCGCCCTGCAGATGGACGGAGAGGTTGTTCGTTCGGCCGGGATCACGCTTGGATCTGTGGCTCCCACGGTCATCCATGCTGATGAGGCTGAAGAGTTCCTGGTCGGCAAGCAACTGTCGAAGGAGACGATCGAGCAGGCAGCGATTCTGGCTGCTGCAGCCGCGAAACCGATCGATGATCTGCGCGGCTCCGCCGGTTACCGCAGTGAGATGGTTCGCATTTGCACGCTGCGCGGTCTGCGATCGCTGATGCGCGGCACAGAGCGCTTGGAAGTTCCCGATGAACCGGTCATGCTTTGGGGGGCCGGGGAGGGCCATCAAATCGAACGCCTGCCTGAGGTGGTCGAGCATATTCCCGGAACGAAGATCGAGACGACTGTCAACGGGAAGGCGTACAGCGTGGATGGGGGGCATGAGAAATCCCTGCTGCGCTTCCTCCGGGAAGATCTGGGGCTCACAGGATCCAAGGAAGGCTGCGCCGAAGGGGAATGCGGTGCATGCACGGTGTTCCTGGATGGCGCGGCTGTGATGGCCTGTTTGGTGCCGGCGCCGCGGGCGCATGGAGCCGAGATCGTGACCATCGAGGGATTGGGTGGCAATGGCAAGCTGCATCCTGTGCAGCGAGCCTTCGTCGAAGAGGGCGCGGTGCAATGCGGCTACTGCACTCCCGGCTTCATCATGTCTGGCGTCAAACTGCTGGAGGAGAAATCTCAACCCAGCCGTTCGGACATCGAGCAGGCGATCGCGGGAAATTTGTGCCGTTGCACGGGGTACTACAAGATCATCTCGGCACTGGAATTGGCATCGAGATTTGGCGGCCAAGGGACTGGAGGAACGGGCGGCTGAACGACTGCAAGATGGAATCGTGGAACCACGCAAGCGATGGGTTCCTGGAAGTGCCCTGCTGGATCGAATCAACCCTGGCAGGGGCAGGTAGAGGTGAAACATGGGACGAGTGACCAGGCACTATGTCGAGGAAGATCCAGATTTGGCGAGAAAAATAAGGGTCAAATCCTTGTGGCGAGGGATTGGATGCTTGTTAATCGTGATCCTCGGTTTTTTCGGATACTTTGCTTCCGGATGGCTCCTGGAAGCTAATGCTGAGAATCACTGGGTCTATATTCCACCGGAACTGTACTGGCCTGCTTTTGCTCGCTGGTTGCCGCCTGGAACCTTGATTCGGGTTGTAGTCGGATTCCTCTTGACCATGCTCGGGTTCGGGGTTCTCAACGTTGTATATGCCATATTGTTCCCCATCAAGCCGTCCGAGACGGACGTGGCTCCGATGAGCCCCTACGACCGGCGCAAATTGTGAGCGGATGATGGATCGAACTGTTCCACGCACAGGCTCGGAAGAGATCGAACTCTATATTCGGACCTACTACTCTTTGCTGCGGTCGACGACCGAGATCCAGATTCGCGCGCTGGAAGAGACCCACGCCAACATGGGATCCGCCTTGCATCCGCACGCGCATACGCCATCCCTGGATATCCCCGCTTTCATCTACGCCGCGATGCGGCTTCCTCCGTGCATTGCGGAGGTGGAACGAGTGATCTTGGGGCAGAGCCAGGACGTGTTGAAACAGGGTGGATTTGAGGACGTGGAATCATGGCTTGAGGTTGCAGCCCCGGCTCGTCGCAGACGCAGCTACTACGATGGCAGTGGAACCCTGGCTTGTTACATCGCCAGCCGTTCTGATATTGACGATCTTCTGCCGATTCTGACCGCCTTTCAGATCGAATGGAACAAATTACACACACTCCTTCGCGGCGAGCAGGTGCGAAATTTCCTGGACGGAACCGATCGGAGCGATGAGGATCTTCCCGTCCTGGCGGCAGGGATTGGAATTGCGCTTGAGGAATTACTTCCCTTGCATAGTGCGTTGGGGAAGGATTTCTGGCATTTCATCCAGAGCGTGGCCGAGCAACGCAAGCGTTTCAAGGTGAGATTGCTGGCCGGCTCCCTGAATGACTACAAGCGCGCTGTGCATCTCTGGTGGGAGCATGTCGAGCGAAGCCTGCCGTCCTTGATCCAGCGGCCGGTGTATTTTGTGTCCAGCAACACGCACAGTGTGGTGAATCTCATCACAGGATTCGCATTGCGTCATGAGGATGAGCTGCTCGCTATGCTGGATAAGCCCGAACATGCCGATCTGGCCGATGAGTGGCGCGAGATCGAAGCCGAACAGGTGCAATCCAGCCGTGAAAATTTCCTGTATTACATGCTCAAGAAGTATGTAACCACGCCGGCAGGCAAGAAACTCGCCAAGGAACGCTTCGAAACGGAAATGCAGTGCTGTGTGCATCGCGTACGCAGCGAGCAGAGTTTCGATCTGGATGCGCAGTTGATCGAATTATCCAGTCTGCAATTCGATCAAATCGATCCACGCCTGCAGCGTCCGGATCTGAAAGTGCTGGAACAATCCGATGCCGTGGTCGTGAACATCGATTATCCCCTCGGCATGGCGGCCTATCTCGTCCTCTCTCACATCGCCGCACGTGCGGGCGAGATTCTCGGTGTCTACATCATGGGCAAGGCTGCTTCGCTGAACGGCGCGGTCGGCGACGTGATGCTGCCCTCTGTGGTGTATGACGAACATTCGCAGAACACCTTCCTGTATCACAATTGTTTTTCAGCGGTCAGCCTGGACCAGGACCTGCAATACGGAACCGTGCTCGACAACCAGAAGGCGGTCAGCGTGGTGGGCACCTTCCTGCAGACACCCACCTACATGGACGTCTTCTACCGAGAAGGCTACACCGACATCGAGATGGAAGCGGGACCGTACCTATCGGCAGTGTATGAGATGTATCGGCCGAAGCGTCATCCCACGAATGAGATCGTCGACCTCCATGGCCTGCCCTTCGATCTGGGAATCCTGCACTACGCTTCGGACACGCCTTTGAGCAAGGGCCTCAGCCTCGGCGCTGGATCGATGTCCTACTTCGGGATGGATGCGACCTATGCGACCAGCGTCGCCATTTGGCAGCGCATTTTTAAACGAGAGATCAAACGACTGGACGCTCGAGATTCAGGAAGCTGATCGCCAGAACATCATGGACAGGTATGGATCATGAGAATCGTTGGAACGTCGGAAAAGAGGATCGACGCCCGGGATAAGGTCACAGGCAAGGCGCTGTTCCCCGGCGATATCGATCTGCCCGATCAGGCTTACATGAAGATCCTCTTCGCGGGCCGTCCCCACGCCATCATACGGCGCCTGGAAATCGAGGCCGCCGAATCGATGCCGGGGGTTTTGGCCGTCTTCACGGCTAAGGATGTCCCGGTCAATGAATATGGGTTGATCATGCCCGATCAACCCGTGCTCTGCGGCCCCGGATCGTCCAAGAAGCATGCCGATCGCGTGCGCTTCATCGGAGATCAAGTGGCTGTGGTTGTAGCCGAGAGCGAGGCCATCGCCGCCGAAGCGCTGAAGCGGATCGAGGTTGAGTATGAGGACCTTCCGGTCGTGATCGATCCGGTTGCGGCCATGGCGGAGGGAGCGACGCTCCTTCATCCTGAGAAGGGAAGCAATGTCTTCTGCACGAATCGGATTCGGAAGGGCAACGTGGAGAAAGCCTTCGCCGATGCGGATGTGATCGTGGAGAGTGAGTACCGAACTCCGCCACAGGAGCATGCCTACCTGCAACCCGAGGCGGGATTGGGAACCATCGACGAAGAGGGTCGTGTGACGGTGTATGTCGGCGGTCAATGGACGCATGAGGATCGGGAGCAGATTGCCCACGCCCTGGACCTTCCTGAAGACCAGGTCAGGGTCATCTATCCAGCCATCGGGGGTGCCTTCGGCGGGCGCGAGGACATGTCGGTACAGATCGTTCTGGCGCTGGCAACCTGGCGCCTGCACCAACGCGGCATCCACCGACCAGTGAAGGTCATCTGGTCGAGGGAGGAGTCGATCTTAGGTCACCATAAGCGGCATCGCTACATCCTGCGGACAAAGTGGGGTGCGACGAAGGAGGGCAAGGTCATCGCGGCCGAAACCACGATCATCCAGGATGGCGGCGCTTATGCCTACACCTCGACCAAGGTGCTCGGTAACTCCACCCTGATGTGCACAGGCCCCTACGAAATTCCCAACGTGCATGTGGATTCCTACTCGGTCTATACCAATCACATTCCCGGCGGCGCGTTTCGCGGTTTTGGCGGTCCGCAGGGAGCATTTGCGGCTGAGGGGCAGATCAACAAGCTGGCCGAAGCCTTGGGGGTGGATCCGGTCGAGATGCGCATGCGCAACGTGCTGACCGAGGGTGCGCTGCTCTCCGTCGGCTCGCCGCTGCCCGAGGGCGTCACCATTGGGCAGGTGGTCGAGAAGTGCGCCGAAGAATCCGGATGGAAGCGCGGCAAGCAGGGATGGAAACGGCCTGCGGCGAAGGCGCTTGGTGCACCTGCCGATGATCACCTGAAGCGCGGCCTAGGTTTCGCCTGCGCTTTTAAGAACGTGGGTTTCTCCTTCGGCGCACCTGAGCAATGCACGGCGATCATCGAACTGCATGGCGAGGATCGAATCGAACACGCCATCCTGCGCCATGCGGCTGCGGAGGTGGGGCAGGGGACGCATACGGCGCTTCTACAGATGGCGGCGCAGGCGTTGGATCTGCCGCCCAGCCGTATTCGCTTGGACATGTCCGATACGGGAACGGCGCACGATTCCGGATCGGTATCCGCCTCTCGCATGACCTTCATGGCTGGAAATTCCATCCGCGGTGCGGCCGAGGAAGCGCTCAAGCAATGGGATGCGGGAGAAAGACCGGCTGTGGCTACCTTTCAATACCGCCCGCCGCCGACCTCACCCTACGATCCCGAGACCGGCGAGTGCGATCCCAATTTTGCTTACGGCTATGTGGCAGAAAGCGTGACTGTTGAGGTCGATACCGAAACCGGTCACGTGCGCGTGCTGGATGTGGTCTGTGCCGATGACGTAGGGCAGGCGATCAATCCGCAGCTTGTACAGGGGCAGATCGAAGGCGCCATCGTGCAGGCCGCGGGCTATGCCGTGCTCGAAGATTTCCAGGAGAAGGGGGGAGAGGTGCACACGACCCATCTCTCCACCTACCTGATCCCCACCGTGCGCGATATTCCCGATCGGGTGCATTCCGTGATCCTGGAGTATGCCGATCCGACCGGACCTTGGGGAGCACGCGGCATGGGCGAGATGCCCTACTTGCCCCTGGCGCCGGCGCTGATCGCCGCCGTACGGGATGCCGTCGGCATTTGGTTCGACAGCTTTCCGCTCACTCCCGAGCGGGTCCTGACAGCCCTGAAGGAATCAGAAATCTCATGAAGATCGATCACCCGCCGGTGTTGATCCGGGGTGGGGGAGACCTGGCAACCGGTGTGGCGGCGCGATTGCATCGCAGCGGCTTTGCCGTCGTGGTGACTGAGATCGCCCAACCGCTGGCTGTGCGCCGTTTGGTGGCGCTGGCGGAGGCGGTGTATGCGGGGGAAGTGGAGATCGAGGATCTGAGGGGGCGCCATGTGGATGGCCCGCAAGAAACGCTTCTAGCGCTCTCCGAGGGGATCATCCCCGTGCTTGTCGATCCGGAAGCGCAGGCTCGCTCGGCGTTGGATCCACTTGCAGTCGTGGATGCGCGTATGCTCAAACGACCCCAACCTTTGGCATTGAGTGAGAAACCGTTTGTGATCGGATTGGGCCCGGGTTTCACGGCAGGGGAGAACTGCCACGCCGTCGTGGAAACCAAGCGCGGTCATACCTTGGGGCGCGTACTTTGGAATGGTTCGGCCGAGACCGATACGGGCATCCCTGGGCAGGTTTCAGGGCATGCAGCCGAACGCGTGTTGAGGGCTCCGGCCGCAGGAGAAGTGCTCGGGCATGCAGCTCTGGGGAGCATCGTCAAGCAGGGTGATCGGGTCGCTACGGTCGGCAGGGAGGATCTCGCGGCGCCTTTCGACGGCGCGCTGCGGGGACTGCTCCATGATGGTGTGTGGGTTGCGAAGGGCGCCAAGGTGGGGGATGTCGATCCCCGTGGGCAGCGCGCACACTGCTTCCTGATCTCGGATAAATCCCTGGCCATCGGCGGGGCCGTCCTGGAGGCGCTACTCTCGCAATCGGCCATTCGCCAGGCGCTTGGGGCTTGAGATGCGATTGGTCGATGCCCTGCGCATCCAACCCGGCATGTCGGTTGCCTTTGTTGGCGCAGGAGGGAAGTCCAGCGCTATCCGGCGCCTCGTTGATGAATTGACTCCCAATATCCCTGTGATTGTGACCACAACCACGAAGATCGCTCGCCAGCAGTCCGATCTTGCGGATTCGCATTCGATCTCCTCGGGATTCCCTGATCCCGATGACCTTGCTGCACAACTTCAAACGAAAGGCTCCCTTCTGGTAACCGGTCCAGCAGCGCAGGATGAACCCAAATGGTTGGGTTTGGAAAATGTGCAATTGGCGCCGCTTCGAAATATGGGGAAGAGATTGGGAGCGGTTCTCTTGATCGAGGCCGATGGGGCGCGCAGGCGTTCGCTGAAAGCTCCTACCGCTCACGAACCCGTCATTCCAGGTTTCGTCGACCTCGTCGTTCCTGTAGCCGGGGTTGATGCCGTGGGAGCGAGGCTATCGGAGGCGCGCGTGCATCGTCCCGAGCGGCTTGCAATTGGATTGGGGTTGAAGGAAGGCGCGATGCTTTCGGCGCGGCATGTTGCTGAAGCGCTGACTTCCCCGGAAATGGGATTGAAAGGCATACCATCCAACGCGGAAGTGCGGCTGTTGATCAACAAGATCTCAGTGGATGATGATCTCGAAGTGGGACGCTCGATCGCCACGAAGGCGCTTATTACTGATCGAGTGCAATCCGTCCTTCTGGGTTCGGTTCAGCAAGTTCCCCCGGTATTGGAAACGCATGGGCGGGTGGGTGGTGTCGTGCTGGCGGCGGGAGGCTCCATGCGGCTTCAGCGTATGAAACAACTCGTTTCTTGGCGCGGACGTCCGCTCGTGTGGCATGCGGTGCAGGCAGCCCGCTCAGGCGGGCTCTCGCCGATTGTGGTGGTTCTTGGCGCTGAGAGGGATAAGATCCGCGAGTCTTTGACCGGTGAAGAAGTGATCTTTGTCGAGAATCCGGATTGGGAGCAGGGGCAGAGCACTTCTGTGAAGGCGGGTTTGTCGGCAATTGTGGAAAGTGCAGAAGGCGTGGTTTTCCTACTCGCAGACATGCCGATGGTGGGGGCGGATTTGGTACGGGCGCTCGTGGAAAGACACCGCAGTACGCTGGCCCCGGTCATCGCCCCGCAATTCGCCGGCCGCCGGGCCAATCCGGTGCTCTTCGACCGAGCCCTGTTTCCGGAACTGCTCCAATTGGAGGGAGATACCGGGGGACGGGCTCTCTTCGAGCGTTACCCGGTGGAATCGATTGCCTGGAGCGAGGATGTCTTCCTGGATGTGGACACGACTCAGGACCTCGATCGGCTGCAGGGTTTGAAATCAAACTGCAGCAACTCTTGAGGTTCTTGAAATCTCAGGCGTGGTTTCTTCGGTCATTTCCGCCGGCTGGCCTCGTAGCGTGCGATCATCACCTCGGGGGGTGTGCTGGCGATGAGTTCCGCCAGGATCTCGAGCGGAACATTGTCCAGTTGTCGGAACCGAACGCAGGATTTCCCCATTTCCAGCTTCTTGCCGGCGGCTTCTCGATTTAACGCAAGCGATCGGTTTAGAGGCGCTCAGTTTCGCCGCATCAGCATTTCACGCTTCAGAGAAATGACCTGCCAACCATGACCTGAGCGGTTCGTGAATCTCGATGTCACCCATTAGATTGGGATCGAGGGATCGTGCTTCATAGGTAATGCTGGTGAGGTCGTTAAGAACTGCGGCGCGGCGATCCTCGGGCACCTTCGTCTGAAGGTTGTAAGGATAGTTGTAATCCGGAGGCAGGAGCTGGAGCTGTTGGGCATCGAGGCGGGTCGAGAGCAGTGCGCTCAAGACAGCCTGATGCAGGAAGACTTGATGATCCTCGTCCCGGCAAGGTCCTGTTTGGAAGGCTTCATCCAGCACCAGGGTTTCAAAGTGCTCCATCCATTGCTGGAACAATCCCATGGAAGGTTGGACGGCAAGGGCGTGGGAGTTGTAGTAGGCACGGATGTGCTTTGTTCCCACGAATGTTTCTACGGTTACCGGTACATCATCGACCCCCGCATTTTCATAGACCTTCTTCCAGAATCCATCCAGCGGATCCGTTTGCAGGATGCCCACGTTCTGGATGTGCACAGGGCGCGCAGCGCAAATCGTTTCCTGATCGAGTTCGAAGAGGAGGGGTGGTTGGATGAAAAGGTATCCCGATGCGACCCAAACCAGCGAATGGGTATCCGGCGATGCCATCTCCTCTGCTTGCGCGCAGGCAAAAACCTTGATCCCGAAGTAGTTGCGTCTCATAGCATCCGGCACATCGATCGGGAGGATGCGGACGCCCTCGCCTTCCAGCTCATCGCATGGCACCTGCTCGGGATTGGAAGAGAAGACCCAGAATGGACATTGGCTCATGCTCCCGCCAAAGGTGCGGAGGCTCTCGATCAGCAGGCGGGTTTKGGCGCGTTGGCCTGCTGAATGGACATAGGTGAAGAACGTTGTTGGGTTGTTCATCGGATCCATGCTTTCAACCTTTCATACATCCAATCGATAGCCGCTGGCTTCCCAWGCTTCTCGAATGSTTGGRTTGCGCYTCAGATAGGCRTCCACGATCGGTTTGGGAACGGCGTTGACCGGACAGGAGAAGTGGATGCAGCGCGTRCAGACRTKCTTSCKCAGRTTGAAACCCGCRCTGATCACGGTMGCAAGYGCRATSACCGCCARCAGGTATTGCGCYCCGAGAAGAAGRAAGACGAAGGGAWAACCGATCAGGATCAGCGCGCCGGCGATGAATTGCCTCTGCTCCRATTTGTTCATGGGACCAGGTCGGTACTTCCAGATTTTCACGACGCCGTAGTTGGCGTGGCAGTGCAGGACTTTCCCGGGTTCGGCCCAGAAGGGACAATGGCTGCAGAGAACACGCGCTTCCCATACGAAGAAGAAGAAGATCCAGAAGGCGAACCAAGGAATCAGGAACAGGCCATACCCTCCGAGGATCATGCCTGCCACCACCGTGATGGCGATGGGGAGGAAATTGAGGAGAAATGAGGACAGGTCGCTGCTGTCGAAGCGGCACATGAGATCGGCTTCGATCTCGCAGCCTGCACAATCCGCAAGCGATTGCCACGTGCATGGGATTTGGGGATCCTTCGATGCTGTCTGTCTTGTTGTCATGCCTTCACCTTAACCGGTCGATGATGGGTTTCACAGAATCACAAGCGTTGAGTCCGGGCAGGGAGTGATTGGGTTTTCTGACCTCCATCCTTGTTGCGACGGTTCCCAGATGGCTCATTGCCCGCCCTCAACCCGAAGGCTCCACGAGTCGTCTGGAGCCAGGCTGCTGTTCCTAGTACAAATCCTTGACCCAGCTCTGCAATTTTCCAGCATCCGCGAGAATGCGTACCAGGTTCGGCATGCCCTCGAATTGGCGCATGCACAACTGATACTCCTCCTCCGTTACCGGTCCATCCTTCGGGCGGCAGAAGACCATCAGCGCATCGCGACTGGTGAGTAAATGCCTCACCTTGTCGCATGGGAAATCGTCGCATAGGGCACAGCTGCTCACGCCGCGTTCGATGGCGCATGGACGAGCTTTGCACTGCTTATCTGCCAGCAGTCCATCCGCAAGACAGCCGTCGCACTTGACGTTCTCAACCGTGTAATTCTGATGCCCATAGAGCCTTCGCCATCCATCGACCAGTTTCTGCCGGACAGCGGGATCATCCGATCGGGCTGCGCATAGATGGCAGTTGTATCCGCAGTAGCCGATCATTTCTTCCATCATTGCGTTTCCTCCCAGTTTCCTATTGTTGAGTGGTTGACCATGGCCTTCCATGAAGCCCGGTGATGCCCACCCTTGCCGAACATATGTTTGCATACTAACTACGAATGAAATTCCATCTGCGTTCACTGCAAGTGAGATCAACCGGGGCTCTTCTCGATTGACAATCGCTCAGCGACGATCAGGTACTCGGTGGGATGGTCGCACGTGGCGAAATCTTCGCAATACAACTCACACAGAAAGACCTCATCCCGGACCTTGAAACCAGCCCTCTCCACCAGATTTCGCAGGGCTGTCGGCGTGAAGGCCCACAGGAAATGCCTGTTATAGCGCTTGGGAAGACCAAGGCCCCTCAGCCCTTTCCAGATCCAATAGCGCGGATTGGAGCGCATGGCGGTGTACCAGATAAAGAGCATGCCGTTCGGTTTGATGATGTCGTGGACGCGCTGCAGAGCGCGCAGGGGATCCAGCATGTGGTAGATCGTGGAGGCGAACAGCGCGCCGTCAAACACCTCCGTGAGAAATGGGAGATACTCACCTTGCCCCTGCGTGAAAGGAAACTCACGATGAACGTCACCAAAGAAGGGATCGACGCCCACCCATTCCACCTTCGGTCTCGAGGAACGCATGTAGACGGGGTGGGGCATTGCTCCGCATCCAACATCGAGATAGGTCTTTCCGCCCGACCGAGCGATGATCTCTCCCACCGCTACCCCCAACTCATGGGTATTGGAGGTGAAGACGCCGGGCTCGCCATCCTGGTATTCCTGCCACATCTTTTTCAGATTCGATTGCCACATGGATAGATCGGTGCCGGCATCCGTTTTCATTTCCGGTAGGAGACAGGGAATACCGCGCACGACCGGGTATTCGGCGTTCTCCGATTGCAGGGCTACGATCTCGCCGGCCTCGTTCCGCACCGCGGTTAACGGATGGGAAGGATTCAACGGACAGGCGAGGAAACCAAGCAGCCTTTCCAGATCCTGAGTCGATTGCCAGGCTGTTGTGGTTGCTTCCATCTTAGAGTTGTTCCTGCAGAACTTCTACTACCTGCCAGCGGATTGCCGGATTGCGTGCAGCCATGTTACCGTAGCTGCCGGCTGGAGTTTCCTTCAACCTTACGCTCAGTATTCTACGAGCCGCGGCAGGCTCCTTGCCTTGGCTATGCTGTATCTCGCCTCCGCGAGCAGGGTAGGAACACCATCGAATCCCGTGCGCTCCACGAATACAACCATCGCTCTCCTGAGTGCTTCTGGCTCCCACTGTGCCATCTTCTCCACCGTATCCACACCGGCATCATGGTACAAACGGGCGCGAATTGCCTTGATCCCTGGAATCCGAGCCAGATCCGAGAGCTTGACCAGCTCGAGTATGGTGTCTTCAGAAATTCCCGTTTCCAATGAAAGCGATGTTCTCGCTTGCCTGGTTCTTCCTGCAGCGAGCATCTGTTTGACGTTGCGTATCCCAATGGCAGCGAGTTTCGCTGCGGTCCCGGGATCCACACCCCGAAAATCCCGCAGCAAGAAAGGTTTGCGTACCATCCTTTGTTCACGGAACAAACCTGCCAGGCGGCGCAGGTCTTCTTGGGCGGTGTACTCGAAATAGTAGCCGAGCGCCCAGAGGTGGGTCTTGGCAGAAGTCTTCGGCCTTTGTTCGATCCACTTAACGAAAGATTCCAGATCCTCCGCATCGGCGTGCTCGATGCCCATACCACGCTGCTCGGCCAGAAAGCGCTCAAACTCTTGGATGCATTTCCCCACACGTTTTCTGGCGCTCTCAGATCGGCCTCCCGACTTCAAAAACCGGAGGAAATCATCTTCCATGCATCACGCTCCCGAATGTTTCCTTTGATCCATTGGCTTCTTGCCAACCTGGGTTGTGTGTGCTCCGGGATGATGGGGTTCGAGTTCATTATGCCATGACATGCCCATATTGTCGTTGTTTGTTCCTTTCGACACATGCTGTGGTTCACGATTGGCTGCAATGGACTTATATCGCCACACCCAATCAAGGATACCCAATAACGGATGCAATGGACGATCACCGTTTCCGAGGCGTGGGCGCTCGACAGGGGAAGGTCTATGCTTGGGCAAGAATACCCCGGTCGGAATCGTCAGGAGCATACTTCCTGCGTTGGTTGGTTTCTTCTTGAAATCACCATCGGAACAAGCAGAGCGGAAAGGATGATCAGCGAGCCACCGATGGTGAAGATCCCCCTTGGAAGCAGGGAATCTGCAGCGATCACAGCCAAAGCGGGACCGACGAGACCCGCGAGCGAGAAGATCGCTTCTCTCAATCCCAGAATCCTTGCGCTGTACTCCTTGGATACGACATCGAGGTACAGGGCGTTCAAGGCGGGCATGAACAGCCCTTCTCCCAATCCGGAGCCGGCCACACCGACAGCAAGCCAATAGAATGATTTTGTGGTCAACAGAGCGACATACTGGGCGGCGTGAACGATGAGCCCGATCATCAGGATGGGTTTACGACCGAACCGATCGCTCAATTGACCCAATCCGATTCTGGCGAGCGTTGAAAGGATGGAATAACCGCTGATGCATGCGCCGAAGAGAGCGCTTGTCCACCCCAAAGTGTCATAGATGTAGAAGTGGAATTGGGGTTCTATGAATCGCCAGGCGACAACGGCGCTGAAAGTGAGGACTAATAAAACCAGGAAACGGCCGTAGGGGCGGGGGATGGCATCCGCAATCTTCACCCTGGGAGTCTCCTGAACAGGCTCGGTTAGGTCAGGAGAGGATCGAGTTGCAGTTTTGGGGAGTGTTTCAGGGATCAGGAACAGAGGGATCAGCAGTGCAAAGAGGCTGGCCAAGGCAGTCGCATAGAATGGAAGCGATAATCCCCATTGATCGTACAACCAACCCCCAAAGGGGGGACCGAGTGCAAAACCCACGGTCGATCCGCCATTGACGAAACCAATCCAACGCCCACGCTTCTCCGGAGGCACAATATCCGCTACGATGCTCAAGGAAGCGGGTATCAGCCCGGCCGTCAGGGCTCCCGATAAGGCGCGTACTCCGATGAAGACCGCTTCGTTGGGAGCCAGGAGCAATCCGATGCGCGTAAGGACGGGAGCGGATAGGCAGATCATCAGGACCGGGCGCCGTCCCCACCGGTCCGCAAGTTTGCCCATTTGTGGAGCGGCTATCAATGCGGTTATCGAGAATACCGTTGCGCTCAACCCGAACACGGCCACGCCTTCCCCAAAGGTGGCGATCTTTCGGGCGTAGACTGTGAACAGGAGGCTGCCCCCCAGCATTTGAAGGGCGAGGCAGAACGTCAGCAGGTAGAGGAAGCGGCGATGTTCGGGTCGATCAGCCATGATGATGGACTATGCTTTATGCATCGGGAATCCGATTGTACCTCTGAATCTCTCGTCCAATAACACTCCTTCGTGCAGAGACTCTGCTTTTAATAAGCGCTCGAGCCCATCCCTGGCCATGATTGGCCAAGGCACCTCAATATCCCTGATCACCGAATCGAACTCGCCCCATGGAGCGCTGTTTCCGGCAGCGGGTTGGTGATGAAAGCGCGCAGGTTCCCCCATAACAACAAAGATCATGCGACCGGAGCAAAGAAAGCCTTGCCATTCGTGGCAATGGCGATCTTCGTACCGCATTCCGGACAGTAGGCTACCCAGATAGGGTACCTCCCTCCCATCAGGCGTATCAGAGGCTTGTTGATGACATAGGCAATGGCAACGAAGGTCAGGGTCCAGATCACATAAACAGTTATGTCCTCAGCGCCGAAGAGGCCAACGATTGCGTTGGCTGCTATGACTGCGAGAACATAGATAAGGCAGCCGATGGCGGTTTCGCTTCTTGAAGGCAGATGAGAAAGGTCGTAATAATTCTGTCCGGATTGCGTGATTTGGATCGAGCCATCCGCTCCCTCCGATTGTGGACGGTCCGTGCTGCCGGAACCATGGAACAATCCTGTTGGAATCTCCAGATTTGCGGCGCATGATTTACATGCAACGCTGATTATGCCGCGTGAAGGTACCAGAGATCGATATTCCAGGCTTTCCAGATCACGAGCACGCGGTTTCCGTGTGATGATGTACGCCGTCAGCGCGCTCAACAAGATCGTGCCCAGGGCGATGGCCACTTGGAAACCAAGCTGTTGTAAAAGAATCGATCCTGATGCCGGGCGCTTCTCAGGGCTAATCCAGGAAAGCAATGGCAGCAGCAAGCCTAAGGCGGCGGTGGCGCCACCGATGGCACCTTGCTTGCTGGCTTCTCTTGGTTGGGGTTTCATGACCACAAATGTCGAGAATCCGATTGCAGGTCCCAGCATTAGGAAGATCCATCGCCCTCCCGAGAGGAAAACTCCTGCCAGCAGGTACAGGATGTGTAGAACCACGATCGAGGTTTTGGTGGCTCGGATTTCGGGTGCGTTGCTCATCATCTATCTCCGATTGTTGTGTTGACGCATGCTCATCCAGCCCTACGTTGTCTGGACTATCGTGCGCTTATCGCGGATTTGATTTGGTCGCCCTGTGCCCGCCGGAAGGGATGTGTGACACCGGGAGTGATATGAAATGATTCTCCTCTCCACTCAGCGTAAGAGCGCAGCTCTCTTCAACTCAGCCTACGGCACGGTATCCCAACACTGGAAGGCCGTATCGATCACCGGATCACACCCCGGCGGCAGGAGGTAGCTTTCACCGAACGTGTCCGCCACACGCAGATTAGGACCGACGCGCTCGATCTCGACATCCATGTTCATGCCTTCATACATGCCTCCACCGGCGTCCCCGAACATGATGGCCTTGTTCCCCTGAATCTCGGTCAGGGTGAGATGGTAGAGGATGAACTCGCTGTCGAATCTCCCCTTGACATAGCTGCCGCACATCTCACCCACGGAGCAGCTCGGCAGCAGGAACATCGTCAGGAAATTCCCCAACGGGTATCCTCCCGGCTCGAGGGTGCATGCTTCAGCGAAGACATCCACTCCCGCCGTGGCCGGACATCCGGACCACATCCCGCTGATCCCCTCCCAGGTGGATTGCGTTTGCGGAGGCTCCGTATCATCAGGAGGAGGTTCGATTGGGGGCGCGGATGTTACGGTTGGAAGGGGGGAAGGTTCCGATGTCGGCAGAGGTAGCAGGTCCGTGCACATGCAGGAGACCAGGAGAACGGAGATTACGGCGAGGGCGAAATGCCAGCGCTTCGATCGGAACGGCATGAATGCCGATCGGGCAGAGCGGATGCTGTCCTTCATGATTATTGACCTCCATTGGCGGTTGGATCACTCATTATCGCATCTCATGACCTGCCCGGAAAGCGTGCCATTCGATCATGAGTGAAGCTGGCGTTCCCCGAGCCAATGGATTCCCTGTGCAATGGCGATCCGTTTGTTAGTCAACCCTCTCGTAGGTGTCGGGGGCGAACAAGTAGAGGATGTTGCCTCGGTCATCCTCGCGGAAGGCGATCAACTCCTGCCCATCGATTTGTAGGAAGAGCAGAGGCGCGATTTCTCGGTGCTCTGTTCCAAACAAGACAAGGTTTCCATGAGATTGGGTAACTTCGACGTCGTAGGGGGCGTATTCCGTCGTATCAACCGTGCTGTGGGGATAGCGGATGTAGCGGTAAGTTCCCGTCAGACGTGCTAGGTCGGTTTGGGATTCATAGGGTGGAATGTCTGGCATTTCGAAGGGGAAGAAGCGATCCAGGAACTGACTGCGGAAGCGCCCGACGATGGCGCAAGCTCCGGTAAGATAGCACTCCTCGTTGAAGGACAGGAAATAACCAAGATCGTATTCGGGAATCAGGACGAGATCGCTGCCAAAACCCCGGATAGCTCCACCGTGTCCGATCAAATGCAACCCGTTGCGGAAACCTTCGGTGAAACCGTAGGTCCAACCGGGAAGTTCAGCATGGTTGGTGAACTGCTGCTGGTGCATCAAGGCGATCGCATTCGATGAAAGGATGCATGCACCTTGGTAACAACCGTCGTTGAGATGGGCCAGCATGAATTTCGCCATGTCATTGGCGGGGGAAACAAGGGAACCGCTTGGATAGCCCGGATCGTAATCGATCGGTTGAGGAACTTGCGTTCTTCCCTCAAGGGCGTAGCCAACGGCCAGGCCCTCGGGAAACGGCGGTGAGATCAGGTACCTACTGTGATCCATCCCCAGCGGTTGGAGGATGTTGATCTGTGCATACTCGGTGAATGGAGTGGCAGAGACCTGTTCCACGATGAGCGCCGCGAGATCGTATCCATGGCTGGAGTAACCCAGAACTTCGCCGGGAGGGCTGATGCGCGGCGGCATGTTTGCGGCCAGATAGGGCTCGAGAGGAAGGACCTCAGAGGGATCGAGCGTCGTCCAGTAGTAGGGATGGTCGAAGCCCCCGGTATGGGTCAGGAGATGGGCTAAAGTGACAGGTTCAGCGAACTCGTTGCCCAACTGGAATGAGGTGAGATAGTGGTTGACATCCGTGTTCAGATCGAGGCGCCCTTGATCCACAAGCTGCATCACCGCCGTGGCCACGATCAGCTTGGAAACCGACCCAACACGCACAACAGTGGAATCAGGGTCGAAGGTGGTCTCGAGTTCGAGGTCCGCCAGGCCATAACCTTTGGCCATGACGACCTGACCATCACGGACAAACGAAATCACCGCTCCGGGTATCTCGAGTTCATCGAGTTGATCATCGAAGAAGTCATCCGCGAAAGTCTCCAACTCGAGCGCATCGAAGACGCCTGGAACGCGGGGGGTGGATGTTGTTCGTTCTGCTGAAACGGTACAACTTGCCAGACTGACAGCCGTCAATGCAAGCAGGATCCATTGAGGAAGGTGGGATGGATTGCGAAGCCCTTTTGGTTTCATGATCTTCTTTGCCTCTCCCTGGGTTCAGTCGCCTGATCGAACCGATGATGAATCTACAGATTGGCATTTGCGAGCATCTTCTCGAGATTGGTGATCACTACGGGATGATGCCGCTCGCGGATGCGTTCGAAAAGCGGGCGGACCTGAGGTCTGGTCCAATGCTCGGCGACTAGGTTACGGAAGATTTTCGTGAGGTAGGTCCCTCGACCGAAGGTCTGGACGAAACGCTCCACACGAGGCATGATCTCTCGGTAACCGCTGCGAATGCCGAGCACGAGGAACATGGTCCGCAAACTGCAGTTCCATTGGCTTTCGAATTCGAAAAGTGCATCGAGAACCGCACAATCCTCAGCCGTTATACGCTCGGGGAGCGCCAGCAGAAAGGCGTAGACCTGTCCTGAGCGCCATTTGGTGATCTGCTGCTTGGATAATGGTTTTCCCTGCAGGTATTGTTCGCAGGCGTCTAATGCATCATCATGCAGGCTCGAATTCAGATCCAGCGCGCCCTCGGGCAAACCGGGTGCGTAGATCCAGGCTTGAACATCGACATGATCGAACGCCTGCGGTAATTCCTTCTCCAAGAACGTCACGAAACCTTCCGATGTCAACGATTGAAACTGGAAGGTTTGGATGTACTTTTTTGTGAAGGCATCGAATCGCTCACGGCCTACGGCATGCTCAAGCTGTCGGATGAAGAGAAAGCCCTTGTAGTAGGGAATGCGGGAGAAGACCTCATCGGGATCGATGCCCTCGAGAGAAGTCTTCAGGCATGTGATGGGAGACTGCATTCCGAAGAGTTCCAACTCTTCCTGTAGGATCTTGCCGTAGATGACCGTCTCGAGGTCAGCGACGTCTCTTCCTTCGAGGGCTTCCGTGATGCGCATTTCCGCATAGACCGTCCAGCCTTCGTTGAGCCAGAAATGCTCCCACGAGGCGTTGGTGACCAAGTTGCCTGTCCAAGAGTGTGCAAGCTCATGCGAGATGATCGATGTCCATGAACGGTCGCCCATGATGAAGATTGTGCTCATGAAGGTCAGACGGGGATTTTCCATGCCTCCATAGGGAAACGAAGGGGGCATGACGATGGCATCGTAGCGTTCCCAAAGGTAGGGACCGAACAACCCTTCCCCCAATTTGAGTTTCTGTTCATTCTCTGCAAACTCCCAGGCTGCAGCGTCGATGGTTTCGTTTTCGGCATAGATGCCGGTTCGAGGCCCCAGTTTTTTGAAGGCTAGATCGCCGGCAGCCAGGGCGAACAGGTAGGAGGGAATGGGCTGCTTCATTGCAAAGGAATGGATGCGTCGCCCGGTTTGATCCTCAACGCCAAGCGAGGCGGCAGCCATGACGCCAATGAGCGGTGGTGGCACCTGCATCTTGGCATGATAGGTGAAACGAACCAAAGGCGTATCCTGGCAGGGGAAGATGCTGCGTGCGTGGATGGATTGGCATTGGCTGTAAAGGAAGGGATGCTCTCCGCCGGCCGTCTGTTTGGGCGTAAGCCATTGGAGCGCAGTGGATCCAGGTGCTGTACGCAGCTCGATGGTCATCTCCGTGGCGCTGTCCAACTTCCGGACATGCAACCGCTCTCCGAGAATCGGATCCTGTTTGTCGAGCTCCCAGGCAAGATCCCGTTCACCGGTGTAGATGCGTTCGATGGTCAGCGCGCGCGTGTCGAGGAAGAACGCATCATGAATAGGCTGATCGAAGGCATAGGTTGCCTCGATGGCCAATTCCTTGCGCGTGAAATCAACTTGAATGTCGAAATCAATGTGCGTGATTCTCCCTTGGGAGAGATTCGCAAACGAATGGGGATCACGGAGTGGCACTCGATGTTCTCCTTCTCTGTGTGACGCAATCCGAGAACCGTGATGGTGAGTTCGTGGTCGAACCATGACCTCGATTGTCGGATGTGAATGCACAATCCTTCCGGCTTCGGATCACCTGGTCGAATGAACAATTCTGCTTGCTATTCGTCTTCAGGTCGCTTTTCTTCCTTGAGGAATTCAGGCACGATGCGGAGCCGGTCTCTATTCACTGCCAGCAGGCTGGCAATGGCGGTGGCGATGGGCGCCGCAGCAATCAATCCCAGTGAACCTGCCAGCATACGAACGACTTCCTCGGCCACAAATTCAAGATTGATCAGGTTCGTAAAGGATTCCTGGGACAGTGAGAAGAGCACCAGGGTGGGCAGGGCAGCACCGGCGTAGGCCATGAAGAGCGTGTTGATCATGGCGGAAACATGGTCCTCACCGACCCTCATGGCGCTTCGGTACAGGTTGCGGAAATTGAGGCTTGAATCCGTGGCATGCAATTGAAAGACGACGGAGGCTTGAGTGATCACGAGATCATCCAGGGCACCAAGGGCGCCGATCAGCATGCCTGCCAAAACGAGCCCGCGCAGATCGATGTGGATTTCGGATTGCTGCATGATGTAGAGCGCTTCTTCATTCCCAAAGCCTGTCATGCGCGAGAGATTGATGAAGAATCCGATCATCAAACCCGCGAAGATGAGCGTAAAAAACATCCCCAATACAGCTGCGTGGGTCTTCAATTCGAAACCGTAGATCAGATAAAGGGTGATGGTGATCAGCAGGAAACCGCCCAATACGCTGACCACGGTGGGATCTTTGCCCTGAAGAATGCTGGGAATGATGAATCCCAAGATCACGATCAGGCTCAGCAACAAACCAAGCAGCCCCCGAACCCCCTGCTTGCCACCCACGAGTACGCTGAGTGCAACGAAGGCGAGAAGCAGCCAGAGGAGCGAACTTGTCCGGACGAAGTCCACAAAGAAGATATTCAGGGAACCATCCGGCATCTCGCTGATGTTGATCATGATGCGGTTGCCTGGGGCCAAGGTCATTCCCTCAGGCAGGATCTGCGCCTTGCCGTATTCCAATTCCTGGCTCAAACCCTCCCATGGCCCTTCCAGCACGAGAACACGCACGAGCTGATAGGTCTGGATGTGATCTCCAAGCAGGACTTCGCTTTCATCCAGGATCTCCACGACCTCTGCCTTGTGCATATCCTGACTGAAACCGATCTGATAACCTTCACCTTGCGGTCTGGAGAGCAGATTCCGTATTTGAGGCAGGATCAGTAAGATCAATACTGCGAGGGCGATCAGGAGGAAGAAGGCTAAGAGCAGGAAGCGTTGCATCTCTTTTGTCATGTTCTCTTTCCCCTTGGTTCGATGATCAGATGGGCATCCCAGCAGAAGCCGATTCGTGCCGATTATACTCACAAGTGCGGATTGAATCATCATACAGGGGGAATGCCGGTCTGCAGGGCTCCGGCATTCCCCCCGATCGTTGATCTGAGGACCTTGGAGGAAAGCGGGGGATGGTTCTTTGGAATGTCAGCCGCTGGTCCGGCCAGATCCGCCTCCTGCCCAGATCGGTCGACCGGATGGTTCTCTGAGGATAACGATCTAATCGCTGACGGTATTTTCCAGGGAACCGATCTTGAACTCATCGTTTTCCAGAAAACCGAAGACGGATACTTCATCCCCGATTTGCGCGGTGAAACCCAACTTCTGTGCATAGCGCCAGGATTGCCCTTCGATGACGAAAACCTCCGTATCCGATGTCGCCAACTCCATTGCAATCTCGTTGACGCTGAGCACCTTGCCGAGGAATTGTTCCCAATCCTCCGGATGTTCTGCTATTTGAGCCTGAGTATCAGCAGATTGCCCTCGACCTCCGGCACTGGCTTGCCGGTTTCCACGGCCAACCGATGAGGAATCTCTCGTGTCCGAATTTCCGATCACGGTGCTATCGGTTCTACCCTGTTGCAGGCCGGACTCGCCTTTCCGTTCCGATGCTTCCGCATCCCGAACTTCGGATGAACGACCATAGGTTTGCCCAACCGCATCCGCATCATGCGATTGTTGATCCCGAACCACTGTTCGGTTGACCGCTCCCCAGATCAGGAAGCCTGAAAAACCAGCGATCAATACCCACAAACCAACCTTCTTCAGCATTTTCTCATTCTCCAGTTTCCCATTGGATTTGTCTGAAATTCCGTTTCGAACCCACTTTGATATCCATCTTATTTGCCCACGAGAACATGCTGGGCACGCATCCTTTTGTTTCGAACCTGGAAGAATCGAATGGTGACATTCTTGATCCAGCGCCAATGAATGACGAAGTGCAATCCCGCTGCGATCATCATGCCCACGGCAGCCCAGGTGTGAATCCGATCCCATGTTGTACGACTAAACAGGAAGAGCGTGCTGGATGCTTCTTGACCATGATTGCCATGTGGGATGAAGAGGAAGTAGATCCCCGACACCGCAGTCAATAAGAAACCCATTCCCAGCACAATGTTGATGACCAGGTTCCCACATGCACCTTTCGTCATGACTCGCTTCCCGGAAAGGATGGCCTCATAGGTTCTCCGGAGCATGCTGACCACCCATTTCCAGTGAATACCCAGGTGGATGGCAGCAGCAAGGATCATCGCCAGTCCACCCCACATATGCAGTTCGTCCCATGTGGAACGCTCCAATAGGAAGGTCACGCCGTAGAGCGGATTTCGACCTCCCTGATAACCTCCCAATGGGATGAAGAAGAAGTAGATCCCCGTGATGGAGGAAGCTACGCCGGTGATGAAAACCAACGCGTCGATCAACCAATTCGATCGGGTTTGGGAAGATAGTGCCATGTCTTTACCTCACTCTTTTCCGTTAGTCTTTGGGAGTTTAAAGACAGGCTGTGAAGGAATCATGAAGATAGGATAGAGGCCGGATTAAACCTCTATCCTTGGATGAAGATTGGTCTCTGGGGTTGCAGGAACTACAGGGATGGGGTTGTGTGGGTTTCTTGGCGAACCGAATCCAGGATCCCCATGATGGTCTCGGGCTGCTTGGTTGAGAAAACGAGAGCCTCAACCATGCCTCTCTTCTTCTTGAAGTCGATCAACAATCGATCGTATTCCAGGAAGTTGAAGAAGGCGCGGTATTGACTTCGAACCAGTGCGAAGTGGATCCCTGCTCCCCCATACCGAACCCAAGCAGGCGCGTCATCAAGACGGCAAACGCCGAGTTCCTCCAGGGGAAGCTTCCAGGATAGGATGCCGAATTTGAGAACGAGATCGGTTTCGGTCACACGGATCACCAGCATCCAGTAGTTGATGACATAAAACAGGAAGAGGGCGGACAGGCACAAGAACACGACGGAAAGGAAATCCCATCCGACCGCCATCCAACGCCAAATGGCCAATGCCAGGAACAGAATCGTCAGCACAACGAAGAGTGCGGTCGTGCGCCTCGAGGTTAACTTCTCTTCATAGGTGGGATGATGCATGGGATTCCCCTTTGATGGATACTTCCGGCCTCCATATTAACCCCAAAGAGGACCGATCCGTTCAATATTTCCAGGCATGGTTGGTCTGTATCTGTCTGTGTCGGCGACTTGACTGCATGGTTAGATTGTCTTAGATCAGGGGGAGCTCCCCAGCAGCAGGCTGATGACAATGGAAATGATGCCGGCAACAATGGTCCTCAGCCCGTAACCTAGGATGTTTCGACGGGAAATGCGACCGAGAAAGACACCCAATCCGAAGAGGGCGAGCAGGGCCAAGCCGATGGCGGTGATGTAGATCCAACGCGGATTGGGGAAGAACTGAGGAAAGAAGAAGGGCGTCAGGACCACCAACGCTGCCAGGAAGGGTGAAAGCCCGTCCACCAGGGCGACGATGACAACTGCGGCGCGTGATGCTTCTCCAAGGCTGGTGTCATTCAAATCGGTGAGTGTGTATCCTTCCAGCTCGGTCAGGGATCGCTTCCGTTCCGCGGCTTCCGTGAGGTAGGCCCCCCATAAACCGGAGATCCCCATGGCGACACTTGTTGCCATGCCGGTGGATATCACGATGCGCGCTTCTTCCACGCCGGCCGTGTAACTTCCCATGAGCACACCGATGATCGTCAACACACCATCGAACGCATTCATGGCAAAGTAGCGTCGTGCGATCTCCCCGATACTAGCAATTTGGTTGTATCGCTGCAGTCTATGGATGAGATTGCGAAGGGGATTCAAGATCCTATCCTATGGTTGCAGATGCGTTATGGGATCAATCTTGAAGCGTCGAAGCATCATCGATGATGGTCTTCCCGGCAACAGCTTCATCGATGGAATGGATCGATCCGCCCAAGTCTTGCAGCAGCGATTTCAAGGCTGAGAACTGAATGTCGGGTCCTTCAACCGTGATTTTAGCGTTCTCCACCTTCCGGTCGATCTCGTAGATGCTGATGTTGACAGAGTCCACGCCGGGTAGATCGCTGATCGATTGTGCCAGCTCGATGATGCTGGGTTCATGAGGTTTGAGGGTGTCGAGGACCAATCTCAGGACAGATCCCATAATTCTTCACTCCGTGGGTTCGATCGAAGATAAGGTAATTGTAGCATTTTCTTACGCAGACATCTTTCGGTTGAATGCCTGGTCAGGAAGAAGGAGCTTTCCTTCGCTTCTTCCACAATCGCGGGATCCACATGGGCACATCCTGCATGTACTGCTCGTATTCCTCACCGAAGCGTTCGAGCAGCAGCCTCTCCTCATACCTGGAGATGAGGTGGAAGAAGATCATCGCCAAGAGCAGCACTCCAGCCGCGGCGAGCGAAAGACTGAACATGAACAATCCAAGGTAGAGCAGGATCTCGCTCATGTAGATCGGATGGCGGATGATGCCAAAGATGTTCTTTCGGATCACTGCTGGCGTCTCTCGCTGCTCCCCGAAGACGATGGCCAGACCTTTCCATGCCAGGTAACCTGCCAGGACGAGCAACACGATTCCGATTGGAACTCGGATGAAGCTGGGAACATATGCATTCAGGAAAGTCGTGACCTTCAGGAAGAAGGCGTCTGTGATCCAGACTCCGCCGAAGAGGAGGGCAAAGATCAATTGTCCGGCATCTCCCCATTTGTATTCGCCAGCAAGATCGGGACGATCGTGGTGATGTCTTCTATGTGAGTGACGTGATGCCATCAGCTTCCTTTCCATTGAATGGATGTAATGAATGTGGAGATTATAGGACAATCTATGGATGTTGTTCCGATCAGGCGAACCCTTTCTTCTCAATCCCTATTTAGGCATCAGCGGGATGTACAAGTAGAGGGTTTCATCGACGTGGAATTCCTCATTATAGATTTCTAATTCAGGTCCTTTGGAACGCTCATGACCGGATTCGGGAAGCCACTCCTGATAGATATGTTGGAAGGTTGGGTGGAGTGTGGGGAGCGTGCATCTGAAGACAGCGTAAGTTTGCTCCGGTACCGTATGGCTGACCATTCCATCCGGGATCGATTTATCGGAGTCGACTGCAACCCCGGCGATATAGTCAAACTCCCCCGTTTCTTCGTCGTAGTTGTCCATGACTCCGAAGGAGATTTTCGACTCTGTCCGGTTGGGCACTTCGTTCATTCTCGGGATGAACGCTTCCCAGAGTTTGGGAACCTCGTTCTTCTGGTTCTTACCGCGATACTTCATCCCCACGACGGTGAAGCCGTTTTTCGGTTCGATCTTGATGTGCATCTTCTTATCCTACTCCTTTGGCG
The DNA here is from genome assembly GCA_011192015.1 of Anaerolineae bacterium. Classification (GTDB taxonomy): domain Bacteria; phylum Chloroflexota; class Anaerolineae; order Anaerolineales; family E44-bin32; genus W1033. Next base: position 39,617 of record DUET01000090.1, read on the forward strand.
AGTGAAACCGTTTGATTCGGTTGAATGGCCTTCAAGCAGGGCAGATGATGAACACCCTAACAAGGTGCGCGTGGGAGTCGGCCCAGCCTGGAAGGCCAGCTTGCATAGGCTTGGTTTTCTTGATTGGATTTCGAATGAATCCGATATGCAGCGGATCCTGCTATCTGACTGCCAATCCGATGTAGTATGGCCAGACAACGAGGCCCAGAATGGCCTGCCACCAGATGAGCTTGGCATAGGCGATCGTGAACAGCCAACCAGCAAACCAGATGAGTCCCATACCAGTATCAACCTTGATGCGTTTTGTTTCCATGGAAGGTTCCTCCTTTTAGGATTGGGAAAGAAGCCAATCTCATGATGGCCAATGAACTCCGCGTTGGATATCTTGGTGAATTCCCTTAGTCCTCTATCATACCTTCAAGATGGAAATCACGCAGCATGCCACATGCCAGGCAGACACGGAGGTCGGTTCCGAAATTGCGATCCTATATGTTGCCTTCCAGTGTACTTATCCCTTTTTCCGTTATCTCCAGCTTCTTTCCGTGAGACACGACCAGGGATTGTGCAACCAAGTTTTCCATTACGCTGCCCACACGTTTTTCAATGCCCGTCAACGTCTTCCCCCAACCCATCTCTCGCAGCACGGGCACATTTTCGACAGCGAGCATCTCCCTGCTTCGGGCAAGGAGCTTCGAAAGGTGGATCGATCCTTCCTCTGCCACAACGGATAGGAGCCAATCTGCAAGCTGCTGTTCTTGGAAGCGGTTGTACTCCTCAACAAAGGCAAGTTCGTAACGGGAAAAATCGATCTCTTCACCACGCAGCGCCCGCACAGTCTCGATCGCCAGTTCAATCCCACTCTTAAGGATCAAACCCGCAATCGCCAATCCCACGAGGGAATCCAGCAGGGGAAAGCGCAGCAAGGCGGCTACCAAACCGACTGTCACTCCTGCAGCGACGATGGCGTGGTTGCGGGAATCCACGGCCTGTGAGAGAAGCGGTAGTTGCTTGCTTCGCGCGGCAACATATTGCTGGTACCAACCGAGTATCAAACAGACCAGGCCTGAAACAATCGCAGCCGAAAAGGTCAGCAGATCCACCCCCAGGGCTTCTGGAACGAGAATGCGATGTATGGCTTCATAGCCTGCACCTGCGCCAACGCCAAGCATCAGCAGCACCAGGATGACGTTGATGTATTGTTCTTTCTTCAGACGCAGGCCGATGAAAACCAGGATGCTGGAAAAACCGTCCATCGCGGTGTCCATACCGTCGGAGATCAAGCCGATACTGCTGGAGAGCGTCCCAGCGATCAACTTGAAGACTGCCAGAACGATATGCACGGCCAACCCTACCAAGGACACGGTTTGTGGGTGCAACAGCCCATCCACGAAGGCTCCAAATTCCTGGTATTGTCGACGGTCCCTCTCGGCGATCTTCCGGCCTTTCTTCGTAAGGCTGTAGGTTCCATCCTGCAGGGTGATCCGATCTGTGCGTTCAAGCTCTTCGAGCGATTCCCTTACCGCGTCAAAGTAGGCTTCCGCGTCATATCCGACCACGATCTCCTCGCGACCGTAATGGCCCAAGTGGCGCATGAAACCGGCAAAGCCTTCGAGGATTCCGGAGAACGTTCGATCGCCGTCAGCAAGGATCAGCAGGATCAGCCTGGGGAAACCCCATGGAGCCAGTTTAAAGAAGGGGCTCATCCATTCAGGGGGTCGCCATTCACGCTTCGTCATGGTTCCTGTCTCGTCCCCGCTTGAGGTGACGCCACAGCCCCAAGAGGATGTTCCACCTGGGAACCTGCCGCATGTATTCTCGGTAGGCGGATCCCCATTTCTTGAGGTTCAAGGCTCGTTCCTCACGGATGCTGATGAAGTAATGAAAGACCACGATCCCCACGATGCCCACAATGCTCAGCAGGGTAAAGGGAATGTATGAACTGATGAAGATGGGAAGGGTCGCGAAGATGACCGACCACGCCAAATGGCTGGGATGCCGTACGAGGGCATAGGGCCCGGTGCAGAGAAGGACCACCGTATAGTCCTCGGTTTGGCAGCCTCCCCTGTTCTTGTTGAAGCCCATTCCCCACACAGTGAGAAGTATGGCGAGGAAGAAGAAGCCCAAGGCAAGATAGACGGCGGTCGGGGGAAATTTGTATGGAATGAAATCAGTGATGGGGCTGAGGAAATCCCAATTCGTCTTCATTGCAAGCCATGGAAGGAAGCAGGGGATTACCCAGATCAGGTAACCCCACGCGCTGCCCCGTAAGGCGACCTTCTCGGTAAGACCTCGATTCTCCAATTCGGCAATGGCATCTTTCTCGTTGATTTCACCTTCAGCGAGGCCTCTTGCCAGATCCTCCACTTGCCCGTCTTTGGATGGCATGACTCTCCTCCCTCGAAAGACACACGCATGTATGCGTTCTTTGTGAAAGTGTGCCGTCGGATGATTTCACAGGCGGTCAGGCGCGCCTGACGGCGTAACCCATCGGATCATTTTCGACCGTACAGGATCCCCACCGTTCCCAGCATGAAGGGCAGCTTCAGGGCTTTGGGGATGAAATCCGAACTGCTGGTATCCAGCAGGGTTACGCTTTCGATCCCCCAGCTCCAGATTCTTTCCAGCAGATCGTCAGCATCACCATACACCAGCTTCCAAAGGAACAGGTCTTGAAAGACGAAGCGCCCCCCTGGTTTGATGACTCGCAAGGCTTCCTGGATCAGCTTGCTCTTATCCCGAACATTCCTGACTTCATGGAACACAAGATTGCTGACCACCATGTCGAACGTCTCGCCGTCGAAGGGCAGCGAGGCTGCACTGCCGTGTTGGAAGCGAACCCGATCATCCACGTTTTCAACGATAGCATTCCTTTTGCATACCGCCATCGAAAACTCCCAGGCTGTACCCCAGGTGTCGATTCCAATGATTTCACTTGTAGGGAATCTCTTCGCAATTCGGATGCTCAGAGGCCCATTTCCGCATCCGATGTCCAGAACCTTTCCCTTGCCGTCCCAATCTTCCATACGTTGAAGCAACAGGTTTTGAACTTTGGTTTGGATATCCCCACCCTTTGGTGAGAATTGGCGGCGTGCATAAGCAAAGTAGATCGCGCAGACGAAGAAGAAACCGCCAAGAAAACCCAGGGCGGGAATAATGAACGCCAAACCTCCAAAGAGGATGCTCAGGAAAGCTGGAACGATGATGAATTTCGAGGAAACCCAGTTGCTGTATTGCGCTTGTTGTTCGGACATTGTAGCCATGATGCTGTATTCCTTTCGGAGGAGAGTTTTAGAACAGCCCATACCTCGGTACCTGCTGCATGTATTCACGATAGACTTCGCCAAATGCCTGGAGGCAGACATCCTCCTCGGCGACCAGGTTCGCATGCATCAGGGCTCGTGCAAGCACAAGCAGGATCAAGGCCAACCATGAACCGATGGCAATCGTGCAACCCAGGATGAGCAGGTTGGAGCTCAGAATCTGAGGATGGCGGGTGATCTGGTAGATCCCCTGGGTGGCAGGCTGATCCTGAGGCGTGTTCCGGAAATCAAAGAGCGCTTTCACCAGACCGACCAAGCCAAGCAGGACCAATCCCGTGCCGATGTAGAAAACAGGACTTCCAAGTTTCAAGGGGGAGAAGATGATCAGAAGAATGACGACTAGCGCCACGCATTTCCCCATCACGGTGAGGGCAATCTTCCAGGGAGGCCATCCGGATCGATCGAACAGTCGTTGAACGGTATCCCTTTGGAATCCTAGAAATAGTATCCCCTCTGTCAGGACAAGAAGGGACAGAAGGATCCATCCGTTCGTCCATCCCCATCGCAGTTCGGGTAGGAATTCCATCGCCTTCGTCTTTCGGTTGTTCGATCGTCAATCGGCCGGTGGTTGGCTGGGTCTAGTTCCTCTCAACATACTCTCTTGCAAGCAGGCCGTAATGCAGAGTTCCACTCAAGGAGCCGTCCGCGTTGCGCTTGTTCTCGCGGATGTGACCTTCCCGGATCATCCTGCAACGCTCCGCCACCCGCCAACTGCGCTCGTTGGTGTCGTCACATTCCATGCGCACGCGATGTGCCTTGAGATGATTGAAGATGAATCCCAATGCGGTTTGTGTGGCTTCCGTAACGTATCCCTGCCCCTCATGATCGACATCAGCGATAAAGCCGATTTCGTACTCCGGCACTTTTCTGTTGCCCGGTCCGACATACACCTGGGCTACGAATTCGTCGGTCTGCTTGTCGAACACTCCCATGAAGAAGCAGCTTTGTGCCTCCCACTCGGCAGCCAAAGCCTGGACCACGTTCTCGGCGTCTTGCCTGCTTTCAATCGACATGATGACATTGTCGGCTTCGTAACGCGCCAGATGAGCCCGATTCTTGCGGCTCATCTCGTAGTACCAATCACCATCACTGGCCGTATAGCAGCGCAGGTAGATGCGTTCCGCCTCGATGCGTTCGGGGAGATCAGGGATCTTCGTCTGCATGCTTGTGTCTCCTTCGGTGAGGTAAGTATATATTGAAACGTGGGGATTGATTTCGTATGAAAGCGAAACCGGGTATCCAGCATGCTTGAAAGGCGTTAGTTTGATTTCAAGCGGTCAGATCGGAGTGGGTCCGGGTCGATACGAATGCCTGGGATACATCTCCAGGCAGACTGACATGGATGAGCAGGCAAAGAGGAGATTCTGTTCCAACCACTTTCCAGTTCTCAATGCGCTTCGTCATCCTCCGATTTCTTGTTCAGTATCAATCCATGTGCAACACACCAAGGAACATAGAGACCGATCAACACGATCGTCAGCCACCAGAGTGGGGGGGAATAGTTCTTGAGAGGCAGGATGCATACTGCAACAAGAACGAAGACAACGCCGCGGATGAAGAACGAATTCGGCTCCATGCTGCGGCGTCCCAGGAGAGCCTGCTGCACAAAGGTTGAGAGATCACGAGGCTTGAACGGGATAGGAGCCAACTTCTGTGTCCGCACAGCCAGCGAAGTCAAGTACATCTGGCGTGTGCGGACGAAGCGCCAGGCGAAGGCAAGTGTGATGAGAACGGCCAGCGTGATGATATCCTCATGGGCCATGATACTTCATGCTCCGGACGATGATACCCGCTTCACGGATTGAATTGCTGACCTGACTTGCGTGCCAACCACAGGCTGCAGATCCCCCATATCAGCATGGTCAAAGCCGCGCCCAGGAAACTGATGCCGAGTGTCTTATCGCTTCTGGTGAGGAACCAGGCCCCGCCGAGCACCAACCATACAACTCCCACAGCCAGTATGATGCGCGGTTTCTTGCGTATGAAGTAGGACCACACAAGGCTTCCCGCAAAGAAGATCAGGATGACAAGCCCTGACCGCGCCACAGTGTTCTTGATCCTGCCCCATTCGGATTCGGGAACGAACTCCGCATTCAGCGTTTCTTGAGAAAGCGGCTTGACCGTGGTGATCGTGCCGCGGCGAACGGCAGCCACGGCATAGTTGACCGCATCTGCAGCGGGAATCCACAGATCCGGCGAGAGCCCCACCTGCTCCCGGAATTGTTGATCCAGGAAAAAATTAAAGTTGATCGAAAGCCAGACCATCAATCCGGAATGCGGCAACTTGTGGGTGGAGACGTTACCGAAGGTGAGCGCGCCCATGGTATTCTCGCCGACTATCACGACGTTCTCCACTCGCGATATTCGCGTGACCATTCCTTCCCCCGCAGATGCCACGAGTTCGTTCGTGACCACGACGATCGTGGTGTCATTGGGGATGAGGGAGAATTCAGGATAGACGGGTCCCGTCCAGCGAGGTTGGCTCATGCCGTTTTCGAAGTATCCCGCCATGCGGGTATAGCGATCGAATTCCGATTGGAAGAGATCGGAATCGGGAACCTGGTCAAGCCAGTAGGCGAACGCGTTGGCGCGCCCGACCATGCTGGTTGCGCTTTCGAGCTCTGAAACGGCGAAAACCGATTCCGCACGCGCTCCGGTCAATCTCTGGATCCAGGCCACAGGCCAGCGTTCATTCCCACCTCCGTTGCCGCGGAGGTCGACGACAACCACCGGTTCGTCGCGATATCGGCTTCCCGTCTCCACGAATTGGTTGAGATCATCCGGATCAGCATCGCCGAAGCCGCGCACGCGCAGGACCGGTATGCCGCCGATCCTATCCTCGTCGAAGATGGATTCCGAGTAGTAATCGAAATCCGACCGTTGCAAGGGGATCTCCCATTGGCGATCCCCGTCGTTGCCTTCTGCCACCAACAGCAAGGGAACGGGTTCTGTGCTGGAAAGGGTTCCCAATCTGTAGATGGGGTCACCCTGCAGATTGAGGGATGGGAAGAGGTGGGCTTGGGGATCGGCGCCGTTGATCGAGACCAGCGTGTAAGTCGTACCGTCCATGGAGAAGCGATAGCCGCTATTCTCGGAAGTCAATTCGAACTGAGTGTCGTACCAGAAATCGCTGTGCTCGAAGAATCTGTGATCTCCGATCCTCATGTGGCAGTCTGTGACGAAGCTGAGATGTTCATGCAGCAGCGCGGAGAATGCATCGGTGGACCAGGATGCCCGGGAGGACAGCGCTTCGAGTATGTTGGCCTCGGCTTGCTCGAATGCTCCGTTCTGGTTGAAGAACGCATACCCGGCATAGCCGTGTGAGAAGATGTAGAACAACCGAGATACATCTTCCGCAGCCTGTCGGCTGGTGATGCTCCGGGGAGAGCTGACTTCCATGTCGATGCTCAGATCCTCGAGGGGGAGTTCGTCGTCATCCCACGCATATTGCAGTTGGGTCACGTGGCTTTCCAGGCTGAAATCCAATTCAGCTTCATAGGTGGACCGTAACCAATCCGAGGCGGGTGGCGCATCAGCGATGATGGCACGCACGGCGTCCTCGGCCGCGTTTCGCCGCAGGATGCTGTTTGGCCCGGAGCAGATGATAATGCTGCGATCCTCCATCCAAGGGTTTCCGATTTCTAGGTTGACATGATGGTCCGTTGCAGCCAGGAGCGTCTCGATCTCCTCGGCTGTGAGCAGTTCTCGAATCAAGTCGCCGGAATACTCGGCATCCGGATGGCCGAGTACGATCCAGTTCTTGTCTTGGATCGAGGCAGGGATGTCCGTACTTTCCAAAAGGATCCATTCCAGGCGAAGACGCTTGAGCAGAACCGAGAAGTCACGGCTGAAACGCGCATCCATTTCGTTTCCCACAATGATGGTATTCTCTGGCGTGAAGGTGCCTTGCTCGACGATCAGGGCATTGTTTTCCCCGGCAATTCCCGGGGCAGCAATCCCCAGACAAGGCGCCAGGATCATCACGATCATCAAGAAACCCAGCTTCCGATGCATACAATGCTCTCCAGTGTGCGCATGAATACGACAGCCATGAGATGGCTGTCAGGCAGTATCCTACACGTCTTCAGCGCGTGAGGCAAGATCGTATGTCAACGAAAGGAATTCATTCCCTCGATTGGGTTGCGATCCAATCCGTCACGATCTCTTCGAGGATTTCCAGGGGTACGGATCCGTTGCTCAGGATCACATCATGGAACTCCCGGATGTCGAATGCATCCCCGAGCTGTTCCATGGCTCTCTGGCGTAAATCCAGGATCTTGAGCAGGCCGATGGTGTAGCCGCATCCCTGTCCGGGAAGGATGACGTAGCGATCCATCGCGCCCGAGCTGGAAGGCCTGCCCGTCACCTCCGCGTAGTAGGAGGCGGCCTCATGCCGAGACCAACCCATAGCGTGGATGCCGGTATCGATCACCAGGCGGGCGGCGCGTGATTGTTCGAGAAGGAGCCGCCCCATATTGCCCCAGGGATCATCTTCGTAGAGCCCCATCTCCCAGGCCAGGCGCTCGGCATACAGAGCCCAACCTTCGAGGAAGGCGTTCAGTTCGAGCTCGCGCATGAATGTGGGCAGGTCCAACTCGCGGGCCAAGGCTCCCTGTAGGTGGTGCCCGGGAACGGTTTCGTGATAGATGTATGTTGGGATGATGTGGCTTGGGATAGCGGCATCCAGATTGGTGTAGAAACCTCCCGGTCCAGAGCCATCCAGGGGAGGGGGAAGGTAGTAGCCGATGCCGGAACCAAAGGGTTCTGGGAGGATGACGAGTTCCGTTTGCGGAAGCAGATGGAAGAAGTCGTGGGTGGCCTGCTCGGCCTTTGCGATGAGATCTTCGTATTCATCCAGCAGGGCATCTCCCTCAATCACGACATCGTCTTCCATCAAGCGTTGATTCAATTCAGCCATGCTGATATCCGGAGGGTAACCCAGGGAGACCGCAGCAGCCTGAATCTCAGATTGCAGACGCTCCACTTCGGATGTTCCCAGCGCGTGGATTTGGTCGGGGGTCATCTGTGTGTTGGCTTCATGATTCAGCATATACGCATAGTAGTCCCGGCCTTCCGGAAATTGATGCACCCCCGAAACATTGCTGGCAACTATCTCAAGACGGCGCAGGTAGTCTCTCAGTTCGAGGAAGGCGGGGATGAAGGTGTGGTCGATTGCTTGCAGCGCGGCATCGAGCAGGTTCTGCTTCTCTGTCGCGTCGATGGTTGTCAGGGCGTTCAGTTTGTCTTGAAAGGAGACATACAAATCGACGGCGTCGGCTTCAGGGGGAGAGGCTCCCTGCATGTGCAGATGGGCTTCGAGTTGGGCCCTTGAATCCTGAAGGACGAATCTGGGTGGGACGATGCCGGCCTGCTCGCGTAACTGCAGCCCTTCCAGGAGTTGATCCACCCAGGTGTCGATCTGGGATAGACGTGTGATGTAGTCCTCAGCGTCCTGCCGGCACGTGATCGGTTGATGGTTGACCATGAAATCCACGAGCCAGTTCTGCTTCCCCCAGATGGTCATCGAATTGACGGGGTAGTCGTAATACATGAATGCGTGCCCGCGCAAATGATCTTCGAGCATCCACTCATATACGTCATAAAAGATCTGCTGGCTGTGGCCCAGCGCATCACGGTCGTAAGCGCGCAACAAGGCCAAGATCGCAACTTCCAACTGCTGCGTTTCTCGAACATAGGCATCCGAGAAATCGGTGAACCGATCGTTGCTGATGCCGTACTCGTCGGCGAGACCATTGAGGATGATCGTGTCCGGATCTCTCAATTGAAGCAAGCGGTAGGATTGATCGAAGAACGCATCGATGGGCAATCCCTCCAGTGGGGCAATCAGGTCTGCGGAGATGGATGGATCCAGGGTGGGTTGGAGCGGTGTCGAGGTGCTGGTTGGAGTTAAAGACCGCGTGCCGTCCGGTATTTCATCCGGTGTTTGAAACGATGCTGCAGGTGTGTTTGTGGCAGGCAGTAGTGTAGTTTCCACGACCCCACAACCGGTCATGAACAACGCTGACAGGCACAGCGTCAGATAGATCAGGATGCGAAGCTTCGACAAGGAAGATGAAGCCATCTCCAGCCTCATGAATGGTTGGGGCCGCGAGTCGATCTCAGCCATTCAATTCGGTTTCGATCCAATCGTCGATGACGCCTTCCAGAATGCCAACTGGCAGGACGCCGTTGCCCAACATGACGTTGTGGAATTCCTTGATGTCAAACGCGTTCCCCAGCTGGTCCATGGCGCGCTGACGCCATGCATGATACTTGATGTAGGCGATGTTGTAGGAGCAGTAGTACCCCGGATTGACGAGATAGCGTGTCAGTTGGGATGGAGTCTGTGATATGCCCGTGGTTTCTTCCAGGTATGCGGCGGCTTCATCCAGGGTCCAACCTTTTGCGTGGATGCCGGTATCGACGACCATGCGCACAGCCCGCAGCAGGTGCAGACGGAGGCGTCCCAGGTTGGCAAAGGGCTCCCCTTCATAAAGTCCCATCTCCCAGGCCAGATTCTCGGCGTACAAAGCCCATCCTTCCACATAGGCCAGATACTCGTAGTTCTGCAGGAAAGGATTGACGCTATAAAACCTCTGGAACCAGGGGAGATCCAGTTCCTGGGCCAGTGAGACTTGCGTATGGTGTCCGGGGATGGTTTCGTGATGGACGAGCACATGCTCGTTGTAATTGATAAGCAAAGGGCTATAGTCCAGGTTGACCGGCATGGCGCCCGGTCCTTCAGTGCCGGGTGCTGGAGCTTGATAATATGCCGGTGGGCCGCTTGGTTCCGGGCGCACGATAACATCTGCGCTGGTGCGTAAGTCGAAGAAATCTTCTGCAGCAAGCTTGGCAGCGTCCAGGATGCGATTGTATTCACGGCGCAGCGCGCTCCCGGTGATGATCTCGTTCTCCGCCGCCATGCGCTGATTGATCTCAGCCATGTTCAATCCGGCGGGATAGCCCACTTCTTGCGCGGCAAGTTGGATCTCTGCTTGTGTGCGGGCGACTTCAGCCAAGCCGAGGGCATGCAGTTCATCCGCCGTCAGGTCCGTTCCCGTATGGAATTGCAGGAGGTAGGCGTAGTACTCCTGACCACCCGGCAATTGCCACTGGTCGGGATCTTCCAAGGCGATCGTCGATAAGTACACCAGGCGATCGCGCAGCGTCTGATAGCTGGGGATGAAGGACTCTTCGATGGCCGCCTTGACTTCGTCCAACAGAACATATCGATCCGCTCGGCTGACGTCCGTGAGATTCCCCATGCGGGATTGGAAATTCGCATAGATCTCCATTTGTTCCGCATCTGGGTCCCTGAGGCCCTGAACGCCAAGGATCCAATCCACGTCTGCTATCGTGGCGTCGATCACGTACTTGGGTGGAAGGGCGCCAACTTGCTCGTTGAGCGCCAGTCCTTCCAGGACCTGGTCGACCCAGGAGGCCACGTTGGAAATCCTGGCGAGGTAGCGTTCCGCGTCGGCCCTGGTTTCGAGGGGCAACCCAAGCAGAATTTCCGTCGGCAGATGCTGCAGCCCCCAGACAGGGTTCACCAGGACCTTGTATCCCGTATAGGCCTGACCGCGCACATGGATGTCCAGATACCATTCGAGGCTGTCATAGGACATCTGCTGCGCGCGCGTGAGGGAGCTGCGGTCGTAGGCTTGCAGTATTTTGAGCAGCTCGCTTTCCAGTTGCTGTGTTTCTCGAACATAGTCGATGGACAAGTTTGTAAAGGAGTCTCCAGGAACAATTCCATACAATCCGTCGAGGCCTTCCCTGTAGAGGTAATCCGGATCCCGGAGCCGGATCTGTTTATAAGCCTCCTGCATGAACTCGTCGATGGGCAAACCCTCCAATCGAGCGATCGTATCCTCGATCGGAGGTATGTCGGTAGGTGTGGGGAGAGGAGGCTGGGTGGGTTCAGGGATAGTTGCTGTGGGGGAGGGCGTGTCATCAGGTGGTGGGGATGTTGGGCTGATAGGAACCGGCGTGTCGGCAGGTGTTGAAGCTCCACTGCAACCGGCTGCCAGAAGAAGCAGAATCGTCAGCGCAAGGATCGCTCGATGGCGGATGGACATGGCATGGCTCCCTTCACGGTTGGGTAGTTCTTTAGCAATGGGGAATAGGATTTGATAAACCCTCCACACATTCCCCTTTCTATACATATAGACCGTTTCCTTGGTTCATGGATTTGGCAAACGAAGGGACGGAACCGCACCATGATGGTTACTGGCACAGCTCCGTCCTGGAGTTCCGATTGTTGTGCAATCCCCATTCCTATATGGCTCTGCTCTTTAATATCCCCTGGCTGCACGTGTGGATTTGTTATGAGATGCTTGCATCGTGTTGCAACTCAAGGAACATCGTCGTGGTCTAACTCGAATTCGCTGATGTAGAGCGTACCCGATGCGCCGACACCTGCTTCATAGCTGGCTACCCAGATCTCCATGCGTGCGGATTGGCCATCCACATCTTCGATGTCAAGGCCCGGATCCAGTGTTCCGAAATCAAAATCGTCGTTGCACTGCCATTGGCCATAGAAGTTGTTGACGATCAGGACGGTGTCTTCTCCACCGAGGGCTTCAAACAGAATACGGAAACTTCCTGAGAGGGCTTCACCGGACCACCAGAGGCGTAAATCTGGCGCCTGCGTCGCGTAACCCAAGCATTCTGGACCTAAGTTGAGCGCGCCGACATCCACTTGCCCACCGGAGACCATGTCTATGGCATACGGATCGGGGGAGAAGCCGGCTTCGAGCGTGATTTCCCCAAAATTCGGATCGAGATCGTAATCCAATCCCAAGAGCGGTGATTGAATGTCCTCGGTGGGTGGTGGTTGGGTGTCCACGGGCGGTGGCGGTTGGGTATCCGCGGGCGGGGGCGGTTGGGTGTCCGCAGGCGGCGGTGGTTGGGTTTGCTCGGGCGGAGGCGTTTCGTCAGAGAACAGGGAAAAGTCGCATGCGCTCAGCACGATGACGGTCAGAATCACGGGTATGATGATTCTCAGCAACCGTGTCCTTCTCTTCGATTCCAATTGCATATCGTCCTCCTTGGTGTTTGCATAGTGTGGTCAGAGCGTTCTCGTCTCCGAGAGATTTCTCTATCGTTCGGCCATTCCGCAATCGATCCATTCTGAGATTGGACGAGCCCTTATGTTCCTCCGGATTCGCTGCTGCACAAGCCATGCTGCCATAGACAACATATGGCCCAATCACAAGCTATCGGGCCTGTTGTTTTCACCCCGCTGGCAAACCCGGGCAATCTATTGGCAGATACGAAGCGGACTCCCCCCACCGCCATGTTTCCGGTGGTTGGCACCATCTTACAACAGGTTGGTGAATCTGCAAGGCGGTTTTCTACGCTCGGGAAGCGCTCAGAAGAACAAGGTGCGCCCCAGCACGAAGGCGTAGATAAAGACCACCACAACGGCCGCACCGATCCACGGCCACTGGCGGCGAATCTCCAGCGGCTCCATGGGCCCTTTGACCATGCGCTCGGGTCGGAAGAAGCGCGGCGCCCAGACCAGCGGCGACAGCGCGCCCAGGGCAGCCGCCAGACCGGCTGTGACCGGCAAGCCCAACAATCCCTCGGGGCAGAAGAAGCCCGCGCTGAGCACGACCATCGCGGCTGTGATGTAGGAAATTGTGAAGAGCTTTCGGGTGCGGCGCATCTGCTCTTCGCCCTCGCCACCGACCATCCCGGCGAAGGCCCGCAGCGCCAGCCAGACGAGACCGAAGTAAAGCGGAGTGCCGACGACCAGCAGCAGGGTGCGCCACAGCGCGTGGGGCTCCCAGCCGCGGATTACGACGGCGTAATCCCCGATGTTGATAGCACCGGATAAGATGAAGTAGCCGGCGCCATAAAACCAGTTCATGATCGTGAACAACCAAAGGAAGAGGCGCATCTCGGAGGATACCTTGCTGACGCGCCGCAGGACGAGCCAGGCCAGGGTGCCGGCGAGGAGGTTGTAGACCGGGGCGGCTCCAGCAACGATCTTCATCTGCCAGATCGTGGAACTTTCGCAGTCGGCGTAGAGGGCGGAGTAGGCCTGCAGGCGACCGCCGACCGCCAAACAGGTGAGGGCGTGCACGCCCTCATGGAGGCCGACATTGAGACTCATGGCGATGGCGGCGATGGCAACAACCGTCGGCCCATCGACAACGGGCTTGCGGTTTTCAACGGCTGTGGACATGGCGGCGGGGCTCCTTTCGGGGTGGATCGTACCTAAGGGAGAAGTGCTTTCGTAAGAACTATACAACGAAAAACGACCGCCCGCGGCGGCCGATCATACCCCTTGGATGTGCTATCTTGTCAAAGTCTAGAGTTCTCAAGGTGCCTTGCACCTGATTCCTCCTGATTGCATCAAGGGAACGAAGGGTTGATGGCCTCAATTTGGTCTTCTGTTTCGCTCGACGTCATCGTGCCCAATCATCTGCATGATGTGAAATCGTTCCATCAAGGTCGTAGGGGCGGTTCGCGAACCGCCCCTACGCAAAGGGGAAAGTCTCTTGGCCGCTTGATGGGACCTTCTATAAACTACATCGACGGAACGGATCCGGCGAATGGACGTCAAATGATCAGATCTGCCCGCGGCGGCCAATCCGGCTCTTTGGATGGGCGTTCTCGACTAATCCTCGAGGTCTTCTCCGGGATCCTTCACCCGCACGCCGAAAAGCTCGATCAACTGCAGTGCCTGCGAAGGATCGATGATCGCCCCCTGCAGGTCCTTCGGGCCGACCTGGACCCCGCTCAGGTTGGCGCCGCGGAAATCGGCTCCCTTCAAGGATGCCCCCCGGAGATCGGCTCCCGAGAGATCGCAGTCCCGGAAGGATGCCCCGTTGAGCCGGGCGGACTGGAAGGACGCCTCGCGCAGCACGCAGCGATCGAACCCGAGATGGCTGCAGGTTGCGCCGATGAAGAGGGCGCTCGAAAGGTTGCAATCCTCAAAGCGGACATCCTGCAGCGCGGCCTCGACGAGCTGCAGGCCCAGCAGCCGGCAGTTCTTGAAGGCGGCGCGCGTCAGGCGGGCGCGGTCCCAGACCGCGCCGGAGAAGTCCGACTCTTCGACTTCGGCATCCAGGAGACGTATCTCTTCGAGGCTCGTTTCGGCGAAGCTGACCCGGCGCAGGCGGACCTCCTCGAAAAGGATGCGCTGCGCCGCTTGGCCGGAGAGATCGGTGCCGGTCAGCGCCAGCGCAACGTGCTCCGCACGATCTTCGAGGCCGTCGAGCGGCTGCGGATCGAGGCGCTTGGGGACGCGAGGGGGCTGAATGGGCATGGGTGGTACCTGCTTTTATGTTCCATGTGCGTTGTGTCTGGTTGATGGAGCAGTGAACGTTTGACAGCAATGGATGACGGTTTTGGGATGAGCGGCCCGCCCGTTGTTTAGATCATACATAAAGGCTGGGTAAATACGGGCAAATTCCAGGTCCGCTCCAGCGAGTTGTTAGCCCACACTATAGACTCGAAGCCC
>DUET01000091.1 GCA_011192015.1 Anaerolineae bacterium
ATCCAGCGCGGCGAAGTCCTCGTCTTTCGGATAGCCCTTGACGAGCACCGGATCCAGGATCTCCACCTTCAGGCCGGAGATCAGGTCCGCAAGCTGCTGCACCATCTTGCCGCCCCAGCCGTAGGAACCGATGATGGAGACGAACTTCGTTTTGGGCCGCAGGATGTTCGCCAGGTAGGCGGCGTAATGGACATTGGGATGCGCGCCGGAGAGCACCGTGGGCGATCCCAGCACGATGGTGGCGGCGTCCACGAGCGCGATGGCCAGCTTCCCGATGTCGGTGTCGGCCAGGTCGAACCGCTCCATGCTCACCCCCTCCTCGACGAGCGCCTCCACGAAATGATCCACCATGGCGAGGGTGCTGCCGTGCATGGAGATGTAGGGAAGCACGACGATGTTCTTCGGCTCGCCGGACACCCAATCGTCGTAGGCCTCCAGGATGAACTCCGGTCGTGCGTAGACCGGGCCGTGGCTGGGCGCGATGAGGGAGATCTCGTAGCCCTTGAGCCTCTCCAGGTGCTTCTGGATGATCTTGCGGAACGGCATCATGATCTCGGCGTAGTAGCGCTTGGCGGCCTCGTAGACGCGGCTCTCATCGCGGACGAAGAGATCGGAGGTCGCCAGATGCGAGCCGAAGAGGTCGCAGGGAAACAGAATGGCGTCCTCGCGCAGGTAGGTGAGCATGGTCTCGGGCCAGTGCACCCAGGGCGCGTGGATGAACTCGAGCGTCTTGTCGCCCAGCGACAGCGTGTCGCCGTCCTCGACCTCGAGGATGCGATCCTCCGGGGCCAGCGTGAGATCGACGAGCATGGCCTTGCACTTGGGCGTGGCCACGACCCGCGCATCCGGAAACCGCTCCAGCATCTGCGTGAGCGTGCCCGAATGGTCCTGCTCGGCGTGATTGGTGACGATGTAATCCACCCGCTCGGGTTGGAGCGCATCCAGGCGCTTGAACAGAACCTGCGCCATGGGCGGGTCCACCGTGTCGATCAGCGCCGTCTTCTCGCTGCCCTGGATCCAGTAGGCGTTGTAGCTGGTGCCGTCGGGAAGCGGGATCAGTTCGTCGAACAGCCGGCGGTCCCAATCCACAGCCCCCACCCAATAGATGGCTTCCTTGATCTTTCTTGGTTTCATTTCCACCCTCACCTCATTCGACCTTCTCGAACATGCCCTTGTCGACACCGCATTCGGGGCAGACCCAATCCTCGGGGATGTCCTCGAAGGCCGTGCCCGGAGCGATCCCCGAATCCGGATCGCCCACGGCGGGATCGTAGACGTAGTTGCAGGCCAGGCATTCCCACTTATCCATCTCGAATCTCCTTGACAATATCTGTATCCAGCATGCGCCAGATCGGTAGATAACAAATCCCTTCGCCATTTCAGGGACGAAGGGAATCCGCGGTACCACCCTGCTTGCCCGGCTCGGCCGGACCGCTCTGGTCGCGCTATCGGGCGAAACCCGCTGCCGGCTACTTGGCGTTCACCAGCAGAGCCTGTCCTCGAACGAGGACGGCAGGCGAGTTGGGCCTCCATGCTCCGGGGGCATTCTGCCAGGCTTCCACCCTCCCTGGCTCGCTGACGGATGGCCTACTGCTCCTGCCAACAGCCACTCTTCAGTTGTAGGTGGACCCAGTGGGATTCGAACCCACGACCTTCTCAATGCCATTGAGACGCGCTCCCAACTGCGCTATGGGCCCATGAAACCGTACCAAGGTGGACCTGGCGGGATTCGAACCCGCGACCTCTTCAGTGCGATTGAAGCGCGCTCCCAGCTGCGCCACAGGCCCCCAATGGGGTGCTGCGCATTGTAACTGACGGGTTGGGGAGTGTCAAGCAGGCATCCCAACCCGCGCCGTTGGGGACGAAAATCGGGATCAGCCGGGTTCCTCGGGCACGAGGATCATCATCAGGATGTAGAGGATGATCCCGCCACCAACCCCTAAGACAGCGGCGGCGACAAACAGGACACGTAACACGGTTGGATCGATACCAAAGTACTTCCCCAGACCGCCACAAACACCGGCAAGCATACGATCATCACGCGCACGATACAGCTTCTTGGGTTCCTCACTCATGGTTACCCTCATCGATTGGATACGGATTTCATTTACTATACGTCGTTTCAACGCTTATGTTGCACAGGATGGCTGATATGCCGCTGACAAACAGCACCGTCCCTCACATCCTGCAGAGCATTGTGAGCATCGATCACCAGATCCCCGGGATCAAGCGATAGCGCGTTCTGCCGGCGTAGTCCGCATAACCCTCAAGCTGCTCCATGAGCACCCTGTCCTCCATCGCGGTGCGCCAGATCAAGGTCGTCATGAGGATGAGCGTGGGCACCAGGGCCCACAGCGCTTCGAGCATGAAGGGGATCGCCAGCCCGGCCGCAAGTCCTCCGGCGTAGGAGGGATGCCGCACCCAGCGGTACGGCCCACCGGTCACCACGACCTGACCTCTTTCCCTCTGCACCCGAACCACGGCCGAGAAGTACCGGTTGACGGCCATGGCCCACACGCTGATCCCATAACCCAGGACGATCACGGCAACGGCAATGCCTTGACCGACGGCGGGGATCGCGGGCGACCACCCGAAACGATGATCGAGCCCGGCTACGATGTTGATCATCATGGGACCGAACAAGCCGACGATGGGCACCAGGAGCTTATCCATGGGCATGGCGTCCTCGGCATCGCGGTAGCCGGCGCGTTCCCTGATCAAATCCGGGAAGCGCAGCGCCACGACGATCCGGCTGCCGAAGATGGAAAGCAGCGCCAGGCCGGTCAAGAGCCAGGCCATGGGCCAGTTCACGGTGTTGGCCGAGACGAAGAGCAGCGCGGGTGTGAGCATCGCGTAGATTGCGAACCCGATCGCGGCCCGAAGGATGTTGGGTTCCTTTCCGCTTGCTGAGGTCTGTTTCGATTCCTGCCCGTTGACGTCGTCCATGGAACCCTCCTCATGGATTCACCGGAGCGGAGCATCGATCTCATGCGCCCCCTCTTCTGATCGGTTATCTCCGGCACGGATTGTTGTCCCATATCCCTGTCTATTGTATGATAATCCAGCAATCCATGGGCTGAAGACTCACGCGGATCATCTCTCAAGATTCGATCTACCCTCAGCATCCATGCTCCCGCCAATCTCAGCATCCAGAAACCCGTCACTCGGGTATTATGGAAAAGCCTTGAGCCGCCCTCTTCGAAGTTCCTGGCTTGGCACCGTGAGGCAGAGAGGGGCAGAACGCTCTACCAAGGACACCAAGATGACGCACAGAAGTTCCAAACTTCTCCTGGGGTGCTTGCTTGCGTTCCAAATGACCAACACCCCGATCGGAACGATCGACATCCTTGTGAACGACATCGAGGTCGATTTCCCTGAATCCATCACCTTCTATCTGGAGGCTGCCAGCACTTCGCCGATTGTATCGGCAGAGCTCGAGTACGGCACGGATACGCTCGCATGCGGGGAAAGCGTTTCCAGAGCCATCCCGGAAGATTACCAGCCTGAAGCCACGATCGAGGTCGAGTGGACTTGGGACCTGCGCCGATCGGGTTCCCTGCCTCCCGGAACGCAGGTATGGTGGCGTTGGGTTCTGGAGGATAGTACTGGAGCCGTGATGACCACGCCTGAGCAGTGGATCACCTTCCTCGATGATGTGATCCCCTGGAAGCAGGTTGAAACGGACCACCTGGACCTCTTCTGGTACGTCGGAACCGAGGATTTCGCCCAACAGCTGCTGGATGCCGGGGAGCAGGCATTGATCCGGCTGCACCAAATGACCGGAGTGGCTTTTGACGAGACGATTGAAGTGTATATCTACGCCTCCCCCGAGGACATGCAGGCTGCGACCCTCTTCGCTCCGGATTGGAGCGGGGGCCGCGCTTTCCCGTGGGATAACGCCGTAATCATCGGCGTTGCCCCCGCCCAACTTGAGTGGGGCATGGAAACCATGGCCCACGAAATCACCCACGTGGTGGTTGGTCATTACACCTTCTCCTGTTTTGACAGCACGCCCGGCTGGGTGGACGAGGGACTGGCGATGATTGTCGAAGGCGACGCCGATCCCTATCTCGAAAGCATCCTGCAGGACGCCATCGATACCGACACACTGCTGTCGGTGCGTGAGCTGGGATACATCTTCTCGGCCGATCCCGATCTGGCCAGACTCTCGTATGCTGAATCCTACAGCCTGGTCACCTTCCTGCTCGAACTCTTCGGAGATGAACCGATGCTGGCGCTGTTGGATCGCTTTCGAGAAGGCGATTCTGAAGACAGGGCGTTGGAGGCCGTTTACGGATTCGATCGAGATGGGCTGGAAGGCCTCTGGAGGGACTGGATCGGTGCGCCGCCCATGGAGCTGCCCCCGGACGTGGAGGCAACCCCCACCGCCACACCCTATCCGACCCTGGCGCCCATCTCTCAACCCGAGGTCCAGGGCAGCCCCACGCCCGATGCGGGGGAAATCGCTTCTGAAGCCGAGTCGGAGCTGACGGCCCAGGCTTCGGAGCGCAGGGAGGATTCCGCGCCGGGATTCCCCCTCTGCTCCTCCATCCAATGGTTGGGCGCACCGATCCTTGGCATCATCGCCTTTGCCATTCGTCGCTTCAACCGATCCCTTTGAATGATCAGAAGGAGGAGCGCATGGCGCTCTCCCGCGAGGCAAAGGCGCAAACCTGGGAGTTCCCATGAATAGAAAACGTTTGATCGTGACCGTTTCCCTCTTTCTCGCCACCAGCATGCTCGCCGTGATCAGCTGCGAAAGCATTCCATTCGGCGGACCTACTCCAACGCAGGAGGCCTCCGTCACTCCCGACCATACCAACACCCCTATCCCCATCCCCACCAGAACCCCCGCACCGACCGCGCGACCGCTCATCGAATACGCAGAACGAGCCGGCATCTATGAAAACGCACTGACGGGAGTCTCGTTGGAGTATCCCACCTCCTGGGAAATCGAGATTGAAAGGGAGAATGGGCTCGATTTTGTCTCCCTCATTGCCCCCTTCGACCCACTCATGGTCTGCCTCGAGACCGACTTTATTGGCTATGAGGATGATCTCGAAATCCTGGCCGAGGAGTTCTTCTATTTCCTGCAGGAAGCCTTCCAGATTGAAAACCTGCAAACGGTGGAGATCGATCCAGAGTATGTGCTTGCGGCCGGAAGGGACGCCTGGTGGGGCCGCGGCGAGGGACAGATCCCGGATGGGGAGTGGATGACGTATGAGATCATCATGACTCAGCGGGGCTACTACGTCTTCACACTGGTATTCTTCGGCATCCAAGGCACTCTCGATGATCATGCCTCCGTCCTGGAGGACATCCGCAGCAGCTTTCAGGTCTTTCCTCCCCACCCCTACGGCGTCAGCCGTGAGAATGCCTTGTTCCTTCCTTCGAGCGAACCCGTAACCTTCGATCCAGCCAAATGGCATTTCAGTCCGGACAGCATCATCGGTGATCTTTTCAGCGGATTGGTAAAACTGAACACCGATTTGCAGGTCATCCCCGACCTGGCGGAAAGCTGGACCATCAGCTCCGACGGTCGGGTTTACACCTTCGCCCTGAGGCAGGACGTGACATTTCACAGCGGCCGCCGCCTCACCGCCGAGGATGTGAAGTTCTCCTTGAATCGGGCGTGCGACCCGTCGACGGAATCCGATACGGCACGCACGTATCTGAGCGACATCCAGGGCGCCACGGCGGTCATAGACGGGGAGGCCGACGAAATCACCGGCGTGAAGGTCCTGGACGAATACGCGCTTGAGATCACCCTCGACGAGCCCAGGTCGTACTTCCTGTATAAGCTCGCCTACAACACATCCTTCATCGTGGATCGCGAGACCATCGATGAGATCGAGGATAACCCGATCGGAACCGGCCCATTCAAGATGATTCAACACGACGAGGGGCAGCTCATCATCCTTGCTCGGAATGAGAACTACTACAGAGGCCCTGTCAGTCTGGAGTATGTCGTGTATCTCATCTATCAGGGCTACCCGATCCGTCTCTACGAGGCGGGCGACATCGATGCGGTCTATATTGACCAGGAATTGCGAGAGAGGGCCGAGGATCCCTCCGATCCGTTGTTCGGGAACGTACAGCCCGTGCATGAGCTATGCACCTATTATGTCATGTACGATCTCTCCAGACCCCCATTCGATGATATGCATGTGAGGGAGGCCTTCACCCGATCGATCGACAAAGAGCGGTTTAACGAAGTGGTCTATGACAACAAGGGAGTAATCGCCAACGGCCTGTATCCACCCGGATTGCCTGGCTACAACCCGGATGTCCACCCGATCGAATATGGTCCGGAGGGGGCACGAGCCGCATTGACCGCTTCATCGTATGGAGGCTTTGAGGGACTTCCCGAGATCGTGTTTACCACCATGGGCGAGGGTGGGGATCTGAGCATCGATGAAGCCCTGCTCATCCAGATGTGGGAGGATACCTTAGGCGTAACGATCAACGTAGAGCAGATCGACTACGATAGTTTCTACGATGAGATCTATGCCGGGAACCATGGGCAAATCCTCTACCTGGGTTGGTGCGCCGATTACCCCGATCCGGAGAATTTTGCCGATCTCATCTTCCACACCGGCAACGAATTGAATCACGGCAACTACAGCAATCCAGAGCTGGATGAACTGCTGGAATCCGCCCGCGTCATGCAGGATATCGAGACACGCCTGGCTCTCTATCAGGAAATCGAGCAGACCATCATCAACGACATGCCGGCGGCTTTCATCATGCATGATCGCCCCAGCTACCTGGTCACCAAACCCTATGTGTATGGCATGGAAACGCCTCCCATCGGCGTCGCCCAGCTGATGAATGTATGGATAGAGCGAGACGATTAGACCCTCGATCGGGTTGTGGATTTGAGTGATAAAAACCGCATAGAAAGTCAGCCTTCCCACAGAGAATCGAGATCTGCTCGTGGTTGGCTGGGGGAAGGTTCAGCTCCGATACTATAGGTCCCGAACTTTGCTTCCATCAACGCAACACGGATCGCAGCTTCCAAGCCGGTTTCCACCCAGGCCGGCTTCGAATGCTGCTGGGTATGGGTTCTCTTTTCAAGCTGCCGCCTTGAATCCTTTCATCACGAATTTCGAATCCGGCTGAAGAATGCCTTCGCCCTGCATGAAACGATCAGGGCTGTCGCCGGGAATATGCCAGCAGCCAAAGACAACCCGCGCGTCGATACCAGGTTCTTGGCTGTGGCAACTGGCACGAGCACAACCCGTAAGCCGGACATCAGGAGTACGTACAGCGTGAATCCTGCTGCAGTTGGAAGGAAGTGGATGGAACATCGCCGCGTTTCCTCTTGAGCCGCGCGTATTTACTTCCTCTCCGGATAGAGCAGAAAGCCGAAGCACGCAATGGGAATGGGGATCAGAAGGTTCAGGTAGAAGAAGACCGTTTCGAAAACCTGCAGATCCTCGAGTGGATGGAAGAGCAGCACGTAGAGGTGGATGCCGAAACCGAGCACGCCCGCGATTCCGCCTGCGAGATAGTCCTTCATGTACCAGCGCAGGGCAACGATTGTATAAAGGGCTGTAGCAATCGATGCTCCAGCCCATGAGGGCAGGAAGGCCCAGACAGCGTTGATCACGGCCATGGTGATCAACAAGGTCAATCCCAGGGGTTTAATGGATTGGCTGTAGGAAGGTGCTTCCATGTTCTGCCCTACATTCGATAAGGAATAAAATCCCAACCTATCTCTGCGACCGATAAGCGCGATAGCTGAAGTACACAAGCGCAAGTGGGAGGAACAGATTCAAATAGAAACAGATCCAATCGAGCAAGAGAAAATCCACTGGAGGATCGAACAGTAGCTCATAGAGATGAACCCCGAATCCAAGCAGGCCTGCAATCACGCCGGCGCGGTAGTTGGCCATCCGCCAGCAGAAGAACAGGATGAAGGCGTAGAGGATCATAGCCATCGATGCGCCCGACTGCAGGGAGATCGCGAACCAAGCGGCATTCATGACGACCAGGACCAACAGGATGGCAAGGGTAATCGTTCGGTTTCGTTTGAGAGACAATTTCGCACTCACTGGAGCACTCCAAGTGGCGGCTTGGCTTTGAGACGCGCGGATGGGAATCGCAGCATCACGGAGAATGACGGATACGTTCTGAGCCTTGCGCACGATCTACCGGGGATTGTAGGTCAGGAACTTTGCAGGTACAAAGCGATCTCCATTTCGCCCTCCCTCAAGAACCCGGATTGGCTGCTGTCTTGGCTTCCATGCAGGGCATCTCTGGCCACGGGATTGGAATGAATCCGATGTGATCGATTATGATAGAGGCCGATCCTATTAATTGTTACCGCAAATGCCTGCACGTGGATCGTGGGGAAAGGCACCACATTACCCCGTACATGCAGATCCGGGGGCAAAGGAGGTTTGCTTGAAATCGCTCATCAACTCTGATCAAACCCTGGCGGCGGCTTGTGAGGATGGCCTGAAGGAAGCCGATCTTCAATTGGGCGGTATGGCTGTGTTGACCTTTTCCAGGGCCATCGTGGATCGATTGGATGAGCTCTGCGGGTTGGAGGACGCGCAGTGGCTCGGTCCGAGGCATCATCCCTATGCCGCCTGCGAGATCGTGAAGCGGGGCGTCTTCGAGGATTTGGATGTCACGGTACTGGTGCCGCCGATGGGGGCATCACCCCTGGCATGTGTTGTCGAGGACCTGGCAGCATGCGGCGTGAAGGCCGTCTTTCTCGCCTGTGCTTCGTGGTCTTTGGGTTCACCGGTCGAGTTTGGCGATTTGATCATCCCCGCCTACTCCGTGGGTTTGGATGGTACCTCGATGCATTACGGCAATGCGGAGGGCGAAGTGCATGCGGCTCCTGAGGTGGTGGAGGCGCTTAGGAATGCATGTGCCACGTTGGGTGTGCGCTACCACGTGGGAGGCAACGCAAGCTGCGAGGCTCTGTACCGCATCACGCCCGCCATGGTGGAGGGATTCCGCGCGCGCGGCTGCCTGTGCATGGAGAACGGCGAAGCCAGCACCGTGATCGCCGCAACACGCGCTCTGGGGATCTACGGCGGGATCCTCTTCCAGCCCTACATCGATCTGACCAGGGGTTGGGATGCCTCCGTGCTGCGCGACGAGTGCTATCGAACTGCGTGCTGGGAACAGGCCGAGGTTGTAATGCGCGCGGGACGAATCCTATGGGAGCATCGCTTCGGCAGAGGTGGTTCCACCAGCTAACTCGCCGGAGTTGTTCGCTTATCCCAGATAGGATGGCGATCAGCCAGGATGAACACCGCACCTCTCTCCCCACGATCACCCATGGTCGAAAAATCGTAACCAGCGATAGGCGCAATTTAAGTGTAGCTGTTGTATGCTAAGACTTGAGATCGACCGCTGGGCTCTCATGCGTATTCGGCCTCAATCGATGTGGAAACGGATGAGGTATTGGCCTACCGGCGGGTTTGATAATATTTTGCCCCGTGCCAAGGTCGATTGGATAGAAACCCGTGTAAGGCAGCAAGGTTTGGATTCTTGATGGGTCCGTGCATGGATGGATTTCCTATTCTGCTGTTGTTCGTTGTAACTACAGAAGCGATGGTCACGTAAGAGCATACGATGTCGTCATTCCAGGGATTGTGGAAAATGAACCAATCTCCTGCAGAAGAAGATAAAAATCAAAGTGAAAAGGGAACCTCAAGAGACCTAGAGCGGATCGTCGCTGCGCGAACGAAAGCCCTCGAAGCGCTCAACACAATTGCCATCGCAGTCATCTCATCTCTGGAGTTAAACGATGTTCTCAACACGGCATTGGAAAAAACCCTTGAGGTGTTGGAAATCGACGCCGGTGGCATCTATCTCTTGGATGAAGATGCAAAACTATTGAAGCTTGTTGTGCAGCGAGGTTTTGGTTCCGATTTCGCGAATGAAATTGATAAACTGCAGTTAGGTGAGGGTTTCTCTGGGCATGTCGCCCAATCTGGTCAGCCCTTATTAATAAAGGATGTCTCAACAGATCCCCGCCTTACCCGAACGGTTGTGCGAGAAGCAGGGCTCCGCTCCGCAGCCGTGTTTCCCCTGAGTTCAAAGGGGAAAGTGCTGGGCACGTTTTTTGCCATTGCCCGCAGCGAGCGCGAATATTCCGACGAGGATGTTCAGTTGCTGACCTCGATTGGACATCAAATTGGAATCGCGATCGAGAATGCACGCCTCTACGAAGAAGCGAGGAGTCAACTGGCTCAGCGCACAGCCCTGCAGGAAACGACTTCTGCAATCGCAAGCACGCTGGAACTGAATGAACTCCTCAATCTGATCGTTCAACAAGCAACGGCTCTGCTTCAAGCTGACGGCGGTATGATCAACTTGGTCGATTGGGAAAAACGAAAGGATGAGGTTGTAGCTGCAACAGGCTCAGCAGCCGTGACCCTCGGATACACTTCTTCTCTTGACAGCAGCCTTTCCGGATGGGCGACTCTAAATAAACGCCCCAGCATCTCAAATGATGTCCAAAGTGATGATCGAGTGGATCCCTTTGCCCACACCTATATCCGGGACAAGAACATGAGAAGCGCCGCAGTAGCGCCTCTTGTCTTCAAGGACCAGGTGGTTGGCACACTTGTGCTCGCGGCTACACATGGGGGAAAGGATGTCTTCTACCAAACCGATTTAGATCTCCTGGTGGCGTTCGCCAATCAAGCAGCTATCGCCATCGAGAATGCCCGTCTCCATGAACAAACCCAGGAAAGTATGCGTGAGCTGCAGGCCCTCTATCGCGCCGATGCCGAACTCTACCAACACCTTAGTTTGGACAATGTGTTGCAGGCTCTCGTGGATATTTGCGTGGACATTCTCGAGGCGGATAAAAGCTCTCTCATGGTTTGGGATGAGGAGCAGGAGCGTTTCATGGCCAAGGTCGCGCGAGGCTTCAGCCTGGAGACCTTGGATGTTCTCTCTTTCGCTCGTGATGAGGGGACCTTCGGCCATGTTGCTGCAACCGGTGAGCCCGTTATCGTGGAAGATGCCCTCACGGACCCGCGCCGTCAGGATGAGCGTGCTGAGGTTGTGGAAGCTGCTAACTTTGTAGAGGGGATTCGTTCGTTCCTGCATCTGCCGATCAAGATCGACGAGGAGGTCTTTGGTGTTTTCAGCGCGGTCTTCACTACGCCGCGCACCTTCAATGCAGATGACGTAAGTCGATTTACAGCCCTTGCCGAGCGTGCCGCTATAGCCATCCAGAATGCACGGCTTTATGAGCAGGCTCAGCAAGTTGCGACTATGGAGGAACGAAATCGACTGGCGCGAGAACTTCACGACAGTATTAAACAACAAGCCCTAGCCGTCTCCTTTCAGATCGGCACAACATTGACCTTGTTTGAGCGGGACCCGCAGACCGCCAAAGAGCATCTGGAGGAGGCAGATCGTCTGATCGATTCGATCCGCGCTGAATTGACGGGTTTAATTCTCGAACTACGACCACAAGCCCTGGACGAGAAACCGCTCCATGTGATCCTGCGCGAATACGCATTGGACTGGTCACATCAGAATCAAATCGAAGTTGACCTTGATCTGCAATCCGGGGATGATCCACCGTTGGATGTCAAACAAACCTTGCTCCGGATTCTTCAGGAAGCCCTGACCAATGCTGCCCGCCACAGCGCTGCCACAAACATCTCCATCGTGCTTGGTTTTGATGCGAAGACACTCAGCTTGACCATCGGGGACGATGGGCGGGGCTTCATGCCCAGCCAAGTGCAAGGCGGGATGGGCTTGAACTCCATGCGCGAGAGAGCGGAGTCGCTGGGTGGAAGCTTGCAGGTCAGCAGCGATCAAGGCGAGGGCACCTCCATATTTGTGGTGATTCCTCAGAGGGGATAACCTGGAGGCAGTATGAAAGACATCATTTCTGTAATGATCGTTGATGATCATGAGATGGTTCGCCGTGGGGCGGTTGGTTATCTAGAAGCGCAAGAAGATATCCATGTCATCGCTGAAGCCGCCTCGGGGGAGGAAGCGCTTCGGTTGGCGGAAGATCATGTTCCAGATGTGGTATTGATGGATTTGGTGATGCCTGGTTTAGATGGTGTTGAGACCACACGCCGGTTAAAGGACAACAGCCCGCGTACGCAGATCATCATCCTGACCTCGTTCCATGAAGACGAACACATCTTCCCGGCACTGCAAGCCGGAGCGATTTCCTATTTGCTCAAAGATGTGAAAGCCGCCGAATTGACGGACGCGATTCGTCGAGCGGCTCGTGGGGAAGCCACGCTTCATCCACGCATTGCTGAGCGTGTGATCAAAGAGTTCCGTGTTGGTGATCCAATACGACAGAGACTGTTTACCGAACTTACCGAGCGTGAGATGGAAGTCCTCAAACTTATCGCCAACGGGTACTCGAATCAGAAGATCGCCGATCAGCTCGTGATTACCGTGGGAACCGTCAAGGGGCATGTCAGTAATATTCTAGGGAAACTGCACCTCGCCGACCGCACCCAAGCTGCAGTATATGCATGGCAGCAGGGACTGATCCAAAAGGATTGAATCAGAGAAGGTTTCCCTGCTCTCCACTGTAGCAGCGCTCCAACGATGGAGCGCTGCTGCCTTTACCCCCGCCTTGCGATATGTCGATAAACCCCTCGCTGGATTGTATAGAAATCCTCCCTGAGGCTCGTGAAATGCACCCCAATAATATCTATGCTACTTGCGACGGATTCCACTACATGGGTGGCATTGCAAAACCCGATGAATGGAGGCATGCGATGAAGAAACGAGGATCGATCATCCTGACCCTGATCGTTATCTTGACAGCTTTGATCCAAGCCTGCGGAACAACAAGCCCTGAGAGGGAGACGGGGAGCCCCCAACCAGGCAATACACCATCCAACCTGAGTGACCTGCTTGAAGGTTGGGTCGAAGCCAAGCCGGGGCTGTTTCTGAGAAATCCCAATCTGGATCCAACAATGATCGCCATGGCAGTCTTCGAGGATACGCGCTTGGATCAGATGAAAGATAATCTGCAGCTTCTGGAGCCGGTCGAGATCCTCGAGGCTCGGGGTTTGCAATGGGAACTATCGCGTGCTGACTTGGAGATCCCAGAGGCGGGAATTTTGGTCTTGGAACTCGCAGTGTGCCAATCTGATTCCGCTGTCTACCAGGTTCTATTCACAGTTTTGTCGGATGAGTTCGACCAATTACATGATGCAGTCATGGAACCCGTTCTTCGAAACTTCACGGCTTCGTGGATTAAGGATTCCCAAGTAGATGCTGGTGAAAATCCCCTTACACATCAAGTATCTGCGCCCATCGATACGCGTATCCGTCCTGCTGACGGGATGACGATGGTCTATGTCCCCGCTGGCGAGTTCGAGATGGGCCATTCTGGAATCCAGTGGATGTGGAATGGGAACCTGGCTGATGGTGATCTGGATATCCAGATCTACACCGATGAAAGCCCTCAACATGCTGTCTACCTGGATGCGTACTGGATCGATCAAACCGAAGTGACCGTGGAGATGTTCCGCACGTTCGTCGAGGCAACCGGTTACAGAACCAGTGCGGAGGTGGATGGTTGGGGAGCTCCCTACAGAGCAGGACCTAAGGAATATGAGTGGCCACACTTGCCGGGTACAGACTGGCAACATCCCCACGGGTCCGACTCAATTGCTCAAGACGATCATCCCGTGGTTCAGGTGAGCTGGGATGATGCTGCAACCTATTGCGAGTGGGCGGGTGGAGGCTTACCGACCGAAGCGCAGTGGGAGAAGGCTGCCCGTGGTACGGATGAGCGCCTGTTTCCATGGGGCAACTCCTACGAATGGAATCTGGGAAACTTCTGCGATGCTCAATGCCCGGTGGAACGCTGGAAGCATGAAGCCTTTGACGACGGTTATGCCCTCACCGCCCCTGTGGGGAGTTTTCCAGGTGGCTCAAGCCCTTATGGGGCTTTGGACATGGCTGGCAATGTGTGGGAATGGACGGCCGATTGGTATAGCAAGGACTACTACAGAGATTCACAGCTTGATAACCCGGAAGGACCCCGATACGGAACCGAGCGCACTCAACGGGGAGGCGCTTGGATCGACAACGGTTCATGGGTTCGCACAACCGTCCGGCATGCGACTGGATCCTGGGTCCGCTGTGACGATCTGGGCTTCCGCTGCGCACTGCCCGCTGATTGACCGGAAGAACTACCTAAGTGATGAAGCCAGAGAGTACGCTTGGAATGTGGGGCATTTCAGAGAGGAGGTTCGTTATGAAAAGGCAGTCGCTTAGAAGTTCCCGCTTGTTATTCAGCGCCGCTGCTCTTGTGTTCGTGCTGGGCTGTTTAGGGTCAGCCATGCTCATCATTCCTGCTTTGAGTTCCTATCCGTCTTTGATCGCAGGAGCCTACCATAACCGGCTTCAAAAGGCAGAAATCCCGGGAGAAGTCGATCTCCATTTGGAAAGAAAAGGGGCTTACGGAGTCTATTACGAAGGCCATGAAGGTGCCTACATCCATGCAGAATGGCCCCCAACCTTGGAATGCAGCTTGACATCGAAGACGACGGGCGAAGATGTTCCGTTGGTACCGGACTACGTTCCCACCAATCGCTATCAAACAAACAGCGGCAGAGTTGGCGTTCTAGTCTACAGCACGACGATCGATGAACCAGGGCTGCACACGCTTTCCTGTGATTATCCTGACGGGCGCGATGGGCCCAAGCTGACGCTGGCTATTGGGCCGAATTATTTTTACAAATTCCTGCAAGTGGCCTGCAATATTGGAAGCGATCTACTAAGAGGTGTCGGGATTCTCTGTGGCTCGTTCGTGCTCTCGTTTGGGATTGCAGCTATTGCATTCATTCGATATGGAACAAAAGGTAGGTCGAAGAAGAATGAGATGAATGATGCGGTTCTGCAACGCGATCAATGAGATTTGGCATAGAAATCAATCGGTGGTTGGGAGGGTAGGAGTGGGAGCCGGGCGGTGAAATGAAGTCGATGATGATCAAGAGGTCAATACCCGAAGGAGAGAAATCTGATGTTTCCACATGTCATTCTGCACATTGGGATGAGTTTGGATGGACGGCTCGATTGGGTCTCGATCGATCAAGGGTTGTACTACGAGATTGCTGCTCGACTTGCTCCTGACGCCATTTTGTCGGGGAGCAATACGATCCTGGCCGCGGATATTCCGGAGGAAATCCCTGAGGAATATCGCGAGATGGCAGCCGAGATGGAGTCTCAGCCGGATGATACACGCCAACTGCTTGCCGTCGTGGACAGCCAAGGGCGCATCCGGAATTGGCCGGCCATTCGCCAGCAGCCGTGGTGGCGGCAAGCCATCGCGCTCTGTTCAGCGGTGACGCCAAAGCGCTACCTCGAGGATCTCCGAGATGTTGGAGTCGAAACCATCGTGGCTGGCGACGAGCGCGTGGACCTCAGGACTGCGCTCGAAGAAATGAACGCGAGATACGGTGTCGAGACTATCCGTGTGGATTCTGGGGGAATACTCAATGGAGTCCTGCTGCGGGAGGGATTGGTTCAACAAATAAGCACGCTGATCCATCCACAGCTGGTTGGCGGATCTTCACCCCGATCCATGTTCGTCGCGCCCGACCTGCAATCGAAAGAGGGAGTCATCCCACTGCGTTTAAAGGATTTCCAAAGACTATCCGAGGATGTGATCTGGTTGAATTTCGACGTGATCAACGACGAAATCAAGTAGCTGATGTAATTGGAGTTGGACTGCTTCTAGGTCTTCGTATTGCCAAGTATAGAGGAACTTCACATAAGAAATGGAGGAAACCATGAATAAGAAGAAAGCTGTTGCCTTCCCACGCTGGATGTTCGGGGTGTTGGCCATCGGTGGCGCATGGGCTTCGGGAATCTACTTAGGGAAGATCACTGCAGATGGATACTCGATCGAATCCCTGATCCCGACACTTGCTTTCGGCATCATGAGTCTGCTCATGACCTGGGGGACACTCGCCAAACGCTGATCGATCCCAGATGAACGTGGAATAAACCCCATAATGGAGTCGGGCAATGTATACAGGTATGACTGTCCAAGAAACAGACGAACAGGTCACTGGATCAAATCGGTTTACGATCTTGAGAACCCTGAAAAGTCATCTCGTCCTGGTCCTTACAACATTGGTTCTGATCCCATCGTGTGCGGGGAAATCGGAGATCATGTTTGCCGACGCGCGCGAGGATCCCATCGCCTTTGTGCATGTCAATGTGGTCCCCATGACGAGTGAGACCATCCTCTACGATCAAACCGTGGTGGTTGAAGGTGATCAAATCGTAGAGGTGGGTCCTTCGAGCGATGTTGAGGTCCCCAAATCCGCGGTGGTGATCGATGGTCAGGGCAGCTATCTGATGCCCGGATTGGCGGACATGCACATGCACACCAATCAGAACTGGGATTCGGATGTATGGCCGGTCACGCCGCTGGCGCTCTACCTCGCCAATGGCGTGACCACGATCCGGGATTTCGGTCCCGAGGGGGATACACTAACCTATGCCCTCCAATGGCGTGATGAGATCCAAGTTGGCACGCGTGTTGGCCCAACAATCTATGCCTCCGGCAAGATCCTGTTCGCCAGTCCCCTGGGCGATCCTGTTGGAGAGGTCGACATGAACCATCATCTCGGCTTCGATTTCCTCAAGCTGTATTCCTACCTTTCTTTGGACGACACACGAGCCGCCTTGACGACAGCAAGCAGGTTGGGCATGTACAGCGCTGGACACATTCCATATCCGGTCGGGTTGGACCAAGTGCTGATCTATGGCATGGATGAGATCGCGCACATCGAGGAGCTCATGCCGGAATTCATCGATTTCGATCGGAAACAACAAATGGCTCCGGATGAATGGTTGGGATATCTAATTCAAACAGGTTCGACTCAGATCGATCTCTTTAATGCGTTCAACGAAGCCACGTTCAGTGTGGATCATGCGGATGCTTTGGAAGCTATTCTTACTTCGCTCAAGCTTCATGGCGCACCGGTTTGTACGACGTTGGTGATCGATGATGTCATCCATCACAAGCTCTTCGATCTACCTGGTTTTCTCAATCGACCTGAAGCTGCTTACCTACCTGCAGCGTATCAGGATAGCCTGCGATCCGGAACGGAAAAGCACCAGGTTCTCTTCAAAGGAATCGAAAGCCTGGCTATCTACAAGTATGATTTCGACCAATGGCTGTTGCGGCAGTTACACGAGGCGGACATCCCGTTGTTATTAGGGACCGACTCCGGCATCTTAGCGATCATGCCGGGGTTTGCAGTCCATGATGAACTTCAAATCATGGTTGCTAATGGCTTCTCCCCTTACGAAGCTATCGCCACCAGCACCATCAACGCTGCAAATGCTGTGGAGAACATGCTCGGGGAAGGAAACTTCGGCCGCGTTGCGGTTGGCATGCGAGCGGACCTGCTCCTGATTCACGACAATCCCCTCGAAGATATCACCGCTATCCAGGATCTCCAAGGTGTCATGGCGGCCGGCAGATGGTTTTCGGCTGAAGCACTCGCAGAAATAATAGCTCTTCCCAATTCAACGGAGTGAGGAGCACCGAATGACCAAGCGCCTTCAGGGGTTCAAGGGATTCTTGGTGATCTGGTTTGGCCAGTTTGCCTCCATCTTCGGTTCTGGTATGACCAGCTTTACCCTAACGCTGTGGGTTTTTCAAGAGACGGGATCACCAACAGCTCTGGCGTTATCGGTCTTTTTTGGCACACTTCCGATGCTAGTTTTTGGCCCTCTCAGTGGTGTATTGGTCGACCGTTGGTCACGAAAATCTCTGCTCATCGCCAGCGACAGCCTTGCTGGCCTTGCGACCATGGGTTTATTGGTGGTCTACCTACGTGGTGAAATGGTCCTCTGGCATATCTACCTGGTGATCTTCATTGCTGGTGTCGCAGATAGTCTCCAGGTTCCTGCGTTCATGGGATCGATCACGATGTTGGTTCCCAAGAAACACTACGGTCGAGCGAGCGGTCTGTACGATCTGGCGGCTACAGCAGCGAGCATCTTCTCGCCCATCGCAGCAGCCGGATTGCTCGCCTTTACGGATCTCAAAGACATTCTCCTGTTCGACCTGTGTACCTTCGGGCTTGCGATCCTCACCCTGATCCTGGTGGACATTCCTCAACCGGTCGAAAGTGATCTCGGCAGACAATCCAAGCGAAGTTTTCGAAAGGACATTGCGTTCGGCTTCAAGTTCATTCTCAATCGTCCAAGTTTGCGGGGGCTGCAATCGATCTGGATGGTAGCGAATCTCATCGGAACCACGGCCAATGTCTTGCTTGCTGCTCTGATCCTGGCTCGAACGGGTGGAGATGAATGGGTGCTTAGCGGGGTGCAGGCCATGCTGAGCGCGGGAGCGGTTATCGGCGGAGTCCTGATCAGCATCTGGGGAGGTCCCAAGCGCAAGGTGCAGGGAGCGCTCTTGTGTATGGGATTGAGCGCCATTTTTGGTCGGATACTCTTTGGCTTCGGCCGTGATTTCGTGACATGGATTCCCGGTGCGCTGGGTATGTTCCTCTTCATCCCCATTCTCAACGCGACCCTGGATTCGTTCTGGCTTGCCAAGGTTCCGCCGGATGTTCAAGGACGGGTGATGTCGGTCAGGATCACGGCATCTCGCTCGATGATCCCCCTGGGCACACTCATCGCTGGGCCCTTGGCCGAAAAGATCTTTGAACCCTCGATGATGCCCGATGGTGTCCTGGCACCCATTCTGGGGAATGTTCTTGGAACTGGACCGGGAGTAGGCATGTCGCTGATGTTCATCTTGATGGGAATCCTCATGCTGGGTCTCACAACTATAGGTTTTACCATTCCAGCCATCCGCGATGCAGAACACCTGCTCCCGGATATTGATGTGGTTGCAATAGCAGATTGAGACGCATGAAAGTCGGATGGATGAGCCGGTCCACTTGGGATCGTCTTGTCAGGAAAAACGACAAGACGGTCCCTTTTGATTCGGGAAATCCCGCATGGATCTGGATTGGAGGACCACGAGATTAATGATCGTGGAGCCCCAGGACAGGAAGATTCAACAGGGAACATGCCCAAGCTGAGACGGCATCACGGGTTTTGATAATGAAGCAGCAAGGGTAATTGTGGTATTCATAGGTTATGGTTGATTTTCATGTTATGTTGTATAAATGTAGGGGGTGTTCTCCTTCTTTTCATTGTGATAATGCATCGTTCCTACAGACCCGAGCTTTTGGGACCTGGAAGGATTGTTTGAATTAACACCCAATGGATGGATTGACGCACTGGTTCATTGAGAAGATTTGCGTGAACCAGGAGTTTTGTTTACATTAATGCATTGATTTTTACTACACGTTTCGCTTTGTGGAGGTGTGGGTGAAGAAGAAAGCATTTACAGCCATACGATTGGCATTGGTCATGTTCGTCATGCTCGTGGCTGTCTACCAGCCGCAATTCCAGGGCTCAGCCGCGCCTGACCTTTCGATCACCCCCATCACCTGGAACGTCATCGGCCTGGACAGCAACGATGAAACCGTAGGGCCGAACACCTTTCCCATCGGCGCACGCATCTGCAACGAAGGAGACGAAGCCACGAACGCGGTCGCCACCTTCGATTTCGACGATGTGGAAGACCTGTACGACAGCACTTCCTACTACATCAATCTCAGGGATGAATCCCTATCCTCGATCACAATCGGAACCATCGGAGCAGGAACGCCATTGGTCCCAACTTGCATCGATGTCTACTTCGAGGCTGAGGTCACACGCCATGAAGATGCCTATGAGACGACGCGCAGCTACAGCATCGAGTTAACCGCGGATGACGGGGTCTTGGAGACATCTCCCACGCCGCGTGAGTTGTACGTCGAGTACCTGATCTCCCAGAGCAGGAACTCAACCACCCAGGTCAAGTTGGATACCGAGATCATTCCGCCCGGCGGAACGATGATCTTCATGGTCGGTGAAACGTATACAATCGAATTGACGGGCTCGACCGCCACCAACGGATATGAACAGATCGAGACCTTCCTGCATCTCCCGAACACCATCTTCAGGATCCTGTCCGTTTCCACCGACTATGGAGCTGATTCCTCACCCTATGTCGAAGATCCGGAGGACAAACTCTACGGGGACAGCTGCCTGTGGGAAAACGATCCCAACAGCCCCAATTACCGCTCCTGCCTCGACGTAGGCAAGAACGGAGGGATCGTCGTCGTCACGTATGAAGTCGAGATCATCGCCGGTGCGGGTTCAGAGGATTCTCTCAATTCGCTGATCTACGACTTCTCCGGAAGCAGCTACCACTACAATTCGGATTTCTCATCCTCGGCTCGCTTCTACGAGATCGTCGGCCCATCCAGCGTCACGATCCAGAAACAATTCATTCCCGACAGGATCGAACCCACCGGCACCTCGACACTCAAGATCACGTTGACCAACCCCACATCGAGCAGCATCTCAGGCGTGAACTTCACCGATGATTTCCCCGATACGCCGGATCAAATGGTCGTCGCTTCCACACCGAATGATTCAACCGTTGGCTGCGGCTCTCCAACCTTCTCTCCAAGTGCAGATGATCCTTCCATCTCCTTCTCCGATGGAACCATAGCTCCCTTCAGCAGCTGCATCATTTACGTCGATGTCACGGTTCCCATTCTTGGAATCTATGACAACACGACGGGGCATTTATTCATCGACACAGACGTGGATACCGGAAACACGGCCAGCGATACGCTCACAGCCTCGGCGGCCGGTGCTTGCACGCCGGGCCAGACCATGGCTGAATGGACCGTCCCTACTGGGACGACGGCCAACCCGCCCGATCTCACGGGGGGATTGCCCACCACGCAACATGCAAGCGTTGGCACTGCCACTGCCTCCGTCCTCCTCCCAGCCAAGTCGTTGATCACCACTGCCTTTGGAGGCGCCAACGACGATACCGCTTGGACCACCTACGGCTACAAGAATGATGGCCAGTACTATCAATTTGTGGTTGACACACGACACTTCAGCGAAGTGCAGATGAATTTCTATGAGTTGGCGGACAGCAACGGCCCGACTGACCTTACGGTTTCGTATGACGCTGGCAGCGGATTCACAACCTTTGCATCATTCGCCTCATCAACGGATACCTTCACCGCACACCCTTTGGATTTCACCACCCTGACGAACACCGGCGGCAACACGACCTTCCGCATCGGCGGGACCGGGGCGAAGAACGACAACTCGGGCGCCGATCTGCATCTGGATCACATCACGTTTAACGGCTGCCTGGAGCCGAATCCTCCCCCGACCCTCGATAAGGCCTTTGATGACGTTTCGATCCCGCAGAACACGGAAACCACACTGACCTTCACGTTGAGCAACACCGATCCTGCTGCTGTGGCCCTCACCGGCGTCACCTTCACGGACACGCTGCCGCCGGGATTGGAAGTGGCGGACGATCCCAATTCCGGCACGGATTGCAGTGGCTCACCAACGTGGGCTCCGTCCGACGGGGATACGACGCTGACCTTCGGCAGCCCCACCGGCGCGACCATGGCCGTGAGTTCAAGCTGTACCGCGTGGGTGGATGTTCTCGCCACCAACGCAGGGCAATTCGACAACGTCAGCGGATATATCTCTTCCACGGAAAGTGGGGAGAACACAAGCCCTGACGGCTATGCGGAAGCCACGCTGATCGCCGTCGCACCACCGAGCATCAGCAAGCACTTCCTGACCTCCCCGATCTTCACGACCAACACGACCACCCTGCGCTTCACGATCACCAATCCCAATCAAAACCAGGCGCTGTCCAGCATCGCCTTCTCGGACACACTCCCGGCCGGCATCACCGTCGCAACATCCTCCAGCACGGAGTGCGGCGGTGGCACGCTGACGACCACCAACCCCGACACCATTGCCCTCACCAATGGAGCGTTGGCGGCTGACGACTACTGCGAGATCGAAGTCACCGTGACCGGCGCAACCGCGGGAGCTTGGCTGAATACCACTGGCAATGTCTCATCGTTTGAGGGCGGAGTTGGCAACACCGCCAGTGATACGCTCGACGTGCGCGACGTGACGCCATCGATTTCACTGCTCAAACTGGTATCCACAAGCGATACCGGACCATGGCAGACCTCCATCGCCGTACCCATCGGCGCAGATGTCTATCACCACTTCATCGTTGAGAACACGGGGGACGTCGCCTTCAACCCGATCAGCATCACCGATGACACACTCGACGTTTCGGCCTGCAACACCGCATGGGCTGCGACAACCCTGCCGGTTGCGGAAGCCGCAGACGACGACCACATTGCCACCTGCACCGTTGGACCGCTGACTGCCGTTGCAGGCTCGCACGACAACACGGCTTATGCCACCGGCACATACAGCGGATCACCCTATGACTCCGAGAATTCTACTGCCACGTATGCAACCACTGGTTTGACGATCGTGAAGAGTGTTACGCAGGAATATTTCACCGGTTCCGGCGAGGATCTCGACTACAGCTATCTGGTGACCAACAGTGGATACGCAGAGCTGGAAGGACCGGTGGCAGTCACAGATGATCCGGCCGGCGCGGCGACATGCCCGGATGTGAGCACCATCGGTGATCATGACAACTGGTTTGATCCGGGTGAATTCATCACCTGCACAGCAACGTACAACACGGATGGAGACGATGTGTCTGCCGGCTTTGTGACCAACATCGCCTATGCCACCGTGGACGGCGTCGATTCACCTACGGACAGCGAGACCGTCCCTTACAAGCCGCCCGTGGATCTCGGCGTGACCAAGGACGACGGCGTGGCCATGTACATCCCTGGTGGATCTCTGACCTACACCATCACCGTCTCCAACGCCGGCGCGAACGATGCCACAGACGCTACGTTTGAGGACTCGCGCCCGGCGGACATCAGCTCCTGGTCCTGGTCCTGTGCAGCAACAGGTACAGCAAGTTGCGGAACAACCGCCAGCGGCACCGGGGACATCTCCGTCAGCGACATCGATCTGCCCACCGGCGCCGGCAACTACTTGACCTATACCATCAACGCCACGGTAAATGGCGGCGCCAGCGCGGATATCACCAACACCGCCACCGTCACCGCTCCAGCAGCCAACCATGAGACCAACCCAGCGGATAACACCGCCTCGGATACTGACACACTCACCCCATCGGTCAACCTTGGCGTGACCAAAGACGACGGCGTGACGATCTACTCCCCGGGTGGATCCCTGACGTACACCATCGTCATCTCCAACAGCGGGGCCAACGACGCTGTCGACGCCACTTTCGTAGATGACCAACCCACGGGCATCAGTTCCTGGTCCTGGTCCTGTGTTGCCACAGGCACCGCAAGCTGCGGTGCAACCGCCAACGGTGCCGGGGACATCTCCGTCAACGACATCGACCTGCCTACAGACGGGGCCAGCAACTACCTGACGTACACCATCAACGCCAACGTAAGTGATCCTGCCCCCGACTCCATCACCAACACCGCCACTGTCACCGCACCCACCGGCACCTATGACACGGACACCAGCGACAACACCGCCTCCGACACGGACACACTCCTACCACTCAACCTCGAAGTCACCAAGACAGACGGCGTAACGATGTACATCCCCGGTGAGTATCTGACCTACACCATCATCGTATCCAACATCGGGTCCAATGACGCCATCGACGCCACCTTCGTCGACAATCGACCTGCTGCCATCAGTTCCTGGTCCTGGTCCTGCGCCGCCACCGGCACGGCGAGCTGCGGCGCAACCACCAGCGGGACAGGGAATATCTCGGTCGGTGATATTGATTTGCCCACCGGAGCCGGCAACTACCTGACCTACACCATCGACGCCATCGCCGGCTGCTTCGCCAGCGGCGATATCACCAACACCGCCACCGTCACCCCCCCATCCGGAACCTACGATACCGACACGTCCAATAACTCCGCCTCGGATACAGACACGCTCACACCACCGGTCAACTTGGGCATAACCATGACCGACGGTACAGCCCAGTACGCCCCCGGTGGTTCCCTGACCTACACCATCATCATCTCCAACGACGGAACCAATGACGCCATCGATGCCACCTTCGTCGATAACCGACCAGGAGACTTCAGCTCCTGGTCCTGGTCATGCGCCGCCACAGGCACCGCGAGCTGCGGCGCGACCGCCTCCGGCACCGGAGACATCTCCGTCAGCGACATCGACCTACCCGCTGGAGCCGGCAACTACCTGACCTACACCATCAACGCCACCGTCAGCAGTTCCGCCAGAGGCGATATCACCAACACCGCCACCGCCACCGCTCCCGCCGGAACCTACGACACCGACACATCAGATAACTCCGCCTCCGATACCAACACGGTGGAATCCATCGTGATCATGGACCTTGTGTACCGTAAAGGTACTGCGCTCCCGGATACGCGCGGCGGCATCTACATGGATGATTCCTACGTCTGGATTGCGGACCATCACGATGGCCTGTGGCGAGCGAATATATGTTACCCGGACGATAACCCGGGGCCGCCCGTCGTACCGGCAACGATGGGTGATACATCCGGTAGTGATGACAAGTTGTGGGATCTGTGGCACAGCGGCAGCAACAGCTTCGGCGCCGGAGATGATGGGGTTTATTCCTACAATGACAGCACCGGCGCAATGCTCGATTCCATCGCTCCCCAAGATGCGGCATACGGCATCTATGTGACGGGGGATTACGCATACGTTGCATCCGATGCCGGGCTGGAAGTGTACAACGTCAGTGATCCTTCCAATCTGGTTTATGTGACAACCGTCGAGACTGGGCGGGATTTTGTGAAAGTGCGCGGAGCAGGAAACTATCTGTATGCCAATGAATACAACCCAGATGATCAAATGCACGTCTTCGATATTACTACCCCAACTGCTCCATCCCTGGTAAGTACCTATGACCCCGACGCGCCGGGCAACCCCGGCATCGTTGGCGATATTCGAGGTCTCTATGTAGATGAGCCCAACGACCTGGTCTATTTCGTTAATTTTGCTGGAGACTTGTATATCGTAGATGTCTCCACCCCCACAGCTCCAGTCACTGAAGGCTATCTATTCCTCGGCGGCGGGGATAGCAATTTTCCCGCCTCCGGAGTTTATGTGCGCGGAGATTTCGCTTTCGTCGCCACAGCGGTTGGTAATGACGAAGGCTTGCTCTATTGGATCGACATCACGGACACCTCCGCGCCCTTTGAGATCGAGCATCTCTATGATGCGGAATTCGGTTTCAACGAACCCTATGCGCCTGAAGGTTCCTGCTGGGTTCATATTGCCGCCCATGATGGCTGGAAAGTCTTCAGCATCACCGGATATCAGCCGGACAACCACATCAAGAACGACGCCGAAGCCAGCTATATTGGTGACGACATCTATAACGACGATGGCGAGAACCAGACCAAGGCACAGAGTGTCATCGCAAATCAAACCGCAACATTCCATATTACAGTGGAGAACGATTCTGAGCGGATCGATGATATTACGCTGGATGACATCACGCCTGCGATTCCCAGCGGATGGACGGTCGCCTATTCGGTTCTGGGTGTCGATAAAACGACCGAGATCATGAACGGCACTTACAGCACAGGCGACCTGGCCGCCGGAGGTTCCATTGACGTAACCCTGGAGATCACACCGGATGGGACCGTGGTGCCTCCCGCCGATCTATGTCTGGAAGTGAGTTTGAGATCCGTGTCAACCGCATGTCCCGACAATGGCTGTGAAGCAGGCTCGGAGGATGTCGTTGTAGCGCAAGTATGTATAGGTACCGGATCGATTGGCGATTTGGTTTGGGACGATGATGGCTCTGGAGGCGGCACGGCTGGTGACGGCATCCATAACGGAAGTGAACCGGGCTTGGCCAGCGTCACCGTCAACCTGATCGGAGCCGGCAACGACGGCACATTGGACACGGCTGATGATGTCACTTACACACAACAAACGGATGCCAGCGGAACGTATGATTTCACCAACCTGCCGCCTGGCGATTATCGAGTAGACGTCGATGAGAGCACTTTGCCGCTAGGTTATGTGCTGACAACGGGGAACGAACCTCTGCTACATACATTGGGCAGCGGGGAGGATTACAACCTCGCTGACTTTGGCTATTGGCAGCGCTCTACGATCGGCGATTTCGTCTGGTACGATCTGAACGGTGATGGGATTCAAGATTCCGGTGAGCCGGGAATCCCTGGCGTAACCGTGAACCTCAGCGGCGCTTCGACAGACTCCCAGGTTACAGATGACAATGGTTATTACCTGTTTACGAACCTTGGGCCCGGAAGTTACACCGTTGACATAGACGAGAGCACGCTACCTGTTGGTCTAACGCTAACAACCGGAAATGAACCTTATGACACAATCCTATGCCCTGGAGAACATGACCTCAACGCCGACTTCGGTTATGTGGGCACGAGCTCCATCGGCGATCTGGTCTGGAATGACGAGGACCATGATGGAGTCAAGGATGGGGCTGAACCCGGAATACCAAACGTCACTGTGAAGCTGTACCTAGACGTCAATAATGATGATCTCCTGGATAGTGGTGATCTTCTATTGACCACACAGACCACTGACAGCAGCGGTGTCTACGATTTTACTGGCCTGCCGGCTGGCGAGTATCTCGTTCAGGTCGATATCAGCACCTTGCCTGATGGTGTGGATCAAACAGGCGATCCGGATGTGATCGGTACATGCGACCAGGCCGCAGGCGAATGCGATAGCTTGCATGATGTCTCACTCGGCAACGGAGAAAACTACGATGATGCTGACTTTGGCTACCACGCCAATGCGATCGTCAGCGGTCTGATTTGGGTCGATTCCAATCAAAATGGCATCCGAAACGACAGCGAGACGGACCGCTTGAGTGGCCTGACGGTTAACCTGTACGATAGCGGCGATCATTTGATCAAAACAACCACGACAGACGTCGATGGCGCGTACACCTTCGAAAACCTTCTGTCCGGCGATTACTACGTCGAATTCTCGCTTGAGACGGATTATGCTTACAGCCCCATGGATCAGGGCGGAAACGATGTTGTGGATAGCGATGCAAACCCGGCAACCGGAAAGACGGCGGTGTTCAGCCTGGGCGCAAGCCAGGAGAAGCGCGACGTCGATTGCGGTCAATATGATGATTCGATTGCCGTGATCGGCGATTTCGTCTGGATCGATGGTAACAACAACGGCATTCAGGATCCCGGCGAAACCAGCGGTGTGGCAGGGGTGGTCGTAAATGCGTACGCAGATGGGGATGCCGGTGGAACGATCCTGGCAACCGATACAACCGATTCTTCGGGGGCCTACTACCTGGAACTATCCGCAGGGGATTATGTGCTGGAGTTTGATATCTCCGGGATATCCGGATACTCCATGAGTCCCAAGGACCAGGGCGCGGATGACAGCGTGGATAGCGATGTCGATCCGGGAACCGGCTATACAGATACAGTCAGCGCCGTATTGGGATCACCCAATTATGACGTCGACCTTGGTCTCTACACCCCGGGTGGCACCATCGGTGACTACATCTGGAATGATATCGATGGTGAGGGAGACCAGGATGAGCCTTCTGCAGGTATCGGGAACGTAACGGTTGATTTATGGCAGGACACGGATCTAAACGGCAGCTATGAGACATTCATAGGTACAGAGACAACCGACTCGAACGGAGCTTATCTATTCACCGATCTCGATGTGGGCAACTACCGCGTCGATGTTACCGATACCAACAATGTCCTGACGGGCTACAGTCTGACGACCGGCAGCACCGATCCCCATGATGTAATAGGCCTGACCGCCGGGGAAGACTATGCTGCGGCTGACTTTGGATACCAGGGCACGGCATCGATTGGTGATTATGTCTGGTTTGACGAAAACCGGGACGGCGACCAAACTGGCGAAAGCGGCGTCAATGGCGTGGTCCTGTACTTGGACCTGAACGGGAATGGGATCAAGGATGCCGGAGAACCGGAAACCACCACCGCCAACGACGGGTCCAATGACGGAGCTTATCTCTTCGAGGGGCTTGACGCAGGGGATTACACCGTCGCCATAGACACTGCACCTTCAGGATATTTTCCTTCGATAAATGAGTTCGATGTCACGCTTACAATGGGCCAGGCGCTGGACACGGCAGACTTCCCGCTCGTGGATATCCTCAGGAAAGAGGTTGATAAAGCCAGCGCAGACCCAGGCGAAACCCTGACCTATACCATTGAAGCGGATTATCCCGGTAGTGAACTGCTCAGCAACGTCGTGGTTACCGACGATGTGCCAACCAGCACCACGTATGTACCCGGCAGTGCCAATGCAGGTGGAATCCACGATGGTGGTTCGCCCGGTGAAGTTACTTGGAATCTGGGCAGCAATGCCACGGCGCTTGATGGTTTGGTTACAGTCCCAAGCATTAATTTCAGTGATGATTTCAGCTCACCGGACAGCAACGTTAATATTAACTACGATACGGGTGGGCCGATCTTGATGACGGACATGAATAATTCCGTGGGTACGTCGGATTGGTCCGGCCAGTATTGGTATGCCGATGTGGAGGAGGACGGGGTAGGCGCAGATAGCAAAGTCAACTTCGCTGAGAATAATGACACGGTGGAGATTAAATCCAGAGAGGGTGATGCTGATAATTATGCAGCGGCATCACGTGTGATCCCCTTGGCTGGCCAAAGCTCGGCCGTCGTCCAAATAGCAGTCAGTGAGAATGTGAAGGTCGAGGATACAACGGAATTGTTGTTTCAGGCCAGGCTTTCGAGCGGCGATGGTTGGACAACGCTGTATACCTTCAGCGACGGCGAATCAGCTTCCGCATTCAACAGTGCCAATGTGGATCTGGCGACCTTGGGCGTGCTTACCGATACCACAGAGATTCGCTTTATCGCCAGGAGCAATGGCGATCCAGATGGCGACGAAGCCAAGATCAAACTGACTGAAGTTACGATCAACAGTGCTGCGATAACGCGTACAACACAAATCACTGCCTCGCCCACCATGGTCAATGATGGCGATAGCATCACAGTCACGATGTCGTTGGATAGCACGCATGACGCGGGCAGCGTTTCACCAGGAGCGCTGACGGTCAATGGCACAGGCGCATCTGCAACTTGCGGCAGTCCTACGCCCGCCTCTCAAGCAGTTACAGCCGGGGTGACAGCCACCTTTGAATGGACCTGTACGGCAATTGAAGGAGCCAATCCGGGCAGTGTGACATTCACGAATGACCCGGATGCTGCCGGCACCAGTTGGGCTGAGGGGACATCCAACAGCGTGCTGGTTGTTCCTGACCTGACCTATCAAGTTACCGTGGATGATCCGGCATCTGTAACGGATGTCATAAATACCGCCAAGATCGAGTCTGATTCTGTCATCCCGGAAACAGAGAGCAACGAGGTCACAACCTCGATAAATCCGGCGGTTAATCTCGGCATCACCAAGGACGATGGGGTTAGCTATTACAACCCCGGCGGATCCCTGACCTACACCATCGTTGTCTCCAATGCAGGGCCCAACGACGCTGTCGACGCCACCTTCATCGATAACCGCCCGGCTGATAT
Organism: Anaerolineae bacterium; assembly: GCA_011192015.1. GTDB lineage: Bacteria > Chloroflexota > Anaerolineae > Anaerolineales > E44-bin32 > W1033. The sequence continues at coordinate 29,547 of DUET01000091.1, forward strand.
CAGCTCCTGGTCTTGGTCCTGCGTCGCCACCGGCACTGCCAGCTGCGGCGCAACCGCCAGCGGCATCGGTGACATCTCCGTCAGCGACATTGACCTGCCCACAGATGGGGCCAACAACTACCTGACCTACACGATCAACGCCATTGTCAGCGGCAGTGCCACCGCTGACATCACCAACACCGCAACTGTAACCGCACCGGCAGGTACCTACGAATCCGATACCGGAGACAATACCGCCTCCGACACCGATACTCTTGCATCCATGACCCTCACCAAGACCGGCGTCCTGGACGACACCGTCGTCGCACCCAACGATGAGTCCGATCCCGGCGATGAGATCACCTATTCCTTCTCGGTCGAGAACACCGGCAACGTCACGCTCCACAACATCGTCGTCACCGACCCGTCCCTGCCCACRNTTNSANNTGCACGATCGCCTCCCTGAACGTGGGAGCGACCCAGKCCTGCACCGCCACCGGCAACGTCCACGTGTTGGATCAGGCGGACATCGACGCCGGCCAGGTGGACAACACCGCCACCGCCAACTGCGACGAGACCGGTCCCACCACCGATGATGAATCTGTACCGCTTTCACAATCGTTTGGGATGTTGCTCACGAAAACCGGTGTGCTGGACAACACGGTAGTTGCACCTCCTGGTGAGTCGAATCCCGGCGATGAGATCACCTATTCCTTCTCCGTCGAGAATATCGGCAACGTCACGCTCCACAACATCGTCGTCACCGACCCGTCCCTGCCCACATTGAGCTGCACGATCGCCTCCCTGAACGTGGGAGCGACCCAGTCCTGCACCGCCACCGGCAACGTCCACGCGTTGGATCAGGCGGACATCGACGCCGGCCAGGTGGACAACACCGCCTCCGCCAACAGCGACGAGACGGGGCCCACCACCGATGATGAATCCGTGCCCCTGACGCAGGTGTTTGCATTGACCATCGAGAAACAGGTCAGCGAGGACGATTTAAACTGGGCGGAAAAGGTCTGGGTGGATGTCGGTGATACGGTCTACTTCCGCATTCGTGTGACCAATACCGGCAATGTAACTTTAACCGGACTTGGCGTTGACGACGGCATGGCAGACTGTTCACTTTCACCCAAGTCTGTCATAAGCGGCGATAGCGATGATGACTTCGAAGTTGGAGAGGTGTGGGAGTACACCTGCTCGCTGGCAGCCTTGTCGGGAACACGAAACAACACTGCCATCGCCGATACCGTCGAAACCGGCGAAGTCAGCGATGACGCCAGCTACGTTGGAGGCAGCATTTTCGATCCTCCCTCGGGATCCAAGACGGTGAACGATCTCGGCCAGCAGGTCCTGCAGTGGACGATGGTCTGGATCAACAACACCAACACCACCAACCTCAATGCCATCGTTTACGATCCGATCCCTGCCGACAGCGTTTTCGATCCAACCGGTCCATCAAACGGCCATGGAATCCCTCCCACGGCTCCTCCTGGCTCCTTGAACACCGGTGTTTATTGTACGGATTCCTCCGCGATCACAACGACGACGGCATGTTACTGGGAACCCCCGTCGGGGCTATACCCTCGAGGCAGGATCGTTTGGACGGGAATTCTCGGGCCGGATCCTGGTGTCACCGACCCCTCCCTTGCCATTCATAAGATCGTGATCACGTTCAACATCATCGTGGACGATGGGATCTTGACCAGCCTGAATGTTGCGACCCTAAATGCGGATCTCAACGGTGACGGCGATTTCGACGATCCTGGAGAGACTCCCTCCGCGAGTGCAAATGCTGCCTGGGAGGGCGAGCCCGAACTGCCGGAGACCGGCTTCGCCCCAGGCCGGTTCACCGACCTAAGCAACCTCCAGCCTCAAACCTACACCGCCATGCCCTCGCTGGAATTGGAGATTCCCGCCCTCGGGATTCGGGTCCCGATTGTGGGAGTGTCACGCGCAGAGGGAGCCTGGGACATCACCTGGCTTTCCAGCCAAGTCGGATGGTTGGAAGGAACCGCCTACCCCTCATGGCCCGGGAACAGCGTTCTCACGGGCCATGCGTATCTGAGCACGGGCTCACCCGGTCCTTTCCTGGATCTTGGGAATCTGTATTGGGGGGATGAGATCATCGTGCACGCCTATGGTTATCGCCACATCTACCGGGTGCAGACACGCTCCTATGTCCTGCCCAGCGATACCTCCGTGATGGAACACAAGGACACCCCATGGCTGACGCTGATCACATGCAGTGGTTTTGATGATCAATTGAATGCCTATCGCTACCGGGTTGTCGTCGGAGCCGTCTGGGTCGGAGCGGAGAGGAAGTAGGTCGGAATCAGAAGGTTGATCCCCATAGCCGAAAACTGAACCGTCCGGCAAATTGCCGGACGGTTTGTCCTCTTAGGGTCGTTGTGGTTTCGATGTCAAAGGGTACCAGCGATGATTTGAGTTCTCCGATCTAGCGAGAGCAGAAACTCGTTTGGTGGCTCCCAGAATCGCCGATAGCATGCTCCACAGTTTATCCTTTCGCGTAACGGATCACCTCCGTCGCATCCTAAGCCCTATCCAGAAGCACTGCGAAATACTTACGCGCGCTGAAGGGCTCACCGGAGAGCAGCGATTGGGCTCGAAACGTGCGCGCCACGAGGCGCACGATGAAGATCGTGGTTGCGATCATCAGCCCGACGGAAAGCAGAAGCTGCCAGATCGGCACACCCCCGACCGTCAGGCGCATGACCATCAACACGGGCGCGGTGAGCGGGAAGAGACTCAGCCCAATTGCCAGGGCTCCATGAGGTGCAATCCCGTGGATGAAGACGCCCACCAAGTAACCCGCCATGAGAGGTGTGATCACTACCCAGGTGGCGTTCGTGATGTCTTTGACCTTGGGAACCAGCGCCCCGGCGCCAGCCATCAGGCTTGCATACAGGGCGTACCCCAGCAGGAAAAAGACAATTGCCCAGAAGATCAGCGATGCCGGAATGGAGAAACCGGTTGGGATCTGCAGCGTCGATCCCCCGAATTTTGCAGCCAGGAAGAGGCTGAGCAGCCAGGTCAAAGAAGCCAGGAAGCTAGCTGCGCCCAAACCGATCAATTTCCCCGTGAGCATCTGCCGCGGGCTTACGGATAGCATCACGATTTCGATCAACTTGTCCTGCTTCTCCGTGGTGATATTGCGGATGATCATGCCCGCTCCAAGGGTGATGAACATGAACAACATAACGACCATGAGCAATGGCAGTAAACCCATAAAAATGCTCGAAGCACATTCCGCTCCCGTACAACTGCCGGAAGTTACATCCTCTCCGCTGGGTGCGGCTGAAAGGTCGGTAATGAAGACTTCCATCGGGGACCAAACGATGTCCGTCAGGACCACATCTCCGCCTATCAGATTCAACATTAAGGTGCGGCTGATCATCCATTCCTGACCATGGGAACTCATGGGAGTCAATTCTGGGTGCACGTAGATCACTTCCCCGCGCTGGATGTAATCCGTGGGAACCACGTAGTATGCATTGACCTCCCCGTTGATCAGTGCTTGCTGGGCAGCGTCTTCATCATCAAGGAGCACCAGGGGCAAATCAACTGGAAGAGCTTCGATCAGCCCGGCTTGGTCGACAATGCCCTCCGTCAAGAATTCCGACGGTCTGTCTGGGATGCTCGATGGAATCTCAGTTCCTGTTCCTCCACGGATGATACTGATGACGATCAGCACGACCGCGCCGAAAATCGGCAATCCGAGGCTGACCACCTGGAAGGAGCGCCTGCGCAGCGTGGTGAGGAACTCATGTCGTGTGATCAAGAGGGTCTTGTTCATATCGATTTCACCTCTTCCAGAGAGGATCTGCGGCGTGGGAGGATTTCTTTCAGAGAGAGGCGTTTTCCGTAGCGCAGCATGCCCAGGCGATAGGCTCTGCCTGCCAGCCAGATCATCGACACGGCAAAACCCGTTTGGATGACGACGCTCACAAGAATCTGCCACAGCGGCACGCTGAAGAAAAGACTTCGCAGTGCGATCGTCATCAGGGATGTGAAGGGCAGCAGGGTCATGATCAGCGCGGGCGCCGAACTGGGTGACTCCACGATCAAGATGACCATGTAGAACGGCAGGAAGAAGATGATGAAGAAGAACGCGCCGAGGGATTGTCCCTCCTGCACCTGAGCCAGCGTGGTTCCCAGCAAGAACATCAGCGCCGAGGCTGCCACGTAGGAAGGAAGCGCCACAGCTACGATTTGGATGACCGTTCCCCAATTGAGTTCAACGTTCTGGAAGAACTCGACTTCCATACCCTCTGCGCCGATCCACACCGCCAGAGCCAGGAAGCCGAACCACACAACGAGTTGAAGCAAGCCCATGGCTACGATGGCGACGATCTTGCCGCCGATCATCTGGGTGGGGGAGACGGACGTCATCAAGACCTCCATCATGCGGTTTTCCTTCTCCTCCGCCAGCCCCGTCATCAGGCTACCTGAGCTGATCAGGATCAAGAAGATGAACGCCAGGGCAATGACGAGGGGAATGAAATTACCGATCCCGGGGCCGGATGAGGGGAAGTTGCGCGTGCCATCCGGTGAACGGATGGTGATTTCGGTTCCCCTTGCTACTCGCTCGGCCTCAGCCGCAGGGAGATCCCGCACCAAGTTGATCTGTACGAAATCGAAGAACTGCCTCTGCGCATCATCGCCCATTCTCTGCTCGAAGAAGAGCTCGACATGGTTCGGTGTTGGGTATTCGGGTGGGAAGACATAGTAACCCTGGATGGCACCTGCCTCGAGCGCTTCCATGGCCAGGGTCTCCGAAGCATAGGCTCGCAACTCGATTCGCTCCTTCGATGATGTGAGGGGTGCCTGGAGCGGATCGTCCAGGAATCCAGCTTGATCGACATAACCCACCGGTGCATCATTGTTCTCCAAGGAGGACATGATCATCCCAAGACCAACATTGAGACCGACCATCAACGGTACGCTTAGTAGCACAAGGATGTAACTCCACTTCAAAGCATGCCGTCGGAACTCATGCCCTGCAACCATGAGGAGTTTGTTCATCGTGCCCTCCCCTCGACCACCCGGATAAAGATCTCATCCAGCGTAGGAACGGCAATCTCGAAGCGCTCCACGATCGCATCAGCAGCCAGCAGATCCTTGAGCACGGATTGCGGTGTGGCCGGTGGTGAAAAGCTCAGCTTGATGGCATCGTTGTTCGTTGCTTCTCGGGTCACACCAGGAAGTTTGGGCAGGTCGCCCTGGGTCTGTACAACCACGGCATCACCCGAAAACCGCTCCCGGATCTCATCCAGGTTCCCATAGAGAACATCCCGTCCCTCATCGATGAGCACGATTCGGTCGCAGAGCTCCTCCACCTGATGCATCTGATGGGTCGACATCACGATCGTCGTACCCTGCTCCCGAAGCTCGCGGATCAATTCCTTGACCAGCAGCATGTTGATCGGATCGAGCGAGGTAAAGGGTTCATCGATGATGATCAGCTCAGGAGCATGGATCACGGTGTTGATGATTTGAGCCTTCTGCTGCATCCCCTTGCTCAGCTCTTTGATCTTCTTGTTCCTGTGATCGGCGAGGTCGAAACGCTCCAACAGGGTATCCAATCTCTCCTTGGCTGTGGCAGCAGGAATCCCTTTCAGTGAAGCCAAGTAGAGTAAGCAGCGTTCGGTGGTGACCTCCTGATACAGTCCCCGCTCCTCGGGCATGTATCCGATGCGGTTCTTCTTCTCCTCGGTCATGGGACCCCCAAGGATCGACACGCGACCCTGATCAGGGCGGAAGAGATCCAACAAGATGCGGATGGTGGTGGTCTTTCCGGCTCCATTGGGGCCCAGCAGCCCGAAGATCTCCCCCTTATTAATGTTGAAGGAGGCATCCACAACTGCTTGAACGTCACCGAATGATTTGGCGACATGATCGATTTCAATAATTTGCATCTGATTACTCCTAGTTGAATCTACTGCGAGCGAAGGGCGCAGGTTCAACAATACTTGGTGATCGTAAACCAGGGTTCACAATATCGTACTGATGACAAGTGTAATCCCAAACTGCCGCCGAACATCTCCACCTTGACCGATGATTCGCTGACATCAAGAAAACAACAATGTTTCCAGCGGTAAACCCTTAGATTTACGTTGGAAAAGGAAACACAAGTACGCTTTCAGACAAGCATGGATTGTACATGAAAGACGCAGTGCTATGTAGGACAGAAAGGGGATCAGGGCTGTTCATTGGACAGCCCTGATGCAATCTGCAACATCGATTCAACGATCAGGTGCGAGGTCGAGATTGAGTTCCTGGTCAGCGGTAGTCGTTGTCGATCGTGAATCCGCTCGCCACATTTTCGTAGGAGCAGATCTGGATGTAGTAGCGCCCTCCCGGGTTGGAAATGCTGACACTCTCATCCCCGGTTCCAAAATCGTTGGACTCCCACTGGCCGTGGTCATCAAACTGAAGTACGGAGAGATTCGTATCGACGTACATGTCCAAGTCAGTGTCGAATCCCGAGATCCCGATTTCAAGGCGGCTTCCATCATCCGGAACCCACAAGCAATACACCGTGCAATTGTCCGGATAGGGGCCACCTGATACTTGCCCACTGGTCCGCGTATTCATTTGAAGGCGGGTGGTTCCCGATTCACATTCACCGCCAACAAACGACGAATCCCCTCCATCGCCGTTGCCCAGGAACGGAAGATCGCAGGCCATGGCAAGCAGAATCAGCAACACAATCGGAACAAGAATGGGAATCTTCTTCTCCAACGTTGATCTCCTTTGTTTGATCCCATTCTTGTCCGCAAGGATCCCCACTCCATATGGGATTCATGATGAATTCTATTTGATTTTTGTAGCGCGGACTTCGATAACTATACAATAATCTAATATGAAATGAAACTGACAACCTTCCACATTCCTAGAAGAATGTGCCCTTACCTGCAGGCAGCTGCGTCGATCACCCGATGCGCCACAAGTGGATAACCGGTTTGTCATCATCGGCAAATAGTTCGAGCACGTAGAGAAGATCGTTCTCTCGATCGTATGCCACGGCCCCGATCCTCGCCAGGCGCTGGTCGCCCCAACCAAGCATTTCTCCTTCGCTTTCCGGGGGATTGAGGAAGAGATATTCATCGATGTCCAAACTGGCGTAGGGTTGGGGCTCCCATGACTCGAGCTGTCCGGCTGCCACGCGCGCCAGGTCGGCAGGATCGTAGAGGATGAATTGGGCGTCGAAGCGGCTGCTCCACCAGCCCCGGTTGTCGTTGTGGCCGCTGCATTCTGTGAGGTCTGCTTCCGTGCACGGTGTACCGTCGGCCATCAGGCAGACGTTGAACTGCCCCACAAACGCTCCGTCGACGCATGGCTCCCCGGAACCGGAGGGATGCATGTAGCCATACCAGTACCTTTCGCCGGTTCCCTTCGTACCCGCGAAGAGCACGGCTGCGTTCCCGGAGGCCGTCGTGAGCCAAGCTCCGCCCTCCCACTCATCCGGGTGCTGGTAGCCGTCCAGAGCGCGCTCGATATCGGGTGTGTTCTCCGAGCTTTCGTAATGAAGCAGCGTGATTCCCTGCAGATGCGCTCCTGATTCAGCCGGCGTACCCTGGTCATCGATCCAGGGGCGATAGGCAAACAGCGCCGGCCCCATGCCCGACCAACCACCGTCGCGAAAGCGTCCTGTCGCCAACACTCGCCCCGCAGCATACGTATCCGCCCAACTCGCAGGGATCTCGAAGAGGTAGCCGTTGACGCTGTAGAAGGATTGACCGCCGATGAACCAACTGCCGGTCATCTGAGGCGCAGAGAGATCGGGATCGAACCAAGCATGCGTGGGTGCAGGAGATTCCGGCACGAAATGCTGCCCCCAGGCAATGTGGATCTTGGCGCCCGTTGCAGGCGTGTCCAAATACTGCAAACCGAGGCGCGGGAGCTCATCCATCTCGGCGAAGAATCCCTCGGCCACGTCATGAAAATCCTGAAGGAACTGCGCACGATCGAGCTCAGCGACTTGGCTGGCCATGATCGGCGCGGGGATGCTGATCTCAGCCACCTGATCGCCGTCCGGCAGTTCACCATAGGGCATGCGATCATGGCCCGTGATGAATAATGATCCTGGGAATCCGTCGTCGGCGCCGCCAGGATCCCCATCGGGGCGAAAGGTCATCGCGTTCCCGCCGTAGGCGAAGGTCAGCGGACGATCATCCCCGCCGGGGAGTCTGAAGGCGCCCAGATATTCGAAATCCGCAGGTCGTACAAGAGATCCGGAAGGGATATTTCCTTCGTAAGGAAGCTGGGCGGGATCCGATGAAAGTGTAGCCGTTGGTAGATCCGGTGGCTGATCCGCATTCGAGGTGTCCGAGCATCCTGAGAAGAACAGCAGCAGGAAAATTCCAAGAAACAACGCCGTGATTTCCGCAGATCTTGCGGTCCGAGTGGACATGGGTAGCTCCTCTCCTGTTCGAACATCGACTTGATCATCGAGGGGCTTGGTCCTACCAGTCACCGACGGTCACCATCTCATCTCGGGTGATCAACTTGTGCTGATGGAGATTCCGTGTCTATTCCCCCTCCACCTCACCCGGTGTCTGCACCCAAGCCAGCCAATCGCGCAGCGCCCCCGCTGGTTCTTGAGGCGCCGTGGCGATCACCTCCAACCACAGCGGGTAGCGCCCATCCGCCAAACTCGACTCTCCGAGCAAGACACCATCCACACGCACACTGCGCACATTTTCCGACGGCTGCGCCATCGCCATGAAACCGATGGCGTTCGAATCAGCAGCCACAGCAGCCGCCATCGCTTCTGTAGAGGGCGCGAGCAAGGCGTTTCCCGTGGGTGGTTCCCCGGACATCACCACGTCCTCAAAACGACGTCTCGCTTCATCGCCCGGCAGAGGGATCACAGGCTGCACGATCCCTTCCGACCAACCGAGTTCATCCCACGAGCGTAGCCGACCGGCGAAGACCGCCGCCAAGTCGGGAAGCGTGTAATTGCGCACCGGGTTGCCGGGATGTACCACCACAGCAATGCCTTCTACACCGAGCAGTGCTGAGAACCAATCGCTGGGAGGTTCCCATCCTGCGACAACCAGCGCCACATCCCCATCCGCAGCAGCCTCCAACGCCGCTTCGAAGGAAAGCACCTCGACGGTGAACTCCAGGGGGCCATGGTCATCCTGATACGCGGTGAGGCTCGAGGCGACCCACGCTTCGAGCGCTGGTGTCACCGCCAGGCGCGGCAGCAGATCCAATGTGGGAGGGGTGGAAGAACGCGTCCCACAGGAAGCGAGCAGCAGGAACATCAAGATCGAGATCAAACGCTTAGCCACGGAACACACTCAGGGCAAGTCCGGCCACACCGGCCAGGAGGCAGTACACCGCAAAGCCGGTCAGTGGCCGGCGACGTACATGAACCAGCAGAAGATGGATTGCTGGATACCCGATCCCGGCTGAAGTGAGGAAGCCGACCACCATGGGAACGATCTGCGTTCCGGCTGTGGGTGTGGAGAAGAAATCGACCATCGCCAGCACGGTCCCCCCGAGGATCACAGGAACGGCCAGGAGGAACGAGAAACGCGTCGCTTCCTCCCTGCGCAGGCCGCGTGTGAGCCCGCCAGCGATGGTGGTGCCCGACCGTGAGATGCCTGGAAAGAGCGCCAAGGCTTGCGCAAAGCCGATCCACAGCGCGTCCCACACGCCCAGGGAACGTGCGTCGCGATCTTTACGCCCCAAACGTTCGCTGATGAGAAGCAGACCTGCGGTGACGAGCAGGAAAACCGAGACCGCCAAGGGCGTCTCCAAGGCCTCCGATACCAGATCCTCCAGCAGAAAACCCGCCACGGCAGCCGGCAGGCTGGCAAGCAAGAGCAGCCATGCTTGTCGAGACAGCGGATCCTCGAAGGGCCGGCGTTGGAGGATGCCGTGCCAGGCGGCGCACAGGAGAGCCCACAGATCACGCCGAAAATAGATCACAACCGCCAGCAGCGTGCCGGCGTGGAGCACGACATGGAAGGCGATATCGGCGAATTCCCATCCGAAGAGCCATGGAACCAGCACTAAGTGACCCGAGGATGAAACCGGCAGGAACTCGGTGGCGCCTTGGACCAGGCCCAACACCAACGCTTGCAGCAGAGTCATGTTTCCGCCTCCGTAGGACGGTGTTTGCGGAAGGCAACCAGGAAGTCCTCCGCGAAGGATTGCGCTCTGCCTTCGAGGATCGACAAGCGGAGGTCTTGCGTGAGGGCGATCAGAACGCGCAGATTGTGGATCGAAAGCAGCGTGGCCGCCAGCATCTCCTTGGTCGTGGAAAGATGACGCAGATAGGCGCGGCTGAAGCTCCGGCAGGTGTAGCAATCGCAATCCGGGTCGATGGGGAGAGGATCCTCCACATAGGGCGCATTACGCAGGTTGATGCGTCCGCGGCGTGTTAGCGCGGTGTGGTTGCGGGCCATGCGCGTCGGCAGCACGCAGTCGAAAATGTCCACGCCGCGCAGCACGCCCGTCACGATGTCTTCCGGCGAACCGACCCCCATCAGGTAGCGGGGGCGATCCTGAGGAAGCAAAGGATCGAGAATCTCGAGCATGGCCAGCATCTCCTCTTTTGTCTCACCGACGGAGAGGCCGCCGATAGCGATGCCGGGGAGATCGAGTGAGGCGATGAAGGTTGCCGATTGCTGCCGCAGATCAGCGAAAACACCGCCCTGCACGATCCCGAAGAGGGCTTGATCCTCACGCTTCTTGGCTGCCAGGCAGCGTTCGGCCCAGGCATGCGTGCGCATCATGGCCAGCTCGCTGTAGCTGCGGTCGTAGGGCTCAGCGCACTCGTCGAGAGCCATGATGATGTCGGCGCCCAGGTTCTCCTGCATGGAGATCGTGCTCTCTGGTGTGAAACGCTGTTCGGAGCCGTCCAGATGAGAGCGGAAGGTCACCCCATCGGGATCGATTTGACGCCGCTCGGCAAGGGAGAACACCTGGAAGCCCCCCGAATCGGTGAGCAGGGGCCCCGGCCAGCCCATGAAAGCATGCAATCCCCCCATCCTGGCTACGGTTTCGTCACCCGGCCTCAGAAAGAGATGGTAGGTATTGGCCAGGATGAGTGAAGCATCAAGCGCTTGAAGCTGATCGGGAGTGAGGGCTTTTACGGTGGCTTGTGTGCCCACGGGAGCAAAGACCGGCGTCTGAAGCTCGCCATGCGGCGTATGGAACAATCCGGCGCGAGCCTGCCCATCCGTGGCCAGCAGCTCGAATTCGAACATGGCTACAGACCCCAGAACCAATGCAGGGTCACCAGGGTGACGAGGATGGACAGCAAGGTCAACGGCGCTCCCAGCCGCACGTAATCGCGGAATCTGTACCCGCCGGGCCCCAGGACGAGCAAGTTGGCCGGGTGACCCAGAGGGCTCAGGAAGGCCACCGAACAACCGATGGCAACCGCCATGGCCATAGCACGAGGATCCGCTCCCACCACGCCTCCAGCAGCTATGGCAATCGGCGCCATGATCACGGCACCCGCCTGTCCGCCGAGAAACAAACTGAACAAGATGCTCACAAGCAGCAGGATCCCTGCCGTGCCGAGGGTTCCCAGTGGTTGCGAAATACTCACCAGCCCCTTCGCCAACCATGCCGCGCTGCCCGATGTTTGCAGGGCCACACTCAAAGAGAGCATCCCCGCCACGAGTATGATGGTCCTCCATTCGACGGCAGCGTAGGCATCCTCCATGCTGATGCAGCCTGTGATCACCATCAGCGCTGCACCGGCGAGGGCCGCGATGGCCAGGGGAAGGACTCCTGTAGCCGCCAGCACCAAGCTGGCCAGCAGAATGCCAACCGCAAGGGGTGCCCGCACGCTCGGCCTCCCCTCGGTCTCCTCCGTCAGGATGAGCACATTCGGATCCCTGCGCAAACCGGTGAACTTCCCGCTTGGTCCCTGCAGCAGCGCAGCGTCCCCGATGCGGAAGGGGATGCTGGCCACGTCAGCAAGCACGATCTCACCCTCGCGCCAGATGGCCAATACCTGAATCCCATAACGCTCACGCAGATGAAGCTCGCGCGGCGTCTCGCCTTCCCACGCCGAACGCGGTGGAATGATGATTTCCACCAGCGGGAAATCCTGCGACACCAGTTCGTCGCCCAACTCGCTCTCGGGATTGAGATGAATCCCATAATCTCGAAGACGTTCGAGATCGGGTTCGCCCTTCACGATCAGAATGTCGCCCTCCGAGACTTCGGTGTCGCCATTGGCTGTGAGCTGCAGGCGTCCGTTGTGGGAGATCCCCAGCACGGTGACTCCCAAATCCTGCCGCCAGGAAGATTCACGCAGCGTTTGCCCAGCCATGGCGGAGCCTCGATCGATGACGAGCTCGCTGGTGACTTCATGCAGGTGGTAGAGCTGGGTAAGCTCGACATTCATGCGGTGCATGCGGGCGATGGAACCCGCCATGTCGCGGCGGGGCAGCAAATGGGGAGACAGGATCAGGATCAGGATGATGCCGCAGATCGCCATGGGCAGGCCTACGGGCAGAAAGTCCAGCAATCCGAAGGGCTGCAATCCGGCTTGATCGAGCGTGGCGCTGGTGACGATGTTGGCGGTGGTGAGCAGCGTGGCTGCGCCGCCTAGGAGGGCGCCGAAGGCGACTGGCATCAGCAATCGCGAGGGACGAATCCTTGCCTGCCGGGCGATGCCCATGGTCGCGGGAAGCATCATAGCGGCCGCGGCGATGGTGTTCATGAACAACGAGAGCATGGCACTGCTCATGGTGAGAGCGGCCACCAGCATGGTTTCAGAACCTCGCGTGATGCGGAGAAGGAAGCGGCCGATGCCACGGGTGACGCCCGTTTTCTCGAGGCCGGCGGAGAGGATGTACACCGCGAGGATGGTGATCACGGCAGCCTGGCTGAAGCCGGAAAGCGCTTCTTCGGGGGTAACCACCCCCGTGATGCTGAGCGTGATCACGACGAGCAGGGCGGTGAGATCGGGCCGCAGCCATTCCGTTACCAAAAGTAGAGCAGCCGCGGCGATCGTCGCCATCGTGATCCAACCTGCGGGGGACATGAGTTGCGATTATACACTCCGCATTCACTATTGTCATCCTGGCGCCATGCTCCTATACTGTGGGACATGTCATCCAATCATAAGTTCTCGACTTGGGCAGAGATCGATCTGGGGGCAATCGAGAACAACGTCCAACTCCTTGCCAAGAGTACACAAGCTGAAATCATGGCCGTTCTGAAAGCCAACGCCTACGGTCATGGCGTGATCCCGGTGTCGCAAGCTGTGCTGCGTGCCGGCGCCACATGGTGCGGTCTGGCGCGCGTTGAGGAAGCCTTGGAACTCCGCTTCTCGGGTTTCAACGGTCCCATCCTCGTGCTGGGCTTCACCGCGCCGGGAAGAGTACGGGCGCTGATCGAGGCTGATGTATCCATGGCCGTGTGGTCGGAGGAGCAGCTCGAGCGATTCGCCGATGCGGCCAGCGAGGCGGGGAAACCCGCCCGCCTGCATCTCAAGGTGGACACGGGCATGGGCCGCTTGGGCGCCATGCCGGAAAAAACGCTGGGGTTGGCCGAACGCATTTCCCAGCGGCGTGGTGTGCTGTTCGAGGGCATCTTCACTCACTTCGCCCGCGCTGACGAAACCGATCCCTCCCCCACGGATGAGCAGGATAAGAATCTGAAGCACGTGCTCAAAGAACTGGACAAAGCTGGTCTGCGCCCGCCGCTGGTACACGCTGCCAATTCAGCCGCCTCGTTGACGCGGCCCAACGCGCACTACAACATGATCCGCGCCGGGATCGCCATCTTCGGCCTGCATCCCTCGGCGGAATGCCGCCTTCCCTCCGGCTTTCAACCCGCCATCATGTGGAAATCCCAATTGAGCCAGGTGCGCATGCTCCCCCCGGGCCGGGGCGTCAGCTACGGTCATGAATACATCACCAGCGGAAATGAACGCATCGGCATCGTTCCGGTGGGGTATGCGGACGGCTTCCGTCGCACGCCGGGCAATCAGGTCCTGGTCGGCGGCAAGCGTGTGCCCGTGGTGGGACGCGTGTGCATGGATCAGATCTCGTTGCAGTTGGATGCCGTTCCGGATGCCAATGTGGGTGATGAAGTCGTGCTCATCGGCAGGCAGGGTGAGGAGACGATGAGCGCCGCCGAGGTCGCCAAGTGCTGGGGCACGATTCATTACGAGGTCATCTGCGGCCTCAGCCCGCGCGTCCACCGCATCTACGATTCCAACCAATACCGTACCAACACATAGGATCGGAAACTCGGGAGATAGGATTCTCTCCTTGGATTCCCCCTGGGCGCACTCGCGCCCGTATCGCCATGCGTCGCCGTCCGCGCTCCAGCGGCTAGAATCAACCTGACAGGTTCAATGAACCTGTCAGGTTGTACAGACCGATCAAAGCATTCGGGCTAAACCACGCGGACCGCCCCTACGCCTCAATCGTCAGTGCATTCCCTTCATCATCCATGGTGAAGTCCAGCTCTTCTCCAAGCAGATGATGGGCGAACCAGCGGTAGTTCTGAACCATGAGGGCATAATTCTCACGCGGGCTCAACCAGCCGTGTCCCATGCCCGGATAAACGAACAGCTCTGTTTCGATGCCCTTGGCTTTCAGCGCCCTATACATTTCCATGGCACTCGTCAGCGGCACGCGCTGATCGTTTTCGCCGTGCTGGAACATGATGGGGGTTTGAGCTGTATCGATCCCGCTGATGGGCGCCGTCCGTTCATACAGCTCCCTGTTTTCGAAGGGGCTCTCCGATAAGTTATAGCTTTGCCGGTTATCGGAACCACTGAAGTAGTTGTACCAGCTGCAGAGGGCTGCGCCCGCGCTCACTGCCTTGAAGCGCGTGGAATGCATGGCCACAAACGAGCTGATGTAACCGCCCTGGCTCCAACCCATGGAGCCGACGTTCTCCTCATCGATGAATCCCTGCGCGCTCAGGTGGTCGATGGCCGACTCGAGATCCCACAGGTCTCCGATGCCCAGATTGTCGACATTCAGCTCCAGGAACGCCTGCCCCCTGCCCAAGGACCCCCGGTAATTGGGTTCGAGGATCAGGATACCCTTGTTGATCAGCTGGATCATTGGATACGTCGTGTCACTATTGAGAAGGCAATTAGCCGAGGAGGCAGCCGGTCCACCATGGACTCGAAAAAGGAGCGGGTACTTCTTGCTTGGATCGAAGTCCGAAGGCTTATGAAGGACGCCTTCGATTTCCGTTCCATCCTTGCTGGTCCATCGGATCGATTCCACGGTTCCCAGGTCCCAGCTCTTCACGCGATCGCAGTTATGTGTGATGCGCTGATATTCAAAGCCGTCACCCTTGGGTTTCCCCAGGTAGATGTCGGTCACTTCGGTGGGAGAATTACCGCGGAAACTCAAGTAGCCTTGCTGGTTGACATGCACAGGATTAGCGAACAACGTGGCATCCAGCGTTAGCCCAAGAAGATCGATCTCCTCGACATCCCCCGATTCGGATATGCGAGCGAGCTTCTGTGTGCTTTCGTCCCAGAACCGAACATGGATCCCCGATTCAGACCAAAAAGCCTCGAGCGGCTCCTGATCCAGATCCTGCGTGATGCATTGGAGATGTTCGTGAGGGGTCAAGCGTTTGAGTTGATCTTGGCGGGTTGAGAGATCGAGAATCCAGAGGTCGGATTGAACATACTGCTTCAATCCCCGCTCCTGATGAGATACGAGCAGTTTCGATCCATCTGGTGAAACGGCCTGGATGCGTGCGCCGCTGGGGAGCATGATCTGCTTTATGCTTCCGAGGGAGGATGGATCCGCACCTTCCTGTTCCAGGACCGTGTCCGGATCGATGATGATATGGAAACAGCTCGTTTCGTACTCGAAGTACAAGTCATCTTTGGTCCGGCAGTTGATGAAGATGGCGTTGGAAGGGGTTGAAGGAAGGAGCGATTCAATATGGAGCGGCTGTTCCAGCAATAGGCTCAATTCAACGGTCGTTCTGTTTCCTCCATTCGCATCGAAGTCTCTTCTTGAATCCTTCGATTGGATCTGTGCGTCTAGATCCACATAGTAGAGTGCCGAATCGCTTTCTTCCTCCTCCACATGAACGTAATTGCCAAACTTGTTCTGCCGGGCTTCCTTGTATGTATTGGGTTTCTGCGCCAGATAAACGAGACCGTTCGCAAAGAGTTCAAAGGATTGGATGCCTCCAGGATGATCGGTGACCTGGACACCCTCCCCTATCAGATCTTCAAACAGGAATGCCTGGATACCGTTCTCCGTCCTTTTCAGGAGAGCCAAGGAATCGTTCGTCAGCCAACGGATGTTCGAGGTTCCCCTTCTGGTCAGTCGATGCGTGGTTTCGGTCTGGACATCGAATAGGAAGCAAGGGGCTTCCGTCTTGTTCTCCTGCATGTTGGCATAGGCTTTGCGGAACGCCACTATCGTTCCATCGGGATTGCCCCAAGAATCACCCATGACGGGTAATAAGAGCATGTCCTTGATCATCGGTTTGTACTTCATGGAAGTGTCTTTGGTTGTCATCGATCAGCTCCATTTTCGATAAGGTGTATGAATTCAGTTGAGATAACGGCTTCGATCGTGATGGGTGTGAGCGATTGCGTGGTTCTCCTGTAAGCATCCTGATTATCGTATAGGTATGGAAAAGCGAATAACTGTGGTTTCGTGTTCATCATCCAGCGCGTTTTTTCCTGACGATGAGGTACGTTCCAACTCCAGCCAGCATCACAAGCACCCCCACAAGGCTTCCCCATGGGAAACCGGGACCTTCTCCCAAGTGCTTCAGATCGCTTGCGAACACGCCCTGAGAATCCAGCCTTTCTCTCTCGAAGTGGTCATATCCGGCATAGGTTTCGACGGTTGCGCCGTCGATGGATGCCTTCCAGATGTGCGTGAAATCCCTGTCCAGGACGATGTACACCTCGCCCTTCTCGGGATCGAAGACCATCGAGACCAGCGTGCCATAATCGGCTGTCGAAACCGCCCTCTCCAAGACCTCCAACCCCTTCTCCACATCGAAGCTCTCCATGTTGTCGAGGATGTGTTCATAGGCAAGCTTGTAGCGATCCGCCCCCACTCCATCGACTTCCGCATAGCTAGCGTCTGCAAAATCGGCGTTGGGGAAGTTGGTCATGACGATGAAATCATCTTCGGTCCGTGTGATGACGTTCTCCTGATCGCCCACTTCGACCACCATGGCATCGCCATGGACATCGGCGAAAAGGTCATGCAGGGTTACGACCCAATCGATGACGCGCCTCTCGCTGAGGAATTCATCGACCTCAGCCACGCTGTCGAACCCGAGCAGCGCTTCAACGAACACTTCCCACGTGTACACATCCCGCTCGTTCGACTTTGTGCCGGGTTCCCTTTCCGGAAACAACATCTGGCAGGAGGCGAAGAGACCCTCGCTGTTCATGCCTACTGTTGGTCCAAAACCTTCACCCTGCTGGAATTCCATCCAGAAGACCTTTATCGTGTTGTCATCCTGAATCGAGAAGCGGATCTCGACCTCGGGATAGTCGAAGTTCATCCCGTAGAGGGTCTC
Source organism: Anaerolineae bacterium (assembly GCA_011192015.1). Taxonomy (GTDB): domain Bacteria; phylum Chloroflexota; class Anaerolineae; order Anaerolineales; family E44-bin32; genus W1033. Next base: position 47,070 of record DUET01000091.1, read on the forward strand.
ATCCGCGTAGACCGCGAAGCTGGTGCATCCAAAAGGCAGGACGGGTGGACAACCACAAGTTTCCCTATCCGGAGGAATTGGACCGGCAATGCTGAAAAGCAGAAAGGCTGTTATCCCAAACAGGAATTTCCTCACAAGAATCCCTCCGATGCACGCCATGCCTCATGGTCGCCGCGTGCCAAGAAGAACCAATCTTGGTAATGGTTTCCAGTCTCTCCTAAATGAAACCTGTGGAGTGCATGCTTGGTTCAAACGACGGGGACTCCCAGCCAGGGTTAGATCAAAGTCCCGCCCTGAGGACAGGACCCGAATTCCTCCAAACTCCACCGGCGATGCTCTTCTTCAAGCCTGCGAAACCATCCGCGTGGCAATCCAACCCGAGAAGGTTCAGTTCTGCTTCCCCTCTTCTGGCTTGAAGTAATCCTCAGGATAGGGACACACGAGCGGGGTTTCGTCCTTGATGGCCGTGTAGATGATCGTCTCCCCGGCGTTGAACAGGATCCCTTCAGCCGGGCTGAGCACGATGCCGTCGTGCTCGGCAACCAACACGGGTTTTTCCAAGGGCCTACCCCAGATGTCGCGCAGATCCGCCAATGCATCGCCGGCATGGATGATGTCGCCGGATTGGACGTGCACATCCGCGATGCAGGGTTCGACGGCGCGCAGCGCTCGGGAGCGATGCACCGGAAAACCGGGATCGACGACCTGGATGCCCTCGATCTTCTCCATCGAGCCCGGCAGCATGCCTGCCCAGCGGAGCACGTTGCGTGTTCCGGCCACGGCCGCCTCCAAGATCGACGGCATGGGCATCAATTGAGTCCCCAACTCGACGGTGAAGGCCGGCTTGCGCGCCAGCAGAAGCACGGCGGCCGATGTCGAGCGATGCAGTTCCGAATCGAAGTAGTGCTTCACGGGATATTCTCGAATGATGGTATGTCCAAAGGCTTCCAACATCTCGATCATGGTGTTGGATAGCTGCTCTGCTTCCTTGCGGCGCTCGGCCTCCTTCGGACCAAGTCGGAACAGCACGCGATCCAGGAAGGCGAAGGGGATCGAATGCGGCCATGCGTTGTGAAAATCGATCAGGTAATCGGCCGTCTCTGTGATCTGCTCGAACAATCGCGCGTAGGCGCGCTCGAGGACCGAGGCAGGCGTTCTCTCCGCATCGGGCGCTTTCTCCGGCTTGCCATCCGGCCAGAGTCGGTTGGGATCCTTCGTATCGTGGTAGGGAACCCGCTTCTCCGTTCGCAATCCCGCCGGGCTCAGGGCGGGGATGGCGACGATCGTGCCTTCGAGCTGGGCCACGAGCGCTTCGTCGATCAAGCGATGGAGGACAAGTGGGCCGGAGTGTTCGTTGCCGTGGATCGCTGCCGTGAGCCACAGGCAGGGGCCATCCTCCGCGCCCTGAACGATCACGACAGGCAGAAATTCCATGTGCCCCGTGGGATGCTGGAACAACTGCAGCTCCCCGTACTGAATGCTTCCAGCCTTCGCTTCAGCAGTGCCGATGGTGAATGGCTTTCCCATTGCTAGTCACTCCCTGGTGTGATTTCTGGACCCGTCAAGTATATACAAGATTCCCAATCGCCGATCGACCTGGTTCGATGCTGGCTGGCAATCCCCATCCGATCGAATCAGACCCATAATTCCATGTGGCGGCGGAAGCGAAGGGCGACGGAACTTTGGGCATCGCGGAACTTGCACCCGCCGGCAAGGTGATCTTCGGGACGATGGTCCATGCCTAGCAGATCCCGTTCCAAGGGATGAACCGGAATGAAAACCAGCGGATGGCTCAAGCCGTCTTCTGCGATATACTGCGGTGAGCAGGAAATCCAACTGGCTTGGAGGCCGGCATGCGCTTCGAAGATCTGAACTGGATGGACATCGAGTCGTATCTCGAACAAGACGATCGTTTGATCCTGGTGCTCGGTGCGTGCGAGCAGCATGGCTATCTCAGCCTGGCGAGCGACACGCTCATCCCCATGGCCATCGCCGACGCCGTCAGCGAGCGCACGGGGGTGCTCGTGGCGCCGCCGCTCGGCTTCGGTGTCTCACCCTATTTCCTCGATTTTCCCGGAACGATCAGCCTGCGGGCGGATGTCTTCATGCAGATTGTGGAGGACATCGTGCGCTCCGTCCACCACCAGGGCTTTCGCGGGCTGCTCGTGATCAACGGGCATGGGGGCAATTTGGCCGCTCGTTCTACGCTCTACGAACTGGCCAACGAACTGCCCGATCTGCGGGCTGCCTGGTTATCCTGGTGGCAAGCCCCATCGGTGATCGAGATCGAACAGAAGCACGGTCTTTCGGGAACGCATGCCAATTGGACCGAAGCGTTCGCCTTCACACGCGTGGCCCCCCTGCCGGAGGAAGAGAAGCCGGAGGTGGAATTCAACACGCTGCTCAGCGCTCAAGAGGCGCGCCGCAAACTCGGCGACGGCATGTTCGGCGGGCAATACCGGGTGGACGACGCCATCATGGAGCAGTTCTTCGAAGCCGCTGTCAAAAGCGCGTTGGTGGAACTCGAGAAGATCACCTCCAAAGGCACGAAGCGCAAGTCCTAGCCCATTCCAGGCCGGTTTGGTCCTGACGGCGATGCAACGTACAATCGATGAGATCTGCACGAGGAAAGGAAATCATGAACAAAACCAAGAAAGAGATCCTGGCCACTTCGGAAGCACCCCCTGCCATCGGTCCATATTCGCAGGGCATCCGCTTTGGCAACCTGATCTTCGCCTCCGGTTCGGCCGGAGTCGATCCGGAAAGCCGCAAGTTGGTCGAGGGAGGCATCGAGGCGCAAACCCGGCAGACCCTGATCAATCTTTCGAAAATCCTCGAAAGCGCCGGCTCTTCGCTGAGCCAGGTGCTCAAGACGACGGTGTTCCTGGAGGATATGCACGAGTTCGCCAAGATGAACGCCGTGTATGCCGAGTTCTTCGATCCCGATCCACCGGCGCGCTCGACGATCCAGGCGGCTGCATTGCCTCTGGGTGCGGCAGTCGAGATCGAAGCCATCGCCTTCGTCGATTGAGAGACCATTTCCACACAGCGCGACCCGCGGATCGGGAGGATGCAGGCGGGGCGTAGCATGTGAACGCAATCAAAACACAGCAGGGATTCCCTGAGCTCTCGTCAGACCATGAGCAGCAAGGGATTGGGAGATAGCCTATGGCCGGTGAACGCATCTTGGTCGTCGACGACGAGGTCAACATCATCGACCTGGTGCGGCTCTATCTGGAGCGGGATGGTTTCCTGGTGGAAGTCGCCGAGGACGGCGCCCAAGCACTCGAGAAGATCCGCTCGCTGGACCCCGATCTTGTGATCCTGGACATCATGCTGCCGGAGATCGATGGGTTCGAAGTCTGCCGTCGTGTGCGCAATGATTCTGATGTACCCATCATCATGCTCACGGCGCGCGACGAGGACATCGACAAGATCGTCGGGCTGGAATTAGGCGCCGATGATTATCTGACCAAACCCTTCAATCCGCGCGAGTTGGCGGCGCGTGTGAAAGCCATCCTGCGCCGAACCGAGCGTTCTCCGCAAGTTGATTCACGCCCCGTGGTCATCGGGAATGTGAGCATCGATCCCGCGCGCCGCGAGGTCACCGTGGCCGGGGATGCAGTGAATCTGAGGGCAAAGGAATTCGATCTGCTGCTCACCTTCGCCGAGCACAAGGGACTCGTGCTCAGCCGGGAACAACTCCTGAAATTAGTGTGGGGTTTCGATTTCTACGGGCAGACCCGCACGGTTGATGTCCACGTTGCCCACCTGCGCAAACGCCTGGCAAAGGGCAACATCCAAATCGAAACTGTGACCGGCGTCGGCTACAAGCTCGTGGATTGACGGCCATGTTCCGTTCCCTTCGCACCCGCCTGCTGATCACCTACCTTCTCGTCAGCGCCCTCGTGCTGGCCATCGTGGGCATTGCCCTGCTGTTCTTCCTGCTCACCAATCCCGAGGCCCAGCGCCTCGCCTATTCGCGCATCGAGATCGCCATGAACGCCCTCACCGTTCGCGACATGCGCTCCCTGCTGAGTGGCCCTGCTGCAGCGCTGGAAACCACACTGCAGCGGTTCGATCAGGCTTCCGGCGTCAGGGTCCTGATCCTGACGCCTCGGGGAAGCATCTTGGCGGACAGCCGCCCCGAGGCCGAATTACCCGATGAGGATCGACTGATGGAGATCGCTTCCAGCCCGGAAGCTACACAGGACGCCTTTCGAGACCAGGAGAATCTTCGCTGGTTGTACTCCTCGAAGCCCATCGCCAATGGACATACGCTGGTCGTTGCTGTTCCCAGCCCGGTGCTGCGAACGCTCCTGACCTACAGCGACGAGCTTCTCTTGAAGCCTCTGACGCAGGCAGGCATCGTTGCCTTGGTGATCTCGTTCGTGTTCGCCTGGTTGATCTCGCGATGGGTGGCTTCACCCCTGCAGAGCGTCTCGCGCGCCGCCAAGGCTGTCGCTGCAGGTGATTACAGCACCCGCCCTGAGCCCGCGGGGCCGAATGAAGTGGAAAGCTTGGCCATCTCCTTCAACGAAATGGTGCAGCGCGTTCAATCCAGCCAGGTGGCGCAGCGCGATTTCGTGGCCAACGTCTCCCACGAGTTGAAGACTCCCCTGACCAGCATCCAGGGCTTCGCCCAGGCCATCCTGGACGGCACCGCCGACGATCCCGAGGCCCAACGCCATGCCGCCGGCGTGATCTTCAACGAATCCGATCGCTTGCGCCGCTTGGTGGAGGACCTTCTAGACCTTGCCAAGCTGGATACAGGTCAGGTAGCATTTGAGCGCAAACCCATCGATCTGACGGCATTATTGGACAGCGTGGTCGAGAAACTCAGCCTTCCCGCTTCCGAGAAAGGTGTGCGCATCGAAAATCACATCCCCTCCCTCCCCACGCTGATCGGCGATGGCGATAGGCTGGCCCAGGTTTTCACGAACCTGGTCGACAACGCTGTCAAGCACAGTCCGGAGGGCGGTGCGGTTGCGCTGCGGGGGGAACAGCGCGCCGGCATCATTCTCGTCCACGTGGACGATCAAGGAGCGGGCATTCCCGACGCCGAACTGAGCCGCATCTTCGAGCGCTTCTATCAGCTCGACAAGGCGCGTTCGGGAGGAAAGGGGCGCGGCGTAGGTCTGGGTTTGGCGATCTCGCGGGAGATCGTCCAGGCGCATGATGGGCGACTGAAAGCCCGCAGTGAAATCGGCAAAGGCAGCCGCTTCACGGTCGAGCTGCCCATCGCGCGTCCCGATGATGAAACCCTCATGCAACCTTTGAGCAGGGGTTAAACGTAATCCGCAATTCCCATGGAGACGGTCATGAGTGAGAAATCGAATTCCTGGATTCAGTGGCTGGTGGTTGGTATCTTTGCATCCATGATCGTATGTCTTTGTTCGATCCTATCCATCGGCGGGA
>DUET01000092.1 GCA_011192015.1 Anaerolineae bacterium
GCTATGCAGGCCTGGTTCGTTTCGCCAAACGGCTGTCATGGATCCGCAGCAGGACCACGGCGCTGAGGATCAATACGCCGCCGGCGATCTGGATCAGGGTCATGCGCTCGTGCAGGAAGAAGAAGGCGATGGCGGCCGTGAAGGGCGGTTCGGTGGTGGCGATCAGGTTAACGATGCTGGAAGGCAGGTAGGAGAGGCTGAGATTGTAGGTGCCGTAGCCGGTCAACGTCGGACCGGCAGCCAGCACGATGAGAATGATCCATCCTACGGTTTCCTTCCCCAACCAAAGGAGTTCGCCTGGCGACTGCGCTGCGCCTGGAAGCAGGCCTCCTGGAAGCAGGTTGAAGAGCAGCAGGAAAATACTGCCGAATCCGAAGATGTAGAGCACCGTGGTCCACGTGCTCAGGCCGCGCTGAGCCGCCGAGCGGCCCATCAGGCTGTAGGCAGCATAGCCCAAACCGGCGAGGATGCCCGTGAGGATGCCCACCAGGTTGCCCTGCCACGCTGACGAATCCCAGGCTCCCGATACCAGCAAGCAGCCCCCCAGGCTGATGATGACCGCCAGGATCTTAGCCCCATCCAGGCGTTCCTTGAGGAGCCACCAGCCCAGCAGGGCGGTGAACGCCGCCGAGCAGTAAACCAACACAGTGGCGACAGCGGCGCCGTTGAGCGCCACGGAAAGCGTCCACAGCGAGTTGAAGATTGCCAGCACGAAACCATATGCGAGCAGGTAGGGCAGGTGCCTGGGATCCACCCGGATCAAACTCCGGCGGATCAGCAGCATCACCAGCAGTAGGGTGAGCGCCACGAAGATCTCGCGCCAAAACGCCAGCACCAGGGCTGGGATCTGGTAGGTCTGCGTGAGATAACGGATGAAGATCGCCGTGGTGGAAAGAATGCCGGCGCTGATCAAGGCGATGGCATAACCGCGGGAGAGATGAGCGGCGTCTGGTGGGGTGGGCTGCATGGGCTCGATTCTATTCGCTATCTGCAGGGATGGACAAGTCCGATCGCAACGCGATCACGCCTCTGCTGGCCCTTCGTTCAACTTCCTTTCCAGATCGGCGAGATCGAGGCGCGAGGTCAAGTCCATACTCAAGGGCGTGACCGCCACGAGCTTCTCGATGCGCAGGGTGTGGCTGTCGGTTCCGGGTTCCAGCACCTCAGGATCGGAGATAACGCTGTAACCAATACGAGCGGGTTCGTCCAAGCGCTTCCGTTTGGGCGCAACGGGAAAGAAGTAGATGCGCCGAGAGAGCCGCGTCACCTTCCATGGCGTTTCGGGTGTGGCTTCTGTGGGAACGTCGACCTTGAGCACGTCGACGTCCTGAAAACGCCTGCTGGTCAGCAAGCGCTGACCAAAGAAACAGGCGAAATGTGCGGCGGCTGTGAAATCCACTTCTTCGGAGTAGGAGAGATGGTAATCCAGCTGGGTCTCGAGCGAGATGGCCATGGAGGGCACACCCAGCGCTGCTCCCTCGAGAGCCGCGCCCACCGTTCCCGAGATGGTGACGCCCAGGCCGACATTCTCCCCGTAGTTGATGCCCGCCACGACCAAGTCAGGCTTGCGGGGCATCAACTCCAGCACGCCGTGCTGCACGGCCTGCGCCGGCGTGCCGCCCACGGCGTAAACCTTCCAATTCCTGCCACCCACCTCGACGGTCTCTTCGCAGATCACGCCGTCGGAGGTGATGGGCATGCTGCGCCCCGTGCCCGAGGCCTGCTCACGCGGGGCGACGACGGTCACAAAGCCCAGGCCTTGGAGCGCTTCCGCAGCTGCCCACAGGCCTGGGGATCGAATGCCGTCGTCGTTGGTCAGTAAGATGAGAGGACGTTCGCCATCGTTCATCGCGGCGAATGATACCATAGCGTCTTCCAGACCGTGAAATCGAAACTCGTTACCTCAGCTCGCCGGCGCTGGTAATCACGCCTCGCCTCGAGCCTCGGCGGCAAGCTGTTCGAAGAAGGCCTGCAAGATCTTGAAGCGTTGCGCGGCGATGCGCTTTGCGGGTTCGGTGTAGAGCCTGCCGGCCACGTTCCGTAGTTTGAAGAGATATTCGTGGTAGGCGCTGTGGGTTTCATCGGGTTCGCGCTCGCCGCTCTCGATGAAGCGTGTCGAGGGTTCGGCGAAGGGCGGCTCTCCGGCCTGCTGGGCGTAGCCAAGCGTGCGCGAGACTCCGAAAGCGCCGACAACATCGAGTTTGTCGGCATCGAAGAGCACCTTGGCTTCCAGCGTCTGCGGCGCTTCGCTGCTGCGGAAGCGGTGGGCCCGGATGCAGTGCTGCACGGTTTCGATTCGCGCTTCCGACCAGCCTTCCCCACGCAGCACATCTCCCGCAAACGCCGCCGAGGTGATCTCGTGGTTGGCGCGGCCACCTCCCTCGCCCGGCGCGGCGTCGGTGACGTCGTGCAGCAGCGCGGCGGCCTGCAGAATCTCCATGTCGGCGCCCAACTCGGAACCGATGCGTTGGGCCAGCTTGAGCACGCGCTGCACGTGATCGAACCCATGCACCGGATCCCGATCGGCATACCACTGGCGTGCCTCTTCGATGGTGGGCATGCGGACTACTCCATCAACACCCTGCCGCAAAGGATGCCGGCGAGGGAAGGGCAGTATAGTCCGGCTGATTCGGGGTCGTCAAGTTGCTGGGCGAGATGCTGCGCATTTCGGTTGAGGGATCCGTCGGCTTCCTTGCGCCTCCCTTGTCGAACAAACCCTTGGAATGGGACGGAACTGCAGCATCGAGGGAGCAGCGAAGCGGCGGCGAAATCGCTCTCGGGACGGCGGTCCATGGCCGGTAAACCTAGCACCAAGAGGTAATCCAGAAGAAAACCGATCGGTCTTCGATGCGGTGATCCGGCGCGAAACCTGGTTGATTGACGCATAGGAGCGATTATGTTAGACTTTCCCCCGTTGCCTGTGGGCAGCTAGCATCATCCCTCACATCGGAGGTTCGCTGCGTGGCAAAGCGTAGTACCGGCGTTGTTCGCTGGTTCGATGGTTCTAAAGGATACGGATACATCAACAGCGAAGACGGCGAAGAGGTCTTTGTGCACCACAGCGCCATTGCCAACCTGGATACACCCTTCCTCTCCGCAGGAGAGAGCGTGGCCTTCAGCTTTGAGCAAACTGTGCGCGGTCCCCAAGCCCTTGAAGTCACCCGTCTGAACTAATGCGTTTCCGCTACCTGCGTTGCCACACCCGGGCGGCCAGCCAGCCGTCGGGGTCATTTGCTGTTACAACAAGACAATACAAGTTATGATAAAGGAAAGAAGAAGTAAGGAAGTAAACATGGCACAGAAAGCAATACGACTGGTTCCCCTGGGTGGTCTGGGGGAAGTCGGCAAGAACATGCTCAGCGTGGAATATGGTGAGAACATCCTCATCATCGACACAGGGATCATGTTCCCCGAGAACGACATGCTGGGCATCGATTACATCATCCCCGATTTCGACTACCTTCTGGACAAGAAGGACCTCGTGCGGGGGATCGTGGTCACGCATGGACATGAGGATCACACCGGGGCCATCTCGCATGTACTGGAAGAGATCCAAGCTCCGATCTACGCCACAGCGCTGACCTGCGGCTTGTTGGAAGTCAAACTCAACCGCAGAGGCATGCGCGACAAGGCGGATCTGCACGTCATCCAGGCTGGCGATTCCGTACAGCTCGGCCCCTTCGGCATCGAGTTCTTTCACGTCTGCCACTCCATCCCCGATGCCGTGGGATTGGGAATCACGACACCCGCCGGTTTGATCGTGCACTCCGGCGACTTCAAATTCGACCACTCTCCCGTGGACGGCTGGCCCACCGACTTCGCCAAATTGGCGGAATTGGGCGGTCGAGGGGTACTGGCACTGCTGAGCGATTCCACCAACGCACTCGAGAAGGGATGGACCCCTTCCGAGACGGTGGTGGATGGCGCTCTGGATGAGGTCTTTCGAGACGCCAAGGGGCGCATCCTTATCGGTTCCTTCGCCTCGCTGATCTCACGCATGGCCCAGGTGGCCAATGCGGCCGCCAACCATGGTCGCGTGATGGCCTTCGTGGGCACGAGCATGATCGAGAACGCCAAGATGGCCCGCAAGTTGGGCTATTTGGACATTCCCGACAAGCTGATCGTCCCCCTCGACAAAGCCCTGGAAATGAAACCCTCCAAGGTTGTGCTGATGTGTACGGGAACGCAGGGAGAGCCGTCTTCGATTCTGGGCCGCCTCTCGAAGGGCGTCAATCGTCAGTTCAATATCGAACCCGGCGATACCGTCGTGCTCTCCTCGCATCCCATCCCCGGCAACGAGGAGACGGTGCATCGCACCATCAATGGACTCTTCCAGCGCGGGGCGCAGGTGATCTATGACGAGATCGCGCCTGTGCATGTCTCCGGACATGCCAGCGCAGAGGAGATCAAACTGCTGATCAAGCTGGTGCAGCCAGAATACGTGATCCCCATCCATGGGGAATTACGCCATCTGAAGCGCCATGCGGATCTGGCCCGCGAGGTGGGCATACCCGAGGATCACATCGCCGTGGTGGAAAACGGCACGGTGATCGAGCTGCGCAAGGGAAAACTGGAAATCGGCGAACGCATCCCCGGCGGCTATGTCTTCGTGGATGGGAGCATGGTTGGAGACATCGGACCCAAGGTGCTGCGCGAGCGCGAGTCGCTGGCACGGGACGGATTCGTGGCCATCCACATCCACCGTCAAGCCAAAAGCGGCAAACTTCGCGGCGATCCCCAGATCATCTCCCGGGGATTTGTCTTCACACCCGATGCGCAGGATTTATTCGCTCGAGCCGGACAGCGCATCCGTGAAGTGCTCTCCGCAAATCAGGACAATGAATTGGAAGCGCGCGTGGAGAAGGACCTGAGAAAATTCTTCTACACCGAAACCCGCCGACGTCCCATGGTCTTTGTCTTCATCACGGACAACAGCTAATCACAGGAATACTGCTCTTGCGATAACCCCATGGCGTCGTATAATCCACACAACCATGACCTCAAATCCCTTGCGCCCAACCATCGTCTTGATCGCTGCGCTGTGCCTGGCGGCATGCTCGCCATCTCCATCCGCCACGCCTGGCACCACCTCGCCTCCCTCGATCTCATCGCCGGATCCACTGGCATCTCCCGAGGCTACCGACAGCGTTCCCAAGGCGGCTTTGGTGAACGGCGAAGGCATCGCTCTGCAGGCTTTCGAGAGCGAACTGGCGCGCTTCGAAGCCGACCAGCTCGCGATTGGCACAGACCTTGCAACCCTGGAAGACTACGAGCTTCAAGTCCTGCAAGCCATGATCGATCAGCGCCTGCTGGCACAGGGGGCGCAGGCCGCAGGGTATGCGTTCGACGAACTCGAAGTCATGGAGAAATTGGCAGGATTAGCGCTGCAGATCGGCGGCCAGGATGTGCTCGAGGATTGGATGGAATCCAATTTCTACACCCTGGAGAGCCTGCTGGAGGCGCTCGAAGAGGAGATGCTGGCAGCGAAGATGGTGGAGTTGATCGTGTCTGACGTGCCCGCGAGTCTGGAACAGGTACATGCCAGCCACATCCTGGTTGCCGATCCGGAAACGGCCGAGTATCTTCACCAACGTATTTCGTTCGGAGATGATTTCGCCACACTGGCCGTGGAATACTCGACGGACACAAGCACAGGACTTTCCGGCGGCGACTTGGGTTGGTTCCCTCGCGGGACCCTTACCATGCCGGAGGTGGAGGAGATCGCCTTCACCCTGCAACCGGGCGAGGTGAGCGAAATCATCGAGAGCGCGCTCGGGTTCCACATCGTGAAATGTATCGAGCGCGGCGACCATCCCTTGTCACCAGAAGCTCTTCAACGGCAGCACGAACAAGCCGTCATCGACTGGTTGAACGAACAGCATGAGATCGTGGCCATTGAGATCCTGATCACGCCCTAATCAAGGGCTCAGGAGGCGAACCATCATGGATAGTACAAGTAAATCAAGCTCAAGCTTCAGTCTCGGAAGGGTGTTGGTCAACTTCCTGACGATCCTTATTTTCCTGGCCACGCTCGGGGTAGGCGCGGTACTGACCGCAGTCTTCATCAATCCCCAATTGCCCATCAATCCCTTCCCGCCGCCAACCCTTCCGCCGTTGCTGGATTTCCCCACCTCGACAGCAACCCTGGAGCCCACCAGTACGCCGGATTGGACGATCACGCCCACTGTGCCCACCACCGCCACAGAAACCGCCACCCCCGTCCCCCCGACCGAAACGGCGACGCCGGAGCTTCCAACCGAAACGCCGTCACCCACACAGGCTCCTTTCAGCCTGCAGGCCGGAAGCGTTGCTGCCACCACAAGCTGGTTCTATGGCTGCAACTGGATGGGTGTTGGGGGGCACGTGCTCGACAGCGACAATACCCCACTGACTGGATATGGCATCCAGCTCGGCGGCACATTGGACGACGTCCCCAAGAATATGGAAACCATCAGCGGCAGCGCCAGCGACCTTCTGGGAACATCCGGCTACCTCTTCGATCTGGCCGACCACCCTATCGCCAGCGAGGGAACCCTGTGGATGCAGATGGTGGATGTCGACACCGGGGATCCACTATCCGAACGCATCTATCTGACCACGTACGACATCTGCTCGAAGAATCTGCTGCTGGTCAATTGGCTCAAATCACCCTGAGCCTGCAACTCGTTGGAAAGCTTCACAGGTCTCGCATCGGGCATGCGAGACCTGTTGGATTCTTCGGGCGTCAACGGCGGGTTAGGACGTGGTGTCAACCGGGGCTATAATCGCAGCATCCGACGAACCTTTGACCCCCAGGAGCGAACCATGAACACACAACGGATCTGGTTCAGACCGAAAATCCTGCGTGCACTGGCCTTACCCGCACTCGTTGTAGCCATCGGTTTGCAAACTTCTCGCATCTTCTTCCCCAGCCTTGCCTGGTATCTCAAGGACACGGTCGGTGTTGGCTCGATCACGCTTGCCGTCTACGCATTCGGCACCTTTCTTTTCGCCTTCCTCGCCGCAGTGCTACGCCGTCTGGCGGGCGCGCGCCTCTCCCTGCTCATCACCGGCGGTGGATTAGCCATCTTGCGCCTGGTCGAGCAGATCGTATTCGTTCCCCAACTCGACCTTTGGCTGAGTATGGTTGGTGTCATCTTGTTCCTGCTCTTCCTGCCGATCTTCGTGGGGCACTTGCGCGCTCAAAGCGACCGCTTTTCCGCTCCCAGACTCGGATACGGCTTGCTGCTGGGGTTAACTCTCGACGCCGCCATCCACGGCGCAACTTCCACGCTCGATCTGAGCTGGATACCCGGTGTCGTGCCCCTGCTGGTGGTAGCGCTTGCATGCGCGCTGGTGCTTTGGCTGCTCGTGGATGAAACCCTGCCCGGCAGTTCCCAACCCGGCGAAGCGAGCTGGAAAGACGCGCTTCCGCTGATCGCCCTGGGGCCGTTTCTCACCTTCCAGGCCTTGGTGCTGCAGAATCAAGGCTGGGTCTCGGAGGTTGCTGGCATCCAATCCGGGTTGGCGTTCACCGTGGTCATGGTGGGTAATTTGCTATCGATTGGAATGATGGCCTGGGCCTTCGCCCGTCCACATACCCTGCACCCGCTGTTGGGATTGGCCACCGCCTTCTACTTCGGTTGGGCGGGTTTTTCTGCGGCGACACCTCACCCGGGCTTCCTCGTCACAGCGCTTTTCAGCCAGTTGTTGATGGGTTGGAGTTGGGGAACGCTTGCCACGGTCACGATGTCCTCCATGAAGCGAGGGCTCTGGCGGACGACATTGAGCCTCGGGATCGGTATGTTCCTGTTTCTGATGCTCTCCTTCGTCTACTATGTCTCTCTCGATATTGCTCTTCCCATTCCGCGCAGCGCCATCCTTCCCGCCGCCGCGGTCCTGTTCGGGCTGATCATCTTCCTGGCCTCCCTGCGAGTGCGCAAAATGCCTCGCTCTCCCTGGGTGGATTGGACGCCGATCGTGGTCGCTACGGCGCTGGTGCTAGTTCCCTTGGGACACTGGCTCACACAGGGTCCGATCATCCAACCCGAAGAGCCCACCGGCCTTCCGGTGAACGTCATGACCTACAACCTGCACTCGGCATACGACGTATCCGGCCGCCAGGATCCCGAGGCCATCGCCCAGGTGATCGAGGCCAGCGGCGCCAAGATCATCGCCCTGCAGGAAGTCTCACGCGGCTGGTTGATCAACGGCTCCACTGATCTGGCCACATGGCTGGCGCAGCGCCTGCGCATGCAATTGCTCTTCCAGGGCACGACGGGACCCATGTGGGGCAACGCCATTCTCACTTCCTATCCCATCCTCGACCATGGTTGGGGAACCCTTCCAAGCGGCGAATCCTTGCTCGACCGCGGCTATCTGTGGGCGCTCATCGATATCGGTGCCGACGAGCCCCTGCATGTGATTGCCACGCACCTTCACCACGTGGAGGGAGAGAACGAAATTCGGTTGCTCCAGGTTCCGGTGTTGCTCGAGTATTGGGATGGAGCGCCGTTCTCCCTGATCACCGGCGATATGAACGCCGAACCTCATGAAGCGGAGATCGATCTCTTCCGTCAGGCGGGATTGTTGGATTCTTGGAGCGAAGCCGGAGAGGGAGATGGCTTCACGTTCTCCGCAAACGATCCTTTCAAGCGCATCGATTGGGTCTGGCATACGCCTGACCTCACAGCCACACGAGCCGAAAGAATCGAAACCCAGGCTTCAGATCACATCCCAGTTCTCGTCACACTCGACATAAACCCCTGAACAACTCCGCGCGGGAAGCCGGTCGCCGGCTTCCCGCGCCTGCTCTTGGTATCCCGGATGGGCCTGTCTTGCTATTTGGATTCCACCTTGATCCATGCTCCCCTGTGTCCTATCTGAGTCGACGCCCACGTGCTGCTGATGGAGGTTCCGCCGACGGCCAACGGTTTCGCGACGCCCCGGATGGCCGAAACACGTTCCTGGTTGCCTTGGGAAGAAATTCCCCGCTGAAGGAAAGCGAGCGCGTAACGCTCGCAGGAGATTGCTCATGAAGATCGCCGTGGGTTCCGATGAACGCACCAGCTTGACGGATGCGGTTCTTGAATACTTGAATGAAGAAGGTCACGATCTGACGCTCGTCGGCCCCCTGAACGATCAATCCGCTTCATGGCCTCAGGTGGCGCGCCAGGTAGCCGAAGCTGTGGCCTTGAGTCAAGTTGACGAAGGCTTGCTCTTCTGCTGGACCGGCACCGGTGTCAGCATAGCCGCCAACAAGGTTCCCGGTGTGCGCGCCGCGCTGTGTGACGATGCCGAGACCGCCCGTGGGGCTCGCCTTTGGAACGACGCCAACGTTCTTTGCCTCTCCCTCCGGCGCACTTCGCATGTCATTGCCATGGAGATCCTGCAAGCCTGGTTTAGCACAGCCTATCAGTCCAATCCCGAAGACGATGCCTGCCTGGATGCGGTGGCAGAGATCGAGCGCGCTTACAGCAAAGCAGACCCATCCCCTTAGCAGATTCTGGAGCACGTGATCTGAGCCGTTTCTTGCGCCTACTCGCATAAGGAGTAAAATACTTCCTCAACCCAACGGCTGGAGGGCAATTCATCGCTCACACCCCATCACTTTCGAACTGCCCACTGGATTTCTGGTTAGGCATCGACTGATTCGAAACTCATAACACCAAATTCAAAGGAGTACAGATGGGAGAGAAACTGAAACAATTCCGCGAGCTTTGCGGCGAGATCCATGATCTCAAGATAGCCGCTGCAGTGCTTCATTGGGATCAGCAGGTCAACATGCCGCCCGGAGGCGCTCCTGCTCGCGCTCAGCAGGTTGCCACACTAAACCAACTTGGGCATGGGATGCTCATCAGCGAGAAATTCGGCGCAGCCCTCGAAGCCGCAGGTGAAGAAGTCGCCTCACTCGATCCTGATTCAGACGATGCGCGCATGGTCAAGCGAACGTTGCGTGATTACAAAATAGCCGTCAAAGTTCCCAACGAATGGGTCCGGGAATTCGGCCTCACCACCACATTGGCCTTCCAGAATTGGCATGAAGCCCGAGCCGCATCGTCCTTCAAGGACTTCGCCGAAATGCTGGAGAAGATCGTCAACCTGCGCAGGCAATACTCCGAATTCTTCGCACCCTACGACCACGTCTACGATCCCCAGCTGGACTTCTTCGAACCAGGCATGAAGACCGCCGAGGTCAAAGCCGTCTTCGAAAAACTGCGCCCCCAACAGGTCGCCCTGGTGCACGACATCGTCGAAAGAGGCAAACCCGTCGATGACGCCATCCTGCATCAGAAATTCTCCGAGAAGAAGCAATGGGATTTTGGAGAAGAGGTGGTCGCGAAGATCGGTTATGACTTCGAGCGCGGTCGCCAGGACAAGGCGGCACATCCCTTCACCATCAGCTTCCACCCGCATGATGTCCGCATTACCACGCGCGTCAATCCGCAATTCCTTCCCACGGCCTTCTTCGGAACCATGCATGAAGCGGGTCACGCCATGTATGAGCAGGGGGTGGATGTTTCCCTCGCCCGCACCGCCCTTGCGGAAGGCACATCCTACGGCGTGCACGAGTCTCAATCGCGCTTGTTCGAGAATCTCATCGGCCGCAGCAAGCCGTTCTGGAAGGCATACTACCCCAAGCTGCAGAAAGCCTTTTCCAAGCAGATCGGCTCCGTGAGCCTGGATGATTTCTATCGAGCCATCAATAAAGTCGAGCCCTCCTACATTCGCGTCGAAGCCGACGAAGCCACGTACAACCTGCACATCATGCTGCGCTTCGATCTCGAAACCGCCCTCATCAAGGGCGATCTGGCCGTGGTTGATTTGCCAGATGCATGGAACCAAAAGATCGAAGAATACTTGGGACTGGAACCTCCCGATGATGCCAACGGCGTGCTGCAGGATGTCCATTGGTCAGGGGGTTATCTCGGCTACTTCCCCACATACTCCCTGGGCAATCTGATGGCCTCCCAGCTTTGGGAGAAGATCGAAGAGGATATGCCCGACATCGATGCTCAGATCGAGAAAAAGAAGTTTGGGGATCTGCTGGCCTGGCTGCGTGAGAACGTGCACAGGCATGGGGCGAAGTTCTACCCCCAAGAACTGCTCAAGCGAGTCACCGGAAGTGAACTGGATCCGGAGCCCTACATGCGCTATCTGCGCCGTAAATACAGCGAGATCTACGCCCTGTAGCCGTATTCCGGTCCAAAGACGGGCCCAACGATGCGGGTTCTTCCGAACCCGCATCGTGCTTTTCCCACAAGCGAGACAGACATGGTTGCCACCAAGCCGTACTGCCGTAAGCGGTGCCGGGAGTTACCCCGGATGGTAGAATCATCACCACTTATTCCAAACAGGAGATCGTTCATGAGCTTCCTACACGGTGGGCTTGCCAATGCCCTGGTGCTCTTCACCGCCATCGCCGCGCTTTGGGGATTGCTCTCCGCCCTGCGCCAGCGCGGCGTTGACGGAAACTACTGGGGCATCCTGATGATTGCTGTGATCCTCACCATGGCCCAAGCCCTGATCGGTGGCTTGATGGCTGTGGGCGGCGAGCGACCGGCGCTCAATGTGCACTTCCTGTATGGCGCCTTGATCGTATTGGTCTTGCCTGTCTACTACCTCATCAGTAAGGGACGTGACGATCGCAGAGCAGCCATCATCTACAGCGTGATCTGCCTCTTCATGTTCGCCATGAGTTTGCGAGCGATCGCCACTTCCATGTGAACACATGGGGAACCCTGCCGGCTCATACGGCGTCTGCTGATTGGTATAATCTTCGCCTTGGATGATGTTGATGAGTGTTACACCTACAACAGCCCCTCCCATGCAGCGTTTTAGCGGAGCCCTCAGAAACGCGCTGATCGGCATCGCTGCGGCCGGATTGGTGATCCTCTCCGGCGCGGCGATAGTACTGGTTGGCATGCGCTATGCATACAGCAACATGGCACTTCCCGGTGTGGGCGCAGCAGGCATGAACTTGGCCGGATGGAGCGCCGAGCAGATCGAAACGGGTCTGTGGGCTGCATACGATTATCCTCAAGCGGGGCGCATTTCGCTTCGTGACGGCGATCGCTATTGGGAAGCGCGCCCCAACGATCTCGGTCTCACGATCGATGTCCCCTTCATGACGCAACAATTGCTGGCAATTGGCCGCAGCGGCTCGCTGCCGCAGATGCTTCGTGCGCAGATCGAGGCCTGGTATCGCGGCATCCAGATCCCTCCTCGACTGGTCTTCGACGAACGTGTCGCCGACTTCCAATTGCAGGCTCTCGCCGATCTGATCGATCAACCCATGTTGGAGGCTTCCCTCAGTTTGAGCGGAGTCGAAGTCGAGTTCCACAATGGACAGATTGGCCGAGAACTGGATATCGAGGCCACGAAGAACGCCCTCATCCCCTTCCTCACCAGCATGCAGGACAGCACGATCGACCTCGTGATTCACGAGACACCCCCCGTCGTCCTCGACGCATCGGTCCAGGCAGACGCTGCAGAGCGGATCCTCAGCCAGCCCCTCATCCTGACCGCTGAAGATGCCGGCCCCTGGACAATCGATCCTGTCGAATTGGCTTCTATGATGCGCTTCGTCATCTCCACCGACGGCGCCACGTCCTTCTTCCAAATCGAGCTCGATCACGAGGCCCTGACGACCTTCCTGGCGCTCCTGGCTCCCGACCTTGCGCGCCAACCCGAGAACGCGCGCGTGATCTTCAACGATGACACACGTGAACTCGACCTGATGACCCCGGCGGTGATCGGACGCAGTTTGGACATCGACGCCACGATCGAGGCCGTTCGAGAGGGATTACTGGCCGGCGAACATCAGATCCCGATCGTCTTCGAATACACTGATCCCGCAGTAACTGACGACACCACGGCCGCCGATCTGGGGATCACCGAGGCGGTCAGCGTCGTCAGCACGTTCTTCTATGGCTCCAGCTCGGCGCGCGTCCACAATATCAAGACCGCCTCCTCCGCATTTCACGGCATGCTCATCCCGCCGGGTGGAACGGTTTCCATGGCGGAAATCTTGGGCGAGATCAGTCTGGACACCGGGTATCGCGAAGCGTTGATCATCTACGACGGTCGCACGGTGCAGGGCGCGGGGGGAGGCGTCTGCCAGGTGAGCACGACACTCTTTCGCACTGCTTTCTTCGGCGGCTACCAGATCGACAAGCGTTACCCCCACGCCTACCGCGTGCGCTATTACGAGACGGGCACCGGATCCCCTGGTCCGGGCTTGGATGCAACCGTATTCGTCCCCAGAGTGGATTTCCAATTCACCAACGACACCGAATTCTGGTTGCTGATGGAAACCTACGTCTACAACAACAATCAGCTTCAGTGGAAATTCTATTCCTCCTCCGATGGCCGCCAGGTCAATTGGAGCTCCAGCGGGCCCCAGAATGTCAAGCAACCCGATCCCCCCCTGTACCGGGAAAACCCCGAGCTCGATACCGGAGTGATCAAGCAGGTGGAGTGGGAGGCCGAAGGCATGGACGTGGTGGTCTACCGCACGGTCACCCGCCTGGGCGAGGTGCTCCACGAGGACACCTTCCGCACCCGCTACTTGCCCTGGCAGGCGGTCTACGAGTACGGTCCTGGGACCGAGCTCCCGCCGGAGGCCGGAGAACCCGAAGGCAGCGAGTAGAGCATCCGACCACCTGCGACGCCTTCGAAACCCTTGGGCTTTCCCCTCACAGGATGTTTTCAGTCTGAAGATTGCATCTGGTATGTCGACGGGCAATGTACAGCCTACTCCACCGATCGTGCCACGCCCACGTCATGGATGCTGCCCGGGTGGAAGCAGGGGGTTCCCACCAATCCCCCAACTTTGGGCCTCATGGTAGAATCGAAATCCACAGGAGATGACCATGGTCAGCGACGATCTTCTCGAAATCCTGCGATGCCCTGCGTGTGTGCGTGAAAAAGAGGGGTTGCTGAAGCTGGTGAAGGATTCCTGGCTCGTCTGCCAGGAGTCCGATTGCGGCCGGAAATACCCCATTCGCGATGACATCCCCGTGATGCTGATCGATGAGGGGGATAAGTGGGTCGCTACCAGTGTGGACGATCTGCCCGTTCCCCCACCCGGAGACTGAACCCCACTGGACGAGCTCGAATGCCTGATTGAGGAATTGATTTCGGGAGAAGATCTCCGCGCCGAGCAGGCCGTCCCCAAGTTGGCGGCCTGTGGGGATCAGGCCGTCGACATGCTCCTGGCTCTGTTGGAAGCTGAAAACCCCGATCACCGCTGGTGGGCGACACGCGCGTTAGCCGCATGCCCGCAGCCGACATCCCGGCGAGGTCTGTGCCGGTCGCTGAAAGATAAGGATCCGGCAGTCCGAACCTGCGCCGCTGCAGCTTTGCGTGCGCAGCCCTGCATCGAAGCCCTACCGCTCTTGATCTCCGCACTTCAAGAGGAGGATCGTCTCTTGGCGCGCCTGGCTGGGGACGCCTTGATTGCCCTGGGACAGGACGCCATCTCCGCTCTGGATGAGGCCAGTCAATCGGAAGATCCCGCTGTGCGCATCGAGGCCGTGCGCGCCTTGGCGAAGATGCGCCATCCCCAAACCATCTCCGCACTGTTCAAAGCCGTGGAGGATGCCTCGTCCATCGTCGTGCATTGGGCAGAGCAAGGTTTGGATGACCTCGGCGTGGGCATGATTTTCTTCGAACCCTAGACCGTCATTCAACCAACAACCAAATCACCCAGAGCAAGGTCATCCCCATGCCCAACCCGAACTTGACGAAGAAGGATGCGCCGTAGCCCAATCCCACTCCCAGCACGGCGCGCATGGACTCTACGGGCTCACGTCGCTGGATCAACTCCACCAGGAACGTACCGATGGCCATACCCCCGAACAAGCCCAAGGGACCCAGCACGAACAGTCCGATGATCCCCAGCACGATGCCGGTGATCACGGACCACAGGGAGGCGCCTCCCATCCTGGCGCCCGCGCTGCTGACCCACACATCCGCAGCCACCCCGATCAAGCCCATGAGGGAGATGCCCCCGAAGAGCCAGGGCCCCCATTCGCCCCAACCCACGATCAAACCGTAACCGAGTGTCGCTCCCCAGATGAGAATCACATCCGGAAGCACGGGAATGATCGATCCCAGGATCCCGATTAGGATCATGAGCGCGCACAGTACCGTGACGATGATCTCGATCATACTTGCTCCTCAGGCTGGATGACTTCGATACCTCCCATCCATGGATGTAGCACTTCCGGTACGATGACGCTGCCATCCGGCTGCTGATAGTTCTCGAGCACGGCGATCATTGTTCGGGGAAGAGCAAGCCCTGAACCGTTCAGCGTGTGCATGTGCCTCGGTCGTGCGCCTTTCTCCGGACGATAGCGAGCATTCGCCCTTCGCGCCTGGAAATCGCCGCAATTCGAAAGCGATGAGACCTCCAGCCACTCCTCGCAACCCGGCGCCCAAACTTCAATGTCATACGTCTTGCGCGCGCTGAAACTCAGATCGCCAGCACAAAGCTCGAGCACTCGATAATTAAACCCCAATTGGCGGCAGATCTCCTCGGCATGTTCGAGCATCTGCTCCAAGAGCTGGCTCGAATCCTCAGGCGTGGAGTAGGTGTACATTTCAACCTTGTCGAATTGATGCCCGCGCTTGATGCCGCGCACATCGCGACCCGCGGACATCTTCTCGCGGCGGAAGCAGGGCGTATAGGCAGCATACCGCCGCGGCAGGGTTTCGCCATCCAGGATCTCATCCATATGGAGCCCGGTGAGGGGAACTTCCGCCGTGGGCACCATCCACAGATCTTCTTCGTGATCCTTGTAGAGGTTTTCTCGGAACTTAGGAAGCTGCCCGGCTGCAAACACGGTCTGCCCGCGCACGATGAAGGGCGTGTACATCTCCATGTAGCCCTGACGAATGTGCAGGTCCAGCATCCAGGAGATCAGAGCACGCTGCAGGCGTGCGCCGGCTCCCTTGAGCACATAGAAGCGCGATCCCGTGATCCTGACGCCCCGCTCGAAATCCAGAATGCCCAACGCCGGCCCTAGATCCCAGTGAGGCTGTGGCTCGAAGTCGAATTGCTTGGGCTCACCGACAGTGCGTACAAGCACGTTGGCGCTCTCATCGGGCCCATCCGGAACGCTGGGATCGGGCAGATTGGGAATCTCGACAGCCAGATCGTTCAGCGCTTGCTCGATGTCCCGCACCTGAGCATCGATGCCGTCAATGCGTTCACCGAGCTGGCGCATGGCTTCGATCTTCTGCTCCCGCTCTTCAGCCTGCTTCATCTTGCCGATTGCCTTCGAGGTCTGATTGCGCTCAGCCTTGAGGTTCTCCACTTCGGTGAGCAGCTTGCGCCGCTCGGCGTCGAGTGCGAGCAAACGATCGATGGGCGCTTCGATGCCGCGACGAGAAAGGCCGGCTTTGACCTCATCAGGTTTGTTGCGGATCCATTCCATATCGAGCATTGTGCACCTCCTGACGGTAAACGGCGCCCCTTCGTCAGCAGGACGAAGGGGCGCTCGTGGTGCCACCTGCCTTTACCGCCGAAGCGGCCTCATGCACGCGCTATCGGGCGTACCCGGCATCCCTTACGACGGCATGTCCGTCCCTGCGGGAGCAACGTGAACCATTGAGGGTTCGAGCGGAGGGGATGCGCCTTGTGTCTTCACCGCATTCCAGCAGGTTGCGGCTCTCTGGAGAAGACCGCTCGTGGCGCGCGTCTCCGCGCTCGTTCTGTGGGCAACCAAGGGCCCTGGATTGTGCACCTGATTGTAGCTGCAAGTCTGAGTCTGTCAAGACCGGCTCTGCAGCGCTGGACACACAGACGATGTAGAACCACAGGGGCTGCCATGGAGGCAGCCCCAAGTCTTTGATCGGAACATGGATCGTACACGCATGCCTAAGCGACCATGGCTAGGAACCGTTCCTTCAAGGGTAGTTGCAGTACAACCAGCACGAGCAGATCGAACACGGCGCCTGCCCAAGCTCCCGGTGGAACCGCTCTCCACCATGGCAGGATCACCAGAAGCGATATCCCTGCGGAGATCATCGCCAGTATGGGCCACCAATCTTTCCCGATCAGGAAGCCTATCCCTGAGCCTACGATGCCTGCCCCTGCTATCAGCCAAAGCAATCCGAAGATTTTTCCCACAGGCGTTTGCAGCGTTACACTCGAAGAGAACAGCCAGGGTCGCTCAGGAAAGCCGAACGATCCGCCACTCCACGAAGCAAGAAAGCCCGATAGATGCGCCAGCCCGTGCATGATCCAGGGGAAGGCGACAAGAAATCGTGTCATCATGAGTTTCCTCCGTTGCATCGTTTCTCCCGAGCCTGCAGACTCTGGAGATGGTTCGTGATTGCCCGCGCGCTGCTTACCGCTCGATTATGTTGCACTCACACCCAACATTCGCAAGGCCGCCTGCTGGAGAACATCCGCCGGCAGCGTCTGCCAATCCTGGGCATAGGTGATCATCAATCCATTGAACAGACTGAAATACAGCATCACCAGCATGTTGGGATCGACATCCGTTACCAATCCTTCAGAGCGTGCCTGCGCAAACACTCGGATCAAATTGGTATGGTAACGCCTGCCAAGATCGCTCATGTCGAATCCCAATTCGAGCATGAAGCCAGGACCACCATGAGCCATGAGCGACATCAGGATGCGATTGAAATCACCTTGTTCATCGTAGAGCGACCAAGTGCGGGTCAGGAGGTCGTTCAGTTTCTCCAAGCCACCGCCTTCGGCCTCGGCCACCTCTTGGGTCATCTGCTCCAGAGCCTGAAAGCCTTGTGCCAGCACTGCCTGAAGCAGCTCCTCCTTGCTGCGGAAGTACCAATACACATTCCCCTGGCTCATCTCCGCCCTTTGCGCGATGTCGGAAACTTTGCATTTGAAGTATCCACGTTCAGCGAAAAGCTGTCGCGCCGCCCTGATGATCCGTTCCCGGCTTTGTGCGCGCATCTGCTCGCTCAGCTCCTTGCTGCGGGGCATGTGTGATCCTCCTATTCGCTGACTCTGGATTCAGTGAATATATTTTATCATTGACTGAATATTAAGTCAATATAGAGATTCATGCCGCCCATCCTTTGCCTATGATCGGATCCGGAAAGCATATTTCAACTACGGGGACAAACTGGAGACTCGCCATGTAGCTAATTCACAACGGCGACGCATTCAGAATTTTCCCAATATAGGATTTCCACATGAAAAGGGCTGCCGTGGTGGGCAGCCCTTCTGCGCTCTGCTTGAAGATCGTCTAGGGGAGCTAGATGTCCAAATTCGCCATCTGTTCGTAGAACTTCCAACGCGTGATCACGTCCTGACGCAGGGCTTCGAGCAGCCTATCGGCCCGCTTGGGATCGGCGATCCGCAAGGCCCGGAAACGATTTTGATTGGAGACGAAGGCTTCCAGGTCCTTGGTGGGCGGCTTGGAATCCAGGATGAGCGGATTCTTGCCCTCTTCAGCAAGCACTGGGTTATACCGATAAAGCGGCCAGAAACCGCTCTCCACACCGTCCTTGTGCAGATCGATGGCCCGTTCCATGTCGATGCCATGAGCGATGCAGTGGCTGTAGGCGATGATCAGGGCGGGGCCGTCGTAGGCTTCGGCCTCCTGGAAAGCCCGCACCAGCTGGGTCATGTTGGCGCCATAGGCCACCTGGGCCACATAGATGTTGCCGTAGGTCATGGTGATGCTGCCCAGGTCCTTCTTGGGCATGTCCTTGCCGGCCGCGGCGAACTTGGCGATGGCGCCGCGCGGCGTGGCCTTGGATGCCTGACCACCGGTGTTGGAGTAGACCCCGGTATCCAGGAGCAGCACCCTGACTCGACGACCAGAGGCGAGCACGTGATCCAGACCGCCATAACCGATGTCGTAACCCCAGCCGTCTCCGCCGATGATCCACACCGATTTCGGCGCCAGGTAGTCAGCGACGCTCAAGAGATGCTTGGCTTGCGGATCCTTCTTCCCCTCCAACAGCTTCTTGAGTTCGTCCACTCGTGTTCGCTGCTGCTCAGCTCCATCCTGGTCGCTTACATCGGCGTCCTTGATGGCAGCCATGAGATCGGCAGCCTTTGCCCCTAGATCCACCCTGTCGAGCAGCTCGCGGGCGTATGTGCCGAGACGATCCATGGTCAGACGCATGCCCATGCCGAACTCGGCATTATCTTCGAAAAGCGAGTTCGACCAAGCTGGTCCGCGCCCATCGTACCGGGGTGCATAGGGCGTGGTGGGCAGATTGCCTCCGAAGATCGAGGAACAACCGGTGGCATTGGCGATGATCATCTGCTGACCGAAGAGTTGGGTGAGCAGCTTGATGTAGGGGGTCTCACCGCAACCCTCGCAGGCGCCGGAGAATTCGAACATCGTGGGCAGGAACTGCGAGCCCTTGGTGCTGAAGCGATTGAAGAGGGTGGGATCGGGATCCGGAATGTTCAGGAAGTAATCCCAATTTAATTCTTCCTGCTCGCGGATCGGGGGTTGAGCTTGCATGCTGATCGCTTTGCGGTCGGTCTTGTTGCCCTGATCGTCCTTGGCATAGGCCGGGCAGGCGTAAACGCAAGCGCCGCAACCCGTGCAGTCCTCCGGAGCGATCTGCAAGGTGTACTTCATGCTTTTGAAGTCCTTGCCGCGCGCATCCACCGACTTGAAGCTCTCAGGAGCGCCGTCGAGATGGGAGGGTTCATACACCTTGGCTCGGATGGTGGCATGCGGGCAGACAAAGGCGCATTGGTTACACTGGATGCACACATCGGGATCCCAGACGGGGATCTCCAACGCGATGTTGCGCTTCTCATACTTCGTGGTCCCGGTGGGGTAGGTTCCATCTTCAGGCATGGCGGAGACAGGCAGATCATCTCCCTGCCAGGCGATCATCTTGCCCGTGACGTTCTGGACAAACTCGGGAGCGTCTTCCGGAACCGGAAGCTGCATCTCGATCTCGCTGGTGGCCTTCTTGGGCAGCGGGATCTCGTGGATATGTTCGCGGGCGATGTTGGCGGCCTTGATGTTCATGTCCACCACCTTCTTGCCTTTGAAACCGAACGTATCCTCGACTGCCAATTCCATCATTTCGAGCGCCTGTTCCTGAGGCAGCACGCCCGAGATGGTGAAGTAGGCGGATTGCATGATGATGTTGATGCGTCCACCCAGGCCGATCTTCTCGGCCAGGGGATAGGCGTCGATCACATAGAGCTTGGCCTGCTTGTCGATCAATCCCTGCTGCACGATGCGAGGCAGTTGATCCCACGTCTCATCGATGGGGAAGGGCGTGTTCAACAAGAAGGTTCCGCCGCGCTTCAGGTGACGCAGGACGTCATAGCGCTCCAGGAACTGGAACGCATGGCAGGCCACGAACTCAGCCTTATCGAGCAGATAGGTGCTGTGGATGGGACTGGGGCTGAAGCGAAGGTGGGAAATGGTCCTCGATCCCGAACGCTTCGAATCGTAGACGAAGAAACCCTGGGCATGATAGTCGGTGGCCTTACCGATGATCTTGATCGAATTCTTGTTGGCTCCGACGGTTCCATCGCCTCCCAATCCGAAGAACATGGCTCGATGGACGCCTTCTCGTTCGGATGAAAAATCATCGTCCCAAGGCAGGTTGGTGTCGGTGACGTCGTCGATGATGCCAACCGTGAAATGATTCTTGGGCTCTTTGGCGGCCACATTGTCGAAGACCGATTTGGCCATCCCGGCATTGAATTCCTTGGATCCGAGACCGTAGCGCCCTCCATAAACGGTGGGCATATCCGCGGCTTTGATAATACCGCTGGCCACGGCTTCGGCGACGGCGGTTTGGATGTCCACATACAGCGGCTCGCCCAGCGCGCCGGGTTCTTTGGTTCGATCCAATGCGGTGATCGTTCGCACCTGCTTGGGAAGCTGATCGATGAAGGCCGCGCCGTCAAAGGGACGATACAGCCTCACTTTGATCAACCCCACCTTCTCACCTTTCTCGGCGAGGTAGTCCACGACTTCGTGCATGGTTTCTGCGGCCGATCCCATCATCACGACCACATGCTCGGCGTCCGGGGCGCCTTCATAGTCGAACAAGTGGTATTGACGTCCCGTGATCTTGGCGAATCGGTCCATCGCATTTTGCACGATGGCTGGTGTCTTGAGATAATAGGGATTGACGGTCTCTCGACCTTGGAAGAAGACATCCGGGTTCTGTGCCGTCCCCCGAATGGAGGGCCGATCGGGAGAGAGACCCCGTCTTCGGTGCGCCAGCACCCATTCGTCATCGATCATGGCGCGCATGTCGTCATGCGACAGTTCTTCGACTTTGTGAATCTCGTGGGAGGTGCGGAAACCATCAAAGAAATGCACGAAGGGCACGCGCGCTTCCAGCGCCGCGGCTTGCGCGATGAGTGCATTGTCCATCACTTCTTGGACGCTGTTCGAAGCCAACAAACCCCAACCCGTAGAGCGAGCAGCCATCACATCGCTGTGATCGGCGAAGATCGAGAGCGCCTGTGCAGCAACCGAGCGCGCCGCTACGTGGAAGACGGCTGGGGTAAGCTCCCCAGCGATTTTGAACATGTTCGGAAGCATCAGCAGCAAGCCCTGGGAGGCCGTGAACGTGGTCGTCAAGGCTCCCGTAGTGAGTGCGCCGTGCACAGCACCGGCTGCCCCACCCTCGGACTGCATTTCCGTTACATTAGGAACGGTACCCCAGATGTTCTTCTCGCCGCGTGAAGCTTTCTCGTCTGCGATCTCGCCCATCGGCGAGGAGGGAGTGATGGGGTAGATGGCAATTACGTCATTGATAGCGTATGCTACATGCGCCGCTGCCGCGTTGCCATCGATGGTTACCAGACGGCGCCCGTTTTGCTTCTGCGTCATGAATGACTCCTTTGAGGATGATTTCAGGATTAAAACCGAAGCCATCCCCCAATGCGATCGATATGCTCCTACCAGTCTATGACTGACAAGGGAGCCTTGCCAGTGCTTAAGGACATTTCCAGGCCCAGGACGCATGTCACCTTTCGAAAAAAGTGACGCGCGAGATCATGATGCTAACATGTTACCATCAGCCAAGGAGGATCAAACGTGGAGTTGAAAACAAACTACATGGGGATCGAGATTGCAAACCCTCTCGTCATCGCGGCAAGTTCCATTTCGAGTATGATCGACCGAATCGTGCTTGCGGAAAAGACAGGAGCCGGCGCCCTGGTCATCCGCTCCCTGTTCGAGGAACAGATTCAGTTTGATGCCCTGCGTTTCGAGGAAGCGCTTTCTGTAGGTTCGGACCGCTTCCCTGAATCACTCACCTACCTGCCAGAGATTCAGCATGCCGGAGCCAGCGATCATTTGTACTGGATCGAAAAAAGCCGCAAGGCGGTCAAGATGCCTCTCATCGCCAGTTTGAATGCCGCCAGTCCGGGTGCGTGGACGAAGTACGCCCATCAATTGGAAAGTACGGGTGTCGATGGATTGGAGCTCAATGTCTATGCGGTTCCCACCGATCCCACGATGACTGGTAAGCAGATCGAGGATCAGTTGTTTGAGATCGTCGAAGCCGTTGTTGGTGAGGTAAAAATCCCGGTAGCTGTCAAGCTCAGCCCCTTCTACTCCTCCATACCCAACGTGGCTGCCGAACTCTCCAAGCGCAAGGTATCCGCATTGGTGCTCTTCAATCGCTTCCTCCAGCCAGACATCGACCCTCAGCAACAATCATTACGCAGCAAGATGCCGATGAGCAAGCCACACGAGATCAAGCTCCCACTACGCTGGACCGCGCTCCTCTACGGACGCGTTGCGTGTGATTTGGTTCTGAACACCGGCGTGCATTCAGGGTTGGACATCGCCAAGTCGATCCTCGCTGGAGCCACCGCCGTACAAAGCGCATCAGCGTTGTTGAAAAACGGGATCCCGCATCTGTCCACCATGCTGCAGGAACTGGACGCGTGGATGGAAGAGCATGGATATGCACGCTTGGCTGATTTCCGCGGCAAGCTCAGTCAAAAGGAAATCAAGGATCCTTTTGCTTTCGAACGCGCGCAATACATCACTCTTCTGGCCAGTCAGAAGTAAATTGGGGTCGGGATCGGCAGGTTGATGCAGGTGGAGAGAGTTCGATCCTGCTCAAGCATAACCGTGGGGATGCATGCGGTGCCATTCCCAAGCGCTGGCGATGATCTTCTCCAGCTCTGGATGTTTGGGTTGCCATCCCAGTTCATTGCGGATCTTCTCTGCGGATGCCACAAGACGGGGTGCATCTCCCGGACGGCGGGGTGAATCGACGGCCGGAATGGGATGGCCCGTAACCCGGCGAGCGGTCTCGATGACCTCGCGCACCGAGTAACCCGCGCCGTTTCCCAAATTGTAGACAAGACAGTCTCGATCGCTGAGCGCATCCAGCGCCAGCAAGTGAGCGTCGATCAGATCCGCGATGTGGATGTAATCCCGTATGCACGTGCCGTCTCGCGTGGGGTAATCGGTGCCGAAGATCATGGCTTCCGGTTTCTGCTCCAGCGCAACCTGCAGCACCAGCGGAATCAGATGGCTTTCGGGATCATGGGCTTCGCCTCGATCCGGCATGGCACCGGCAGCATTGAAGTACCTCAGAGCGGCGTAATGCAACCCATGCAAGCGCCGGTACCACTCCAAGGCCTCTTCGATCATCAGCTTGGTCTGACCATAAACGCTGGCCGGCTGAAGGGGAGAGTCTTCCGATAGAGCTTCGTCGCTGGAAGCATACACACCAGCGCTGGAGGAGAAGACAAAGCGTTGGATTCCGGCTTGTAGACAGGCCTCGATCAATCCCATGGAGAGCACCACATTATTGTGGAAATACTTTCCGGGATTGCGCATACTCTCCCCGGCCTCGATGAAACCCGCGAAGTGCATCACGGCGTCGAAGGATTCCGAGGTCAGGGATTCGAGAAGCACATCCGTTTGCGACAGATCAGCCTCGATAAAGCGCACATCCTCCGGGATCGCCGCTCGATAACCGGTAACCAACGAATCGTAAACCGTGACGCGATGGCCGGCATCCCGCAGGATCGCAGCCGCTGTAGAGCCGATGTATCCTGCGCCTCCACTGACGAAGATGTTCATCCTCTTCTCCCCGATATCATCATCATACTCAATGCAAGTAGATCGCGAAACCGTAATGCAAAGGAGCCCGACTCCGGTTTCAATCCTCGAGAATCTCAAGTGCCGCGAATCCTGCCAGCAGATGCTTCATGCCTGCGGACTCAAACTGAACGGCGATCTCCTCATCCCCTCCATGCAGTTGAGATTGAACCACAATCCCTTCTCCGAACGCACGATGCCGCACACGCATCCCCACTCGGTAGCGTGCTTGTTTCGGAGTGGATTGAGTACTCTCCCAACGCGTCTGCCTGGCAAACGAGGCTTGCGCCGGCGTGTGATGCCCGACAAGATCGCCTTCGAGCAGATCCGTGGGAAGGTCGTTCAGAAATCGCGACGGTTCGTTCACGATCGAAGCGCCTGCCAATCGTCGACGAAAGGCGCGCACCAGGAAGATCCGATCCTTTGCCCGCGTGAGCCCCACATACAGCAATCGCCTCTCCTCCGCCATGGCTTCCGTGTCCTCGAACGAGCGCTGATGGGGAAGCACGCCGTCATCCATCCCAATGATGAAGACCACCTTGAATTCCAATCCCTTGGCAGCATGCAGCGTAAGCAGAATGGGAGCGTTCAATCCCTCGGTGAGTGTGTCTTGATCGGAAACAAGGGCGACGTGCTCGAGAAACGTGGTCAAATCCAGATCCGGTATCTCCAGCGTCACTCCCCGGAGCTCCATCACATTCGCCCAGCGGTCCTCTCCCTCCTCCCCGCTGGCTTCGAGATAGGATCGATATCCAACGCCTGCCAGCACACGATCCATGAGCTCACCCAGGGGAAGCGCCTCCCGGGCATCGATCCATTCCCCGAGCTGGCTTCCGAAGCCTCCCAACGCTTTGGCGGCGCGCGCGGAGAACACATCCGCAAACTCCGATTCCGAACCGCGCGCGAGATCGACCAGGATTTCAACCGGTGAACGTTCGGCGCGTGCAGCGGTCTCCAACAGCGTTTCCACCGTTTTCGCACCCACACCTCGGGTCGGAACATTGATCACGCGCAGCAAGCTGACCTGATCCGACGGATTGTGGATCAACCGCATATAACCGATGACGTCCTTCACTTCACGCCGGGCGTAAAAGCGCTGCGCTCCGACCAGCCGATAGGGAACTCCAGCCTTGAAGAAGGCCTCCTCCAAAGCGCGAGACTGCGCGTTCGTGCGGTACATCACCGCACAGTCTCCCGGTTCGGCCTCTCCGGCGAAGGTCAATTCGGCAATCTTGTCCACCACAAAGAGCGCCTCTTCGGCCTCGCTGTAAGCCTCGTGCACGGCGATTGGATCGCCGCGCCCGCGATCCGTGAACAAGCGCTTCTTGCGTCTGTTCGGTAAGCGGTCGATGACGGCTGTGGCCACATCCAGGATCGATTGGGTGGAGCGGTAGTTCTGTTCCAGTAGAATCACGTTCGCATCGGGATAGTCCTCTTGGAAACGCAAGACGTTGCGATAATCCGCGCCCCTCCACCGGTAGATCGATTGATCCGCATCGCCCACCGCAAATAAATCGGAGTCTTTCCCACTCAGCAGGCGAAGAATCACATACTGGGCCGTGTTGGTGTCTTGGAATTCATCCACCAGAATGTGCGGGAACCGGCTGCGGTAACGCTTCTGCAGATCCTCATCATCCTGCAACAATCTGACCACCCAGAACAGAATGTCATCAAAATCAAGGGCGTTGTTCTCAAGCAGCAATCCTTGGTAGCGCTGGTAAACCCGGCGCACGATTTCGCCGAAATACGTGGATGCAGCGAAAGCTTCCTGTCCGATCAATTCGTTCTTGGCGCCCGAGATCGTTGCCAGCACCTTCCCCGGCGAGGCCTGTTTGGGATCGAGGTTCAGTTCCTTGATGACCTGTTTTACAATCGACAACTGATCGGAATCATCGAAGATCACAAACGAGCGTGAGAATGGCAGACGTGCGGATTCTCGTCTCAGGATCCTCGCCGAAAGCGCATGGAAGGTTCCCAGACTCACACCCATGACTGAGCCCGGGGAATCGGCAAGCAGCGCATCGACTCGGGAACGCATCTCCCGTGCCGCCTTGTTGGTGAATGTCATGGCCATGATCTCGCTCGGCCGAACGTTGTAATGGTCGATCAAGTGCGCGATGCGATGCGTGAGCACCCGCGTTTTCCCCGACCCTGGCCCTGCCAAAACAAGCACGGGACCCAACGGTGCGGATACGGCTTGGCGCTGCTGTGCGTTCAGTCCTTCGAGTCGGTCCATGGATTCCGATCTTGCTGCCCGATTGCTTCCGGAGTGATCCATTGCTTCCGCGTGATTGGATGCCGCATGTTTCTCAACCAACTGCTTAGTCGAATGCGTGCACACATGTGGAATTCAAATGCGATGGGGGCCAATGCGCAGCACCCCAGATCCCGCGAGCAAGCCATTCAGCGGCTGCGCATGGACAGCCATGACGCGTGTATCGGCAAAATACGGAAAGTCAAAGTGAACCTCATCGCCAACCGTCTTGCCGGGAATGGGCATCAGGCGTGCCGTGAGCGGCTTATCGTGACGCAAAGCCAATGCGCCGAGGTCGATCAACACGGCCATGATCTGGTCGACGCTCACATCTCCCGGAATGGGAACCGTGTCCAATCCGGCGCCACAAATGGTGGCATACAGCATGAGATCACGAACGGTCAAGGTTCCTTGCGCGGCTCCTGCTGCCAAGGCGGAATCCTCAAACACCGGGAAGAACAAACCACAGAATCCGGTGCGTTGGAACTGGGCTTGGTCCAGACACTCGGCAAGCGCGGAGGCCGCAGCAACCGTCCCCGCCAATCCAATGCTTGGGACACCGAAAGTTTCCAGCGCAGTCCCCAATGACCGCTGCTGTTCGGGAAACGGCGCCATGGAGAAATCAATACCCAGAAAACTGATTTCGTGTTCTGTGGCGATGGGTTGCGCCACACGCGTCAACGTCATCGCATGCGCTTCGATCCGGCTGATCAATTGACGGCGTATTGCCGACATGGATGTTGTATCCCGCATGGCTTCGACTGCCAATTCAGCTCCTTCCACCGCCAGCGCAATCGCCGGTTCGCCCCTGCTATGATAGGCAGCAGGAAAGAATGGTGATCCGGGGTAGACATTCGCCAGGGCTGCAAAGCGCAGGTTGGTGAAACCATCCGGACTGAGCGAGGCCGAGGCATGGATCACTTTGGCGCATGCTCTCGCGGCCTGCAGCGAAAGCCCGTTCCGGATATCTGCGAACCGTCCTGTAACAAACACACTTCCTGTGGCGCCAAGAACGTCCGGAAGAACGGCAAATCCATCCTCGTCTCCGGCCAGGATCGGCCCCAGGGCTAGATAGTCGACGCCCTGCACGAAGCATTCTGCCTCGATCTGGCGTGCGAATTCCGCCATGTCGCTGGGCGGCACTGGATTCTCCATCTGCGAAGGTGGGGGTGTGGCGAGGCGCAAGCTTTGAATCTCGTAGCCCATCTCCTGCAATCCTTCGCGCATCGCCTTCATAGGAGACGCCATCCCAGCCACCCGATCGGGTTGTAAGGGAAACCCGGGATCAAAGAAACCCGTTACAGCTCTGACTTTCATCTTCTTCCTCGCTGGCGAGTGATTTCGAAAAGGATCACGGACGCAGCCACTGCGGCGTTCAATGACTCCGTTCCGGAACGCATGGGAATGTGAACGCTTCTGGAAGCCAACGCTCGTACCTGCCGGCTTGATCCACGCGCCTCCCCTCCAATCATCAACGCCGTTGGTCTGCTCCAATCGACCTGATCATAGGGCTGACCGGTCTTGGCTTCAGCAAGCCATGTCTCCAATCCTGTGAGCTGTTCGTCCAGATCTGCCACCGAGGTGGAGACGATCGGAGTTCGGAAATGCGCGCCCATAGCGCCGCGCACCACCTTTGGATTGTACGCGTCCACCGTGTCCCCCGTCAAAAATACGGCTTGCACGCCGGCTGCGTCGGCGCTGCGCAACATCGTGCCTAAATTCCCCGGATTGTTCAAACGATCGACAATCAAGGCCAAGTTCAGTTTGGGAGGTAATGGCACCGCCGTCTGCGACAGCACGGCAAGCAAACCCGGTGGATTATCCACGTCCGAACAGGAATGCATTACCGAATCAGAAACGGCGTGAACTTCAACAGACAATTCGCTCAACATCTCCAGCAGGCGAGGTTCCTTTTCCCGCATCTGCCGTGTGTGAAGCACCAGCTTGAACGGCGCTTTGGCATCCACTGCCTCGCGCATCAGTCGCACCCCCTCGATCACGTATGCCGATTCGCGCTGCCGTGCACGCCGCCGCGTCTGCAGCGCGCGTACCCGCTTGATGCGTGCATTGCTCGAAGATGTGATCATCACAGGTCCGCGCTTTCCGGCCAGCGACGTGCGAACTCCCGAGCAAAGATACGTACGCTGGGCTCGTCGATCAGCGTCACGCGCACCTCGCGCAATTTACTCTCTGGATGCTTCAGCAGAAAACCAAGGATCGTGTCCAGGATCACTCGTGCACCGCGCTTCTTGGGGAATCCGAAGATCCCCGTCGAGATCGCCGGCATTGCCAGGTTGGTGAAACCGCGCTCCTCCGCCAACGTCAAAGCCCCCCTCACGGCCGCCTGCAGCTTGGCATCTTCATCCCCCTCGCCCCATACAGGACCCACAGCATGGATCACATACCGGCAAGGCAAATCACCCGCGCCTGTGATCGCCGGCTGCGCATGCGTGATCAGCCCATGCTCCCGGACCCAATCACGGCTTGCCGCCTGGATCTGCGCCCCTCCCTTACGCACAATGGCCCCCGCCACTCCGCCGCCATGGACGAGCTGCGCGTTGGCGGCATTGACGATGGCATCCACCCTCTCATCGGTCAGATCGCCATGCTTCAAACGTAACGTTTGCCCGGTTTCCAGCTTGTGTTCGGCTATCCACTGCGCCACGTTCCGAGTCCTCTCCATCTGCGAACGGCATCCAGTTGCGATTGTATCACCGCACAACGAGCCTGTAATCAGGATCGCAAATCCAGGATGAGCCTCAAACGGCATGAACTGCTTCTATCGAATCAAAAAGGAGCGCCGAAGCGCTCCCTTTTGATGGATAACTCCTCACTCACTTGGCGTTAGCCGCTTTGACAACAGCTTTGAATGCCTTGGGATCGCGAACCGCAAGGTCGGCAAGCATCTTGCGATTGATGCGAATGTCGGCCACCTTCATGCTGTGAATCAACCTGCTATAGGTGGTCCCATTTTGCCTTGCGGCAGCATTGATGCGTGCGATCCACAGACGGCGCAGATCTCGCTTACGCGTGCGGCGATCACGGTAAGCATGCCATAAGCTCTTGAGCATGGCTTCGTTTGCGCGGCGGAACAACTTGTGCCTCGTACCGTACATGCCCTTGGTAAGCTTGAGAACTTTCTTGTGGCGTCGGCGGGCTGAAGGCCCACCTTTCACTCGTGTCACGTTTCACACTCCTGCGAACCCCTGGGCGCCGATGCCGCGTTCACATCCGTTGCATGCACCCAACGGCCACAACCATCCATCGGAACGACGACTAGCTCCCTCCGCTGCGAGCGTTGGGATTGGCCTTGTGCTTGCTCAAATAGGGCGCGAGGCGTCGCACTCGTTTGCGCATACCCGAGCCCTTGACTTCCAACATGCGCGGATAGAGGCGCTTGGCGCGCTTGTCCTTCTTCCTTCGAAGATGGCTCTTTCCGCCCTTGGTACGCACCAACTTGCCACTGGCGGTAATTCGAAACCGCTTCGCAGTTGCCTTATGCGTCTTCAGCTTGAACTTGCCCTTCTTGGTCGCTTTCCTGGGCACGGTCCTTCTCCTTCCAGACAATCCCGCGGACGATTGCATGTCCGCGGGAAGAGTTGTCATGCAGTCCAGCGTTGCTTTGTCGGCTTCAGCTCTTCTTGGACGGCGCCAGAGTCATGAACATCGTTCGTCCCTCCATGCTCGGCGCCTGTTCGATCGAGCCTACGTCCGACAGCTCTTCTGCGATACCCTTCAAATCCCCAAGTGCGATCTCCGGATAGGTGATCTCTCTGCCCCGGAAGCGTATTCGCACGCGCACTTTCTTGCCTTGCTCGAGCCATCGACGCGCATCACGGATCTTGAAAAAGCGATGGTGTTCGGAAGTCTTCGGGCGCAGTCGGATCTCCTTGATCTCGACTCTCACCTGAGCCTTGCGCGCTTCACGATCCTTTTTCGCTTTTTCGTAAAGGAATTTCCCGTAGTCCAGGACGCGACACACGGGGGGATCCGCGTTGGGTGCTACTTCAACGAGATCAAGTTTGGCATCCTCGGCGACTTTCAACGCCTCGGCGATTTCCACGACCCCAATATTGCTTCCATCGGGTCCAATCAAACGAACTTTGCGGGCTCGGATGCCGTCATTGATCCTGTAGTCTGATGCGCTGATCTCCTGCTCCTCCAGTGAACGCAGTTCCTTCCCTTGGTTTCACCAAGGGGAGCTGCAAACTGCAGCATGATACCACGACAGCGCCCTCATCGTCAAACCTAATTCCCGACAGCATGCTTTCAAACTCGAGAATTCCGATGCTAATCCACTTCCCATGGACAACGCTGGGCATCTCCTTGCACCATGGCATTTCCGTTCAGAGAAACTCACGGTTCGGCAGGATCCATCGACGGCAGTAGTCATGCTCCCAGGGTGCTGAACGAAGCCATGAGCGCCAGACCGGCAACAATCGCTCCGATCATCAGGGTTCTCTGCCAAATCTCCCGCCAAGGCCTGCGGTCGACGAGCTGGGGGCGTTCAGGAGTTATCCAGATGGGTTCCATCACCGGTCCAAGAAGGAATGTGATCGCTGCTCCTGTAATCAATCCACCCACATGCCCCCAACCATCGATACCCGGCGTCAGGCTCATGAAGAGATTGAGCAAAGCGATTAGGATGAGATGGCGGAATTGCATCAATCCGCGCTGTCCCAAGATTCGTCGATGAGCATACAGGAAGGCGACCAAGGCGCCCAGCAGCCCGAAGATCGCTCCCGAAGCTCCCGCCGACAGGCTGGCGCTGAACAGCATGCTGAAGGCAACGCCTCCGATGCCCGAAATCAAGTAGAAGAGTGGCATGCGTTGAGAACCGAAGAGGGATTCCACAGCCGGTCCCAGCACGAAAAGTGAGTACATATTCACCATGAAATGCAGGATCCCGATGTGGATGAAGATCGGCGTAATCAACCGCCATATCTCCCCCGCTTTAACGGCCGCGCGCAGTTTGACCCCATAGTACAAAACCAGATCGGCCCCCAGGATCAGCTGCGACAGCCATTGCAACGCGAAGAATACAACCGTCAAGGCGATCAAACCGAAAGTGGCTGGAAAACGCCGGATCCAAGAGCGTTTGGGCACCTTCGGTGTAGGTTGGGGCTGGGGTTCGAACTGCGGGGTTTCATCCGGGGGCAAACTCACAAATCCACTTTCCTCGGCTTCGTGCGGTGATGCTCTGCATTGATGATGTCCAAGATCGTGTCTACCGCAACGTCGAGCTTCGAATCGGCATTCACGACACAGTAATCGAAGAGTTCCTCCACGACCAGCATTTCCTCTCGCGCCGTGGCCAGCCGCAGATCCAACGCCTCAGGCGAGTCCGTTTTGCGCGCCTTCAGCCGTCTGATAAGTTCGTCTTCGTCCTGCGTGGTCAGAAAGATCAACAGTGCTTCCTTGGCAAGCTCGCGTATCGTCCGCGCTCCCTGCACATCCAAGCGCATCACGACGTCCTTGCCGCTCTCCAAGGCCTGACGCACCTGCTGCTTGGGAATGCCCTTGAGCTGCCCATAGACATTGGCATGCTCGAGCAATTCGTTCTGTTCGATCATCCGCAGGAATTCCTCTTCTGAGACGAAGAAATAATCAACTCCTTCCACCTCGTGAGGCCGTTTGGGACGGGAGGTTGTTGTGATCACGAAATGGAAGGGAAGACCGCGCTCGCGCATGCGTTTGACCACGCTGTCCTTACCCACTCCCGATGGCCCCGAGATCACAATCAGCAGGGGTTGCTTCTGAGTTTTATACAAGGTGGATAGCACTCCTGTTCAGCTTCAAACTCGACCAGTATAATCGATTTGAGGGAGGACGCCATGCCGAACTACGAGTATGGATGTCTGGATTGCCGCAAACGCGTGGTGATCTACCAGCGTTACGAGGATTACGGACGAATCCCTGTTCACTGTCCATTTTGCGGCAATCAGAATCTGAAACGCCTGATCAGCCGTGTGCGCTTCGCCAGATCGGAGGATTCACGCCTCGATAGCATGGCAGACCCAAGCACATGGGGGGACATCGACGAAAGCGATCCTCGCTCAATCGCACGCTTCATGCGCAAGATGGGGAGTGAATTCGGGGAGGATCTGCCCCCCGAATTCGATGAAGTCGTCGATCGATTGGATGCAGGGGAATCTCCCGAGGAGATCGAGAAGGACATGCCCGAACTGGGCGGCGCGGATTCAGGATTCCTCGAATGATCCCCCCATCCCTTCGCACGCCAACCCCTTGAAGACACTCCATCCAGAAGTTCTCATTCTCCTGTGCTGATTGCCCCATGGGAAATCTCGCGCTACAGTAGAACATGCGCGGAGCAGCCGACCGGGAAGCTCCCTGGATGGAGTAGCATGCCATGACAATCAGAGTACTCACCGGCCTGACGATTGTGTCCGGGATCCTTGCCATCGCCGGACACTATACCGAACCGCCCTGGATCATTTACGTCTTCAAGCCTCTTACCACCATCCTCATTCTCGTGATCGCCCTGCTGAGCGGAGCGGATGCGCCGCCGGCCTACAGAATCGCCATTCTCGTTGGATTGGTCTTCTCACTGGCAGGCGATGTGCTCCTGATGCTGCCTTCGGATCAATTCATGCTGGGTTTGGTCAGCTTCTTGATCGCCCAAATCTGCTACATCATCGCCTTCACGTCCAACAGGGGTTTCAGCTTCGGATGGGCCTCGCTCATTCCCGTGGTGATCTATGGAGCGATCGTGTACGCCCTGCTTGCGCCGCATCTGGGCAAGATGCGCCTGCCTGTGATCGCCTACATGATCGTAATCCTGGTGATGGCCTGGCAGGCATGGGAACGCTGGAGTGCTCTGGACGAGCGCGGCGCCTTGCTCGCCTTTATCGGAGCGGCTCTGTTTGTCCTTTCCGATACATTCCTCGCCCTCAATCGTTTCCGAGGAGAGTTCGCTGCCTCCCGAGCCCTCTCGCTGAGTACGTACTATGCAGCCCAGTGGCTGATCACCAGCTCACTCTTCTAGAATCCGACATCCAATCCCGCCATTCGATTCCTGGTGTGAACAGGAAACCAAACCGGGCTTGTCCAGCCCGGTTTGGTGCATTATCGCTCGATCGTCAAAGCCGCAGATAGTGATCCAAGAATCAAGGTTTCGTTCCTGTAGGGTTTGGCGATCCATCGTTCTTGATCGCCGCGAGGATCTTATCGGGGGTGATCGGCAAATCCGTGATCCAAACCCCAATCGCATCC
Source organism: Anaerolineae bacterium (assembly GCA_011192015.1). Taxonomy (GTDB): domain Bacteria; phylum Chloroflexota; class Anaerolineae; order Anaerolineales; family E44-bin32; genus W1033. Next base: position 33,538 of record DUET01000092.1, read on the forward strand.
GCGATGGCCGAGGCTACGGCTCCGATCACAGGAACCGTGGCACCTTCCCCGATCTCCTTCGCGCCAAAGGGGCCTTCGGGCTCGTAGGAATCCACAATCCCCGAGAAAATCTCCGGGGCATCCCGAATCGTCATGAGCAGGTATTCATGCAGGTTGGGATTCACCAATCTCCCGGTTTCGTCAAAAATCATGCCCTCCATGATCGCTTCGCCGGATGACATCACGATGGCGCCCTCTACCTGACCATGCACGGACATGGGGTTGATGGGCGTCCCACAATCATGGAAATCCCAGAATTTCTCCAGGCGGACCTTGCCGGTTTGCATGTCCACACTGACTTCACACACCAGGGCGCCGAACGAATATGCTGGGGAGGTTCCCACCACCGCTCCCTTGTAGTCACCACCCAACCCTTCTGGAGGTTTGTACCAACCCCGACCGATCAGGGAACTTTGATCGTTGAAATACATGCGCGCGGCTTCTGCCCAATCCAATCGCTTGATGGGATCCGATTCGGCGAAGATGACACCCCCCGCAGCGGACAGTTCGTCCGCTCGGCAGTCCAGCAACTCGGCGACCACGGGGAACAGCTTCTGCAGCACATCCTCGCCGGCCATCTTGACCGCATTGCCTGCCATCAACGTGATCCTCGAGGAGTACGCGCCGAGATCGATGGGCGAAGTATCGGTATCGTCGGATTTGATCCTCACTCGATCGATAGGGAGACCCAGGGTTTCAGCAGCGATCTGGCAGAGCACGGTGTCCGAACCCTGGCCGATCTCGGCCGCGCCGATGAAGACCACAGCCTGGGTTCCATCTTCGGAGATCTTGACGTAGGCATTGGCATGAGGGAAGATGGCCTTCTTCTGAAACGGTTCCCGTGACTTCTCCGTATGCCGCTGCACCGACCCTCGGTAGATGGCATAGCCGGCCCCCGAGACAAACCCCCCACACGAAAGCCCGATTCCTCTGCCCACAGGCAGCCGGTCGCGCTTCTCGCGGAACCCGGAAGCTTCCACGACCTTGTCCAAACACTGCACAAACTCGCAGGAGCCGATATCCAGATCGTTCACGGTCCGGTAATTGGGTTCCATGCCATTGATGCGCCGGACCTCGACGGGATCGAGATCGTAGGTCTCGCACATCATGTTGATCAGGCATTCAAGCGCGAATCTGGGTTGGGGAGTTCCGTGTCCGCGAAAAGCACCGCAGGCGGGTTTATTGGTCACCACTCGCCGACCGAGATACTTGTAATTGGGGATCTTGTACAGCGTGAGGAGCATGCTCCCCGCGTAGTAAGCCGTGATGACGCCGAAGGACGAGTAGGCACCGCCATCGAGTACGATGTCACTTTCCAACGCCGTCATCCTCCCGTCCTTGGTCATTCCCAACTTCATGGTTATGGTCTGCTTATGTCTGCCGCGATGCCAGAGGAATACTTCCTCGCGGCTGAAGACCAGTTTCACGGGTTTGCCGGTCTGCTTGGAAAGCACCGCGGCGACCAGGTCGAGAATGCAGGGTTGCGCCTTGGCACCGAAACCGCCCCCGACGGTCGGGCGGAGGATCTTGATCTTGCCCAGGGGTAGATCGAAGATGTAGGAGGCGGTGTAGTGGAGGTAGTGAGGGATCTGGGAGGAGGAGTAGATGGTCAGCAGATCCGGTTTCCAATCCGCCACGGAAGCATGGGGCTCCATGGGCGCTTGATTGGTGAAGTTCCCGGTAAAGCTGCGCTCCATCACGAAATCCGCCTGCGCGAGTCCATCCTCCACGTCTCCGAAGTGATGATCCACGAGGGTGTTGATGTTGCCCGCGTACCGCTCAAAGAGTTGAGGGGCGCTTTCGTCCATGGCATGGACCGGATCGAGCACCGGCTCGAGCTCCTGGTATTCGACCTTGATGGCCCCGATCGCGCGCGAGGCAGTCCTTTCATCGATCGCCGCCACGGCCGCCACCGGCTCCCCAACGTAGTACACCTTGCCCTTGGCCAGGACCGGCTCATCATAGCGCGCGGGCGAGATCCCATAGAGCACATCCGGGGTGTCGGCTCCGGTGATCACCGCTCTCACGCCGGGAATGCGCTCCGCTTCCGAGGTGTCGATCTTGACGATCTTGCCGTGTGCGATCGGGCTGTGCAGCAATTTCGCATGCAACATGCCGGGCAGCACGATGTCGCCGGTGTAGACCGCCTTGCCGCTCACCTTGTCCCAAGCATCCGGTCTCGGCAGGCTCTTTCCGACGGTCTGATAGGCTTCCAAATCGTCGGCGTGAGGTGAGCGCTCAAAATCGCCCTCGAATTGATTCCAGTTGCGCACGGCGTCAAGGATCTTGGTGTAGCCCGTGCAGCGGCAGAGATTGCCGCCCAGGGCTTGCTTGATCTCTTCGTCGGAGGGATCTGGATTCCTCTGGATGAGCGCGTAGGCGGACATCACCATGCCCGGCGTGCAGTATCCGCATTGCACGGCCCCGCTGTGGATGAAGGCCTTCTGGAGTGGATGCAGCTCCCCATCCCTGGCGATCCCCTCGATGGTGGTGATCTCGTCTCCATCACATCGCGCCGCCAAGATCAGACAGCTGTTCTTCGGCTCGCCGTTGATAAGAACCGTACATGCACCGCAAACGCCGCGGCTGCATCCCTTCTTGGTGCCCGTCAATCCGAGCCTCTCCCGCAGGGCATCCTGTAGACTCTCGGCGTCATGCACGCCAAGTTCGATCTCGTCCCCATTGACCGTGATGCGGATGACTTTCATGCCGCACCGCCCGTCTGCGCTCTGTGCAATGCTTCCTCCAAGGCTCTTCGAGTCAACACTTCCACCAAGGCTTTGCGATGCGTTTCCGATCCGCGAACGTCGTTGATGGGTTTCGACTCCACGCTGGCTTGCGCTGCCGCCTGCGCAAACAACTCGCTGGAGGGTTTCTTGCCGACCAAGAGCTCGCTGCTTCTCGCGGCGAGCAAGGGAGTGGGGGCAACCGCACCCAGCACGACCCTGGCGTCGGAAACCGCACCCGTATCCTCCAGCGTCAACCGCGCTGCGGATGAGGCCACCGCCAAGGCATTCGCCTCCCGCAGCTTGAAGGGACAGTAGGCGATCCCTGTTCTGGGAGGCGGCTTGGGGATGACGACATGCGTGAGCAGTTCTGCGCTTCCCAGCATAGTTCGCCTGACATCCACAAAGAAATCGCTCAGCGGATTGCGCATCTCACCTTCTTGCTTATAAATGACGATTTCAGCTCCCGCCACCAACAGCGAAGGCGCGAGATCAGCGGAGGGGCTGGCGCTGCACAGGTTGCCACCGATCGTGGCGAGGTTCCTGACGGGGTAGGAAGCCATGCACTGGGCGGCATCGACCAGGGCCGGAAGCCAGGCTTGAAGGCGTTCGTCTGCTACCAGCTGGTTGGGAGTGACCAGAGCGCCGATCCACAACGCGTCATCGATCACCTCGATGGCATCCAATCCCTCCACTCGCGCCAGAGAGATCAGCAGCTTGGGTCGAAGATCGCCATTCTTCATGTCGACAAGGATGTCCGTACCACCGGCGATGACCTTGGCGCTTCCCTCATGCTCAACAAGCAATGCAATCACGTCGGGAAGGCTCGTTGGTTCTTCCAACCGGACTTCAAGATCGATCATCTTCGCTCCTCGATGTAGTCCCCTTCATCCACCCTTTCCCTCGATCTTGCCTTCCACGAACCTCATGGCATGGGAGGAAAGGTCCCTGGAGGCGCGTACCAATCACCGGGATCGATATCGGGAATGCTCATGTTGGCCAATCCCTGCGATCCACGAAGCGCATTATCGCGCAACCTTCAGGTTATGTGGAGAACGGTTAAAGTTCAAGCGCCGGGATCGTTAGTCCGGAACCGAGGGTTTGTCTGCTGCACTGGAAGTCTTGGCTATTCCTCTTCGATCAGGATCCAGCAGGCGATGTAGAGTAAAATCCCGGGAATGCCGCCGGGCAGCGATACCAGGACGAAGCCCAGACGGAACCACACCGGGTCCACCCCGAAGTATGTCCCCAATCCGCCGCAGACTCCTGCCAGTATGCGATTGGTCTTCGAACGACGCAGCAGTTTGATCTCTTCACCAGACACCAGAACCCTCCTCATTCAGTTGTTCTTCAGGCTGAACTGTGGGAATTCTTGCTCAACCCTTGCGCTTCGCTTCCAAAGACCGTAGTATGCTTACGGTCCAGCTTTTAGCCCTTTCCACCTCGCCCTCATACAGCGGGCCTTCTCGATCCTTCACGTGAAAGGATTCGGGCGCCACGATCAGTTTGCCCCCCAGCTTGCGCAGCCGCTTCGCCAGCTTCCTGGCGGCCGTATGTTTCGCAAGCCATTCCGGCGAATCCCTATCCGACATCCTGTAGGATGTGTCAAACGCGGCCACGGGAATTCCCTTGAGGATCTTCTTCGGCAAACCTTCCAAGATCGGACGCACATCCTGCGGCAGATTCATCTTGTGCGTCGGGCAGCCCATCACCAGCAGATCGATCCCATCGAAATCTGAAGGAGCCAGTTGGATCAGTTCCACCAACCTGATCGATGTCACCGAGTGTAATCCGTCCGCAATCGCTTCGGCGATCACCTTTGTATTGCCATATTTCGAGAAGAAAACCACCAGCGCATTCACGTTTTCAACTCCTCGTGAACCGTTTGGGCGGAATCCGTTGAGAAGGAAATCCGCCACCTGATCCGGCTGGAACAACGATGCTTGATGGAGCATCGACTTCGTTATTGAGAACAGGAAACAAGTTGCGGGAACAACTTCCGTCCTAGCTCGTCCAGATTCTCGCGGTTCTCTTCAGGATAAGCGATCAACATGTTCAACACGCGTGTGGGATGGTCGGTCAGCACCCAGTGCCGAATGGCATAAGTTGTACCTTGCGACTCGGTAGAGATCTCGAACAAGAGGAGTTGTTCCCCATCATCACGGCAATCATCTACAACCCTGGGATCCTGATAATTGGCATAGATGACCTGCTCAAGGCTCTCGCGGCTGAAGAATTCATCGATGTCCGCCGAAGTGTAACCGCAGGGGTAGATCAAATACTCCAAGGCCACAAATCCGCCCTCCGGACCATGGTAGGTCGCATTGACACGATCCACCTTCACTTCATAGGTGCGCTGCCACTCATCAGGAACGAGCACTTTGTCTGCAAAAGCCAGCGTGTATTCGACATCCTCATCGGTCGGAGACCTGGCTTCAGCGCATTGAACCGGTGGAATCTCCGTTTCCGTGGGGGTCGGTGGCATTGAAGTGGGAGTCGGATCCTCGATCACGGAACTACACGCCAAGAGAAGCGCGATGACCATCATGGAAAGAACGATGCACAACGAGCGCCGCCTATCGCTCATAGTAAGCTCCTCCTTGCTTCCAGCCTCCCTGCAATCCAACTTGCTGTTTAGCAGGCATCCCTTCGGCTGCAGCGTTCTTCCGATTACATCAATTCAAATTGAGACCCCTGCGGGGTTTTTCGCACTTCGATTCGGCTCGGGAAGGCGTCCTTGAGCTCGTCGATGTGGGTGATCACGAGAATGCGATCGAAATCATCCTGGATGCTGCTGATGGCGTCCACCAGGTATTCACGGCCGCGAGCGTCCTGCGTGCCGAAACCCTCGTCAATGAACAGGCTGCGCAATTGCGCCCCAGCTCGCCGGGCGAGCAATTGCGAAAGTGCGATGCGGATGGCGAAATCGATGCGGAAGGCCTCCCCTCCCGAGTACAGCTCGTAAGCGCGCTTGCCAAGCTCGTCYGAGATGATGATGTCCAGCGCCTCGCGCACRTCTCCCCCCTTGGTCAGGCKCTGGGTYTCGATGCGCACATGCAGWCKTCCTTCGGTCATGCGYTCGAGGAGYYKGTTGGCATCTCTTTCSAGTTCCGGCACGACRGTCTCGATGATCATGGCRGGAACGCCGCGCTTCCCAAAAGCCTGCCGCAGGTCTTCATACAGGCCCAAGTCATCGGCCAACTGCTTCCTTTCGTTGAGACGCTCCTTGTGCTGCACTCGCAACGCTTTCAGAGCTTCCATCTGCTGGCGGGCGCCGCCCACACGCTCATCCGCCAAGCGCTTCTCCAGACGCAGCTTATCCACGTCCGATTGGGTCAGCGCTGCGGATTTCAGCTTCGCCTCCGCGGTTTCGGCTTGCGCTTCAAATTCCTTTCTGCGTTCCCGATCGGCTTCGAGATCTTTCTGCCAGCGCTCGATCTTCTTGACAAGGCCCACAAGCTGTCCGGCGGCCTGGTCTGCGTGCGCCAGCGCGCTCCCCAACTCGGCTTCGCGCTTGATCCATTTCGCCTGCTGCTCGAGTTGACCGCTGAGGCTTTTGTTTTCGGCATCCAGTGCCTCCACCTGTCCTTCCAGATCCTGGATGCGCGTACGATTCTCAGCGAATAACCTGCGGCGCCCGGAGAGATCTTCTTCCAACTCGGCGATCAACTCATGACGATGGTGGTCATCCAGTGGCTGTCCGCATGTGGGACACACAGGATCGCCGGCGGCCTTCAAGGTCTCCACGCGCGCCTTGATGGGTTCGCTCTGCGGAACCAAGGCGTCGTTGGTCCCTCGCAGCCGGGAGATCTCCTCGATCAGCTGGGTACGTTGCTTGTCCATCTCCTCCTGCTTCGAACGCAGCGGTTCAAGCTGCGCCAAGGCTTCGCGGACGCTCGCCAGGGAGGCTTGCAGGACGGTCTTATCCGCCCGCTTTTCCAGCGACTCGTGCTCCTTGGCGCTTTCCACGATCTCCCGCTTCCTGGATTCCACACGGCGCGTGAGTTCATCGATCTGCCGCTGAACGACGACCATGTCCTTGCGGGCCTGCTCCAGGTCGGCCCATTGCTCCTCCACCGCCTGCAAGGAGGCGGCCGCTTGATCTGCGGCCTTCCCGGCTTCAACCAATTCCCGATCGCGGTCCGATTCCGTTTCCAACTCGCGCTCGATGTCCTCCAGCCGGCCATCCAAACGCTGCAATCCCGATTTGGCCTCGACGATGCGTTCCTTCGCTCGTTCTTCGAAAGTCTCCCATCGTGAGAGGCCCAGGATATCGGCCAGGATTTGCTTGCGCAGGCTGGGGGTCTTGGTGGTGAATTCGTCAGCGCGTCCTTGCACAAGCAGCGCCGAGTTCACAAAGGTCTCGTAATCCATGCGCAGCAGAGAATCGATCTTCTCTTGAGACTCCCGAATCGTGGAAGCCGAGAGATTGTTCCACGATTCCGATGTCGGATCCCAGGCCTGGAATTCGAGCGACGAGGTCCCGCGTTTGCTGGCCTTCCATTGCCGTACGACACGAAAGCGATCTCTCTGCTGATCGAAAGTCAGCGCCACGCGCATGAGGTCGCGGCCGTGATGGATCAATTCACCGGGGGAATTGGAGCGCGCCTTGCCCCACAAGGCCCATGTCATGGCATCCAGCAGGGAGGATTTCCCGGCGCCGTTCGGACCAGCTAGGCAGGCGATGTGAATGCCCTGGAAGCTCAAGGGGCCGGGATCTTGGTAGGCCAGAAAGCCCTGAACCTCGAGTTCAACTGGGATCACGCAGCAGCTCCTCGGCTTTTGTCATCAGCGCCTTGATGCGCTTCGGCGGCTCCTCGCGGGAGTGGAAGTACTTCTCCACCAACTCCAGAGGCGTCAATTCCTCGGGGGCAAGATCTCCCAATCTCGCCCTTGCCTCGATCTCCACCTCCCTGACGATGGAAACACTCGCTGCCCGCTCCATGGATTTCTCGATCTCTCGCTCCCGCAGCGCAGCCTGTTGATCCGACCGCAGTTGCACGATCACGCGCACGACGGCCTCGTCCAGCGTCGTCTCCTTCACCGCCTCCAACACGGCCTCGGTGGGATCCTGCTCCTGGCGAACGTCCACACGGATGGTGTGGAAACGCCGCGCCTCGACGGGCACGAACGACCACTGCGTGGCTTCTCGTGCCAGTTGCACCCAGCAGAAACCTTTATCCTCTTTCTCCTCACCGAAGTCGATGCGCTCCAGGGAGCCGCTGTACACAACCGGCGGATAGCGATCCTCATGCAGCGCCTGATGGCGATGGATATGCCCCAGGGCGATGTAATCCCAAGCCGGATCCGCGAGATTCGAAATCTGCACGGCTACATCTCCCCCGAGCATCACCGTACGCTCCGATCCGTACTTGGCAGTATCGACGGTGAAATGCCCCACCAGGACGCGCGGCATGTCCTGCTTGGAGGCCTCTTGAGCCAGATCGCGCAGGATCTCGGAAACCGTCTGGCGCAGGATCGTCTCGAGCTCTTCGATCGACTTTCCGTGATGCTCTTCGCTGGAGAGCAGTCGATTGCGCATGGGGTAGGGCACCCACGCCAGGAACACCTTCCCGCGTTTGGTTTCGACCACGCGCCCCTCGGGTTTCCGGCCCACGAGAACGCCCGGCACGTCCAGCGCCTGGAAGATGTCCACCGTGCTGGCGCGGGTGACCATGCCGGGCATGTCGTGATTGCCAACCAGCAGCAGGATCGGCATGACGTCGGCCAGGCGTTTGATGCGCTGCGCGAATTCCCGCTGCTGCGTGGGGTTGGGATCGCGGTGCTTGAAGGCATCGCCTGCAAAAACCGTCAAGTCGGCTTCGTGCTCAAGGGCGTACTCGATGACCTCGTCAAGGCGATCGAGGAAATCCCGCACCCGGCTCGAAGTGCCCGTGCGTGGGTCGATCCTTCCGTAGTTCTCCATGCCGACGTGCAGATCGGCGAAGTGCAGCATGCGGATGGGATCGGTCATGTTCGAGTTCATCTCTCCTTCGGTCGTACCGGCACATGCCTTTCCATTCAGGGATCAATTCCCGAATAGCGCAGGCTCCGTTCTTCCATACTCCACAACCACAGCAGCAAGCTCTCTCCCCTCAGCAACCGACCCTAGGAGCTGGGCTTCCGATTCACCCAGCGCGCCAGATCTTGTGGAGGCTCATACGCCTTCAAACCGTTCAACACCGTCTCGGGTGTCGCCTCACAGATCAGCAGCGTCCGATGTTCATCATAGATGAAGCCGCAACTGCGGGCGCGTTCGATCAGATCCAGCAGGGGATCGAAATACCCATCCACGTTCAGGACACCGACAGGTTTCGCATGCAATCCGATCTGCGCCCATGTGAGAATCTCGAAAAGCTCCTCGAAGGTTCCCAATCCACCCGGCAGGGCGATGAACGCGTCGGCCAAGCTTGCCAGCAGGGCTTTGCGCGCGTGCATGTCATCGGTGACATGCAATTCATGAAGATCCTGATGAGCGAGCTGCGGCGTATGAAACACTTCGGGGATCACTCCAACGACCGTCCCTCCGGCTTCGAGGCAGGAATCCGCCAGTTCCCCCATCATGCCCGTGCTGCCGGCACCGTAGACCAGCGTCATGCTTCTGGCCGCCAGCTCCCGCCCCATCGCCCGCGCCGCCTCCAGATAGGTGGGATGGATGATGTCGGACGAACCGCAATAGACACATACTTTCTCGATCGTGACGGCCATACCGCTCCTCATCAATCAGGCGTTGGGTGCATCAGACCTTGCGTAAGTATGGGCCTATTGTACTCATTCATGCAAACCTTGACTGGGTTTGGGTACAATGACACAATACGAACCTCGTGTTTGAGGCACAACGTACATGATCCTGCCCCTGCTCATCTTCAACGCTCGTCCTGCAGCCGGAAAGAGCGAGATCATCGCCTTCCTGCGGGAGATCGCTCTGGAAGAACGCATGACCCGCTTCCACATCGGGTCGATGAAGGTATTGGACGATTTCCCCATGCTGTGGGCGTGGTTCGAGGAAGATGGCCTGCTCAGGGAACACTTCCAGCATCACGGATTGCACACCGATGCGCAGGGATACTTCCTGTACGGTGACATGCTTTGGAATCTGCTGATCCGCCGCTTGAGTCTGGAGGTTGACAAGTGGCTCCGGGATGCTCGTGAAAACCATACCGTGATCATCGAATTCTCCCGCGGTGTTGAGCATGGCGGCTATCGGTCGGCCTATGCCCACCTGAGCGAAGCCATCCTGAGGCAGGCCGCATGCCTGTACGTCCACGTCTCGTACGAGGAATCGCTGCGCAAGAATCGGCAGCGCTACAACCCCGAACGCGCCGACAGCATCCTCGAGCACGGGCTCCCGGACGAGAAGATGGCGCACCTCTATGCCGAGGATGATTGGTATGATTTTACGGCCACTGATACGAGCTACGTGGGCGTGGGGGGATTTCGATTGCCCTACATGATCTTCGAAAACGAAGACGACGTTACAACCGCGGGTGGCGAGGCTCTCGGTGAGCGATTGGAAACCACCATGCGGCGCTTGTGGACCCTGTGGAAGCAGCGCCCCCAAGCATGATCATAACCTAGAGAAGAGAAGATCTCTTCCCAATTGAGGAACCATGCGAATCCCGTTCAAACGATCACTCCTACTGGTTGTACTCCTGTTGCTCCTTATCCCCATCGGCAAGGTCTGGGCTCAAGGGCCTCTCGTTCGTGCGGTGCTCTTCTACTCGCCCTCCTGTCCCCATTGTCATGAGGTGATGACCGAGCATATACCCACCATCTCCGATCAATACGGCGACGATCTGCAGATCGTTGTCGTGAACACCGCCGTCGAAGGTGGCGCCCTGCTCTTCCAGGCCACACTCGAGATGTTCGATGTCCCTCCCGAGCGACGCGGCGTGCCCATGTTGGTCATCGGGGATCAAGTGCTTGTGGGATCGATCGAGATTCCGGAGCGATTTCCCGATCTGGTTCAAGAAGGCTTCGACCAGGGAGGCTTGGATTGGCCGGCCATACCGGGTCTGATCGAAGCACTTCCCCCGGAGCTTACCGGCCCGGTAACCGGCGAAGTCACACCCGATCCTACGGACGTGCCCGAACCCACTGCAGAGATCGTCCCCACGGATACACCCTTCCCGACCATCGATGATCCCGAACAGGACAGCCTTTCACGCTGGTGGGCGGCTACGAAATTCAGGATCATGCTCGATCCTGCCGGCAACATCCTGGCGTTGGTCGTGCTGGCGGGCATGGTGATCAGCGTGATCGGCATTGTGGTGTTGCTACTCACCAAACGCCCATCCCCAACGCCGCGCTGGGTGACATGGGCCCTGCCTGTGCTCTCGCTGGTGGGCATCATCATCGCGTCCTACCTCTCCTACATCGAGATCACGCAGGAGACCGCCTTCTGCGGCCCCGTGGGCGACTGCAATTCCGTGCAGCACAGCAGCTACGCCAAGCTGTTCGGCGTCGTGCCCATCGGCCTTCTGGGATTGGCGGGTTACGTGGCCATCCTTGTGGCCTGGTACGTCTCTCAGAAAACAACCGGCCCAATCCAGAGCTATGCCGTGCTGATCCTCATGGGGATGACCTTCTTCGGCACGACCTTCTCCATCTACCTCACCTACCTCGAACCGTTCGTGATCGGTGCCACGTGCATGTGGTGCGTGCTCTCGGCCGTGATCATGACGTCGCAGATGTGGTTGATGCTGCCGCCCACGCTCGAAATCCTCGAGGCGCCCAGGGAGGAGATTACGGAGTAGGCAGCACCTTCCGTTTGAACGTTTCCTTTTCCGGATTCGAACGTTCGATGCATGGAATAGAAACTCATCCGTCAGAGCCCGCCGGCAAACCGATCGGCGGGCTTCTCCTTGCTCACGCTTCCCCCCTCATGTTCTCGCAGACGATCCCCCATCCTGCTCGGAGGAAATCGCATAGGAAGGCTCCTGACGATGGTTTTACGGCCTGCTTGCCTGCCGCCGCGCGCTACACCACACCGCGTGCGCCAAACCTCCAGCAAACGCTTGACCGACCCCTTTTACCGTGATAGGCTATGCTTGTGATTATTGGATGATTGTTATCTAATTCTTATCGTAATCAAAATTTTGCCAACCTTTATCCTATCCATCTGTTAGCGAATCCAATAATCCCATCCATTGTGGAGGCGTTGAACCGGCAGCCTAGTTTGGTCGCTGAGCATCCCTGCGGATGTGTGCGGCTGCCGAGGAGCCAGTAGCGAAACCGGCCACATAGCCGGTTTCCGTGTTTAAGTAAGGGGGAAGTTCGATGTTAAACACCGATTCGGTCGAAACACGCCGTCATGCGCTGACGACCTTCCTGCTTGCCTCGATCCTCACACTCGCCATGCTGGCGATCAGCTTGATCCCCACTTCAGCCGGCGAATTCAGCAGCGTGCTTGCGAATCTGTCATCGATCATGATCCGTGGCGAGGATCACTTTAGCCTGGACAACACGGGGCTCAACAATGTCATGCTCCAGGGTGAGCTCTGTCCCACGGGCGATGACCTGATCCTCACGAGCGGGATGAGCTGCACGCTTGAAGCCGGCACGCACACCTACAACACAGTCACCATCCAAAGCGGCGCAACGCTTCTCATTCAAAGCGACCTCGAGCAGGGCACCGGGGTGACCCTGATCGCGGATCAGATTCAGGTCGATGGCACCATCTCAGCCGCGGCCGCCGGATTCCCCAGCGCAGCAGGTCCGGGAGCGGGATTGTACAGCTACGACTACGGCGCATCCGGCGCAGGTCATGGCGGGATCGGAGGCGCTGGCAACGGCCAGGGTGTGGGTGGTCCGGCATACGGCTCGGTCGATAATCCCATCCTGCTGGGAAGCGGCGGCGGAACGCGCTACTCCGAGACCTGGTGCGGGGGGCAAGGTGGAGGCGCGGTTCATCTCGTCGTCTCCGGCACCTTCACCATCAACGGGCAATTGAGCGTCGATGGAAGCGCAGGTTTGCCCGGCAACCGGGGCTGCGGTGGCGGCAGCGGCGGCAGCATCTGGATCGAAGCCGGGTCTCTATTGGGGAACGGCATGATTGCAGCCAACGGCGGTCCAGGCTCGGGGGACTACAGGCGCGCCGGCGGCGGTGCTGGCGGCCGTATTTCCGTGGACGCCGACACCACAGGCTACACGGGGAGCCTTCAAGCTTACGGTGGCAGCGGCAACCAGTACGGCGGGCCGGGAACGATCCACCTGACGCAGGAAAACAAGCTGGTCATCAACAACAACGGCCACAGTGGCGGTCCGGCGGGCTTGATGGAGGGCAGCTACACGTACGCCGCTGTCGAACTCACGGGCTCCGGCCACCTCTACTTGCTCGGCACCGGGTCGACATTCGCCCTCACCCATGACAACGTCCTCGGTGATGGCACAGCGTTTCTAACCTCCTACGGAACGGTGACCGCCCCGGCTTCTTTCCAAATCACAGACTACACACTCAACATGAAGGGGGCGCTCTCCGGCGTTTCCGATCTGAGCATCGGAACAGACGGGAGGCTCATCCTTTGGGCGGCTACACCGCTGCACAACGGGCCGCACATCTATTCCACTGTGTCGGTGGATCCGGGCGGCACCTTGACGCTCGTGCCCCACGACAACGGTGATTCCGACTACGGCAATGATTCCCCCTTCGAATTGCACGTCACCGATCTCAGCATCGCTTCCGGCGGCGTGGTCAGCAGCGACGGTCGGGGGTATGGCAGCCAGTCCGGACCCGGCGCGGGCAAGTACAGCTACGACGCCGGAGCTTCCGGCGCGGGGCACGGCGGGATCGGAGGCGCCGGTCAGGGTCAACCTACCGGCGGAGCTTCGTATGGCTCCCTCTATCAGCCCGTCGATCTGGGAAGCGGCGGCGGCACGCGCTATTCCGAAACCTGGTGCGGCGGCGCAGGCGGAGGCGCGATCCATCTCATCGCCTCCGGCGTTGTCACCATCGACGGAGCATTGAGTGCCAATGGAGGCGCGGGTCTGGCAGGAGATCGGGGCTGCGGCGGTGGCAGCGGGGGCAGCCTGTGGATCGAGGCCGGATCCCTCACGGGTGCGGGACGGATTTCGGTGGACGGCGGCCCGGGCTCGGGGAATAGCAGGCTCGCCGGCGGCGGAGCCGGCGGCCGCATCGCCATCGACAGCGACAGCGTCGATCCCGATCTCACCATCTCCGTGGCCGGCGGATCCGGATTCCAGCCGGGCTGGGACGGCACGGTCTACCTCGACATCGTCGATCCATTCCTCTCGACTGTGACCATCGATCCCGGTCCCTTCCCCACCGACGGATGGAGCACGGCGACCATCACGGTGACTCTGTTCAACGTGACCGGCCTTCCCATGCCGGAAGAGCCGGTCCAGGTGGCGCTGGCCTCGGGCGAGGCGGTCTACATCAACGACCAGCCTGCCACGACGGGTCAACTCATCGACATCGGCCCGACCGATGCGAACGGCATCGCCGAGGCCTCCATCCGGGCTGAGATCGCCGGCCCCCGAACGTTCATCGCCCGCAGCGACGGCCAGCCCATCGAGCAGCAGGCTGCGGTCGAATTCGTCCCCGGCCCGATCGATCCCTCCGTGTCGACTCTCACCTCGTCCGGAGAAAGCATCCCGGCCGACGGCGTTACGCCGGGGCTCCTGACGGCGACGGTCATGGATTCTTTCGGGAATCCCGTTCCGGGCGCCGTCGTGACCTTCACCGCCGATGCGGGGAGCCTCACCCAGCCCGCCGAACCCACCGATTCGAACGGCGTGGCCACGGGTTCGATCACCCACGATCTTGCCGGACCTTTGACCGTCGGGGCGATTGTCAACCGGGCCGAAACGATCATGGAGTTTCAGGCAGCCTTTGCGGACCGAGTCATTTCGGATGGCGCGGGAGCGCTCCGGTATTACGGCTATGCAAGCGGGCCCGACCCATGGCTCTTCCTGTACTACAGGAACGCGGAAACGCAGGAGTGGGTCGAGGTCTGCGGCCATGGCGATTGTGCGCAGGCCTGCTCCCCTGATCCATGTGCGTTCGATATCCCCTTCGGAACGCCCGTAGACGCGATCAGGTTGTACACGGATGGGGATTGGAATCCTGCCAGGAAGGATGTCTATGTCGATGCGGTGAGGATGAGGGGATGGTTGGGAGAGATGCCGGCTGATCCTCCTGCAGCATCAAATCACTGGCTGAACGAAGTCATTTCATCTGCCGGATGTCTGTACGCCTTCGAAGCGTTGGATGAGCCGGACGGCAGCTTCGCACTGGGCAACGTGAACGGAACGGAGCTGACGAACTCAACCGAGGTTCTCTTCCAGGGGGCAGAACTCCGGGTCGAGCTCCATGCGGCCTCGCAGCTTCTCCCCGATGCCATCCTGTCCTACCTCGTGGATATCAACAACGACGGCAATCTCGATGCCGAGGACTTGACGGCCGTCCTGCAGCTTCCTCCCCAGGTCACCTACCAGAGCCACACTGCCTGGAGCGATCCGACCCAGGAGGGCAGCACGCTGACCTGGGAACTGGGCAGCCTGGAGGCTCAGGGAAGCGGGAGCTTCACCGTGACCGCGCACGTTCCCGCATCCACGCCCACCGGCACCATCCTTACGGCAAGCGTCGACGTCGGCACCAGCACCACCGAGGCCGATCTCACGGACAACCACGACCAGGCCAGCACGACCGTGGCGGAGGCGTTCGCCTTTGAAACCTGGATGTCGCCCACCAGCGCCTCGCTCCACATGGGCGGAAGCGCCGCCTATACCCTGTGGGTGCGCAACCTGGGCCTGGAAGCCGATTCCTACAGCCTCTCCCTCGTCGGGCTCGATCCCGGATGGGTGACGCTGGACCCGCCCGCGCTGTGGCTCCTGCCGGGCGGCCTCTCCGAGGTCAAGCTCACGGTCCATCCTGGCGCCTGCCTGCCGGACGCCGTCCTGCCCTTCATGGTCAACGTCGCCTCCGGTTCCAGCGGCGGCGTGCAGTCGGTCTACGGTCAGATCACGCTCATCCAGGAGCCCCAGATCCTGCTCGATGCGCCGGGATACAGCGCCACCGCCGGCTCGACCTCGGTGCTCTTCCGCTGGCGCACCGATCCGCCTGCCACCGGTCTGCTGACCATCACTCCCCAGGGACAGCCGGAGCTTGCCCAAACCTTCGAGACCGAGCTCGGCAGCACCCATGCGGTGCTGGTCGAGGACTTCGTCCGCTACGCCGCTTACGAGTGGAACGTCCAGGCCGAATCGGATTGCGGCAGCGCCACCAGCCCCACATGGTCCTTCACCGTCGGCAGCGGGATCGTCTTCGACAACCGCAGCCCATCTTTCGAGATCGACCGCGACTACAACCAGATCGTCCGGATCACCGTGCGCAACGACGACAGCCTGCCGCACACGCTACTGGCCACGATCCAGAATCCCCACGAGGACCTGATCGTCAATTTCGTCGGCAGCGGCAGCGTCGACCAGATCGTCGACCTCGATGCCGGACAGAGCCGCACGCTCGATCTGGCCGTCCACGCCCAGGACGCCGCGGCGTACGAGTA
>DUET01000093.1 GCA_011192015.1 Anaerolineae bacterium
CCTGACGCGCGGCGTTATGCATGGTGTCATCGTCGATGCTGAGGGGCGCTTCCTGATGCTGGACCTCGACACCGCTCAAAGTCAGCCAGACCTCCTCGGGCACGGGAAGCGGTTCTGAGGCTTGGTCCGGCGCTGCCGTTTGCGCCAGTTGCACAATCGGTGGTGTGCTTGTGGGTAGGGAGGACAGGGTATCCGGTTGGGAGGGTTGGTCGAGCCAGCGGGGCACGAAGATCACCCCCAGGACGACCAGCGCCACCAGCAGTACGGCGATCAGCACCCATAGCCAGACCCGCCTTTTCCCCTCAGGCTTCGGCGGCTTGGTTTCCGCAGGTTTCTTTTGAATGGGTTTTCCGCAAAACCCACAGAACTCCTTCCCCTCGGGAACCTCCTGGTTGCAATGCGGGCATTTCATGATCGATTCCTCCTATGCTTGGATGCCCGGAAAGACATCCGGTAGCGGAACGATGCGATCTGGTTTGCAGCCACGAAGAAACCATTCCAAAAGAATAGACGGGAGCGTACCAACCCAGGGGGTGGGACCTACCTGCGGGGGGGTCACGATTCACTTTCTAGAGAAATCAAATACCTCTACTGGAAACCTTCGCACCTCAACTCGTAGTAATCGTCCACCATCACCGAGCTGCCGAGTGCCGCGATCTGCAGCTCCCAGGAAGAACCGGCGGCCTCCGGACCGAAATCCTTCTCGAAAGCGGCGCTCTGTGAAGGGTCCTCCAGATCCCAGATCACAAACAGCAGATGGTTGCCGCCCTCAACGGCTCCAAGCACGCCGTACCAGCGATCCGGCACAAGGGTCAAGCCCTGCAAGACCTGCTCGTCGATGCGCTCCGGTCCCTCCACGTAATTCGATGTCTCCAAGCTGCCTTCCGCGGATTCCATACCAGCGCGCAGGTAGCCGCTTTCCTGCCAGGATCCTCGATTCAGCCAGAAGTTGAACACAGAGCCTGCTGTGAACCTCAGCGAGAAGATGAATCCTTCCCCTTCGGCAAACAGGTTCTGTCCCACGAGCCTCGAAGCGGGAGCATTGGGCTCCGTTTCCTTCAGTTCCGCTTCTCCCGCAGCGTTGATCTCGACTTCCCCGCCCACTCGCCAGCGCGCTTCATCCAGGCTCGAGAAGTCATCGTAGCCCACGATCTGCGGGTTGATCAGGATCTCCCCGAGGCCCTCGGATGGCAGCGGTTGGACCTGCACGCCCTCCCCCGCGTCGATGGTCACGCTTGTATCGTAAGGTTCGGGGGCGTCGATCTCGAGGTATTCCAGCGCTCGGGCGACGGTAATGTATTTATCCACCAGGACCCTCAGCGCCAGGCTTTTCTCGCCGTCATACGTGACGAAATCCACAACGTAGACCGCGGGAATGGTATCGGTGTCGACCAAGACGGTGTGCTCCGCCTCGGCGAATGCAGGATAGACGCGATCGACGAACTCCTGTGCCAGCAGTCCAGCGCGCTCCATGCGCGATGGGGAGTGGGTCATGTAGGTATCGAGGAATGGAGAGACGTAGGCGAAACCGAGCCCCAGCCCGGCGCCGACGACGGCCACGATCAGCGCGGTGATGAGGATCCGCGCCCACCCAGGCAGACGCTTCCGGGTCTTCGCCTGGGGTTCTTCCTTGGGCGTTTTCCTCGTCTTGGAGGCTTTCTTCTTCTTGGCGACAATTTCCCCCTCAGAGTCATGCCCTACCAGCGGCTCGCCGCAGGCTTTGCAGAAGCGCGCATCGGAGGTATTCACCTCGCTGCAGTGTTCGCAGATCAGTTCCGTCGCTTCCGTTTCGAACTCAGGAACGGGCGCGGTTAGATCCGCGCCGCATTGTTCACAGAATTGCGCTGCAGGATCGTTCTCACGCTCACAGCTCGGGCAGCGTACTTTCTCATCCGTCATTGGGCTTCCTCATCCTCTTGATAACCACAGGTCCACTTTTCCTGGTTTCATCGAACCATCTCTACGGCGGGCATCCGGGGCAGTCATTCCAGCATCCGTTATCAACAAATGGGGTGATAGGATTGTCACACCAGCAGGCGGTTGTACAACAGCCACCGGGCCAATCTGAATTCGCGCTATGGTATGTCTCTCCAGCGGGGCAGACGTAGTACGTTCCGCCCCAAACTTCGCAGGTGGACGGCTGCGCGGTCAGGCTGAGCTCCACCCATCGGTCTGGATAGATGGCCTCACGATTGCAGTGAAGGACCGTCGGGTTCTCCACATCGATGACACAATCCGCGAACAATTGACTGTCGATCGACAGTTGATACGCCTCGCTTTGATAGCGCTGCCCCTCGGCCAGGTAGAGCTGGACGGCAAAGTCGCCGGTGTACTTATGCCCGATCCATGCGTAGGTGCTGAACAGGTCCTCGGTACACACACCGGGACTGACCACTTCGTATCCCACACCCGAACCGATGTAGACCGTTTCGATTCCAACATTCGGGCCGATGTAGACCGTCTCCACCCCCACGTCGGGAGCCTGCTCCCTGCCCGTGCGGTAGGGAAGCGCTACGGTTTCACAGCTGTCGCCACAGACAACCTGAACTCGATCGACCTCTGGTCTGAAGACATCCAAGAAGGGATTTTCGCTCAACTCGGAAACAATCGAGGCCAGGTCGTAATCCGCATCGACCGCTTCTGAATCCACCACAATACTCCCGCTGCTCGTGCACGATCCATCGCAGCTCATCACCTTAAACCGTTGGTTGAAGATCATCGGCTCCGGTCGGTAACCAATCTCGACGCCGAATTGAGGGAGATCGATCATGGATCGCGATAAATCGAGGACCACCAGGTTGGAGGGAATGGCATTGCTGAGCACTAGATTGGAGGGGATCGCATTGGAGGGGATCGCATTGGAGGGGATCGCATTGGAGGGAATGGCCCGGCTAGGGACGCCGTATTCATTGATGAGAAAGGATCTTGTCAGATTCGAGGGAATCGCATCGGCAGCAGGCACATTATTCGCCCCAAGGATGCGCAGCTGCTGCGGAGTGATGTTGGATGGAATCGCGAAGATCAGCCCATAGTTCGAGGGAATCGCCCGGCGATAGTTCGAAGGAATGGCGTTGGCGGGAATGGCATTCTGGATCTTCAAGTTGGAGGGGATGGCATTGGCAGGGATGGCGTTGGAGGGGATGGCCCCGTCCACCAGGGGTACGAAGTGCAGAAACACCTCCTGCGCCAGGATGTTGGCGGGGATGGCGTTGGAGGGAAGAGCGTTGACAAACGTATCGAAGAGGAGCGGAGGCAATCCGATCTCAGGTTCGGCAATGACCAGAAACCGCGGGCGATCCATGATCAATCTCGTCTGCGGAACCGCAGCGCTGTAATCAACATCCACTAGTTCCGCACCGAAGATGCTCGCGATCTCAAAACTTGCTTTGTTAATCCCTGATGTCAATCCCGATGTTCCCTGGTTCAGCGCGGTTGGATAATCTGAGGGATCTTGATCCTCATCCGGATCGTATGTCCAGTCATCATCCTCAAATAACCGAGAGATATCCGCCGTGAAAATAATGGGATCAGGCAAAGAATCCGGATCGACATAGACATCATCGCCGGAATCCGAGGATCCCCCTGAATGGTCATCCCCAATTGCCATCGGAAGAGCTGCAGTAGGCCAGGAGGCAGTTGGGATGTCAGAGGTCATTTGGATTACTTCGGCGCTATGATGGCGGCTCGCAGATGCGTTCCATGCGACCGTGAAAGCAGTGGCTGCCGACATTGTATACACAAGCGTCTTGACGACCCCAGATCCGATAGCTCTACCAGCCTTCTTTAGAAAACCCATCCTTCCCTCTCCCGGCTCCCAAACGCTGTCATTCCCTCAAGGGATCATCGTTTGGTTGCCTTGCATC
Organism: Anaerolineae bacterium; assembly: GCA_011192015.1. Lineage (GTDB taxonomy): Bacteria > Chloroflexota > Anaerolineae > Anaerolineales > E44-bin32 > W1033. The sequence continues at coordinate 3,864 of DUET01000093.1, forward strand.
AATGATTTACATAATGCCATCCCAATAGTGGCAGATTATAAGGCAGGCATCCGCCTGCTGCAACGTTCAAGACGGGCGGATGCCCCTCGTTCATTCGATCCTGTGCTTGCTACTGGCAGATACCCTCCTGCAGCGTCGGTCTGGACGAAGCCCCCGCGCTGTTGAAAGCCTCGATGCCATAGGTATGCGCTACGCCGCGAGGGGGATTTTCTGAATACGTAGCGACATTGGCGTTGAGCGTGGCAACCAATTGCCCATCACGGTAAATGCGGAACCCGGTCTCGTTGTCCGCCATGTCGATCCAGAAGAAGGTCAGTTGGTAAGTCTCCTTATCGCAAACCCGGCGGCTGATCGAGAACTGCGCCGGTGCGGCAGGAGGCTCCCCGAGGTCGACCTCGACCGTGATCGCCTGCTGCACCTGCTCGCTGGCGTTCCACGCCAGCAGGATGTATGTCGTCGTCGATTGTGGACAGACGTATTCGAGCCCCTGCGGATCGACCGGATTGCCATTCAAGAGGATGGTTTCGGCGTTCTGCACCTCCCAGTGCAACGTGGTGCATTGTCCGAGGAGCAGATAGTTGCCGTCGTCGTAAAAATCCATCTCCAGTGGATCATCCGCAACCCTCGTCGGCGTCGGAAGTGGATCGTCGGTGAGTTCGATCGAGCCCCTGTCGCATCCCGCTCCCTGCGGCCTCGAGACCGTGCGTTGATCTTCGCTGGTGCACATGCTCGGATCGCCGGTGTCCACCGCCGGACTTCCCGGCAGCGGAGCATGGCTTGGATTGATCCCTCCGTTCATGGCCAACCAGTCCAGCATAGGATCGGTGCCGTTCATGTCTGTTGGCTCGATGAAACCGCAGGTGAACTGGCTGTCGATGTTGTAGCCTAGCGAAGGACTGCCGACACCCGTACAGTTGATCGAATGGTAGGCGATGATCGAGCTCTTGATTCCCACATGACCACCGATGGAATTGCGAATGCCGTCGGGGTTGTTATAGGCGATCGTGGTGAAGCTGATGTCCAGATCTCCACCATAATTGAAGATCCCGGCTCCCCCTGCTGTGGCTGGATCGGCCATATTGTTACTCACGGTCACGTTGCGCAGCAGCACGCCAGGCATGGCGCTGTCATTGAAGATGGCTCCGCCCATCCCTTCCACGGCTGTATTCGACGTAAAGCTGCTGCGGTAGAAATGGATCAAGCCCTGATTGTAAACCCCGCCGCCCAGGTCGGCCGTGTTGTTGAAGAACCAGGCATCATAGAGGAAAGCCTCGCCGTCTGGTCCATTGAACATCCCACCCCCCTGATTGGGCAGGCTGTTGATGAAGAATTCACCCTGATTGAGTTCGAAATGGCCCCCATTCCATACACCGGCTCCAACGATCTCCGCGTTGTTGTGGTGGATGCGAACGAGGCTGAGGGTTGCGTTACCCGGCCCAAGCGGGTCACCTGGTCCTGGAACGACCGTGTCGCTGTTGAACAGTCCGGCTCCCCTCGAAGCGGTGTTCCGGGTAAGGCTTCCACCAATGATCTCCAGCGTGCCGTCGTTGTAGATGCCGCCTCCGTCATCGGTTGCCTCGTTGCCTTCAACTGTGACGCCGTTCAAGGTTGCCGTTGCAGCAATCTGATTCCAGAGGCCGCCGCCGGTATGGGAGGACGCATTGTAAGCGATGTCGGAATTCATGATGTTCAGTACCGAGACGAAATTGGCAATACCGCCGCCTTGATCCGTGGCTGTGTTGTTGTTGATCTGACTGTATACGATCGTCATGATGGCGCTTTGCCCGCTGAAAATCCCTCCCCCAACCGCATAGCCGGAACCTCCCGGGGGCACAACCGCATGGTTATCGGTGATGGAACAATCGGAGATGGTGAGATCGCCCTCATTCTCGATCCCGGCACCGCCCTGCTCCTGGCCGTTCTGGATGACCAGATTCAACATCGACACCACCACGGAACCGGAAATATCAAACACACGGTCGGCTGCGTCGCCGTCGATCACGGCCAGGGTATCGCCGTAGATAGCCAGATCGTCAAGGATGTCCAGATCGCCGGTATCGGCGAAATCCTCGCCTACGCCATGCCGGTCGAGGACATAGGTTCCGTCCGGAACACGAATCGTCTGTGCGCCAGGGCAGGCATTCGCCATCACGACGGCTTCACGCAGTGAGCAGTCCTCTGCCGTGCAGAGGCTGTCGTTGGTGTCGTCGGTTTTGGTAACCACGAACTCCGGCACGGAGCATGCTTCGCTGAACGCATCGGCGATGTCCTCGAAGAGTCCACAACCCGCGAGCAATGTGGCTCCCAAGATCAGCAAGACGACGAAATTGCGAGTCCTATGCCATGTCCTAACCATTTCACCCCTCCTTCCGGAACCGAGCTCGATGGCCCCGATGGTTCTGTTTTCGAATCCGCTCGTGTTAAAGATGATGTGCCCATCAAGCATGCAACGGACCGTTTGATGATGCTGGTAATGATGAACGGGCTGTGTTCTTCATGCTGTCGTTTGGGCACTAACTCCTATTTGGAACAGTTATTAACCGACCGAAATCCATGCTATGTCCGCCATCACGAAAAAACCGGTTACTTCCATGAATCCAATAAACCCGCCTCTGCCATCTCCCCATAAACCCCGCATGCATCTGAGTCATCCCCGCTTGTTTCTACGCAGGTCTGCCGATCGTAGTAATACCAGTAGCAGTCCGATGGATAGTCAGGGACGCCCTCTCGCTTTAGGCAAATGGGTATGACACCAGCGTGACTGCTGCCGGAGATTCTCTCTCCATCGGGGTGAAGCCATAGCTCAACGGGAGCCCATCCGGGAGATGATCCGGGCACGGAGTCGGCAGAATAAACCAGAAACGCACCGCGCATGATGTCGATCTGCTCTCCGGCGTCATTGATCCACTCGAGGGCTGTGCCATCAAATACGTATACGCTGCTTCCTTCCAGGTTAAGATCTACGGTGATTCGGCCATTCGACTGCCATATCTTGTGACCATCGATATCACCACCTAATCCCACCATCGACCACGTGCCGGTCCAATCCGCAGCGCTTGGCTGTATTCGAACATCACTGAAGGAGTAAACATCCATTCGAGAGATGTCCATCCATCCCATGAACAATCCTAGATGGAAGACCCAATCCAAACCACGCCACCCATCTCCGTATTCATGGTAGACAAATGCCATCCTACTGTCCTGATCCCACACAAGCATGAAGAAATTGCCCTGCGGTTCAAGGCCCAGCATTGCGTGATACCACGTATCCGGCTCCAGGCTGAGATTGCCATAGAAATTTCTGCGAGGAAGATTCTCGCCCTGCTCCATAATTTGTACGGAAGTATCGCCCGTGAAGGCGAATTGATAGCTCTCAGGTGAGTCCCAGACTCCGGCGCGAAGACCCATTGAAAACTGGGCGCCTTCACCGTATCGAAAGCGAACCATGATCGCATCACCTTCGGAAAGCCCTGGAAGCCCGATCCAGTTATCATCCCAGTTCCCGGTTCCAAGGAAACTCACATAATCGTCGTCCTGCACTCCCCCCTGCATGACATCCGGATCGAAGCTCAGCGGCTGCTCCTGATATTGAACCTCGACTCCTCGCAATGCCAGCCAGACCTCGTCCGGGACGGGGAGAGGTTCAAACGAGGCGCCCGGCCAAGGTCTTTGCCATTCTGAAGTGGGAGAGGCTTGCGCTTGGTCGGTCTGACTAACTCCGGCTGCCGGCAGAATTCCGAGGGCACGCGGCAGAAGAAGTGCCCCCACGCCAAGCACCGCGCCGATCGATATGCCGATGACAAGCCAAATCCACCGACGGCTGCCCGATTTCTTCGCTTGATGCTCGGAAACGGATTGCCGGGCCTCCGCAGCCTCAACAGGTTTACCGCATTGAACACAGAACGATGCCCCCTCCGGAATCTCGCTGCTACAATGTTTGCACTTCATGCTCATTCCTTCCTTACCATGAACACAAGGTACATCCCCTCTCCACGAGTGTTGGCCTCGAGGACGCCCCAGCGTCGTTGTAAGCCTCCACGCCGTAGGTATGGGATGTGTTGCAGGACGGATTGTTGTCCGTATAGGAATCGGCATTGGCCCCCAAAGTGGCGATCAACACTCCATCTCGATAGACACGGTATCCGGTTTCGTTGTCCGCCATGTCGATCCACTGAAGCGTCAGGAAGTATTGTTTCTCGTTGCAGGTGCGGCTGCTGATCGAGAACTGCGCCGGCATTGCGGGCGGCTCCAGATAGACATAGACCGTGATGGCCTCCTGCTGCTGCTCCTGGGCGTTCCATGCCAGCAGGATGTATGTCGTCGTGGATTGCGGGCAGGTGTACTCCAAGCCCTGCGCCTCGACCGGATTGCCGTTCAGCTTGATGTGTGTCGCATTCTCAACAGTCCAGTGCAGCGTGGTGCACTGCCCGAAGGTGAGATCGTGGCCGTCATCGGTGAACACGATCGAAATGGGCTCTCCAGCACCCGGAGGGAGTGTGGGCAGCGGCTCATCGGTCACCTCGATCGAACCCCGGTCGCATTGCAAGCCCTGCGGGCGAGACACGCTGCGCTGATCGTCCGCGGTGCACATGCTCGGGTCGCCCGTATCGATGGCCGGGCTGCCCGGCAAGGGGGCATGGCTCAGGTTGGTTCCACCGTTCAGCGCCAGCCATGCAAGCAAGGGATCGGTGTTGACCATGTCCGAAGGTTCGATGAATCCACAGGTATTGGCGTCGTCGATGTTGTAACCTATCGAAGGATTTCCAACACCAGTGCAATTCACGGGGTGATAGGCCAGGATGGAACTTTTCATCCCCATGTGCCCACCGGCATCGTTGAGAATCCCATCGCGGCTGTTGTAGGCGAAGGTGGAAAAGCTGATGTCCATGTCGCCGCCATGGTTGTAGATGCCCCCGCCGCTGGGGATGGCTGGATCGGCCATGTTGCCGCTCACGGTCACGTTGCGCAGCAGCACGCCCGGCATGGCGTTGTCGTTGTAGATGGCGCCGCCCAGCCCGTCCGGAGCGGAATTGACCGTGAAACTGCTGCGGTAGAAGTGGATCAGGCCCTGATTGTAGAGCCCGCCGCCCAGGTCGGCGGTGTTGTTGGTGAACCAGGCGTCATAGAGAAACGCCTCGGCGTCCGGCCCGTTGAACATGCCACCGCCCTGCGTCGGCCAGCTGTTGATGGCAAACTTGGCCAGGTAGACCTCAAAATGCCCGGCATTGTAGACGCCCGCACCGGCATCATCAGCCGCGTTCGCGTTGATGCGAACGTCGTTCAAGGTCACGTCTCCAGGGCCGAAGGTCCCCTCCGTTGCGGTGGCGATTACGTCGCTGTTGAACAGTCCCCCTCCCCGGGAGGCTTCGTTCCGCGTCAGATTGCCCCCATTCATCTCCAGCGCGCCGTAGTTGTGGATCCCACCGCCGTCGTCGGTAGCCAGATTACCTTCGATCACGGCGTTGTTCAATGTCGCTGTAGCGACGATCTGGTTCCAGAGCCCGCCCCCGTCCTTGGTAGCGGTGTTGTCGCAGATATCCGAATCCGTAACCACCAGGACGGATGTGAAGTTGGCAATTCCCCCGCCGTCGTCGGCAGTGTTGTTGTTGATTTGGCTATCTTCCACTGTCATGCTGGCGCTAAGCCCGTTGAAAACACCGCCGCCAACCGCATAACCGGAGCCTCCCATCGGCACGACCGCATGGTTGTCGAGAATCGAGCTGTTGGAGATGGAAAGCTCGCCCTCGTTGAGGATGCCGGCGCCCATCTGCTCCTCGCCGTTCTGGACGACGAGATTGATCATCGACACCACGGATGAATCATGGATCTCGAAGACACGATCGGCGGCATCGCCGTCGATCACCGCCAGCATATCACCCAGGATGGTCACATCATCGGTGATGTCCAGGTCCCCCGTGTCGGCGTTGTCCTCGCCGGATCCGACCCGATCGAGGACATACGTCCCGGATGGCACGCGGATCGTCTGAGGTCCGGGACAGAAGTTGGCCAACACGACGGCCTCACGCAGCGAGCAATCCTCGGCGGTACACGAGCCATCGTTGGTGTCAGCGGTCTTCGTCACCACGAATTCAGGCGCCAGACAGGGATCGCTGGGACCGCAACTCGAAAGCAATGCAATCCCCAGTAGGAAGAGCAGCATCAAGCCGCAGGTTTCTTTTCGATTGACATTCATGGCAAATCCCCTTCTGAGATGCCTACCATGGAAATGAAAATGTCGACATCTCATACATAAGTTAACTTCAGTTTCTATGAGAACCCCCCGGGGAAAGCAGTACTGTGCCCCCCGCCAGGTTCCCCAAGGCACATGATGGGGCTATTATCGACAATCTGCCCAGATACGCAACCGCTCCTTTCCATGCTTCAACACGGCCAACCTCTCTTCGAAGGACTTTATCATGACTGAGACCACAAGCGAGGAGAAGAGAAAGCGGGCGCTCCAATGGAGCGCCCGTTGTAGAACAACCATCATGAGGAAGTGAATTCTCACCTCGACCCGTTCATGGTTCGTAGAACGTAAACTGACTGCGAACGATATCCCAAAGATCGAGAGCATCGTCCGTCTCATCTGGAAAGCCTGCATCCACCGGCCAAACCGTGATCTCGAAACCTGTATTGTCCTTGATCACGTAGATCGTGCGATTCCCCAGCAACCCCGGCAGCCCATCCGTTTGCACGGCAGGCAGGCCATCCACGGTGGTGCTGCTGGTTGGCGGCAGGGGACCGCCTCCCATGGCCAGTGTCATCTGCTGCTGCGCCCACTGCTGAACGGTCTGCCCGGCAGTGTTTCCCTGATTGCTGATGCTCACGTACGGAACCACATGCTCGCCCGGACCTGAAGGCGCGGGCGCCACGACCATCGTATCTCCTGGAATACCGATGTAGGCGTCGTGATCGTTGGGATACAGGAAGCAGAAGCGGTCGGTGAGATGGATGAACGGATCCAGGCTCCCGGTTGCCAGTGGGCACACGCCGGTTCCATTGACGGCGTAAACACGCGCATAGGGATGCGTTCCGAAAAGGTCGCCCCCAGGGCTGCGCATCTGGAAGCGCGCTGTGTAGACATCCCCCAGCGTGGCACCAGGATCTAACCGGATGTCAACGCTGATGTCGAGCTTTCCACCCGGTGGAACCGGCCCCGGCAGGTAGATGCCCAGCGGAACGCCTGTGAAACGGTTCCCCGTGGCGTCGATCTGCTCCCAGGTGTAGTCGGTCGTCCACGTGCAGTCGCCATCATTCTCGATGCGCCAGCTCTTGCTTACCGTCTCCCCCGGGGAGACCAGGCTGCCGTCCGGCAGGCTCAAGTCGGTATCGTAAGCCGAATCGGGCGTACAGGGGATCGGCGTGGATGTCGCGGTGGGGGCCGGTGTCTCCGTCGGCAGCTCCGTTGCGGTTGATGTGGGCACCAGGGGAATGGGAGTATCCGTAACCGTGGGTGTGGCCGGGATGACCGTTGCTGTGGGTGTCGCGGTCCCACAGCCGGTTATCAAAAGCATCACGACAAAGACCAGCAGCAGGACTCCGAATCTCGATCTCATCTCGGCATTCCTCCTTTAGCGTCAATCGATTCATGCTAACCAATCATATCATTCGTGGAAAACGTGTGCATACATCTCCAACGGATTCTGCAGGAACGACAATCTGCAAAACCAGATCCTCAAGCCAGTGGGAAGAAAGTGGCGATCAGCCATCCGAAGAAGAGCGCATTGCCCACGGCGAAGGTCCAGGGATCGTCGAAAGGCTTGCTGATCAGCAGTTCGATCCCCACGATGATCGGAAGCACGGGCGCGAAGAGCACCACCACGTACATCCCCGGCACCCACATGCCGACCATCAATAACGCCGCCACAGCAAGCACGCTCTGCAGCAGCCAGAAGCCCGCTTTCCCCCAACCTCGCATCCGTTGGAACTCATGCCCCATGGCCAGCATCCAGGGTATGCATGCCAGCGCAAGGATCGGCCAGCGCCACAGACGGGCTGGGATCAGGAACCATTGCATCCATGTGTACTGGGAGATCAAACCCAACGCCACCCAGATCAATGCGAACAGCAGCCCTCCCCAGAGCAGGTTCTGCCAGCGTGGCGCTCGGGGCCGGGCGGAGACCACAAGCCAGATGACGCCCATCACCAAGATCCATATTGCAAGCGCGCCGCCCACATGCAGGCCGAGAAACGTCGAGAAACCTTCCCAGCCACTCAGCAATGCAAGCGCGCCGGTAGCCACAAAGGGAGCGAGCAGGAAGCCCAGCCAGCGGCGTAGGGCTTTCGGCTGCGGATGTGCGGGAGCGCGTTTCATCATAATCAGCGGCGCCGCCGCCAGCACCAGGATCAGCCAGCCCAGCTGATGTAATCCGAGCCAGGCCATACGCGTGTCCCGGTAGTCCAATGCACGCTCATCTCCGAACGTGCTGCTCAGCCAAAGCGCAGCGGAATCACGGCTGTCGGCGCTGAAGAGGATCAGGATGTGCTCCACGCCGGGGATGATCTCCAATCCGCGGGCACGACCTTCGGCAAAAGCGTCGTTCTCCCCTCCCGCATCCGCGAGCAGCCGCTCGGCATTCTCGACGAAACGCCCCTCCAACTCACCGGCCTGAAGCAGCAGGTTCGGTGGCGTGGTTGCGCTGACATCCGCGCCCGTGGGTGAGACGGCGATGACCGCAACATAGCGGTCGGGATCGGCGATGCCAGCGTTCATCACCGCACCGCTGCCCATCGAGTGCCCCAGCAGCGCGATTTTATCGCGGATGATCTCCGGCTGAGCGACGATGGCCGCGTAGGCGGTGTCCATGTCATCCTGCAGGGAATCGCGCGACATCGACAGCGATGCAGGATTGGAAGCATGGCCCGAGAAGTTGAGCAGCATCACGCCGTATCCAGCACGCGCCAAACTCAATCCATAACCGAGCATGAGCTGCTGCGAGCCTCCAAAGCCATGGGCCACGATCACACCTGGCACTTCCATTCCCCCCTCGGGTGCAAGGAAGGTGAGTGGCACCCCATCCTGCTCGAAGCGACGCACGGTTAGCCCATTGTATAGTTGCGTCGCCATCCACCAGGAACCAGCGATGAACAGGACCGCGATGGCGATGACGATGATTCGTACAATACCTAATTTCCCAATGATTTTCTGCATGGCCTCCTCCTCTCGCCAAGCATACGCGACCCGGGTGGCTGGGGCAAGCAGATGTGCATGCTCATGCTCAACTGCTTCGAAGCCCAACCGGCTGATTTCCCGACGCGTTTGAGTAACAAACCCCCTCCTTCTACCATCTACCATCGAAAGGTTAAGGTTTTGCTGAAATTAGCAACCCTGCTAGAATGCCCGGCATCCTCTCCAGGAGAGAGATGCCATGGCTGCTCGAAGGATCCTCCTGCTTACTTGGGTGCTGATCGGGCTCGCCGGTTGTTCGCGGATGGAAGCCTCCAACGGCTTCGAAGACGAGGTGGATCTCTACACGCGTCATCTATCCACGCGGAACGTCGAACGCGAGCCGCGCCTCCCCTGCCCATCCGTGGAGATCCCCGAAATCACCCATCTCGATGTGCTACAGGCCCCATCGCTGCCCGAGCCTGAACCCGGCGTTCCCTACATCGATCCCGTCTTCGGGACCTGCGTCGTGCGCATTACCGACCGAGATGACGACATCTCTCCCGGCGACTCCTCCCCCGGATTGAAGAATGAGTACTCACGCGTGCAGTCCTTCAACGCCGACGGCAGCCGCCTCCTCGCCCGAGCCATCGAGGGAACTTGGTATCTCTACGACGCCGCCACCCTCGCCCCCCTGGGGCAAGTGCCCATCGAGGTCGAGCCCCGCTGGGACTCCGAGGATCCGGATCTGCTTTACTATTTCGATACAACCTCGCTCCTGCGCTACAACATACGCACCGGGGTACGCACCCTGGTGCATGATTTCGCAGACGATCTCCCGGATCTCTCGTTGGCTGCCGTCTGGACACGTTACGAAGGATCTCCCTCCATCGACAGGCGCACCTGGGGATTGATGGCCCAGGATCAGGATTGGGACGTGGTGGCCTTTCTGGTGTATGACCAGGAGCTGGATGAGGTCACGGCCATAAGACGTCTGCCCTCCGGCGCCGAAGTCGATTCGGCGACCATCAGCCCCCTGGGAAGCTACTTCCTGGGCTTCTTCGACAATGCCTGCGAATCTACGCATTCAGGAGATGCGCAGGATCCATGCGGCTTGATGGTTTACGACCGCCATCTCGAACAAGGGCACAGTCTGGTGCGCATCATCGGGCATTCCGACCTGGCGCTGGATGCATCCGGTCGGGAGGTCCTGGTTTACCAGGAGATCGACAACGACACGATCTCGATGGTCGATCTGGATAGCGGCGAGGCCACAGCGCTCTGGCCGATCGACTTCAGCCATCGGGCCATCGGCTTTCATTTCTCGGGCCAGGCCATCGAGGCTCCGGGATGGATCCTGGTTTCCGCCTATACGGATCATGAACGCAACTACACCTGGATGGACAACCAGGTCTTTGCGGTCGAACTGATACCGGGCGGTCGCGTGGTCCGATTGGCGCACACGCACTCCGTAGTGGATGAAAGCCGCCAGCATTATTACTGGGCTGAACCGCACGCCAGCGTCGACCAGAATCTCACGCGTGTGCTCTTCACGAGCAACTGGGGGCGCACGGGAACGGCTGAAGTGGAGATGTTCATGATCGAGCTGCCGGCCGGTTGGCTGGATCGTATCCCCTGATCGATTCCTCATCATGCATCCCCACGCTCACAACCTCGTTCGCCTTCCACCCTGATCGGGCGTACAATAGTTGCCTGCAACCCAAGCAGGACACGGCTTCCCTGCTTCGATTCCAAACGCCGAGCCTCAGGATGCCTGCGAGGCGAACATCACGCGTGAACAGGAGGCGAACCCTTGAAAGTGCTGCAGAAAGGCAAAGGAAAACTTATCGGCTGGCATGACCCGGACGATGCGCGCGCCTGGGTGGCGGCCGAAAAATCCAGGCAGCTGATCGATAAGCGCTTGACCGTGTCTGAAGCTGTCGACCGCTACATCCACGAAGGGGACATCATCGCCAGCGGTGGATTTGGTCACGTGCGCGTTTCCATGGCGATCATCTACGAAATCATCCGCCAGCAGAAGCGCAACCTAGTCATGGCAGCCAAGACGGCGGTCCACGATTGCGATCTCCTGGTTGCGGCAGGATGCATTCGCGATCTGGAGGTGGCTTATGCTTTCGGGCATGAATTGCGCGGCCTCTCGCCTGCCTCGCGCAAGATCATCGAGGATGGCGAATGCAAGGTGATCGCCGAGATCAGCAACGCCGGTTACCAATGGCGTTTCCTGGCCGGCATGATGGGCGTGCCCTTCATCCCCACGCGGACGATGCTGGGCACGGACACGCTGGCGCAGAGCTCCGCCATCGTCGTGGAGGATCCCTTCAGCGGCAAGCCCATCACCCTCGTCCCGGCCATCTATCCGGACGTGGCGTTCATCCATGTTCATCGCTGCGATCGGTACGGCAACGCACAGATCGACGGCACGATGATCGAGGATTTCGAACTCTCGCGCTGCGCGCGGAAGCTGATCCTGACCACAGAGGAAGTCGTCGATGATGCCGTCATCCGCGAGAAACCCTGGATGACCATGATCCCCTTCTTCCTGGTGGATGCTGTGGTGGAAGTGCCCTATGGATCACACCCCTGCGAGATGCCGGCGATGTACGATTTCGACGAGGATCACATCGCCGAATGGTTGAGGGTGTCTCGAACCCAGGAAGGCATCGCATCCTACTTCGATGAGTACATCTTCGGTGTGGATGACTTCGAGGCCTATCTGGAGCGATGTGGGGGCGCAGAGAAGCTCGAATACTTGAAACGACGAGAGAATCTGCAAGAACCCAAGCGCGCTCCATGGCGGAATGGGAGGTAGGCGATGCCGATCCAGGGTGTGACGGATGGGAAGTACAATCTGCGGGAGTTTCTAGCATTCATGGGCGCGGGTTTGCTCGAGGATGGTAAGTCGGTGTTCGTGGGAACAGGGCTGCCCATCCTGGCTTCGATGCTGGCGCAACGCACGCACGCACCCGGAGTTCTGATCCTCTTCGAAGCCGGCGGCATGGGCCCACGACTGCCCGAGCTTCCAACCTCGGTGGGCGAAGCCCGGACGTATCACCAGGGAGTCGCCGCATCCAGCATGCATGACTTGATGGCGCTCTCGCAAGCGGGCTATGTGGATTACGGCTTCCTGGGCGGGGCCCAGATGGATAAGTACGGCAACATCAACACGACGGTGATCGGCGATCACGCCCACCCCGATGTGCGCTTACCGGGAAGCGGTGGAGCAAACGATGTGGCGTCGTTTTCGCATCGATTGATCACCATCATGGCCAAACAATCCAAGCGAACGTTCGTCGAACGCGTCGATTTTCTGACCACCTCGGGCTACTTGGATGGGCCGGGAGCCCGAGAGCGGGCTGGCTTGGCCGCTAGTTCGGGACCGTACCGAGTTATCACGCAGCTGGCGATGTACGATTTCGACGAGGAGACAAAGTGTTTGCGACTGTTCTCGTTGCACCCTGGAGTCACCGTGGAAGAGGTGCAGGAGAACAGCAGTTTTGAGGTGCTCATTCCAGAGGAGCTCCGGTTCAGTCCCGAACCGACGGAGGAGCATTTGCGCTTGCTGCGCGAGGAGATCGATCCGGCCAGGATCGCCCTTGGGCGGTAGAGGGATAGGTTCAGGGTACAGGATAAACCTGGTCTTCAGAGGCGATGAATCCCGTAGAGACGTTGCACGCAACGTCTCTACGATTCATGGGTCCTGACCTCCTATTGTTTCATGAAAGGATCTCGCATGGAAATCCGCGCCTTTCCTGGCCAGGATCGGAGCCGTTCAGTCACCATCCGCCTCTGCGCTTTGGATCTCATGCTTCTGTTTCATCCAGCGCATGCTCAATACGAAACCGATCATCATCACCACAGATGCGGCCACGAAGGGCAAGCCCCAGTGCAGATCAAAGACCAGGCCGCCCAGCGTGGGTCCGAAGATGCGGCCCAGGCTGACGAAGGAGTTGCTGAGCCCCATGGTCACCCCCTGATCGAGCGTTGTCCGCTTGGAGGTCAACGAAGTGATGGCCGGGATGAGCAGCGCATTGACCAGGCTGAACAATCCGATCGTTACCAACAGTGGAACATACTGCCCGGCCAGCATCACGGTCAGAAGCGTGATTGCGGAAAGCAGGAAACCGGCTTTGATGACGACTGCATCGCCGAAGCGCTTCGTAAGGGGACCGACAAGCAGACCCTGGCCAACGGCCGATACCAGACCCAGAATGGTGAAGATCACCCCCACCTCACTGGTTCCATAGCCGAAGCGTTCGAGCGCGTAAAGCCCCAGGATGCCGTAGAAGATCATCAAACCGCCTGTTACCAGAAAGATCAGAACCAGCAAGGGACCAATCGGGCTGAACAGAGCCCGCCACCAAGCGTGCAGATCAAGGACGGGTTGATCCCCACTGAGCGGCTTCCGATCGCACTCCGGCAGTGATTCAGGAAGTAGCACCATGATCAGGATCAGGGCCAGGAACGACATGCCCGCGGCGACGAAGAAGGGAAGAGAAAGGGAGTGCTCGGCGAGTAAACCGCCGACAGCGGGGCCGAAGATGGCACCCAGTCCCCCAGCGGCTCCCAGCATGCCCATGCCGCCGCCGCGGTCCTCCTCCGAGGTGGTGTCGCTGATATACGCCATGGTAGTCGGCGCGGTAGCGGAAGAGAGGATGCCGGCAAGGATGCGCGCTGCGAACATCATCCACAGTTGGGTCGCCAGTCCAAACCCGATCATCGTAATGCCATAACCGAGCACGCCGATCATCAGGATCGGTTTCCGGCCCACACGATCGGACAGGCTCCCCCAGATGGGGCCGAAGATCAACCGCATGACGGCGTAGGAAGCCACGAGCAAGCCTAGTTCGGCTCCGCCCGCGCCAAGCATCTCCATGTAGAAGGGGATGATGGGCATCACCAGGCCGAATCCCAGTGTGACAACGACCAGGGTGAAAGCGAGGATGAGAAGCTGTCGGCGGCTACCGGCAGTCATCATGCTTTCTCCAGGATTTCAACGATCCCCTTCCCCCCATCCACACGCACCCGATCGCCGGTATCCAGGCGAATCGTGGCATCGGCGCAGCCGACTACAGCCGGGATGCCCAGTTCTCGCGCCACGATGGCGGCGTGGGAGAGGGAGCCGCCGATGTCTGTGATCACAGCTGCGGCACGCGGGAACATCGGTGTCCACCCCACATTCGTTGTGCGGGCAACGAGAATCCTGCCGACCTGGAGCAGACCCCCTTCATCGGGACTGCTGATCTTCTGAACGATCCCCTCCACACACCCGGAAGAACCCGGTTTGCCCTTGATGAGGATGTCGGCGCTCGGCTCCGGTGGACCTGCGGAAACATGGACGTCGAAGAGATCGTCCCGCCGATTCGCATCAGTGGCCCATTCAACAGGGTCGAAGCGACCTCGAATCCAAGCCGGAAGCAGCGGTAATGCTTTGTACTCCTCGTACACCTTCTTTCGAGAGGGAATCTGCTCTACTGACGATCTGTCGCCAGAAAGGACAGCCAGGATCTCATCGATCGTAAGAAAGAACACTTCTTCACCAAGCCCGCTGAGTTCACCGGCACGCAGGAAGAATGCGCGCATGACGTCCACGATGCGTGTGAGTTCGGAGCGCGTCTCCTCACGCAGCGTATTCGTCTCCGCAATGGCAGCTGCTTTGCGGGTCACATCCTGAGCTTTCTTGGGAGGCAGTTCGCGTATGATCTCGTGGAGCACCGACTCAAACTCGGCGTCTCGCCGCTCGATCAATGCTGTAACATCGACCGGGGATTGGGAAAATTCCTCCAGCTGCCTATCGAGCCATTTCGGGTCTTCATAGGCTCGTGGCTCAGCCAACTCGTTCTCATGGGGTCCACGATGGCCGTAATGTTGGAAATACGCCTCACGGCTCAATTCGCCGTTTTGTAATTTGAAGAGCCCCACCAACGGTCCCAGGCTGGCTAATTCCCCGGCGCTGCTGATGGTGGTCAGAAACGTGTTGGCTTGCTCTTCACCGCAGAGTTCGACCAAATCCTTCTTCAACTGCTGAGTCAGCTGGTTGAGTTCCTCATTCATCTTGTCTTGCAGGGGGTGGATATCCTGCCAAAGGGGTCTGATTGCATCCCTCCATAGCGCGATCAACGCGTCTCCCGATACAGACCCGATCTGGGCTTTCATCTCCAGGCAACGCTCTCGCACCATCGCCAGGTACTGAGGAGCATCTTTTCTGAGCTTTCTTTTCTTCAGCTCGTTCTTGAACTCATGCGGGAAGACCCGAAACAGGATCGTGCTCCAAGAAACGGGGAAGGGAGGGATCTCCACCCCGACTGGGGGAACTCCGATCGAATCGCCGATCATCGTCGTCACGCGTTCCTGCTTGCGCATGAGTTTGAGCAGAAAGGCATTCATCAGGCTGTAGTTGAGATAGGGGCGACCGGCAATGGGTTCGATCGTGGGATGGTCGCCCATGGATAGCATGTTGAAGAAATCCTGCCACACCGACCAGGTGCCTGGCGTGGTTGTGGTGGGGAAAACCTCCCCCGCCAGCATGTTCGTCCACAGATAATCTTGCTTCTTAAGGGTTACGTTCCAATCAAACATGGGTCCTCTCCTATCCTGTAGCAAGCGATACAAGGCCAGCGTCGCCGTCGACCGTGATCCGCTGGCCACTTTTGATGACGCGGGTCGCCGCGCCCGTACCCAACACAGCGGGAATGCCGTACTCTCTGGCGACGATGGACCCGTGGCTCAGCGGACCACCGATGTCCGTAACCACACCTCCTGCCATGGCGAAGAGCGGTGTCCAGGCAGGAGTGGTCATCTTGGCCACCAAGATGGCACCCGGCTGCATCTGATCGAAATCATCAGGTCCGTGTAGGACACAGGCCGTTCCGGTTACCTGACCAGCGCTGGCGGCAACACCCTTGAGCTTGTCACCTTCCTGACCACCCTCCCCGGGTACGAATGCCTGGATGGGAAGTCCCATGTAGGTATCCGAGGGGGGCAGCTGCGTGGGTGGAATGAGCTTCTTGGCAGCTTTGAATGCAGCTTTACGCGCCAAAACTACTTCCTGCATGGAGGTTAACGTACTCCTCTCATCGAGCTTTGCGAGGGAATTCTCGATTTCCGACGCCTCCAACCAGAAGATGTCCGCTGTCTCCTGGAGGGCGCCGGCTTCCATCATGCGGCGTTCCAATTCCTTGAGCAGCTCGCGAATTCGCGGGTAAGCCAAGCCGATGGAGGCAACACTGTCCTCGCGTACCTGGGCCATCGATTGAGCCCAACCATAGGATTTTCGAATGGCCCAACCGCGCACACCGCGGGCGCGCCTCATAAGATCGGCTACCGCCTGCTCGCGCTGTTGTTCCAATCGTTGCTGACGTTCATGAGGATCAGCTCCTTGCCCGCGCAAGTACATCTTTGCGGCTTCGATCAGGGGTGTCGGATCCTCGGCAGGAAGTGGTTGGACGAAGTCGAGCTCGTAGAAAACATACCCAAATTCCTTCCGATGGGTTTCGACGCGGGAGAGCCATTCCGCCCATACATCCGCTGCTACATCTGCGGGCGGATCCGTGGTTTCCATCGCTGCAGCCACATGGTTGGTGGATGTCTCGAGCAGGAAGGTTGCCAAATGGGGCTGACTGCTGGCCCAATGTGCTAGATCGTAGACGGACTTCTCGATCCGGATGGGTATCGTGTTGTAACCCATGAAGAAAGCTGGTGCATCTGGATCACCCTCACGCTGGAAGAACCGTTTATAGAGTGCAGTGAAGAGCCCTTCGCTTCCGGCAGCCGCACCGAGCGTGTCCACCTGGAGGATGCCCATGTGATACATGGCGGCGTACATGAGTTCGTAAGCATCATGCCAGATCTCCTTCGCAGCCATAGCTGCAACAGGTTTGCCGCTAAGCGCCTCCACCTTGCTTGTATATTTGGGCAGAGCGACCTCACGGTAATGCTGCTCGCCTTGCCTTATCAATTTTGGCATCTTCACGCCCAGCTTCGACAACATTCCCCACCACTCACCAGCAGTGAAGTTGACAACCATATAGGCGTAACCTCGAATCGGGATGATCAATTCTTCCGGCAGGAAGAATTTCTCCGATTCGATGATGTCGGCTAAGGATTGGACCAGGCTCGCGTTGTAAGCCGCTATGCCCATCGTGGCGAAGAGCGGGGAAAGAGGATCGGGCATCAAGTCAACGATGCTGGCTCGCATGTAGCGACCCTTGGGATCCGGCAGGGGCCATTCGTCCTCGGGAGAAGCGGTTGGCTCGGGCAGCGCGGTGATGGGCCGAGCCTGCACGATGGCGATCTTGCCGTCGGACAGCGTCCATTCGATGTCCATGGGCATTTGATACAGCTTCTCGATCTCGACACCCAGACGGTTGAGTTCCGCCAGATCGTTGTTTTCGAGAACCGGCACCTTGCGAAGGTTTTCCGGCACAGCCTCATCGCTTGTGTCGCCATCGACCTTCACCGTCATGATTTCCTTATCGGCTATCTCACGCTTGATCAACTTTCCGCTGCTCTTCTCCACGACGTACTCGTCCGGTGTCACTCGGCCTCCGACCACGGCATCGCCCAAACCCCAGGCAGCACTGATCATAGCGTGGTCACGGTTGCCATCGACTGGATTCACTGTAAACAGAATGCCGGCGACCTCGGCGCTTACCAGGCGCTGAATCACGACCGCAAGCGCAACCCCGGTTCCACCTATTCCATGCTGCATTCGATAGCCAATAGCACGCGCCGTCCACAGA
Source organism: Anaerolineae bacterium (assembly GCA_011192015.1). Lineage (GTDB taxonomy): Bacteria > Chloroflexota > Anaerolineae > Anaerolineales > E44-bin32 > W1033. Next base: position 21,729 of record DUET01000093.1, read on the forward strand.
CTGCTCCAGCATTTCTTGGTTGCTTCCAAGACATGATCCGCGCCGCTGACGTTGAGATAGGTTTCCTGCTGGCCGGCGAAGGAGGCTTGCGGCAGATCCTCAGCCGTGGCCGAGGATCGCACGGCAACCGCCGGATCTGTTCCGGCCAGATCGCCGTAGGCGCCAACGATGGCGCTGGCGATGTCCCCGGGAATGGTGGCGCCCATAAAAACCTCATAGATCCTACCAGCGGCATGCTCGAGCGTGGATGGCCTTTCCGCGTCCACATCTCGCAGCGCGGCATCGATGTGCGTCTGCAGATCATTTTCAAGCACGAACTTGCGATAAGCTTTCGTCGTCACATGGAAGCCGTCCGGCACAGGGAAGCCCGCCTCGACCAGCCGAGCCAAGGAAGCTCCCTTCCCCCCAACTGTTTCCAGGTTGGCTTGGGCATCGTTCAGCGGAAGTACAATGCGATCAGACATGTTCCCACTCCGTCTCATGTTTGATACCGAACCTACGCATGCCTGTGCTGGCTACTCATCTTGCGTCGAGTCGGCAATCCGACGTACCGAGATGAGGCTGAGATTCAAGTCCCAGATCTTTTTAAGGATGCCCCTCAACCTGGCTTGATCGATTGCCGGGCAGTTTAGCGTGGTGATAGGAAAGCGACTGTTTGCATCTTGAATCGTGATCTCAACACCATTGAACCATTCCCCCCAGCGGTCATCGAGTTGACCTTGTATCTGGATTTCATATGGCGCTCTCTCGCTTGATTCCGAAGATGAACTCGCTGTTTGCCTATCCATGAAATAACTATAGAAGACACTCAACTTGGCTGTCATCACATAAATGGATGATCCTGGAGAAATCACCCATGGCATGCATCGGGTGAGGAGAGTTAGAGAAGATCCAGTTCGGAGGCGCGAACCACGGCTTCATGCCGGCTGTGGACCCCTAATTTTGCATACAGGTTTTTCAGGTGGGTGCGCACGGTGTTAACAGAGATCACCAGCTCTTTTGCAATCTCCTCTGCGGTCAATCCGGTGGGAAGGAGATGCAGAACTTCAAGCTCCCGTGGACTCAGAGGCTCGAGCGGACCTTGCCTGGATGGTGGACCGGTAGAAACAGACAGTCCGGCAATCTCCAGCAATCGGTCAATGAAGTCGATCAGTTCGATTGAATCCCACTCACTTCGACCCAGTTGAAGGAGCTTTAATACATCTTCACCTTCGGTCAGGAAAACGAGCTTCAGATTCTGTGGTTGGGCGAGATCAAGCGCCCTACGCAGGGCAGCCAGGGAGGAGGCTGTGTCCCCCATCGCATGATGAGCGCGCGATTTCAGGATATCGGCTTCAATCAGAAGGAAGGGGCGGTTGGCACGAACGGCCAGGGACGAAAGTTCCTCTAATAYTTCAAGCGCKTCCTGCCAGCGGYYTTCGGCCAGYCGCAGGCGCGCCAGGAYGGGCAGCTCGTATTTRTAGAARCGRCCWGCRTAGAAATCTTCTGCATAAGCAGARGGTTTACGGGCAGGAGCGCCTTCRAGATCKCGGCGGGCRACCCATCTGCGAACGGGTTCGAGCTCTCCCCAGCCCACCTTCAGGCGTGCTTCCAGCATTTCCACAGCGGCATCATCGAAATCAGAAGCGTCGAATCGTCGGGCGAGATCCTTCAGCGTTTCGAGTGAGTCCTGCACAGCCTGCTTGTCGCCCCGGATATCTTGAAGGGTCACCATGGTGATACGACCCATCAAGGTGCTGAGCAGGCTCCATCGCTGGACGTGCCGGATGCCCTCTTGGAGCAGTTCCTCCGCTGTGTTGAGGTCATACCGTTCGAGAGCCAGGTGGCCCAAGCCAATCAACGCTGTGCCTGCAATGGGTAGCAGCTTACCATCATCATCCGTGGCTATGCGCAAGGCTTGCTGGAAGAGCACTTCGGCTTTCTTCAATTCCAGCTGCCTCATTCGCAATTCGGCGAGTTCTCCGAGAATCATGGCCGTCGCCATTCGGTTTCCGGATCGCTGGCTTGTCTCTGATATTTGTTCCAGCAATCGGGACCCACCTTCAGCATCTCCCAGTGCGATGCGTGCACCGATGGTGAGAAAAGTGGCGAAATCTCGCAGAAAAATCTCATCTTCCGGCAGGTTTTGCAGGGCTTCTTCGGCCAGATCGAGGCCATGTTCAATTTGGCCTTGCGAGAGCGTGATGAAGGCTTGCATCGCAAGTGTGCTGCCGGGAGGTCCGCTCACTTCTTGGTTTAAGTCGAGTTGGGCTTCGATCGTGGTCAGCGATGCGCCATGCAGAAGCAACGCCCACGCACGGTAGATGGCTAATTTGGGCCGTTTCTGAATCTCCCTCTCAGGCAGACATTGCAGCCAGCGGATCAAGGTTGCCGTCTCGCTCCGCATGAGTTTTTCCTGAGCGGTACGCTCAACCAGATCGGCTGCGAAACCATGGTCATGGGTCAGGAGGGCATGCTGGACGGCTTCATCCGCCAGAGCGTGATCCTCATACCACTGGCTGGCACGGCGATGAAGGGAGGATATGCGCTCAGAATGCTTATTCCGGAGGCGCGCCTGAAGTAAATCGGAAAACAACCGATGGTAGCGGAACCATTCCCGGTTCGCATCCATGGGGATGGTGAAAAGATTGGCGCGAGCCAATTCCTGCAAAATACCCTGACTGGGTGTCGTAACTTCATCGACATCTTCCATCAACGCATCACACAGAGGACCACACAGGCGGCTCAGGATGGAGGTTGTGAGTAAGAACGCTTGAATCTGAGGTATCTGACGCCGTAGAACCTCATCGAGCAGGTAGTCCATGATGTAGTGATGACTGCCTGAGAAATCCTGGATGAAGGAACTCTGATCATCAAGCCCCTGCAAGGAAGCAGCGGCCATCTGCAGACCTGAGATCCAACCCTCGGTTCTGTGGATCAATGTGTTCACATCATCAAGGCTCAAATCCAAATCGGCGAAGGTTCCCAGGAATGATTGGGTTTCCGCAACCTGGAAACGCAGATCTTCCATGCGTAACTCATTCACCTGCCCGCGCCCACGCATGTGGGCGATGGATAGGGGAGGATCCGCGCGGGTCGCGATCATGAGATGGGCCTGGGGCGGCAGATTCTCCAGCAGATATCCCAGCAGATCATGCACGATTTGATTATGAATCCAATGATAATCATCCAGAATCAGCGTGGTCTGTCGCGGTGATTCGCTGACGCGGTTGATCAAGGGTATCAGGATGCGTTCCTGGATATCCGCTTCCTGATACTGCCCCTCGACAAGGGATGTCAGATCAAGATCCGGATTTGCCTGCTGCAGCGCCGCCAGCAGGTAGCTCATGAAGCGTATGGGGTCGTTGTCGCTCTCATCGATGGAAAGCCAGCCGGCTGGGATTCCGCGATCTTGAATCCAGGCTCTCAACAGCGTGGTCTTGCCGTAACCGGCCGGTGCGGAGATGAGCGTCAGGCATAAATTGGGCTGCAGTCCTCGGTCCATCACTTCGAGCAGCCGCGCTCGGCGCACCACCTTGGGTGGCAGCGGTGGCAGTTGGATCTTGGTGGTCAGGATGCGTTCCGAATATGAATGCATGGTGATGTCATAAGTCGATAATGTGATTATACAGCAGCACTTGGAGGTCGTTACAGGAGGGGGATTTCAGCTACGGAGTTGTGTTCGACAGTTGATTGTGAGTCATCGAAGGTTTGGGCATGAACACGAGATTGCGATGATTCTGGACCACACATGAATCCGTAGGGATATTCTACCGGAATACCCACGAATACAATCCGTAGAGAGGTTGCATGCAACGTCCCTACGATCCAGATGCCTGATCGAGGAGGTTCCACAAGTTTGAAAGAATCAATCAAAGGGTTCCACGTAGCAATCGAGAGCGCGGTTGCTGACGAAGGGAATAAAACCCAGACTACGAGCTTGCTGATAGACCCAGGCCACGTTATCCGCATCGAGGGCATAATCCACGGTTAAGATGATCAACCCCTTCTGTTGAGCCAGAGCAAGGTCAGCCAGATAAGCTTCGCTGCTGACGTGTAAGGTACTTTCCGGGTAATCATCGTACGTGCGGCGGCAGGCCGGCGAGAGCGAGCGACGGTATTCCGTTGTGTCCACCTCTGCTTCCGTGCGCGGCAGAGGGCAATCACCGGGTGGAACGTTGTCAGCACCCCCATCGAACCAGATCTGCTCCTGCGCGATAGCATCGATGATGGCGACGTAGTCATCGTAGCTCACAAGCTCAGCCGCATTCTGGGCGATGACGATGAAATCCGCTTGTTGAATGCGCAGGTAATCCGCGATGTCCCCCACCCACCAGATCATCTCCTGCACCGCATCCACCCCTTCCATCCGAGCGATCTCGCGCACGTTCTCATCCGAATAGGCCTCCACCCAATCCATGTACACGCCATCAAATCCCGCATCCAGGATGCCTTGCAGGTAACCTCCCTCCCCCAACCAGATAGCCTGCCAACCATCATGCCAATAGGCAACCGGGAAATTCCCTTCCCAACCATCCGGATCGTCTCCGGCGATCCAAGTCGGATTGCCCACGCCCCACTCTGGATGCCAGTAATCCCGGTATTCCTCGGCCTCCCCGATGTCGATGTAGGCGATGACCAGCTTGGGTTGATCCGCCGTATGCCATGCTTCGATCACCTCCGCCAAGGGGTAGTCTCGATTCCAGGCTTCGGAGGTGATGAAATCGATCACCACCATGTCATAGCTCGAGGCCGCTATTCGATCCACAGTCTCTTGGTCCAAGTCGACGTCGATCAGGTAGAGCCAATGGGTAACATCCGCCAACCGGCTTCTTCCGGGAAGCTGCTCACCATCGCCCGGGATGATAGCGGTGCCGTCTGGAGCGGGTGCTTCTGAAGTTTTCAAGATCTCCGGACCCACACCCACTTGACAGCTCAAGATCAACACCACAGCAACGGACATCCAGGACAAAGCTGGCATTTTTCGACGCTGCGGTATTGATCTCATTGTTTTCTCTCTTCCATTGGTGTGCTTCCGGATCTTAAGCTTGCTTGCGCGTGGGATCCGGAACACGCCGGAGCAGGATCAGGCTGGCAAGCGCAAGGACGGCAGTGGTAACGAAGAGCACGCTGTAACCCAGGTATCGACCGGGCCAGGCGTTGTTGACCAGGTCCAGCATGGGTCCGTTCAGTCGGCTCAAGGCTCCCGCACCAGCGGTAGCCAGGTTCGTGAGTCCCAGGAATTTCCCCGCTTCGCTCAGCGGTGCGAGGTCATTCGCCAGCGCCCAATTGGCGCTGAGGAAGATACCGATACCCGCGCCGATCAAACTGCCGAAGCCCAGCACGGCCCCGGCAGAATGAGCCGTGGTCATCAACAAGCTGCCCAAGGCTGCCAGGATGGCAGCGATGACGTGCATCGGCTTGCGCCCGAAGCGATCGCACAGGTAGCCGGCCACGAGCGAGAAGGCGATCAGGGACAGAACGATGATGGCCATCAAGTCTCCGGTGAGTTTCACGGCGTCATCCGTCTGCAGGGTGTCCTTGATGAAGTATTGAGCGAAGGATTGAACCCCGTAGATGCCGGTCAGAAAGAGCAGGCGGACTGCAATGAGACGACCGTAATCCCGATGCCCCCGGAAATCGATACGCAGGATCTCGCGAAGTTGGGTTCGGAACGAAACGGGTTTCGACATCTCCAATGAACTCTGCTCGCGCGAGAAGATGAGCGTTACCAGGGCGCCGGCAACGAGGAGGGCGGCCACAGCTGCATAAGCGGTGAGCGGGTTCTGGGGATCCAGAATGCGCGCCACCCAAAGCGAGGAAATGACCAACCCACCCATGTCGAAGAAATTCTTGATCCCGCTGGCCAGCCCCATGCTCTCGGAGGGAATGAGATCGTGCATCAATCCCTGGGCCGGACCATGGGCGATGTTGGAAGCGAGTTGGAGGCCGAAGTAACCCAGCGCCAAAGCGGGGACACCTCCCGCCATGGTCATGATTCCCAAGAAGAGCAGGTCGAAAGCAGTTCCGATGAGGATCAATGGGCGGCGCCGTCCGAAGCGTGAGACCCAGCGATCGCTGATGGCGCCCGAAAGGGGTTGCACGACCATGGCCAGCAACAATCCCAGGAAGCTCATCAGCCCCAGGGCGGTGTTCTTCTGCTGATCGGCCACGAAATTGAGCATGATTGCGGGAAGCATAATCACGTGCAGACTGTTCCACATGAAGGAAAGACCCATCCAGTAGGCATTGACACCGATCAGATTGAGGGGAGTGGCTTTTTTCATCTTGACCTCTTCTCAGGCGTAAGCCCCCCGCAGATGTGCGGGAAGGCATTCGGCAATGGCTTTCATAAGCAGATCGCGCATCTCTCGATCTCGTTCCACCGGCGTTCCTTGGAGCAGCGGCAGCGCCATGGGCGTCCCAATGTGGAGGCACAATCTGCCACCAGACTCGTAAACCCCCATGGGTAGGAGCCGCATCTCGTGCTTGGCCAGATGGCAGACGAACCGCCCCACTCCTGAAGGCGGCACGATGAGCCGGCCATCGGGAGAATCGTGCCCTTCCGGCGCCATACCGATGATCGCTTCCGGCTGGGTGACCACATGTCTCAACACCTGTCGGACGGCGCGGGCGCGCTGTTCCGTCTCTTCAATGGAGGGCGGCATGGGAGGCATGTTCGTAAATCCGTAGACCGCAGCGATGCGGCGAAACAGCTTCTTGAGCAATGGTGATAACCAACGCAGGTAGGGTTGATCCTCGAAGCGCCATGTGGAAGTCATGGTCCAGTGGATTTCGGACTGGATCATGGACGAGATGCTCAACGGGATCCACCATGCCTCGAATCCTGGTCGGTAATAATGATTCACGATCACCAACGATGCCGCGCCCGATAGATCGGGAATGCTGCCTTCGACATGCAGGGGAGGATGCAGTCTGGCGACCATCGCAGCCGAATCGGATGCGAAACTCCGTCTCCTTCCCAGCAACACCGAGGCGATGATCGACAGGGTTGTGGGAGTCAGCAAGGGATACTTCGGGTGCTCGACGGGCATGGGCGCAAGTATAGCCGCAGGCGGCCTTTCGAGCCACTTCTCGATGCTCGAAGATTGAATCCATCACGCGGATCGAGGTATGGAAAGGCGCATTGGAGGGGATTTGCGAAATCGGACCGAACGAGTACTATTGGCAGACCTTTCATGCAGAGCTGGTTGGAAAGAGGCAGCGGAGATCATCCATGGCAGACAAACAAGTGGAAGCGGTCCGTAACTCGAAAAACAGGCACCGCCCGGGAACTCGTGCCTTCCTCGACGAGGCGCGCCATATGCCGGGATTCTCAAGATTCGATATGATCCACGGCTATGTGTACGCGCGCTGGCCGTATCTGTACATCGGCATGGCATTGGGCGAGCATCCATTGGCGAAAGGGTACATCTGGCTTCGCGAGCGATTCGCACCGCTTGGGAAAGCTCTGGGTAAGCTGCTGCCGGTTCGGGAGCGCGAGGCCGAACCGGTGCGCACGACGGCGGATGTCTATCACGGCAAGGTCATGCCGGTGGAAAAGGCCAAGCAGTTGGTGATGGTGAAGGAGCCGATCGAGCTTCGGGATCTCGAGCACGTGATCCCCTTCGACACGGCACGGGACATCATCTTCCGGAACCCGGATCACATCGTGGTGCTGGATTGCCCCTGTCGTTCCTCGCGGGAGAATCCCTGCCTGCCCTTGGACGTATGCCTGGTGATCGGGGAGCCGTTTGCCAGTTTTGTGATCGAGCACCATCCTGAGCGCTCGCGCTGGATCAGCCCCCAGGAGGCGGCGGACATCCTGCAGGCCGAGCATGACCGGGGCCATGTGCACAATGCCTTCTTCAAGGACGCCATGCTGGGGCGTTTCTACGCCATCTGCAACTGCTGTTCGTGCTGCTGCGGGGCGATGCAGGCCATGCGTCACGGCACGCCGATGCTGATCTCATCCGGTTTCGTGAGTGCGGTTGATGAGAAGTTGTGCATCGGTTGTGAAGCATGTATGGAGATCTGCCCCTTCGGAGCCTTGGAGATGCATGAGGAGATCGTGCGCGTGGATCGAGCGCTTTGCATGGGTTGTGGGCTCTGTGTGTCGGCCTGCGATCAGGAAGCGCTTGCTCTCGTGCGCGATGCCAGCAAGCCGGAGCCTTTACTTCTGGATGAGCTGATGCAGCAGGCAGGTCAAAGTTCCGATTGAGTGGGTTGGATGTGCTATAGCCATTTTTGCGGGCTGCACATGATCTCGTAGGGGCGCGCGGCTGCCTGTCCCGCGTTCTTGGCGGGGTGCGCCCGTTCATCCTCTTCGATCGAGGTTCCACAGCAATAGATCCAAGGATTGTTGGTTTTACCATCCCAAAGACGATCCATTGCTGACCATGCCGGCGGTTCCTTCTTAACTACCCCCCTCTCTAGTCCCCTCTTGCTCAAACCATCCAGGACGAACTGCCATCCAAAGGGGGGACGCCGTTCGCACCCGATGATCTTACGGGTGTTGGGGGGAAAATTCGTTTCCCCCATCCCTGTCAAAACATCAGGGACGGACTGCACCCCCTACGAACATTAACCGCAGCGGAGGGCCGTGCTTGGTGAAAGCGTCCGAGGAAACTTTGTATGGGAACAAGGATCCTTCGATGCTAAGGGTTGAGCAGGACCCCGTAGGGGCGGATGGCTGCGCCCCCGCGGATGCGATTCACCGCATTTGATGTTGCCATGGATCGTGTGCTGTTGTATGTTTGCAGGATCGAGGCTACTGCAGGCGATGAGCATCAAGATCATGTTGACCGGACCACCAGGCTGCGGCAAGACCACCGCCATTCGGCAGGTGCTGGATCGTTTGCAATGCGAGGCGCACGGCTTCACCACGCAGGAGATTCGCGAGGGCGGAAGGCGAACAGGATTCAAGCTTACTACGGTGGATGGTCAGGAGGGCTTGCTGGCGCATACTCGAATTCGCGGCCGGCCGCGAGTGGGCAAGTACGGCGTCGATCTCACGGTCATGGATGAACTTGCAGTGGCATCCATACGACAGGGAATGCGAGAGCGCAGCTTGATCGTGATCGACGAGATCGGACCCATGGAATTATTGTCCGGCGAATTTCGCAGCGCCGTGCTCGAAGCCCTGGAGACGGATCTTTCCTTGATCGGGACGATCATGATGCGCAGTTCGACCTTTACCGACAGCATAAAAGCCCGGCAGGACGTGCGCTTGATCCGGATCTCCAGAGGAACGATGCGGTCCGCGGTGGAAGAGATCGTCGAAACGCTGGGAGAGCCAGGGCTTTCCAGGCGCATCTGACGCCATGTTTCCAATCATTCCCGTTTCTACATTTTTATTGTCTATTCTTGATGGCACTCAAGGGGCAGATCAAAGCGTAGACTCTCTGGTTACTCACCGTCCCCCTCGTGCTGGGGCTCAAGCCACGATCAACGGCACCAGCATCTCTGCCGGTGAAAGCGCTCCATGCCGACCGATGGGACCGGAATGGGGGAGAATGGTTGGTGGCAGATATTGCAGGGTGTGATTCTCAAGGGGGATTCCAACATAATGCCCAAAGCGGGCTCGTGCGGTGGCGTTCATGGGGCCAGGACCAAACAACGCCAGCGCCTCGGCTTCCTCCATGCTGAGCAGTGCGAAGCGATCACCGAATCGAACCCGGAATCGTTCCTCGAATTCGGCCTGATGGGAGTGAAGGACATGGAACAGCGGGAGGCGTGATTCACCTGTGGGCGGTGCTTCGAGTATCTCCAATAGGGGATCGCCATCCAACAGCTCGGTTTGATGATCATGGGGAACGGCCAGCTGCCCGTGATCGGCGCTGATGACCACCCTCGCTCTACCGCCCAGCTTATCTACCAACCGCCTGATTTCTACATCCAGGGCCTGAGCCATGGCGAGTACCTCACCGTGCATCGGACCCAAGATATGGCTGGTGGTGTCCAATTGAGGCAGATATAGGAAGGTGTACGATCCCGATCTGGCGTCGGCAATATGCTCGATCGCCAGATCCATGGCCTGGCGTATCGTCTCATAGCCACGGGCGGGCGAACCTCCCCTCATGAATGTGGAGAAGATGCTGTCGACATGCTTGGAGGGATGGATCATGACCGCATCACCGGCAATCCGTGGAACCCACGAAGTCTTCACGAACACGTCCTCAGCGCGGATTCCCCGGGCAGGAAGGGAGACTTCGGTGAAGCGTTCCACGAAACGCAGGACGGTTGTGGTGATCTCGAATTCTGGCAAGTAGGTGAACCAGCCTGTGATGGCATGCTGGCTGGGATAGGCACCGGTTCCCAGCGAAACCATCGCACTGGCGGTTGTGGACGGCACCACGGAAAGCAGCTCTGCCCTCAGATGGGATGCCATGAAGCTTTCCCCAGGCATCTTGCGCACGATGTTCATGCCCAGGCCATCCAGGAGGATGAAGACGATCCGCTCCGGCTCCCCAAGATATTTCAGAACGGATTCGGTAGCCGGACTCGGATCGACATCCGGCACCCCCAGCGCCAGGGCGATGGCGCGGATCAAACCGACGATATCGGGTTGATCGTCGTGCGGGATGATGAGCTTCCCGCTCTGAAGATGTTGTTCCAGCCTGGGATCGAAGATTGCGCCTCCCGGATTACCGCCTCGAATTCTTGTACCATTGTAGCCTGAGACTGCGCTTTGTGCGACGACTTGCGATGTGCAAGGGGATGGATACAATCATCCATCAGGCGCCATGGAGGGAACACCCAAGGAAAAACCCGGGAATTCCATCAAATCGATCCAATCTATCCGGTGTTTAGAACTAAAGACCAGCACTTGTGAAGCATTCATTCGTCTTCTGCGCATCCCCATCCTGCGCAACCCTTCCAGGAAGGAGCTCTCATCATGGCAGATCGCCTCCCACTTCGCACGAAATTGATGTACGGTTCCGGGGATACAGGTTTCAGTTTGACCTCGACGATCATCGGCGCTTGGTTCCTGCTCTACCTCACCGACATCGTGGGACTCTCCCCGGGATGGGCCGCCGTTCCCATCGCCGTCGGCAAGATCTGGGATTGGATCAACGACCCCCTCATCGGCTATATCTCTGATCGCACGCGATCCAGGTGGGGAAGAAGGCGCCCGTTTCTGCTATTCGGAGCGCTGCCCTACGGTTTGGCGTTCGTGCTGCTCTGGACCAAACCGCCGCTCGAAGGCACGACAGCGCTCGTGATCTACTACAGCGCCGTCTATGTGATCTATGAACTCGCGGCGACGTTCGTCTACATGCCCTACTTCGCGCTCACGCCCGAACTTACAGGGGATTACGACGAGCGTACGGCGTTGACGTCCTACCGCATGTTCTTCTCCATCTTCGCCAGCATTCTGGCTTTCGTCGTTCCGGAGATCATCATCGGTTCCTTCGATCCGGAACACGCGGTAAGGGTTCGGTTGATGGCGATCATCTTTGCCATATTGAGCGTCCTGCCTCTATGGATTGCCTTCGCCGGTACGCGCGAGCGTGAGGAGTTCATGCACCTCAAGCAGCCTTCGCTGCGCAAAGGACTGACCGCGGCATTCGAGAATCGTCCCTTCCTCTTCGGCACAGGCTTGTTCCTGCTCACCTGGGTTGCGGTCGACATCCTGCAGACCTCCCTTTCCTACTTCATCATCTACGTTGTGGGACGCGAGCCCGACATGCCCATCATCATGGGGACGATCTTCGTGACTGCGATTTTCACCCTTCCACTGTGGGAGAGCCTCTCGCGGCGTTGGGGGAAGACCAAAGCATACATCGGCGGGATCGCCTTCTGGGCCGTGGTTCAGCTTCTACTGATCACTCTCAACACCTCCACAGGCCTGATTCTGCTGCTTTCTATGTCGGTACTGGCAGGAATCGGCGTGGGCGCGGCGCACGTGCTTCCCTGGTCGATCATCCCTGACGCCATCGAGTGGGGTGAGTGGAAGACGGGCGAGAGAAACGAAGGCATGTTCTACAGCTTGATCACGCTTGCCAAGAAGATCACCGCTTCCATCGCCGTTCCGATCGTCGGCGTGGTGCTGGAAATCACAGGCTACAATTCCGCCCTCCCCAGCCAGCCTGTCAGAGCCATCACCGGCATCCGCATCCTCACAGGCCCTATTCCGGCTGCGCTCCTCGTGGGGGGCATCATCTTCGCCATCGTCTACCCACTCGACAGGGATCAATTCGCTCAAATACGCAAGGAATTGAAAGCTCGACGCAGCGCAGCCGGTGAGAGGGCGTCGTGATGGCCATCGAAATCCATCCTCTGAGAAACACCGGCGAGAAGCGCATCTTTCTCACCTTCCCCTGGCGCATCTACAAAGACGATCCACTCTGGGTGCCACCCCTGGTACCGGATCGGGCCAAGGTCATCGATCCGAAAACAGGCGCCTTCTTCAAGCGCGGGGAGGCAGAGTTCTTCATCGCCTGGCAAAATGGGGAACCTGTGGGAACGATCTGTGCCGGCGAGGACCATTTCTCCAATCAGCAGCGAGATCGCCAAGAGGCACTCTTCGGGTTCTTCGAATGCCTGCCGCGCTACGAGATCGCGGAAGCCCTTTGGGATCACGCTCGGCAATGGGCCGGGAAGCGCGGCCTGAAGACGCTCTGGGGACCTTTCAATCTGGACTACGAGGACAGCTACGGCATCCTGGTGGAGGGGCGCGATCGGCCGCCCGTGATCCTCTGCGGGCACACGCCTCCCTACTACCAGGAATTCATCGAACGCTATGGCTTCGAGAAGGCCCGCGGCGACAATATCGCCTTTAGTTTATTGGCGGATGATGAGACGCCTCAACGACGCCGGCTCCGCCGCCTGGCGGATCGGCTGCGCAAGCGCGGAAAGATCACCGTACGCGGCGCCGACCTCGAGCATTGGGAGCAGGAGGCCGACCACGTCCACAATCTGCTCAACAAGTCTCTGGTGCATCTCCCCGATCACATCGGTTGGCACCGCGACGCCATTCGGGCTACGCTGCGTTCCTTCCTGCGCATTGCCGACCCGGAGCTGGTCCTTTTCGCTGAAGTTGAAGGCAAGGTCGTGGGTTGGTTCCCCGGGCTTCCGAACATCAACGAGTGGTTGATCCACGCCAACGGCCTGCGCCGCCCCTGGGATTATCTGCGGCTCTGGTGGCACAGCCGCAAACAACCTGAATGCGTGGCCATCAAGAGCGTACTGGTGCTTCCCGAATACTGGGACACGGGTGTGGCCTTACTCCTCTTCGATGAATTGGAGCGCCGAGTGATACCGAAGGGATACAAGTGGGCGGATCTCTCACTCACTTCGGAAGACAATCCACGTACCCCGATGCTGGCTGACAGCTTCGGGGCTAAGATCTACAAGCGTTACCGGACCTACCGTATCCCGGTCTAGGCGTTTCCAGGATTGTATGGATGGATGTCTCGTTTCGATCATCGAAACGGCCCATCTGGAAAACGGGGTACAATCTAATACATCGCGGTATTCTATGCCGTGTGTCGGCGAAACAAGGTGAGAGAGTAACCCATTCTCGATCGATCAGCCCGATTCAACATCCTGCCCAAGAATGAGGAAGGAACATGACAACCACAAGCAAGAGGGGCATGCTTGCCATCTTGACTGGCGGGGGTGATGTTCCGGGTTTGAACCCGGCGATTCGTGCCCTTACCTTCCGGGCATTGCGCGAGGGTTATCGCGTGATCGGCATCCGCCGTGGTTGGGCTGGATTGATGGGCATCGTCAGGGATAAAAAGGCGGACAACAGCAGCGCATTCGATGTGATCTCCGAGGAGATCGTCACCAAAGCCGGCAGGACTGGGGGCACCTTCCTGCACACTTCACGCACGCTGCCCCGCCGGGTTCCCAAAGCGAACGTCCCCGAGCATCTGCGGAGCCAATATGCCGAAGAATGGAACGACCTTACACCGGAAGTCCTGAAAAACCTGGAGTTCCTGGGCATCGACACCCTGATCCCCATCGGGGGCGATGATACGCTCAGCTATGCCGTAGACCTGTGTCGCGAGGGCGTCAAAGTGGTCGGGATACCCAAGACCATGGATAACGACGTCCCCGGGACGGATTACTGCATCGGTTTCAGCACCTGTGTGACCAGAACGATCATGATGTCGAATCTGCTGCGAACCTCTGCCGGCTCGCACGAACGTTTCCTCGTCATCGAGGTCTTTGGTCGCTACGCCGGTTTCACAGCCATGCTCCCGACCCTCGCCGGCGCGGCAAACCGTTGCGTGATCCCGGAATACAAATTCAAGATCGAAACTTTGGCGGAGTTGCTTTCCGAGGACCGGCGCCGGAACCCCTCCCGATATTCGGTCGTGCTGGTTTCGGAAGGCGCGATGTTCGAGGGCGGTGAAATGGTGTTTCAGGACGACACGCCCGATTCCTATGGCCACCCAAAGCTTGGCGGAATTGGCGATCTCGTTTCTGCGAAGCTCAAGGAGATCTCTCCCCAATTCAACCGCGGGGAGATCGTGAACACCATCAATCAGCGATTGGCCTACCTCGTGCGGGGAGGCGATCCGGATGCCATCGATTCTGTGGTGCCGGTGGCCTACGGCAACTTGGCCATGGATCTGATCCTCAAGGGCATGCACGGCCGCCTTGTGGTGCTGAAGGACGGACGTTACGACAACGTCCCGATCGAGGTGGTCAGCAGATCGAAGAAAGTTGTGGATGTGGAAAAACACTACAACACAGAGCGCCTGCGACCGAAATATGAGAGCATCCAGCTTCAACCCTTGTTCATGATGGCGAGCAGCTGATCCATCCTATCCGGGAGGTACGAACCCGGATCGCTGGATACGAGGGAGAGAAACGGTTCCAATCAAGACCTGACAGGTTCGCTGAACCTGTCAGGTCTTTTCGAATACGGCCATTCCACTTCCGGTAAATCCAGAATCGGAGCCCAATCATCTCCTTGATGCATGCCAGCACATGGGAAGGATTGCGGTGGAAACATGTGCGCCATCCAACGGATGCCAGGATTGCGAAGCAGGGGTGTCTTCAGGTTGGCTATAATATATGCATGCGATACTACGGCAATGTGATCCGTCCCCCGAGCGAAGCACGCAGCTACATTCTCCAAGTCACGTATGGCTGCTCACACAATCGGTGCACCTTCTGCGGCACCTACCTGGACAAACCCTTCCGAGTGCGTCCGGTGAATGAGGTCTTCGAGGACATCGCCATGGCGCGAGAGGAGATCCCTGACCTGCGGCGTGTCTTCCTGGCGGATGGCGATGCTTTGGTGCTCAGCACCCAGAAGCTGGTGGCGATCCTGGATGCATTGAATGCTAACTTTCCTAAGCTGGAGCGCGTGGGGATCTACGCCAACGCGCGCGATCTGCTTCGCAAGAGCGAGCAGGATCTGGCCCTCCTGCGTTCCAAGGGGCTGGGCATCGTCTACATCGGATTGGAAAGCGGCAGTGACGAGGTTCTGCTCCACGTGAAGAAGGGCGTTAGCGCGACTGAGATGGTGCAAGCCGTCCAGCGCGCGAAGACCGCCGGGATCGCCTCGTCCGTGATCGCCCTGCTTGGGATTGCCGGACCCGAGGGCTCGGCGGAACATGCTCAAGCCACGGGAAAGATCGTAAGCCGGATGGATCCCGAATACCTTGCGCTGCTGACCCTGATGCTGGTTCCGGGAACCGAGCTCTACCACCAATATAGCGAGGGTACTTTCGAACTGATGGATGCGTATGCCATGCTGCATGAACTGCGGCTGGTGCTGCAGAATCTGGAGGGACTCACCCACTGTGTCTTTCGTACCAATCATGCCTCGAACTATCTTCCGTTGGCTGGTACGCTGCCACAGGATAAGGAACGGTTGATTTCTGCGATCGATGGAGCCTTGCAGGAGGGACCTGCGGTATTCCGCCCCGAATCATGGCGAAGGCTGTAGACGATCGCATCTTTGGACGGCAGGATCGGAAAGGGAGTTCATCGGAATCGGACCTTCGCGTTTGACGAACACCGCAAGTCCGGCCTAGAATACGATCACTGGGAACTGTGAAGCCAAATGAGGAGGAAGGGACATGGCAAGTATCATCGACATTGAAGGCATTGGACCGGTATATAAAGAGAAGCTCAACGCAGTCGGGGTGAAGACCACCGAACAGCTCCTTTGGTTGGGCGCCAGCCCCAGGGGACGGGAAGAACTGGCTGCGGATGCAGACATTCCCGAAAAGCTGATCCTGGAATGGGTCAATTTAGCCGATCTGATGCGCATCAAGGGCGTGGGAGAGGAATACAGCGATCTTCTCGAGGAGGCCGGGGTGGACACCGTGAAGGAGCTGCGGGTCCGGAATCCGGACAATCTCCATGAAGCCATCGTGAAGACCAACAAGGTCAAGAAGCTCGTTCGTCGTACGCCTTCCTTGAAGCAGGTAAAGAAGTGGGTCGAGCAGGCGAAGACCTTGCCGCCCATGGTGACGTACTAGATCCAGTTAGACATTCGATCCAGGATCGGATGTCAAGCACAAGATAAGACTAGGTCACAACGGAACGCCTTTAGAAGACGTTCCGTTGTGCTTTTTCATCGTTCGATCAGGCTTGTTTCTCTGCCAAGCAACGAGGATAGGGTATCAACCCGGATGTTTTCTGCGATGATCGGGGTAGTAGTCAACGGCAGCCAGCGCGTTGACGCGGTGAAGGACGTTCGTCAAATGCTCGTTCATGGGCCCAAGATCATCACGACCGGGGGGAATGGTAAAGGGTTTCCCTACATGGATGGCCACCTTGCTGAAGGGAAACGGAAGTTCGTATTGGTCCCATCGATTCAGACGGTAGGCATGCCGGCAGTAGCCTCCTATGGGGACGATGATGGCCTGAGCCTTCCTGGCGATGTAGGTGACACCGGGTTTTGGCATGTAGGCCGGTCCATCCGGTCCATCCGGAGCAATGATCGTGTTCCTGCCACCAGAAATCCAGCGTACGAGCTTCGCGACCTCGCGCCCGGCGCTCAGCGTGGGATCGTCGAACAGATTCACCTGGATGGGAGATGCGCCAATCCTTCGAGTGAGAACCGCCAGGGTGCCGCCACGCCAATCGTTGGGCATGATGACTGCGAAATCGCTGGTGTCCACGATCCTGGTCAGACAGGAGATCACCATATATGCCTTCCCATGCCAGGTTGTAGCCACCACCGGTCTCCCGCTGTCCATCGCTTCTTGTATGTGTTCCTCTCCGGAAAACTGCACGCGGCAAGTCCCGCGGATGATCCGATAGAGCAAGTAAAGTGCATCACCGGTCACCTGGTCATAGAGACGGCTGGTCATGATAAGGTGTTGCTCCTTCGCTTCAGTAGGATCGCCCTTATCAAACCGGAAGCGATGTAGATTCCTTCCCACATCAGCCATGTCACCGCCAGCGGTAGGAACACCAGGGTGATGCCGATCAGAACCACGAGCGCAATGGCCCGATTGCGGTTGGAAGCGATAAGACCGATGGCGGGGAATCGGATCGTGCTCACCATCAGCAGAGCCACAAGCGCCATGATCGGGATGAAGGCCCCATCCGGCAACAACCCACCCGGCCAAACGAGATCGGCGAGCACTGCCACACTGACCGTCGCACCACTGGTCGAAATGGTAAGACCAACCGTATCCTGAGACTCGGTCTCCTTGGGTGGCAGCAGGTTGAATCGAGCCAGGCGAAAAGCTCCTGCCGCAGGAACGAGAACCGCGAATGGCCAAACCCAGAGCATGTCGATGCTGGTGTAGAGCAAGTGATGGAAGGTGAGGACTACCGGCGCGATTCCCAGGCTGACCATGTCCACCAGGGAATCCAGTTGCATTCCGAAGCTCGAAGCCACGCTTAATTTTCGGGCGGAGAGACCGTCCAGCATGTCCAGCACATAGCTTGCGATGATGAGCCAGCCGGCGATCCGCAGATCCCCCAGGCTTGACAGCAGGATGGAAACAATGCCGCATGCAAGGGAAAGAAAGGTGATCAGGCTCGGGATGATGGGAAAGACCTTAGTTCGCATCTGAATTTTCATGATCTGCGAATCGGGCAATCGGGGTCAGACCGCCATGCACCTGATCCCCAATCTGCACCAGGATCTCGGCTTCGGGCGGCAGGTACAGATCGACGCGCGATCCGAACTTGATCAGGCCGTAGCGCTGGCCGGTGAGGAGCCTATCGCCGAGTCGAGCGAAGTTGATGCAGCGCCTGGCCAGGATCCCCGCAATCTGGTCCACCAGGATGCGCCCACGCTCGGATTCGATAACCATGGAGATACGATCGTTCAGTTTGGAGGCTTCCGGCTTGAAAGCCTGCAGGAAAGTACCCGGCCGATGTTCGACGGAAGTGACCTCGCCCGCAATTGGCGCACGCTGTACGTGGACATCCAGGATGGAAAGGAAGATGCTGATGCGGACGGTGTCCGCCTTCAAATAACCATCCTCATGTATGGGCTCGATCGCCACGACCTTCCCGTCGCCGGGACCGACCACCAAACCGGGTTCATCGAGGACCTGACGATCGGGATCGCGGAAGAAGTAGAGCACCAGCAGCCAGATGCCCAGCAGGATTGCCAACAGCGCCAGGGTTACCACACCGGGTTTCAGGATCGCGGCTATGAGGCTGAGAACCATGAGCAAGGTGGTGCCCAGGATGGTTCTGTCCTGGGATTTACGGAACGTCCAGGTTTCGATCGGTTTGTCGTTTTTCTTCACGGAATAGAGTATAGGGGACGCTGCGGGATTTCGCAATGCGGACTCGGCGGAATCGTTTTTCTCAAAGCACTGAAACCAATGGAAACCATAAGGGATCGTTCGGAATTGCGAACGATCCCAATCGCGGTTCCAACAAATCAACCCCGTCTGCGGGAAACCTTACGGGACGATGAGCACCTGATGCCCGGGGATGAAGTCGGAGTAGTATGAATTGTCCAAACCACCCAGACCCGCAGTCACATACTCATCGATGTAAGCACCCGTGGTTCCGTTGTAACGCTTGACGCTGTCCGTGCCGAAACTTGACACGTACAAATTGCCATCCGGGCCGAATGTGACCCCCATGGCGTAGAGCAAACCACCGCTTCCGGAGGTAACGAATACGTCGATGAACGCTCCGGTCGCCCCGTTGTAGCGCAGGACTCTGCTGCCTCCGTCGCTGGCAACGTACAGGTTGCCATCCGGTCCGAAGGTCAGATCCTCTGCATTCGCGAGACCGCCGCTTCCGGATGTGACGAACACGTCGATAAACGCGCCAGTATTTCCGTCATACCTGAAAACCGCTGCGCTCGTATAGTCGCTGACGTAGAGATTCCCGTCCGGCCCGAATGTCATGCCTTCCGCCTCATCAAGACCGCCAAGACCGGCGGTGACGAACTCATCGATGAAGGCGCCCGTCGTCCCGTTATACCGCAGCACATTCCTGTTGTTGGCATCCGCCACATAGAGGTTGCCGTCGGGACCGAAAGCCATCCCGGTTGCCATCGTCAAACCGCCGCTGCCGGCTGCGACGAACTCGTCGATGTATGCTCCCGTCGTGGGGTCGTAGCGAACGACGTTGCTGGATAACCATCCGCTGACATACACGTTCCCATCCGGTCCGACGATCGGGTCGACCGTATAGTCCAATCCAGCATCTGGACCACTCTGCCCCGGCGCTCGAACTACGGCGATATCCGTCTCCCAGTCGTGGGTGTACCAGTTCAGCCTGTCGTTGCTGCTGCTTGCGACCACCAGATCGTTCTGGAAGTAGGAGGCGTCTTCATCCACGGCGTAAGCGAGGATGTTGTTCGTGAAGCCCAAGTTGTTATAGGTATGCGTCACCGAAGCTGGATTGCCAACGATCGTTTCAATGGTGCCGTCACCCCAGCTGATGATCCATGAGGTGATCGTATCGTCGCCCGGATCGACGGCGCTCAGGTTCAGTGTGAAAGGACTTCCTGCGCTGGCTGTGGCCGCGCCGGTGGTCAGGAGCGTCGGAGCCGCGTTGCTGACGACGATCGTCGACGTGTCGGTGTCCGTGTGGCCGTTCCCGTCGTCGACCTCCAGGCCGATCGGGTAGGTGCCGTCGTCGTCGATGCCGAAGCTCACCAGCGTCGCCCAATCGACCGTGGGCGTCTCGCCGGTCACGTCGCCATAGACCGAGTCGTTGTTCAGGTCCCAGTTGTAGGTCAGCGGGTCGCCCTCTGGATCGGAGGATCCCGAGCCGTCCAGAAGGACCGAATCGCCCTCGTTGATGGCATACGGCCCATTGGCATCCGCGGCTGTGGCTCCTGACACCAGGACCTGGTGCCCGGGGAGGAAGCCAAGGCCATAGGTTTCCAGCAGTCCGCCGAGACCGGCAGTCACGTATGCATCCATGAAAGCCCCGCTTGTCCCATCGAAGCGCAGGACTTCATCGGTACTCCAGCTTCCCACGAACAGGTGACCATCAGGACCAAATGCCAGCCCCGTCGGATCTTGCAAGCCTCCGCTTCCGGAGGGGACGAATTCGTCGATGAACGCTCCCGTCGTTCCGTTGTAGCGTAGAACGTTGTTCCCAGAATCGCTGGAGACGTACAGGTTGCCATCCGGTCCAAAGATCAGGTCATCGGCTTCCTCAAGACCGCCAAGACCGGCCGTAACGAAGATGTCGATGAACGCGCCTGTGCTCCCGTCATACCTGTAAACCGCGTCATTCGTCCAGTCGCTGACATACAGATTGGCGTCCGGACCGAAGGCCAAGCCGTTCGGATTAACCAGGCCGCCAAGACCAGCGGTGACGAAGTCGTCGATGAAGGCGCCCGTCGAACCATCGTAGCGCAGCACTTCACTGGTCAAGAGAGAGGCGACGTACAGGTTGCCGTCAGATCCAAAGGCGATACCGCAGGCATCATTCAGACCACCGCTGCCGGCCAGGACGAACTCGTCGATGAAAGCTCCCGTCGTTCCATCGTAGCGGAGGACGTTGTTCGAAACTTCTCCACCGACATACACGCTTCCGTCCGGACCGATGATCAATCCGAGCGGATAGTCCAATCCGGCGTCCGGCCCGCTCTGCCCGGGAGATCGAACAGCGGCGATGTTGGTGACCCAGTCGTGGGTGTACCAGTTGATCCTGTCATTGTTGTAGCTTGCGACCGACAGATCGTTCTGGAAGAAGGTTGCGTCTTCGTCGATGGCGGATGCGAGGATGTTGTAGGTAAACCCGGCGCTGCTGTAGGTATGCGTCACCGAGGCAGGATCTCCAACGAACGCCTCGATCGTGCCGTCGCCCCAGTTGATAGTCCAGGAGGTGATCGTGTCATCTCCGGGGTCAACCGCACTCAGGTTGAGCGTATAGACTTGACCCTGGTCAACCATGGCGGCACCGGTAGTCAGAAGCGTCGGAGCCGTGTTGCTGACGACGATCGTCGACGTGTCGGTGTCCGTGTGTCCGTTCCCGTCGTCGACCTCCAGACCGATCGGGTACGTGCCGTCGTCGTCGATGCCGAAGCTCACCAGCGTAGCCCAATCGACCGTGGGTGTCTCACCGGTCACGTCGCCGTACACCGAATCGTTGTTCAGGTCCCAGGCATAGGTCAGCGGGTCGCCCTCAGGATCGGAGGATCCGGAAGCATCCAGGTCGACCGAATCGCCTTCGTCGATGGCATACGGTCCATTGGCATCAGCGGTTGTACCAAGGGGTACCGCTGAAAAATCCGTGTAGATCTCCGCCATCATCTTGATCTCGAGGTTCTCATCCACATCGAGTCCACCGCCGACCTCGCCAATGACGCGCAGGATGAAGTTCGTTGTTCCAGAGGCGCCCGAGTACAAGCTCGATACATCCAGGTCTACGTACTCCGTGACGCAACCCTCCCCGCTCAGCGGACCGCTGACGACCGTGTAGTCCACATCCTTGGTGAGTATCGTCTCCGAGGTCGGATCCACCGTCTCGTCCCCGTCGTGGGCGTACAGGTAGATGTACGTGAAGTCGGACCACATAGCCTTCCCACCGCAGCCTGCTCCTGGGCCTTTCGAGTCGGAGGCATGCAGGCGCAAGGTCATCGTTCCACTTTGCCCCAGCGCAATCCCCGTGTCGATGCGCAGGTAATTGGAATCCATGCCGCGATCCTTGAGCTTGAGTTTATTGGCGAATCCGCCCGTATCCAGGTTACTGTCGCTGGTCGTGGATCCGTCATCCGTATCATCGATGTTCGCGGCATTGGCATCGGAGTCGATATTCCAACCCGGGAGGCCACTGGCCTTGTAGCTGATCACGCTGGCGATCGGATCCCAGGACGGCGCGTCGGTGACGACGATCGTCGAGGCGTCTGTATCGGTGTGGCCGTTGCCATCGTCGACTTCGACCCCGATCGGATACACGCCTGCGCTGTCGATGCCGAAACTCACCAGCGTCGCCCAGTCGACCGTGGGTGTTTCACCAGTGACATCGCCGTAGACCGAATCGTTGTCCAGGTCCCAGGCGTACGTCAGCGGGTCTCCCTCCGGATCGGAAGATCCTGATGCGTCCAAATCGACTGGATCGCCCACGTTGATGGCATAAGGTCCGTTGGCATCTGCGGTCGTGGCTGCTACGACCAGGACCTGATGCCCTGGGATGAAGTCGTGATAATCCGCGATATCGAGCCCGCCGAGGCCTGACGTCACGTATTCGTCGATGAAGGCGCCCGTCGTTCCGTCGTAGCGAAGGACGTTGTGGTTTGCCCAACTGGACACGTAGAGATTGCCGTCGGGGCCGAAGACAACTCCCATCGGGTTGTCCATTCCGCCGCTGTGGGCGGCGACGAAGATGTCGATGAACGCTCCTGTCGTTCCGTCGAACCGCATCACGGTGTGGTTATCATCGGCGGCGACGTACAGGTTGCCATCCGGTCCGAAGGCCAGATCTTCAGGAGTGTTGAGCCCACCGGACCCGGATGTGACGAACTCGTCGATGAAGGCGCCTGTGGTCCCGTCAAACCTGAGAACGTTGTCATTCCTGTAATCGCCGACATATAGGTTATCGTCCGGACCGAAAGTTATTCCATCCGCTTGATCCAGGCCGCCGCTGCCGGCTGTGACGAATGCATCGATGAAGGCGCCCGTCGTTCCGTCGTAGCGAAGGACTTCGTGGGTGACAAAATCCGCCACATAGAGGTTCCCGTCGGGCCCGAAGGTAATACCAGCCGCCTCTGTGCCTCCGGTGGCGAATTCATCGATGAACGCTCCGGTCGTCGGGTCGTAGCGGGTGACATTCCCCGAATCCCACCCAGCGATGTAGACGTTCCCATCCGGTCCAATGGTCGGGTCGGCCGGATAGAGCAATCCGGCATCCGGTCCGCTCTGCCCAGGTGGACGGACTGCACCAAGATTGGTGGTCCAATCATGGGTGTACCAGTTGATCATGTTGTTGTTGGCGCTTGCGACGACCAGATCGTTCTGCATGTAAGCCGCATCTTCGTCGATGGCGGAAGCGAGGATGTTGAAGGTGAATCCCGGGTTGGTGTAGGTGTGCGTCACCGAGGCTGGATCGCCGACGAAGGTCTCGATGGAGCCATCACCCCAGTTGATGGTCCAGGAAGTGATCGTGTCATCTCCGGGGTCAACTGCGCTCAGGTTGAGCGTATAGACCTGGCCTTGATCAGCCGTGGCGGCACCGGTGGTCAAAAGTGTAGGAGGTGTGTTGCTGACGACGATCGTCGACGCGGCGGTGTCGGTGCCGCCAAATCCGTCGTCCACCTCGACGGAGATCGGATAGGTGCCGTCATCGTCGATGCCGAAACTCGCCAGGGTCGCCCAGTCAACCGTGGGCGTCTCGCCGGTCACATCGCCGTACACGGCATCGTTGTTCAGGTCCCAGGCGTAGGTCATCGGGTCGCCGTCCGGATCGGAGGACGCTGAGGCATCCAGATCGACCGAATCGCCCTCGGCGATGGCATACGGCCCGTTGGCATCGGCGGTCGGACTTCTTTGAACGAAGATCTGATGTTCGGGAATGAAATTGAAGTACTCGGTTCCGATGAGACCTCCGAGACCCGTGGTTACGTAATCATCGATATAGATTCCTGTCGTTCCGTTATAACGCTTGACGGTATTCTCGACATTACTTGACACATAGAAGTTGCCATCAGGACCGAACGCGATTCCCTCCGCCTCCACTAGTCCATTGCCGGGAGCGACGAATTCGTCGATGAACGCTCCAGTCAATCCGTTGAAACGTAGAACGTTATTGTTGGTGTTGCTGGCAATGTACAGGTTGCCATCCGGTCCAAAGGTCAGATCGTTGGGATTGTCGAGACCACCGCTACCGGCAGGGACAAAAGCGTCTATGAACGCTCCCGTATTCCCATCATATCGGTATACCCCAGCGTTGGAATCACTGACGTAGAGATTGCCGTCGGGTCCGAATATCAAACCATCCACAAGATCCAGGCCACCAAGCCCGGCAGTGACAAATACGTCTATGAAAGCGCCCGTTGTTCCGTTATAGCGCAGCACTTCCTGGGTCCAGTATGAGGAGACGTAGAGATTGCCGTCAGGTCCGAAGGCCATGCCGGATGATCCATCCAAACCGCCGCTGCCCACCGGAATGAATTCATCGATGAAAGCGCCTGTTGCCGCGTCGTAGCGGACGACATTGTTCGAGGTCCAACCGCTGACGTAGACGCTTCCATCCGGTCCAACGACGGCATCGGTCGGGTAGCTCAATCCGGCATCCGGTCCGCTCTGCCCCGGTGCTCGGACGGCGGCGATGTTGGTGATCCAGTCGTGGATATACCAATTCAGTCTACCGTCATCACCGCTTGCAACCACAAGCTCGTTCTGGAAGTAGATTGCGTCCTCGTCGATGGCGGAGGCGAGAATGTTGTAGGTGAATCCCTCGTTGCTGTAGATATGCGTCACCGACGCCGGATCGCCCACGAAGGTCTCGATGCTGCCATCCCCCCAGTTTATGGTCCAGGAGGTGATCGTATCATCTCCCGGATCTATAGCACTCAGGTTCAACGTGTAGATCTGCCCTGCATTGGCCTTGGGGTCACCCGTCGTCAGGAGCGTGGGTGGTGTGTTGCTAACGACGATCGTCGATGCGTCGGTGTCCGTGTGTCCGTTCCCGTCGTCGACCTCCAGACCGATCGGATAAGTGCCGTCGTCGTCGATGCCGAAACTCACCAGCGTCGCCCAGTCGACCGTGGGTGTCTCGCCAGTCACGTCGCCGTACACCGAATCGTTGTTCAAGTCCCAGGCGTAGGTCAGCGGGTCGCCCTGCGGATCGGATGATCCCGAGCCGTCCAGCACAACCGATTCGCCTTCGGCGATGGCATAGGGTCCGTTGGCATCAGCGACTGTGCCCGGTGTGATCAGGACTTGATGTCCGGGGATGAAATCGTGGTAATCGGCGACATCCAGACCGCCGAGGCCTGACGTCACGTATTCGTCGATGAAGGCACCTGTCGTTCCGTTGAAACGAAGGACATTGTCGTCCTGCCAGCTGGATACATAGAGGTTGCCGTCGGGACCGAAGACGACTCCCATCGGGTTGTCCAATCCGCCGCTGTGAGATGCTACGAACTCGTCGATGAACGCGCCGGTCGTTCCGTTGTAGCGCAGAACGTTGTCGTTCCAATCGCTGGCTACGTACAGGTTTCCATCCGGCCCGAAGGCAATGTCTTCGGGCTGCATGAGGCCGCCGGAAAAGGCCGGGACGAATACATCGATAAAGGCGCCTGTAGTCCCGTCAAATCTAAGAATGTTGTGGTTCCAGTAATCACCGACATACAAATTGCCGTCCGGACCGAAAGTCAGGCCATCCGCATAATCCAGGCCGCCGCTTCCGGCTGTGACGAATGCATCAATGAAGGCGCCTGTCGTGCCGTCGTAGCGCAGGACTTCGCTGGTAACAAAATCCGCCACATAGAGGTTTCCATCGGGCCCGAAGGCCAAGCCGGCCGCCTCAGTTCCTCCGCTGGCGAACTCGTCGATGAACGCTCCGGTCGTCGGGTCGTAGCGGGTGACATTCCCCGAATCCCACCCGGCGATGTAGACGTTCCCATCCGGCCCAATGGTCGGGTCAGCCGGATAGAGCAATCCTGCATCCGGTCCACTCTGTCCCGGCGGTCGAACGGCGGCGATGTTGGTGGTCCAATCGTGGGTGTACCAGTTGATCCTGTCGTTGTTGGCGCTTGCGACGACCAGGTCGTTCTGCAAGTAGGTTGCGTCTTCATCGATGGCCGAAGCTAGGATGTTGTTGGTGAATCCTACATTGTCGTAGATATGCGTCACCGAAGCCGGATCTCCAGCGAAGGTCTCGATGGAGCCGTCGCCCCAATTGATGGTCCAGGAGGTGATCGTGTCATCGCCGGGATCGATAGCACTCAGGTTGAGCGTATAGACCAGGCCTTGCTCAGCCGTAGCGGCACCGGTGGTCAAGAGCGTAGGAGGCGTGTTGCTAACGACGATCGTCGACGCGGCGGTGTCGGTGCCGCCAAATCCGTCATCCACCTCGACGGAGATCGGATAGGTGCCATCATCGTCGATACCGAAACTCACCAAGGTCGCCCAGTCGACCGTGGGCGTCTCGCCGGTCACATCGCCGTAAACCGAATCGTTGTCAAGGTCCCAGGCAAAGGTCAGCGGATCGCCATTCGGATCGGAGGACGCCGAGGCATCCAGGTCGACCGAATCGCCCTCGGCGATGGCATACGGCCCGTTGGCGTCGGCTGAAGGCGGATCGTTCGCGCGTGTATCCGTGTCCGAAGCTGTGTTGTTGGACGTATCCGTATCGAAAGTGCCTACCGGTGCGGTGACAGTGGCGGTGTTGGTGATGGGATCGTTGGCTGTGCCGCTGACGGTGGCGTCGATGGTGTAGGTTAGGTAGTTGCTGGCTCCATCGGTGGGCAGGTCGATGTCGCTGACGGAGATGGATCCTGTCCCGCTTGCCGTTGCGCCGCAGTCCGCGGTGCCCGTTGCCGCGCAGGTCCAAGACCAGGAGCTGATGTCGGCCGGTCGGTTGTCGGCGAAGGTGGCATCGACAGCATCATTGGCACCTGCGTTGGAGATAACGATGGTATAGGTCAGGGAGCCACCGGGAATATACTCCGTCACGCCGTCGTCCTTGGTCACGCCGAGATCCACTTCCAATACAAGCGCTATGGATTCATCATCCGTCGCGGGTCCGAATTCATCGCTGTCCGCCGTGGCCGTGTTGTCCACCTGCCCGGCATCGATATCGGCCTGGACCAGCGTGTACACGTTGTTCGCCGCCGCGCAAGCCTGCGTCGCGCTCGGTGCCAGCGTGGCGATCGAGCAGGTCAGCGTCGGCAGCAGCGGATCCGTCACGACGAGGTTATTGAGCGTAACATTGCCCGTGTTCTCGATCGAGAAGGTGTAGGTGATCGTGTCGCCGGGGTTGGAAGCCTCGGCTGGGGCGACGACGGCGTTATCCAGCACACCCGTCTTCGTGAGGACCATGGATGGGGCTTGCGTGAGGGCTACCGATTCGTCATCCGTTGTCGGACCGAATTCATCGCTGTCCGCCGTGGCCGTGTTGTCCACCTGCCCG
>DUET01000094.1 GCA_011192015.1 Anaerolineae bacterium
CCGGCCACGCAAACGCCGACCGAAAGGCCAACGGCTACCGAAGCGCCACCGACCCCCACCGAAGAAGCGACCAGCTTGCCCACCTCGACGGGCGCGCCCCCCACCGAGACGCCCACGCCCACCAATACGCCGACCAACACGCCCACGCCGACCGATACGCCCACGCACACTCCGACCCCGGTGCCTGTAGTCGTGGTGCTCACAAGGGATGAGGATCTCAGCGGGATGGTCCTCTCCGATGGAACCGTCGATCTGCCCGAGAACGTGGGCGATACGGCCGCCGACTTGGCCGCGCAGGCTTTCCTGAGCTTCGACATCAGCACCATCCCCGTGGGAGCGACGATCACGGAGGTGGAGGTCGATTTCAGCGATTTCGACATTCTGGGAACGCCCTTCACAGACCTTAACTGCCTGCGTGTCTATGAGCAGGCCTACGAGGAGCTGGACTCCAGCGATTTCTTCACCGACGTACCCATCGACGAACTCGTCACCTGGTGCACCGACCTCGAGCTGGCCGCGCCGGATACGAGCGATCTGATGCGAGATGCATTGCAAGCCAATATCGGCAACAGCCTGTTCCAGCTGCGTCTGCAGTTCAACGAGGTCGAGACCGATAACGACGGCGCGGAAGACCTGGTGCGTCTGGGCGAAGCTCAACTCACCATCACCTACAATCCCCCCTGATTCTCAACCTGACAGGTTCTCTCACGAACCTTTCAGGTTGCGGTTTCCCCCAGCCCGGGGCGTCGCACTAAGCTTCCCTAACGACCGAACACCAAGCAATTGGAGCGTGGACGTCGACGCCTAGCGAATCCGGGGCGAACCGTGCTGGGTGGAAACCAAAGAGAAAATGTGGGCTAATAGGAAGTTGTAAGATACGGCGTTGGAGACTGTGCTCAGCTCAACCTGTCAGGTTCAGAAAGAATCTGACAGGTTGTTCTAACCCTCGCGATCCAACCACAATTCCTTGTAGACACGCTTCCAATCCGCCAGGGAACGGATGGCGATCATCAAACCCACTGCCGCGGCTGTCGCCAGCAGCGGCGCGCTCGCAAGCAGAACTGATTGACCGGGTTCGAGCGACACAACCTTCGAGAAGCAGGCGGGATTGAGTTGGACGACGAGCCAAGCAAAGAGCAGCCACATCGGTCCCAACATCAGGCCGGTGGCAAAGTTGGCGCGCGCCGAATGATGGATGATCAATTGAAAGGCCAGGACCACGCCGAGACCGATCACAAAGCCCAAGGGCCACATCAGCATCAGCATCCCGCCTCCCACAGCCATCCCCATGCCCCCCCGGAAACCAACCCATACCGGCCAACAATGCCCGGCCACACCCAGCGCGGCTGCGACAGGCCACACCCATGGCGTTGCTGCGAAACGCAGGGTGAGCGCCATGATCAGGGCTCCCTTGCCCAAATCCAACACCAGAACAAGTACACCCGCGCCCCATCCTGCAGCACGCATCGTATTGGTCGCCCCTGCATGGCCTGATCCGACGGTGCGCACGTCGATCCCTGCTGCCAATCGCGCCACGATGATCGCAAACGGAATGGAGCCGATCAAATAGGCCATCAAACCGATCCCCAGAGCATTCAGAACGATGGGCATCACAAGTTCCTCCATGGAAGCGCGCTGTGCTGGAACAACATCTCACGGGATCCACACAATGGCATTGAAGAGACCCGCTGCTCTGGTGGGATTAACACTAGATCCACAGCATAGTTCCCCGTTGTATCCCAGATCGGCCACAACGTTATCTTCGAATCCAGTAAACAGGATTTAATCTTGTATCAATCTTCCAAAAGAAAGGTGTGCACCGCTGGAAATTCCCCACCCATGACAATGTCGATTTCCCGTGTGCTCAAGTTATACACCACCGACCATTGGGTGATCTCCTGGAATACATCTTCAAGCATTGCCATTGCCTCCGCTGCGGTGCACCAGCCGGAGGCGCCTTCCAGAGATGCAGCGATGCTTCTGTAACGCCAGCATTGATTTTCTGGATGGTCCCCTGCGCGCATGAAGAAGAAATTCGTCGCCGCGTGCCATGGATTCTCATTGGGGATCACTACCATTTCGCCTTCGAGAAACTCGACCAACACTGCCAGCCCGGAGCTATCGGCAATCAGGTAGTGGACGGGCGGCCCACTTTCCATGATGACGTTGTATTGGCCCACAATCTCCACCGCCTCGCTCACGTTCGCGGCGTGATCCAATACCTGGCGCATCAGCATGAGCGAGTCGATATCCGGCTTGTTGGGGTCATAGCTCGTCCCGTCCGTAGGAACGGCTGCCATGCCGATGGCAAGGCCGGCTTCATTCATGCCATCATAGGGGCGGATAGGCGTATACAGCAACATGTAACGTTCTTCAAGTGTGGTGTTCTCCAGATCGGTCGCGTCGACGTCGAAACTCCCCATGAACCGAACGCTTTGCATCGACACCGAGGCGAAACCCTGCGGCGGATCGGTGAAGAGCAACAATGCCGGGCTGTATTGCCAGTCGAAGTTGCGCCCATAGACCCGGTTTTCCGGATCGCCCAGAGCTGCGAAAAGTGAGCAGCCCCACGTTGCCACCTCCGCTGTGCCCGCCATGGTTTGGGGAGCCCATGTGTATTCGAGATAATCGCCGTGATAATGCATCACATAGAGCGGATAATCGTCCACCTGAACGAGTGAACTCAACGTGGCGGCTTCAGCCTCCGAGAGCGAAAACTGTTCCCCCGGCGTGATCGTAGGATCCGGCTCCAGCGGGATCGCTGTGGTTGTGGGCGGAATTGGAGATGCCGTCGTTGTGGGTGTGAGTGGAATGGGAGTAATCTCAGCGATGGTCGGCGACACATTCATCGGCGATGGTCGTTCCGGTCCAACGCATGCCGCCAAGAGCAACAACCCAAGGAAGATCGTCAGAGCACGAATCGTTTTCAACATCCAACCTCTAGATTATTACAGCTTATCGAGATGGGTTCAAACCTCACAACAGCCGCATCTGTGGATCCTGCTGTTCGGGTGGATCCAACACCAGACATTCAGCAAAGTTCTCCCGTCGCAGTTTTCGATCCGCCGCCAGCCGGCGGACGTGCCGGAACTTAACCACGCAATTATCTCGTTCAAGCCATGCCTTGATGCGCGCATCCCGCCGCGCCTTCTCGTTCAACAACGAACTGCGTCCTCCCGGTATGACCAGCGTGAGACGGGGTTCCTGAGCATCCGCAAGGATCTCCCCCATCGCAGCGGAAGCTTGGATCTGGAAGCGATAGACAAGGGGGCCCTTTGAAACGCGCCACTCGATGCATTGTTTTTTCCTGACCGCGTAGCCCAATCGCTTTCCCAGATCCATCAAGACCGTACCGATCTGGTCGCAATCTCGCTGCCGCTCTTCCCTCCGCTCCTGATCCCGCATGCGCCAGGTTTCCATCCCCGCTTGCCGCTCGGCGTAGGAACGCAGGCACGCGAGCACCAGCCCTCGATCTGGCGTCAGCAAACCTGGCAAGGCCTGCGCCGTGCGGCTTTCGACCTCGATCGCCGAAAGCGCATCAAACTGCCTGAGCAGATCGACGACCAGCCTCTCCACGCGATCCGCCAGCGGCGGCTCGGTCCGGCGAGGATTCGTGAGCCAATAGGATCCACTCTCGATCTCAGACCATGGATCCAAACGACTGAAATCGTTTCGGTCCTCGAGCGCGCTCTCCATGGCATCCCCCACTTGCGCCAGCGGCGGTGTTCCAACCTTCTGCCAGCAGGAGGAGAGCAGGCGTCGCTGGGCGAGATCCGACCACACCGCCGCGTGAAGGATCGCATACGGCGTGGGCTCCCCCCTCGACCGCAGCAGATCCGTCGCGGCCGCCTTGCTGCGCTGCGCCAGGACCTGTTCCTCGATCGGCAGTGTCACGCTGCTGGCCGCGGTCCAGCGAAAGAGCGCCTGTCCCATGTCCTGGCGCAGCGCACGGCCTGTGATCGCAAACCCGGCCTTGTCGAATCCCGCCAGTGCAGCGGAGATGAAGCCTGGTTCGGCTTCCGGGATGAAGGCCATCACAGGCCCGCCGCCTTTGATCACCGGTCGGGCATGGTTCAAGGCGGCTCGAAGCGCCGTGGCGTGCCATCCCCAATCGTAACGCCGGCGGCGCAAGGCGGCCATGATCGGCGTGGCGGTTTGCCTGCCCCAAAGCCAGGCCGACCAAAGCGCGGAAAGCGTCCAGTAGGCCTGATTGGGACGCGGCAGCACGGTGATGATCTCGTCCACGCTGCCAGCTGGAAGGTTAGGTGCCAGATCACGCACCGCTCCCGGGAAGAGCGCAACACCCCCTGCCTCTGGATCCTTCCCCGGGCTCCATGCATCGCAAGCGATCCTGTTGTCCACCAGCGCCCATTCCGAAACGGCACGTTCCATGGCCCTCCATAGATTGGCTTCCTTGTAATATGCGGAGGCGCTGAGTTGGAGAGGACGGGCGCGGCCTTCAGGATGATCCCAGAGCGCATTTCCCGCATCGAAGCAGGAAAGCAACAGTGCAAACATGGCCGGTTGTTGACCGGCATCGAGCGATAGCCGATCCATCTTGTTCATCAAAGCCGTCAGGGCATACAGCGCTCGACCGGGATAGATGGCCAGTGCAGCTTCAGCATGCCGTTGATCGGGATCACGTGCCGGAACCACTCGCTGTAATGCCAGCGCATAGTGCAGGCTTCGACCTTCGAAGGATTGGGCGAGTCGTCGATCTTCTTCTGTGGCGGCTTCTTCCACCGCCAGACCGCAGGATGCGCAGGCGTATGCCCTGAGCACCGGTGTGTGTTCTTCCCGATCCCAAACGAAGAAATCGGCCGAGATCGTTTCCCCGCAGCGACTGCATCGTGTGCGGTAGAGATCGAGCAGGAAGGGTTCCATGCGGCTGCCATCTTTGGGGGTGGTGGCCATGTGTGCCAAGGCAGTTTGCAGAACGTTGATCGGGATGGGTTCGAGTGTGTGTCGAAGCACGAAGCGTGTCACCGGATTGTTGGCTGCGATGAGGACGCGCTTCCCCGCTGCAGCCAGTTCGCGGACCAACTGGGGAGACGCACCGAAAGGATCCAACACCACGTCCCCTCCCGGCTCGAGATCTTCCAAGGCGCGCGTCACGACACCCTGCTCCATGGGAGGCAGGAAGCGCTTTAAAGGACCGATCCGATCCGGGATTCGTCCCGGGGGAAGGAAGACGTCCATCACTTTCAGTATACGGCACAGTCGTCGAGTCGGAAAAAGCCTAGGGAGTCAACCTTCGGCAACCGACATCACGGGGACGCCGGCATCCTACCAAGCAGCTCATCAAGTTCCGCGTAGTTATGCAATCCGCCCATCTGGAGCAGGAATTCCTTCGGCGATTGGATGCGCGCCCACAGCTCCCGCACCGCCTCCCCCACCGGATCCTCTCCAGCCGGACCTCCGGGCTCATCAGCATAGGCTCCGTAGAAGGCGAAGTAGGCTTGATTCAAGCGTCGAATGCGGTAGCCCTCATTCCAGAAAATCTGGCGCCGCGCTTCCATGTAGGCCTCGGCCTCCTCGATACGTCCCTCCGCCAGGAGCTCATCGACATGTATTCGTGTCTCGTGCATCTCGGCACGGAAATCAAATGCCGGAGGAGGCGGTTCCGGCGCATCCGGATCCACGGGCTGCGGGGGTGGGGGAACACGATCGGGGTAGTAACGCTCCAGGATCATCCGGCCGATCTCGCGCCCTGCGATCGAGGCGGTGGTCTCGTTCATGGTGCGCATCTCAGGTGTCGCCCCGTAGTTCCATCCCAGCGGACGGAGCGTAAGAAAATTATGCGTCCATTCATGCACGATGGTGTCCGTCAGCCAGGTCAAGGCTGTGGTCTCCATGATCATGGTGGGAAACGTTCCGTACCCCCCGATGGGGACCACGAGAACAGAGACGTCCAGCGCTTGCTCCACGGTCGTTTCCAGGTCGATCTTCTGTTCCAGGGTCAGGTCGGGATCCAATTGAACGTTGGCATCCTGGCGGATCACATCCCGCGGGGATACGATCATGGCGCTCGGAATGGGCGAGAAATGAAACGCCACCGGTGGAAACACCGAGCCGCCCACGTTCAAACCCAGCTCCGAAATCACGACCGAAGCTTGTTCAGCAAGGATGGCTTCCACAACCGGCTGCAACTCGGCAAGCCGGGCGCGCTCTTCGACGAACAGCGCCGCGATCTCCTCGGCCTCGCCGGTCGGATTGTCAAGCGAGGGATCGCCGTAGATCTCTGCGAGCCGCCCTTCCAAGAACTGCGCCTGCCCCAGATGATCCATGTATTCCAGAACCAGCGCACTCTGATCAGCCTCATCCAGATAACCGGTTGTTCCCAGGCTGAACTGACCGTACTTGATACCCAAGGTCTGCACCGTCCAACCGAAGAAATCAAATTCCACAGATCGTGTGAAGCGCCGCGCCAATTGATGGGTTTCTTCGAGATAGACCGTGCTGCCTGCCAGGGAGGACAGCAGGACAAAAACCCAGAGAGCGCGCCAAAACCATCTGCGAGCTGCTGCAAAGAGAGTGCGTGGGGTCATGCTTGCATGATATCAGTCCAGACATGGCTGTCAATCCCCTGCATGGCTTGTGCTATAATCGCGGCGCAAGCTATGACGCGCGAAACTCCAGGCTCCTGGGGGATGCTTGCAAAACCAAGCATGAAACTTCTGATAACAGGTGCGGCCGGTTTTCTAGGATCAGCCCTCGCCAACCGATTGGTTCGCGAGGGCCATCAAGTTCGTGGACTCGACGATCTATCAGCCGGCGACCCGGGCCGTTTGCATCCGGAGGTTGAATTCACGCGTGCCGATGTCTGCGCCCGTCCCAAACTCTGGGCCCTGCTGCAGGATATCGACTGCGTCTACCATTTGGCCGCCAAAGTTTCCGTCCCCGAATCGATGCTCCACCCACGTGAGTACAACAAGGTCAACGTGGGCGGCACGGTGAGTGTGATGGAGGCCATGCGCGACATAGGCGTCCAGCGCGTGGTGCTGATCTCTTCAGGCGCGGTTTACGGCGATCAACAGCAGCAGCCTCTGAGCGAAGAAACCCCACCCGATCCGCGCTCGCCCTATGCCGTCTCCAAACTCGCCGCCGAGCATTACGTACGCACTATCGGCACGCTGTGGGGCATCGAGACCGTCAGCCTGCGCGTCTTCAACACCTACGGACCCGGCCAGCCCATGCCCACCGACCACGCTCCGGTGATTCCCCGCTTCCTGCGCCTGGCGGTCCGCGGCGGCACGATGGTCATCCACGGCAAGGGGGAGCAGATGCGTGATTTCGTGTATCTGGATGACGTCGTCGAGGCCATGGTCGCAGCCGCAACCGCACCCAATGTGGACCGCCTGGTGATCAACATCGGGAAGGGTGAGGAAGTAAGCATCACGTCCCTCGTTCAGCACATTGCCGAGTGTGTGGGAACGAGCGTCGATTGGATGTTCGTCGAGGAACAGGATCCCGGGCCCTCGCGTATGTGCGCCGACATCCGCCTGGCGCGCAAGCTGCTCGGTTATAAGCCGCGCGTTTCCCTTTCGGAGGGATTGAGCCTGATGATGGCTCACGACTCGCGGTTCACCGATCACGCCCACAATAACCACGCCTGATCTCCAATCGTATTCGCCCTGCAAGTCGTTCTTCTTGTTCCCTCCCACGTATGGACTACAATTCCCCCATGACCTCCGCGCCTCGATTGCCACGCGATTTTTTCGCTCATCCCACGCTCGCCGTCGCCCGCCAGCTTCTGGGGCAACGTCTCGTACGCCTGGAGGGCGACGGGGAGCGCTTGAGCGGCCTGATTGTCGAGACTGAAGCCTATATCGGCAGCCAGGACTTGGGTTGCCATGCCAAAGCTGGCCGCACGGCGCGCAACGCAGCCATGTGGGGGCCGCCGGGACATGCCTATGTCTATTTCACCTACGGCATGCATTGGATGCTGAACATGGTCACCGAGGCAAATGGCTTCCCGGCGGCGGTGCTCATTCGCAGCCTGATTCCCATCGAGGGCGCGGCTCTCATGCGCAGGAGGCGAGGCCGCTTACCGCTTGCAGATGGCCCCGCCAAGCTCTGTCAGGCGCTGGCCATCGATCGCGGCCTGGATGGTCACGACCTGTGCGTTCCGCAGGCTCAGGTGTTCGTCGAGGCGCGGCCACAGGTCCAAGATCCATTCGTGACCACCTCACCGCGTGTGGGGTTAAACACGGTGCCCGAACCCTGGAAGAGTAAACCCTGGCGCTTCCTGGTCAGTCGGCAGCATCATCAGAAGCTTTCCAAGGAGGAGCGCGTCGATGAAATTGCTGGAAGGTAAGAACGCTCTGATCTTCGGTGTGGCCAACGACCACTCCATCGCCTGGGGCATTGCCCAGGCCATGCATGCCCATGGCGCCAAACTGGCGTTTTCCTATGCCGGTCCAGTCCTGGAGCGCCGCGTGCTCCCGCTTGCCGAGAAGGTCAACGCCGCCTTCGCCGAGCAGTGCGATGTAACACAGGATGATCAAATCGAGGCTATCTTTACAAAAACCGCCGAGACCTGGGGGCGCATCGACATCCTGGTGCACGCCATCGCCTTCGCCGAGCGAGACGAATTGATGGGGGCCTACTACGAGACCAGCCGGGCCGGCTTTCACCTGGCCATGGATGTGAGTGTCTTTTCCCTAACCGCCCTGGCGCGCGCCGCACTGCCCCTGATGACGGATGGCGGATCTGTGATGACCCTCACCTCCTACGGAGGGGATAAGGCCATGCCCAATTACAACGTCATGGGCGTCGCCAAGGCGGCCCTCGAAGCCTCCACCCGCTACCTGGCCGCAGACATGGGCCCTCATGGCGTCCGCGTCAACGCCATCTCCGCCGGCCCCCTGCGCACGCTCTCGGCTGCCGGTGTGAGCGGTTTCAAACTCCTCTACCGCCACTATCCCGAGGTCGTGCCCCTGCGGCGTCAAATCAGCCTCGAGGATGTTGGCGGCGCCGCCGTCTGGCTGGCTTCCGATCTCTCCTCCGCCGTTACCGGCGAGGTGCTCTTCGTGGATGCAGGCTACAACATCCTCGGTGCACCGCATCCCATGGCGGTGGAATAGCGTACCGATTGGTCGATTAAATCCGCTCCGCATACGCCGGGAAAAGGTGATCTTGGCCCATGGCTGCTCTTGGGCTTCCACAGATGCGTTCCATCCCCAAAGCTGCGTGTGAGTCAAGCTTCCGTTCCCTCCGTCGCGCGCCCGCGACGCCGAGGATCCGCCGCTTCCCCTCCCACAGCACGAGACTTCTGTTAGACTGATTCTTGGCAATCGGGTTTCCACCCAGAGCTTCCAGTAGGAGGAACGATGATCCACACCGACAGCATCCAGTTGAGCACTCGCGGTCACGCAGACATGCACGACCTGACCCCTCACGTGGATCGCATCGTCCGTGAGACGCGCATGCAGGACGGCGTGGTGACGCTCTTCACGCCCTCCTCGACCAGCGCTCTGACCACCATCGAGTTCGAGAGCGGCGCGCTTCAGGATCTGCGCCGAGCGCTGGATGAGATCGCGCCTCCTGATCAGGACTACCAGCACAACCTGCGTTGGGGCGACGGTAACGGCCATTCCCACCTGCGTGCCGCTCTGCTCGGTCCGTCGCTGTCGATCCCCTTCACCGCCGGAAGCCTAACCCTGGGCACCTGGCAGCAGATCCTTTTCATCGATTTCGATGTCCGCGCTCGTCAGCGCAAGATCGTGGTGCAGGTCGTCGGCGAGGATCCGGCGTAGATGCAAGCGCGAACGCCTTCTGGGCAAGCAGATCGTGAATCCTCGACCCACGGTCTGCGGTTGATGGCCATCCTGGCGCATCCCGATGACGAGAGCTTCGGAACCGGCGGCACCTTGGCCCTCTACGCCCAGCGCGGCGTGCGTGTTCACCTCATATGCGCCACTCGCGGGGAAGTCGGTAACGTCCCCCCGAAAATGATGCAGGGCTTCAAACACATCGCCGAGTTGCGCGAGCATGAACTGCGCTGCGCCGCCCAAGTCCTGGGCTTGGAGGGCGTACATTTCCTCGATTATCGTGACTCGGGCATGCCCGGTTCCCCTGACAACCAGCATCCCCGAGCCTTGGCTGCCACCCCGGTGGATGAGGTCGTTTCGAAACTGGTTCCGCTGCTACGTCGATGGAGGCCGCAGGTAGTGATCACTTTCGATCCCATCGGCGGTTACTGCCACCCGGATCACGTGGCCATCCATCATGCTGCAGTGCAAGCCTTCCACGCAGCCGGCGATCCGGCATACGCTCCCCAAGACCTTCCCGCCTATCAACCACAGAAACTCTATTTCCATATCTTCCCCCGCCGCCTGATGCGCTGGCTGTCACGCTTGCTGCCATGGTTTGGCATCGATCCCCAACGCTTCGGCCGCAACCAGGATATCGACCTGGTTCAGATCAGCCAACCCGACTATCCCGTGCATGCACGCATCAACTACCGTCCGGTTGGAGCCACCAAACAGCAAGCCTCCGCATGTCATGCCAGCCAGGAGGGGCCGCCGAGCGCTGGTCTGCTGGGCTTGATCTTCCGCTTGGGATTTCAGCACGACACCTACATGCGCGCCCACCCTCCCACACCTCCGAGACAGATCGAGCGCGATCTGTTCGAGGGCATCACCCCGGACGTGGACGGCTGACCGCGCCCTCTTGGTCGAGACCGCACCAGTGCATCGGCTCACAATCGGCAATCGACAGTCGGAACCGAGCATGATAGGATTCCAATTCCGCAAGAGGAATGCGGGCATAACCTTCCATAGGATGTTGTGATGCTGAATTGGCTGTCCATTCCACCATATTTACTGACCCTTGCGATCTTCGGTTT
Source organism: Anaerolineae bacterium (assembly GCA_011192015.1). GTDB lineage: Bacteria > Chloroflexota > Anaerolineae > Anaerolineales > E44-bin32 > W1033. The sequence goes on from DUET01000094.1 coordinate 10,850, forward strand.
GCGTGTCTTCGACATGTCCTTGGATACGTTGCGAGTGCTTTTTGTGCTGCGCGGCCGACGACCGCTGGCATGGATTCTGGGATTCTTCCAATCCGCAATCTGGGTGGTGGCCATCACGAGCGTGATCAACAATCTGGAGAACTGGTGGAACATCATCGGCTATGCAGCGGGTTTTGCCACGGGCAACGTGGTTGGGATGATCATCGACGAGCGTCTCGCCATCGGTTACGCCCATCTGCGCATCATCAGCTCCCGGCGGGGCACCGCCGTTGCTCAAGCCATTCGCAATGCTGGTTATGCCGCCACAGAAATCTCCGGGCAGGGTAAGGACGGCACGGTAGCTTTGATCAATTCCAGCATCCGACGCAGGGATATCACGCGTGTCCGGCGTGAGGTTTTCAAGATCGATCCCACGGCCTTCATCACCTTAAGCGAGGTGCGCCCTCTTCACCGCGGTTTCTGGCGTGCTTAGCAGGCAGGGAATGTGATATGCCGGCATGGCTGATTGCGTTTGTGGAAACCCTCTTCGAACAAGCAAGATGGATTCAGGCGTGGTTGCCGATTCCTGCAGCCGGCATGCCCATCGCCATCATCCTGCTCCGTACAACAGACATCACCCTGTCGACCCTGCGCACCTTTTCCGTGGCGCGGGGACGCCGTTTGACAGCGTGGCTGATTGGTTTCTTCCAGGCGCTTCTCTTCGTGACTGCCGTTTCCGCCGTGCTCGCGCAGCTTGAGAATCTCCTCAACATACTCGCCTTCGCAGCCGGATTCGCCACCGGCAACGTTCTGGGCATCACCATCGACGGCATCCTGGCTCCCGGGAAGAGCCTGCTGCGAATCTATAGTTCCGCTCACGGCGAGGAACTCGCACACACGCTGCGTGCGCTGGGTCACGGCGTTACGCTAATATCCGGGCAAGGACGAGTTGGAACCGTGAACATGATCTACTGTTACGTCCCAAGGCGATGGGTGCGCAAGATCAAGCAGCAGGTGATTGTTCTTGACCCGCAAGCGTACCTATCGGTTGAGAACGTGAGACAGATTCGTGGGGGTTGGCGTACATGAAATAGGCGTTCCATATCGGCGATCGCAAAACCGGGGGGATATCTCTCCTTACATGTTCTTCCCTGCGTTCCAGCACTTTCAGGATGATCAATTGCCAAATGGCATTCAATCCCGAGATGATTCTTGCAAGCCTTTCACCTTATCCAATCATCCAAAGGAATGTACCTTAAGATATGGTTTGCTCCACCCTATACCAGCAGGTATAATCTCGCCACATGCGCTCGCAATTGCGCCTGATAGCTTGATGATGGGCTCCAATGGCGATTAAAGGCCACCTACGCGATTTCAGCGTCGCACAGCTCTTCAATCTGATCAATCTCGCCCAGAAGTCTGGTACTCTCACGCTCGACGCCGCTGACCAGGCCGCCTGGGTTTCTTTCCGCGCCGGAAAATTGATCTATGCTCAATTGGGTGAAGAAGATGGCACGATCATGCACATCCTTGTCAAGGCAGGGAGACTTACCGACCGACAGGCCAAGATGATCACGACCCACTCCTCGAGTAAGGGTGATAAGGAGATGGGTCTGTATTTGATCAACGCCGATTATCTGACCCAAAAGGACATCTTGGCCACGTTACGCAGTCATATCCTGGACATTGTCTTCCAGCTCTTCACTTGGACTGACGGTTTCTTCCGCTTCGACCCGAATGTTCTCCCCCCAGAGGATCGCATCACCGTTCATATGGATCTGGAAAACCTGATCATCGAGGGATCTCGGCGCGTTCAGGAATGGGATCATCTGGATGATGAGATCCCCAACTTGGAAATGGCTTTGAAGTTTGTGGACCGTCCGGGAGCAGACATCCAAAACGTCAAACTCAATCCCAAAGAGTGGGAAGTGGTCTCCTATGTCGATCCCAAGAACAGCATCAAACAAATCGCCAAAGCCGTAAAGCTGAACGATCTGGAGATTCGACGGATTGTGTACGGATTGCTTCAAGCAGGATTGATCGAGATCGTGCGGCCCGAGAGCATGCCCCAACCAGCTCATGCCCCACGGATCCGCCCGCTTGATGAGCGCGTACAGGCCACATTGATCGATCGCATCATTGATCGAATACGATCTCTGTAAACGAGGGCTGCAATGCAAACCGTGAAGATGGTCATCACAGGGCCATTCAATGCTGGGAAAACATCCTTCATTCGCTCAGTGAGCGAGATCGATGTGGTTTCCACAGAACGGAAGATCAGCTCGAAAGCCGAGCGCGTCAAAGAAACCACAACCGTGGCCATGGATTTCGGCCGCATCACGGTCGACGACGCCCTGGTGCTCTATCTTTTCGGAACGCCCGGCCAGAAACGTTTCGATTTCATGTGGGAGATCCTCTCTGAAGGCATGCTTGGTTTTGTGGTCATCGTGGACAGCGCACGACCTGAGACCTTCCGTGAAGCCATGGGCATCCTTCACACCTTCCGAGCCTACGCCCCCACACCGTATGTTGTGGCTGCCAACAAGCAGGACATGAAAGATTCTTGGTCCGTAGATGATCTGCGTATTGCCCTCAAGCTGTCGGACGATATCAAAATGCTTCCCTGTGTGGCTTCAGACAAGGAATCGGTCAAGAAGGTGCTGCTCGAGTTGCTCTACAGTATCTTGGAGGAGATGGACGCAAAGCAGGGGGCATGATCGTGGTGTTGGGGCATTATCCAAGATTGGCAGTTCGGTGTACAATGCAACCCGGACCCAGACTATACAGTTCCTTCGAGAATTGAACACAACCTTGATCGCCAACAGGGCGGTTCTGTTGAGGAGTTCAGCGAACCCCGCAGACGAGAAATCCCATGCTTGAAAATCCTGCCAGAACAAAGACCTTCTACTACCCAAATACGATGGGGCGCATCCTGCTCCTCTCGTTGGAAGAAGTCCTGGGGCGAAACAGCACGAACGCGGTACTCAATGTATCCGGTTTACACCACCTGATGAGCGCTCTACCTCCCGATAATTTCGATCTCGACATTCCCTTCGAGAATTTGGCAGCTATCAACCAATCTTTGGAAGACATGTATGGACCACGGGGAGGGCGAGGCGTGGCTCTGCGTGCCGGGCGCGCCACGCTCAAATACGGTTTACGTGATTTCGGCCCCATCTTACGCACGTCCGATCAATCCTTTCGCCTGCTGCCGTTGCACATGAAACTCTTGGTAGGAACGGAATTTTTTGCCAGGGCCTTCAATGATCTTACCGATCAAATCGTACGCTTGGAGAAAACCCCCGACGCATTCCTCTGGCACACCGAGCGCTGTCCATTCTGCTGGGGCCGATCCACTAGAGATCCATGCTGTCATTTTGTCGTGGGCATCCTGCAGGAAGCGCTCTATTGGTTGAGTGGTGGGAAGACCTTCCCGGTGGAAGAGATCGCCTGCATCGGCATGGGGAATGAGATCTGCACCATTCGCATCGATCGCCAACCTCTGGATTGAAACCCCGGCAAGATCCCCCCATACCGACGATCCAACACCTCCCAGAAGGATCCAATCGCTCGTTCTCTTCCCAATCGGTTTTGGCCGACTTGACCCAGGATTCCGGAGGCGCTATACTCTATTCATAACTCAATCTGCCACACGGGGAGCTCGGTTTGACCGGGCTGAGAGGAGGGCTTTGCCCTCGACCCGATGAACCTGATCCGGGTAATTCCGGCGGAGGGATGGATGGCCCCAAGTTCACTCGCATCCCTCCGGAACACTCAGGAGGGATTTTCATTGCGTGCCGTGATCTTTGCCAATGGCCCCCTTTCCGATCCGCAGTCGGTGCACACCCTTCTCCAACCGGAGGATTGGCTGATCGCTGCTGATGGAGGCGCGCAGCATTGCCTGGCGCTGAACATCCAACCCGATGTGATCATCGGAGATTTCGACTCGTTGGAGCAGCATGCACTGGAGCAACTGCGCCAGACAGGAAGCGAGCTGATCCCACACGACAGGCACAAGGATCAAACCGATCTCGAACTGGCGTTGCTTCATGCCCAAAGTCAGAACCCTCAGGAAATCTTGATCCTGGGAGCGATTGGAAAACGTTGGGACCAAACCCTCGCCAATCTACTCCTGCCCGCCCTGTCGGAACTCTCGCATGTCCGCATCTGGTTCGTAGATGGTCATCAAAGAGCCACCGTCCTTCATTCGGGTGACAGCCTTGAAATCGAAGCTCAACCCGGCGACGTGGTTTCCCTGGTTCCTATCCGCGGACCGGCTCAAGGAGTTCGCACCCACGGACTCGAATACTCCCTGGACGGGGAAACCCTGCAATTCGGCTCCACGCTTGGAATCAGCAACACCATGCTCGGGCATTCAGCTTCCGTAGCCGTCGAAAGCGGAGTGCTCGTTCTCTTCCTTTCCCGATCCATGGATGATCGACAGAACAAGGAGGTCTCCTGATATGAAAAGGTTCTTCCCGCTTACGCTTGCGGTCGCCCTGCTGGCCACTGGATGCGCTCTCCTGGAGCCTCCCGGGCCGCGAGTCCTCACCGTGATGACACATGATTCGTTCAGCGCTTCCGATGAAGTCATCGCCGCCTTCGAAGCGCAGTACGATGCCGAAATCCAGTTTCTCAAAAGCGGCGACACCGGAACGGCCGTCAACCGGGCCATCCTGGCGGGGGATAATCCGCTGGCCGATGTGTTCTACGGTGTGGACAATACCTTTCTCAGCCGAGCCCTCGAGGAGGATATCTTCGAGCCCTACGCTTCCCCTTTGCTCGACGAGATCCCGGATGCCTTCAAACTGGACCCAGAAAACCGCGCTCTTCCGGTGGATTACGGCGACGTTTGCTTGAACTATGATGTGGCCTATTTTGAAACCCACGGCTTACAGCCTCCCCAGTCCCTGGAGGATCTCCTTGATGATGCGTATCGGGGATTGCTTGCCGTCGAGAATCCGGCCACTTCCTCGCCCGGTCTGGCCTTCCTTTTCACCACCATCGGACATTTCGGTGAAGACCGCTACCTGGATTTCTGGGCCGCGCTTGTCGAAAACGACGTTCTGGTGGTCAACGATTGGGAGACCACCTACTACGCCGAGTTCACGCGCTACGGAGGCACTCGCCCGATCATCGTTTCCTACGGTTCCAGTCCGCCTTTCGAAGTCGTCTTCGCCGAGAATCCCATCGATGAACCGCCCACTGCGGCTGTAATCGCCGACGATACCTGCTTTCGCCAGATCGAATTTGTGGGCATCCTGAAAGGAACACGCAATCGACGCCTGGCGGAGGCGTGGGTCGATTTCATGCTCTCGACCACCTTTCAGGAAGATCTGCCCCTGCAGATGTATGTCTTCCCCGTCAATCCCCAAGCCCAGCTCGATCCGATTTTCACGGACTACCTGGCCATTCCCGATCATCCCGCCTTCGTAAGCCCGGCAGCGATAGCGGAGAATCGAGAGTCCTGGATCGAAGCCTGGACGGAAACCGTGCTGAGGTGACAGGTATCAAGAAGATCAGACTGAAATCTTCAGGGGCTGGAAGCAGAAGATCGAACCTGCTTCTTCTGCTGCTTTGGTTGGGTCCCATTCTCTTCCTGTCTCTCTTCTTCTTCTATCCCCTCGTCAGCATTCTGCGCACCAGCTTCGCCCGCGCCGAGGGCGGAGTGCTGTCTCCATTCATCGAGGTTCTGGGTTCCGCATCGCATCGAAGCGTGCTCTGGTTCACCATCTGGCAGGCTCTGCTCTCCACCCTGCTCACACTGATCGTGGGGCTTCCGGGAGCCTATCTGCTGGCGCGCTTCAAGTTCCGCGGACGGTCGCTGCTGCAAGCTCTGACGGGGATACCTTTTGTGATGCCTACGCTCGTGGTCGCGGCAGCCTTCAACGCCCTGCTGGGGCCCCATGGATGGTTGAATTTGGGCTTGATGGAGCTCTTCGGCCTCGCTGCTCCCCCGATTCGGATCACCAACACCCTGACAGCCATCTTGCTGGCACACATCTTCTACAACACCACCATCGTACTGCGCATGGTGGGAGATTTCTGGTCGCATCTGGATCCCCGCCTTTCCGGCGCGTCGCAAGTGCTCGGAGCCAACCGCTGGCGTACTCTCTGGCACATCACCCTGCCCATGCTCATGCCGGCAATCATCACCGCCGCCCTGCTCGTGTTCATCTTCGACTTCACCTCGTTCGGCGTGATCCTGATCCTGGGAGGTCCCGGCTTCGCCACCCTCGAGGTGGAGATCTTCTATCAGGCCATCAGCCTGTTCAACCTTCCTGTGGCAGCGGCGCTCTCTGTGCTTCAATTGACCTGCAACCTCGCCCTGACCATGGCTTACTCACGCCTTGCATCGCGCCTTTCCCGTCCGCTGGAGGTTCGGCCACGCACGTACACCCAACGCCGTCTGACCGGCTCGACGACGCGCTGGATGGCTGCGATCATCATCGCCGTCCTTCTGGTTCTGCTAATCGCTCCCCTGGCGGCACTGGCCACGCGCTCGGTCACGCGCCTGCAGCCCGAGCGCGGTCAGCAGGAAGCCGCCTCGCGGGGATTGACGTTCGATTTCTACCGCCAACTCGGCGTGAATCCGCAGCAGTCGCTCTTCTATGTGAAACCCACGACGGCCATCGGCATCTCGCTGACCTATGCCGCAGCCACCGTCGTGCTCGCTCTTCTTTTGGGGCTGCCGGCATCCTGGGCGCTGGCACGAGATCGCCAGGCGCTTGTCAGTCGCTTGCTGGATCCTCTGTTGATGCTCCCGCTGGGGACATCCGCTGTGACCCTCGGTCTGGGATTCGTCGTCGCCCTGGGAGAGCTGCCGATCGATCTGCGTGCTTCACCGCTGCTCATCCCCATCGCGCACACGCTGGTTGCGTTCCCCTTTGTCGTTCGGAGTCTCACGCCGGCTCTACGCAGCATCCGACCCCGTCTGAGGCAGGCGGCCGCCATGCTGGGAGCTTCGCCGCGCAGGACTGTACGCCACATCGACCTACCCCTGGTGGGAAGGGCGGTGCTGGTGGCGGCCACCTTCGCCTTCAGCATATCCCTGGGCGAATTCGGGGCCACGGCCGTGATCTCAAGACCGGAGTATCCAACCGTACCGGTGATGATCTACCGCTTCCTCTCCCAACCCGGCGCTATGAACTACGGCCAGGCCCTGGCATTGAGTACAATTTTGATGCTCGTCTGCGGAGGCGGGATGCTGGCCATCGAGCGCTTCCGCATCGCCGATGTGGGTGAATTCTGAGAACCCAAACGGAGAAATTCTCGAGGTAGAAACGCATGGGCTTGCGCATCGACCAAGTAACCAAAGCTTTCGGTGGAACGATCGCCCTGGACGGCGTCTCCTTCGAGGTCGAGTCAGGCGAGATCGTTGCCGTACTGGGGCCCAGCGGCTGTGGAAAATCCACACTGCTCGCAGTGATCGCCGGCCTGGAAAGGCCCGACACCGGTGACGTGGCCTGGAACGGGGAAACACTGCTAGGCACTGCCCCCTATCTGCGCGGCTTCGGCCTCATGTTCCAGGATTACGCCCTGTTCCCCCACATGAACGTGTTCGAGAACATCGCCTTCGGTCTGCGGATGATGGGCATGGATAAATCGCAGGTGAATGCCAGGCTCGAGGAAGTCCTGGATTTGGTGGGTCTCCACGGATTCGAGAAACGCGACATCAGCACCCTCTCGGGTGGTGAGCAGCAGCGCGTTGCCCTGGCGAGATCGCTCGCACCTCGGCCCAAGCTGCTCATGCTCGACGAACCCCTGGGTTCCCTGGATCGCACGCTTCGGGAGCGTTTGTTGTTCGAATTAGGGGAGATCTTGAGAAACCTCAGACAGACTGCCATCTATGTGACCCACGATCAGGAAGAAGCTTTCGCCATCGCAGACCGAGTGGTCGTGATGAATGAGGGGAAGGTCATCCAGGTGGGGACGCCGCAAGCTGTGTATGCCCAACCGACGTCGCTCTTCGTGGCTCGCTTCCTCGGTCTGGACAATCTGATTCGAGGCGTGGCCAGGATCCAGGATGGTGCGACGCTGATCGACACCTCGCTCGGATCAATTCGTGTGGATGGACAATTCGAGGGGGAACTGACCGTACTCATCCGTCCCAACGCCGCACGCCTGCATGCGGAGGGAGAACTCCTACTCAAAGCACAACTTCTCGAGCGCTCGTTCCGAGGCACCATCTGCAGAGCGACCTTCCTCATCCACGGCGAGCGTTTGCGCTTCGAATTCCCATCCGATGTGATGCTGGAAGAAGGAAAAACCCTCCTTTTGAGCCTCGATCCGAAGTCGGCTGTTCAGGTCCTGCGGTGATCAAACGAATCATCGTCCACAAGCTGGACGCTGATGGGAACGAGGTGTTGTGCTACGAGGGCATGATCCTCGCGCAAGACGAGATCAGCCTCACGCTGGAAGCCCATTTCGACCAGAAGGACATATCCTTTCACGGCCTCGATCTACGGCAGGGGGATCGCTTCGTGGAAATCTACTACACCGATCGCTGGTACAACGTCCTGGCTTTGTACGATGTTGATGGAGGGGATTTCAAAGGATGGTACTGCAACATCACGCGCCCGGCTCGTGTTGAAACCGGGCACGTGTACTATGAGGATCTAGCTCTGGATCTGATCGTGCTCCCCGATGGAGATTGGCTGGTGCTGGACGAGGAGCAGTTTGCCGAGTTGGACCTACAGCCCGACGAGCGCCAATGCGCGCAGGAAGGCCATGAAGAGTTGAAAACACTGGTTACTCGCCGTCAGGCCCCCTTTCATGGCATCGGCGGGCAAGATGCTCATCGATGACGGATTTCTTCTCAACCCGAAATGACGATCCGGTCAAAGCATCCGACGGTGTCGCCCTGGATCTTGGATCGAAAAAGCAGCTATAAAGCAGCCAGGAAGGGGCTCATGAAGCTGAAATAATCACCAATGAGCTCATCACCGTTGTTCCAGAGCCACCATCCCCCGAAACCACAAACCACAACCAGGCAGCAAAACACCACAAGCACGATGACGATAATCAGCCAAGTTTTTCGCTTCTTGGGTTTCTCTTCCGGCGTCAGTGTCTCACGGATCTCTGCCATGCGTATTTCCTCCTCTTGAGTTACATGTGTTTTTATTCGACATCCAAAGAAGCGGGTTGACTTACACAGTATATAGGGATTTATTAATTTCCCGATCGTGAGCATCCCGGGAAATTGATAACCCGGGACGGGACTCCGCCCATAGGATACCCCGACTTTGGTTCTTTTGCAGCCTATGTCTCTTTCAACTTGTTCGCCCTTCGCCAGAGCCACCAGACCACGAAAGCCGTAAACAGGATGATGAAGGCGGCGATGATCACCGGCAGAACAACGGCCAGGATGGAGAGAATCGTGGCCACTGCATCCTCCACAACGCTCACCACCACGTTGCCTGATCCGCCGGTTGAGGCCGTTACCGCAGGCCGCACGGCGGCAGCCTTCGTGACATGAACACCCCCGGCCACGATCAAGCCCGCAATCATGGCCACCACCGGGTGGATATCGACCACGACCTGCGCGCTTGCAGCAAACAGGATGGCTCCCGCCACAGGGCGGATGAACGTCTGCACGGCATCGTTGATGTGATTGATGGCAGGAACCTTGTCGGCGAAGAATTCGATCACCCCGAGCAGCACGATCGCTCCGATCACCCACCAGCTGCTCAAGACATCCCAAGGAGGGGTCAAGGTGAGCCAATCCGTAAATTTCGCGATCAAGGCCACGACTAATAGTGGCACATAGGCATTCAACCCTGCGCTGGCGGAAAGCCCAAATGCTGCGAGAACCCCACTCAATCCTGGCATGTGTTCCTCCTACAATCCAATACCCGTCCAACTACCGGTGAGCGCATAGCGCCCCCAATCGATCAGGCCGATCTGCAAGATGGTGACTGTCAGTCCCCCCAGCACGGGAAATACCAGGTCTCGCCAGGAGTTGGCCTGGTTCTCGCGCTTGAGGAAGAGCAGGATCATCACTGTGTAGACCGACGTGAGTACGCCCACAACCGCCAAAGTGCTGATGATGGCCAGAGGATAGAGCAGCAGGGGATTTTCCGTCAATACCAGGGCCATCACGCCAATCTCGATCAGCAGCAGAAACGCCATATCCCCGAAGGAGCGCAGCGCCGGCTTGGATTTCCACTCCCGCCAGACGCTCTGGTTGAACGTGGCGTAGACCATCGTGCCCAGCCCCACACCGATCAGCATGCCCGTCATCAAGCGCATCAGGTTGCTCGGCTCGTAGAGGTGCGGCGCTTCCGGGAACAGGGTCAGATAGGAATTGAGCCCATCGACGGCCCAGATCAGGGCGAAGACCCCCAGCGTCACAGCCAGCGCCGTCGGCGGATAGCCTCCTGCCCTTCCCCTGCCTCGGATCAAGTAGAAGAGCCCCGCCACGAGCGCACCCAACTGCATCCCCGTGCAGCGCGCGCAGAGCGGCATGGCGCGCTCCCCGATGTGGAAAGCGCGCGCCTCGATGCGATGGCACACGGCGAAGGCGATCGCATCCGCCTTCCCCAGCAAGCCGCTGGGCGTGTACACAAGCCAAAGGCCGATCACCAGCGCGGCCAGCAGGAGTATGAGTATCTTTGCCAATCGACGCCAGATCGATCTGCGTTTGGTTGTGGCCTGTCCGGTGGGCGCTGGGATCATGGGCACATTATAGCGCGCCGTGGGGTCTCTACAAGGGTCTTTCCTTGACGCACCCTTTTGTGATGGTTATAATCTCCACGCTTTCCTCGGTAGCTCAATCGGCAGAGCAACCGGCTGTTAACCGGTGGGTTGCAGGTTCGAGTCCTGCCCGAGGAGCCTTTTCTTTCCTATTCTTGGTAGATCAAGTTCACCTTTCAGTCCCGCCCCCTGGCCCACCTACGCATCCTTCAATTGAACTACGGTTTGAAATGCTGCCGTGTTGCGCATCAGGAGACGACAGTGATTGGTGTTGAAGGGTACTCAGATGAAGAAACTTGGTTTGCAAGTTCCCCGAGAAATCTGCCGCATTGACATGCTTCGCCCAATCTGTGAATAGCGCACAAGCATCCCGGACCGGCGTGTATTGGAAATGAACGCGGCGCAGGCGATTGCCTGCGCCGCTTGAGACACGAAAGCGCTCATCAAAAGACCGACAAAGCTCGCTTGTTACGGATTCAAGAGGTAAACGGAATCAACGATGGAATGGATCGCAACCCAAGCTCCATCGAGTTCGTCATGGAACTCCAATTCCACCAGCCCCGCATCTGAGACAAAGTACGCCTCGTATGTGTGGATCGACGATCCTAGATAATCACCACTGTATTCCACATAACCCAGCGTCGTGCCGCGGCTGTTGGTCATCTGCCCTTGGCGTTGGATGGTAAAACCAAAGAGTTGATCATAACTATACAACTTGCTCTCCAAATGGGTGTCAAGATTGCGATGCATTGTGTCGATTGATACCCAAAGTTCGGTGCTCGATGCTGTGCTGCCTTTGTTGCTGGCAGAGATCCTCAATTCGGGTCTGGTGTTTAACCTCAGACTGGTTACTTCCCATCCTTGGGGAAGCACAAACCCGTAGCCGTATGGTGGGTCCATGACCAGCGTGGTTCCATTGTCCTGAAGCTCGAAAACAAAGGGAAGAGGCGTCGCCGTGGGGGTGATGCTTGGGGTCGGTGTCGATGTGGGCGACGGTGTTTTCGTGGCCGTGCTTGCGGCAGTTGCTGATACGGGTGGGCTCGCCACCGTCTGTGTTGCGGATGGATCCGATGACAATGTCCCGGGAATGGAACAGGCCAGAATGGTCAGGATCATGAATACCACAGCGGCGTACTTGCTTAAGAATTTCCTCATAACTACCTCAGCATAAAGGAATCATTTTACTATCCCGACGATTCTACCAAGTTCTGCAAAATACTTCTGACCTGCCGGATCATTCGCCGCGTTCGCAGCAAGCCTGACAGAAACCATGCCTCCTTCCCTTTCGTCATTCCAGGATGAATTTAATTCCAGACAGGTTGGACACAACGGATTCATTACGCTCCGATGTCAATAAACGACTGATCGCAGGTCTCTCGCAGAGATCGTGGGAAAGGCGCGGCTGGCCTGAGGCGCCTGGATTCCAAACTGCGATGTTGTGAAACGGATCTCATATGGCATCAAGATCAAAGCGCACATCCAATGGATGTGCGCTCTTTGCATTGGGATCAGCACGATCCCGCCTTGCCTTCGATGCGCCTGGCTTCTAGGCTTCAGAGGTCGATCCATCCCCCATGTCAGGGTTGATGTATCTAACCTTCATCCACAGGTTAGACCGCTACAATCGCATCCAACAGCAGGGAGAACGCGATCCCACCTCATGCGGTTCGTAAACCTCTGATGACATCTGCAATGCGCGGGCGCTTGCCATACATGAGCATGAACAACCGGAAGGTCTTGAACGATAGGAAAGCCCCTGCCAGGATCGAAAGCGCCAAAACCGAGATACTGGCTATGATCTGCCAGGCCGGGATCTCGGAGATCCCCAATCTCAGCATGATCTGGATTGGGGCTGTGAGCGGGAATATCGACAGCACAACCCAAACAGGATTGTTCGGGAAATTGATCAACGCACCCACAAACCAGAGCGGGATGAATTGGGACATGATGTAGAACATGCCGAGGTTTTGCGCCTCCGTGGTGCTGGGGCTGATCCCTCCCAGCGTGACGGAGAAGATTGCAAAGAGAAGATATCCCAGAATGAAGTACAGCACTCCCAAAGCGAGAAAATTTGCGGGGACCTGGATGTCACTCAGAAATCCACCAAGGGATGTTGAGGCCAGGCTCAGCAGTGGAGGCGCCGAGATCAACCAAACAAGGACTTGCAGCAAACCGGCGCTTCCCAGCGCCAGCACCTTGCCAATGAGCAGTTGACTCACAGAAACGGAGGAGCAGAGCACCTCGAGAAGGCGGCTTTCCTTCTCCTCTCCCAATCCGCTGATCAAGGATGTGGAGCCGAAAATGAGCGCCATGCTCAGCAGCAGCGAATAGATGCCGGGAATGATAATGTTGCCGATGAAACCCTGGTCTTGCGCGAAGTCTCCACTTTCTTCGAGGCGAGTGATTTCCATGGAAAGCGGAGAAACAACGGATGTGATGATCTCCGGCGGGACCTCATCCCCAAGCAGGTTCCAATTCAGGAAGCTTTTGATCCAGTGCATTGTGACCTGTGGGGGGATGATTTCATTGGACAGCGTGTATCGCTGAATGGCGCCTGAGGAAATGTAATCCGCAGGAATGACGATGTACTCGGAAATCCGATCTCCAATCAAGGCCTGGGTTGCATCCTCAATGGAGTCAAACTGGATCAGCTTGACCGGTCCTTGATCCGTGTACTCACTGAAACTGTCTGCTTCGTCTACGAATCCGATCGTCGAGATCTCCTCGATTGAAGGTTCAGTAAAAGTCTTCACCAATTCAAAAGCCCCGATGATGAGAAGGGCCAACACTGGCATGATCAGAGTCATGATGATGTAGCCCACTCTTTTTATCGTGTGGATGAATTCATGCCGGAAGATCAGGAAGGTTTTATGCATGTTCCACTCCCGCTAAACTCAGAAAGATCTCATGGAGGGAAGGCGATGTGACTTCAAACCTGTTGACGGTGATTCCGCGATCTCGCAGACCATCGAGGATGGTTTGCGGCGTCGTATCCGGTGATAGGACTAATTCGATACAACCTTTTCCGGTCCTGCTTTCGATCACTCCGGGTATGTCTCCTATTTCCCCATCAACAGCAACCTGCACCGAATTCCGCTTGAATTTTGCACGTGTTTCTGCAAGCCCTCCGTAAATAACTGTTCTACCCATGTTGATCATCAATACTCTGTCGCATAATTCTTCGACCTTGTTCATCTGATGCGTGCTGAGAACAATGGCTTTCCCCTCATCCCTCAACCTGCCGATGATGCCTTGAACGATCTCCGTTCGTACCGGATCCAAACCTGCGAAGGGCTCATCCAGAATGATCAACTCGGGATCATGGATGATGGTGACGATGAACTGGATGAGCTGCGCCATACCTTTGCTCATTTCCTTGTTCTGCTTATCCTTGCTCTCCATCATACCCGTCTGTTTCAGCAAATCGGTCGCTCTTTCTTCAGCCTCGGACTTCTTCATCCCCTTGAGCGAGGCAAGATAGAGAATCAGCTCCATCGCCGTCAGCCGCTTGTACAGCCCCCTCTCTTCGGGAAGGTATCCGATCCGATCCTTCAGAGATTCATTCATCCTCTGCCCGAATATCAAGACTTCGCCGGAATCCGGCTTCATGAAATCCAGGGCGATCTTGATTGTGGTGCTTTTCCCGGCGCCATTCGGCCCGATCAGACCCAGGATCTCTCCCGGGCTGACGGAGAAGGTCAAATCATTCACGGCGAGTAACTCGCCGTAGGACTTTTGAAGGTGAACGGCCTCAATGAAATTCACTTTAGGACCTCCCTATGACCACCATGCTCCTTCAATCGGGTCAACCCGGCTAATGCATATAGCTCCACACAGGAACACAGGGAAATGCGTCTTGGATGAGCAGAATGACTGCTTCAGCCCATGCACGTTCGCTTCGGTATTGATCCCATGTCCAAATTCAACGGGGATCACCTTAGGTATCAACCTCAGGCTCGAGATCATTTCCGCTTTTAAAGCAAGCGAAAAACATGAGGCATCATGAAACAATTTTCGTCTAACCTAACAATCGGATCATCCTCAGATGACCAGAAAAACAGGGTCTCCAATCACCTCCACAACTTAGGGTTGATGACTGGCAAGTGCGTATAATTGTTGTGCCCAATTGCGAGCACGCTCCAATTCACCCTCCATGAGCGGACCTTCTATGCCACCAACATAGAACCCTTCCGATGGCACCATGGCCTCGCCCCCCTTCTTCTTGAGCAAATCGGCAATATGCTTATCCGCAAAGGCAGCACGTCCCCATAATCTCACGAAGAATGACAGTGCCCGTATCTTCTTGATCTCACTTTCAGGAAAACGAGTATCAAAAGCCGCCGTTTTCAAGCCCATAAGGCTTTTCGCAGGAAGCTCCTTCAGCATCTTTGTGATGGCGGTCGTGGCATGGAAGCTCTGGGTGGGTGAACCGACGACCAGCAGATCCAATTCCACCAAATGCATCGGCTTGACGAGTTCCACATGCAACACCTGCACATCCCCTGAAGTGCCTAGCGCATCGCCGATCGCCATTGCGATCTTCTCGGTGTTGCCGTATTGCGAATCATAGATTACAAGCGCATTCATAGATACGAACCTCATTTGTTATCGGGATACTATCTGCCCTTCTTATTATTTTGAGAAGTTTCCCGATACTGCAACGGATGCTTCGGCGATGGATCTGCAATCCGCGTCGTGAGTGGGTAAACTTCTTTCTTCAGTATAACCCTCCACGCGATGGGAATCACTCTCATCTCGGGCCGTTTTAGCCGTAATATGAAATCAGTTTTCTTGGAGAAGTTCCGTCCTGCGCAGATGGATGAAAAACCCGATCGTGATCATAAAGATCGCAAGGGCCGACAACTGGTGCAGGCTCAGAGGCCCGAGCATGTTGGGCAGTGCTCGAAAGGCATCAATGATCAAGCGGCCAAGGGAATAGAGCACTAAGAACGACAGGGTCAACTCCCCATGAAAGGACTTTTTCATACGTCGCTGCCAGAGCCAAGCAAAAACGGCGAGATTCATCAGCATCAGCATGATCTGCGTTGGATAGCGATGCACGCCATCTCCATTCTGCCCAAAGAGGTAGACAGCCAGTAGTCCCTGGATCTCCTTCCCGAAACAACATCCGTTCAGAAAACACCCGATGCGGTAAATTCCCAAGATCAACGGGAGAATCACAGCGATCAAATCGAGACGCTCGGTAATGGGTTGTTTGAACACTCGTGTCAGGACGGCTCCCCACGCCAGGGCTCCCAGAACCGCCCCAAAGGAAACCAGGCCGCCTGAGCCCGAGTACTCGTAGTCGGGCAGGATATTCCACAAGGTAATTTCGAAGACCAAACCGTTCAAGACGGCCAGGCCGAGAACGATGGGCACGACAGAAACCGCGAACAGGAGGAACTCCCGGTTAGGGACACCAAGCCGGCGAGACTCCCTTCCGCCGACAACCAGACCGACCAGGAGCGCAAGGACGAGAAAGAATACCGAGGCATAGACTTTAAAACCCCCGATTGTGAACAAAATTGGGAACATGCCATCTCCCCAGCCCGCAGGCAGTGGATGCCTAGCCAAATGAAATGATGACTTTCGATCAAGCCCCCGGACCGAAACGCAGGTCCGGGGGAGTTCCCCCAACGATCCATCAGGAAAATTCGGGTTGTCAGTTCATCCGGGCCCACCAAACGGGTTCCTGGTATTGGTAGGACTTGGTGGAACACGTGTCGGCCGTGTGTAAGTCGGTGTCGGTGTCGGCGTAAACGTCGGCCTCGGTGTATCAGTCAATGTTGGTCTCGGTAGCGTCCTTGTTATCGGGACACGCGTGATGGTCGGTTCACGTGTAGGCGTTGGCGTATCGCGCCCGTTGCAGCTCCATAGATCGAAACCACAGCATGGTGGCGTCTCAGTCAGAACCGGAATGCGTGACACGCATACGGAGGGATCGCCCGGAGGGGGAACCACTCCCCAAAATTCCGCGCAGGTATTGTCTACGGAAGAGATATTCCTGGAGGGGAAGAAGGCCTGTCCTAGATAGACGTCACCTGCCTCGTGATGGGCGAAGAAATCATGGTAATCGTAGCCGGATGGATTCGAAACGCCCTCATCCACCCAGATCCACCACTTGAAACCATCATCCCCATCGATCACTTCCGGGCTGAAAGCAATTTCAACGAAGGAAGGCTTGCCGAATGTTGCTCGCACCCAGACCTGATCCGATAGAATCTGTGGATCGAGAGAGGCCTGGTCGTAGCCATCCGCAGCGCGGACAGGATCGGGCATCATGGGCAGCAGATTCCCCACATCGTTGTTCGTGTCCTTCCAGACTTGAACACCCAGATTGCTCCATTCGTCTGGATCCTCATCAGCCAAGATTTCTGCCGTGATCAGCACGTCGCCGCGTCCATCCAGATCCAGGTCCAACTCGATGCCGTACAATCCCTCCAGACCACCGGTTTCCCGGTTGACATCAAAGATCTCCAAACGTACGTAGAACCAATACTGACTTTGTCCCAAGGCCGCGCTGAGGATATCCAGGTCCGGATAGTATCGATCCTGATCTCCGGCGTTGAAAGGGCGCTCGTATTGGTTCACTTGCCAGCTGTCACAGCCGTGGTGGGGTTGGATCGGCGCACCCATTGCGACACGCGCACCCGTATTGCAGTCGAGAAGAAACTGCGAATATACCGGCGATCCGGGTTGGGTTGGACTTTCTGCGCCGAAGAGGGCCACGGGTAAACCGCAAGCGATTACCAGGAAAGCGATCATGGATAGATAACATGCTTTTCGGATCGTTGCGCTTCTCATCGAAGCCTCCTCACCAAAAGCTCGTGCTCGATTCTGGTGTTCAACATTCTAGAGCAGGCCACCGTTTTGAACAAGCAGGAGGGATTGATCCCGCCCGAAAAATCACATCCCTGGATCGATTTGTATCGCTCGATCGGCCATTCACCTTATGAGCCTTCCTTCTTACCCTCTGAAGCCATCTGAAGTAGAATGTCCATCCTTCGAAGGAAACAGGATCGAAATCTGTGTAGGTTGATGGAGAAATCAAGATGCCAACCAAGCGAGGGGAGGATCGGGGGATCTCCCTCCTGCGAACGAAGGTTTTCATCCCCGGTCCCAGAAAGGATCTCATCCACCGTCAAAGACTCATTGACGCTCTTCGATCCAACCTCCTCGAAAAAGACACTTTTCATCGAAAGCTTACGCTGATCTCTGCTCCCGCAGGCTTTGGCAAGACAACCCTCCTCAGCGAATGGATTCAATCGATCAAGATGCCGGTCGCTTGGCTTTCCCTGGATCGAGGCGATAACAACCTTTTTCGCTTCTTGAGCTACCTCATCGCCGCCTTTCAGACCATCAACGATGATATGGGCATTGAGTCCCTGGCGATATTCCAATCGAGCACACCACCATCCGTTGAGGCAGCCCTTACGATGCTCATCAACGAGATCGCCAGAAGCTCAAAGCCGAATATGCTCATTCTCGATGACTATCATGTCATCGGAGACCGATCCATCCACGAAGCCATCACCTTTCTACTGGATCATGCTCCACCTAATTTGCATCTGGTCATTTCCAGCCGATCCGATCCTCCCCTGCACCTGAGTCGTCTACGCGGCAGAGGTGAACTGAAGGAGCTGCGTACCGCCGACTTACGCTTCACTGCAATCGAAACGGCTGCCTTTCTCAATGATGTCATGGGCCTGGCGCTCTCCCCTGAAGATGTCAGCGCTCTCGCGCTGCGCACCGAAGGCTGGGCTGTTGGGCTTCAATTGGCTGCGCTTTCGATCAAATCACCCTTCTCCCCCCAAGCTCGAACCTCGGACCGCGTCAGCGATGTTTCGTCATTTGCCACGAACCAGCGCTACATTCTGGACTATTTCACCGACGAAGTGCTTTTGCAGCAACCGGAGGAGATCCAGGATTTCCTGCTCCAAACCGCAATCCTTGACCATCTATCCGCCCCCCTCTGCAACAGCCTCACTGGACGAAGCGATGGGCAGAGGACTCTGGAGAGATTGGAGAAGGCGAATCTGTTCATCACTGCATTGGATCATGATCGACACTGGTACCGTTACCATCACCTGTTTGCCGACTTGCTCCGAAAACACTTGAAAAAGATCCGCCCCGGTGTCGTGGCTGAGCTCCATCGCCGAGCGGGCACATGGTTCGAGAAGAATGGCTTGGTCTCGGAAGCGATCAAGCATTGGATCGCAAGTGGGGATACAGCCGAGGCGGTCCGCATCGTTGAGGGGAACGCCTTGGCCATGATGGATCATGGGGAATTGATCACGTTGTCAAGTTGGTTGGATGAATTGCCGGACCAAGTTGTACGCTCACGTCCGCTTCTGTGCATCGCCCGGGCTTGGCCCATGGCCTACGCAGGTCAGGTGCAGGCGGTCGAATCCCTCTTGCAGGACGCCGAAAACAGCTTTGTACATCTTGACGAAGAAATACGAAAAGGTCCTTCGGGGAAACGCATTCAAGGTCATATCGCAGCCATTCATGCGCAGATCTTGGGGATCCAAGGGGAATTAGCGCGTGGAGCAGAATTGGTACGGGAAGCCCTGGCTCAATTGCCGGATGATGACCTTGTCACGCGCGGCTGGGCTCAGTTCCATCTCGGGTTCATGCTCCGGATGCTGGGTGAATTCCACACCGCCGACCAAGCCTTCGATGAGGCCATTCGCATCAATCGGGCAACCGGACGCAGTCATGTGGTCTTGCTTGTGCTCTGTGAACGAGCCGCTCTCCGAATCAACCAAGGACAGCTCCATCGAGCAGAGGCTTCATGTCGCGAGGCGATCGCATTGGCAGATGCCTATGTGAAGAAGCGCGGTTTGAACCTCCCAGCCGCAGGCCATGCCTTTCTTCGACTGAGCGGAGTATTGCGTGAGTGGAACCAACTTGAAGAGGCCATTCGCCAGGCAAGGAGGGGGCTGGAACTCTGCACACAATGGGGGCAGGCAGATGGAATGCTGGAAGGCTATCTTCACCTCGCCAGAGCGCTCCACGACAGCGGCGATGAGGATGGCGCCCAGAACGCCATGCGAAAGGCGAAGCAAATTGCAATGGATGTGTCGCCATGGTTCGAATCGTACACAGCTGCCAGGCAGGCCAGATTATGGCTGATGCAGGGGAAGACCAAGGATGCACTTCTTTGGGCAGAGTCAGCTGGCGTGAGTATCGATGACGACGTGGCTTTTAAATTCGCTTTCAATTACCTGGTGCTCGCCCGTCTCCTGATCGTAGAAGGAAGTGAGAAAAGAAGCGGGATCTCAGATGAAACCTTGGATCTCGTCGCAAGAATCCTAGATTGTACAGAGGCAATAGGGGCAGATGCCTATGTCATCGAAGCCCTGATTCTCCAGGCAATGGCCTTTCAAACACTCGGCGATGATGAGCATGCCCTGGTGACGTTGGAGCGCGCGCTCAAACTCGCAGAGCCGGAGGGCTATATCCGGAGTTTCATCGGCGAAGGAGATCCTATGGAGAATCTGCTGAGAAAGGCGATCGCGGAAGGGATTGTAAGGGATTACGCTGATCGGTTGGTCGAAGCGCTGCGAAGTGATACGCGAAGATCTCACACCCTGCAACCGACTATTCTCCGGTCCGGATCACCCAGCGCTGACTCATTTGAGCCTCCGGGAGAGGAACTGACCGATCGGGAACGCCAGGTCCTGCGGCTTATCAACGCTGGTTTATCGAACAGGGAGATCGCCGAGGAACTCTTCCTATCCATCAACACCGTGAAGACGCACACAAAAAGCCTCTACAGGAAATTAGACGTGAGCAGTAGAACGCAGGCCATGAACAGAGCGAAAGAACTGGGGATCCTATAAAGCCGGCAAGGTTGTCAGAGTGCCCAAAACGGCTCCTTCTTATATGTACAACCCTCCAATATTTCCCTCACATTCTTGAAACGCCCTCTAGGACCAGGAGTTCGATACATGTGTGCCCGGCTTCGTTGATATGGGTCGATTGATGAACAGGGTATCACCCCTGAATTCACCCTTTCGTGTGACGACGTCTCACCCCGATTGCCTGTAGGATGACATCGGTATTGGGTCATGAAGTAATTGACTGCGAGGACAGCAGTATGCCACCAGATCGCGAGTTCGACAAACCAAGTCGATATCAATTCAAGGTCAAAGGCCATCTCGATGAGAGTTGGTCGGAATGGTTCGATGGTTTGACGATCAACCATGGGGACGATGACACAACCGAGATGAGTGGCATAGTCGCCGATCAAGCCGCCCTGTATGGTCTGCTGATCAAGATGCGCGACCTGGGTTTGACTCTAGTAGCCATAACTCGAGAAGCCGAAGCGCCGGTCAAAGGATAGAAAAGCCCAATCCATAGACCGGAGGCAGGAAGCAAGAAATGTCGAACAGACTCTCAGTGACATCCCTGCGCCATAGTCCTGCCATCGATCTGCTGCTGGATCAATCGATGTTGGATCGCAAGTATCTTAACGAAACGTGTGAGCTTGGACATCATGAGGGTGGGTGTAGGGAATGTTCAGAAGCAGAGTTATGCATAGAACGACCCAACTGCATGGATAGTGGAGGGTGGGGGAAATCCAGTATTGCTGAGCACAGGAGGAAGAGATCATGTCGAAGAGTAATGTAAATCGCAAAGGAAATTATCTGGGTTTGAGCATGGCAATGGGTTTGGTCATCGGTGGAGCGATCGGGCTTCTCTTGAATAACCTTGTTCTCTTCGCCGGAGGAGGGTTGGTGCTTGGGCTTGCTATTGGCACCGCCCTCGATAGGAACCGCAAATCAACCGATGCTTAGGGGCAAGGCATTTCCAACAGTTCTCGTACACTGCATGAAAGGAAGACGATATGGCCAAGAACGCGATCGTAATGGACAAACTCACCAAGGATTTTGAATCGGTGCGTGCATTAGACAATCTCTCATTGGAGGTTCCTGAAGGAATCGTGTTCGGATTTCTGGGGCCCAATGGGGCCGGGAAAACAACAACCATCCGCCTCATGATGGGCCTCCTGGAACCCACGTCTGGGCATGTCGAGGTACTGGGATATAAGGCTCAAAATGAGTCGCATCGCGTGCGTGCGCAAGCTGGCGCCCTGCTGGAACATTGCGGGATCTACGAACAAATGAGCGCTGAGGATAATCTGGAATTCTATGGGCGTGCGTTTCGCATGCCCGTTGCTGAGCGAAGGTTGCGCATCCAGGAATTGCTAACCCACCTGGGGCTTTGGGAGCGCCGTAAAGACAGCGCGGGTTCCTGGAGCCGGGGGATGAAGCAGAAGCTGGCTCTTGCACGCGCACTTCTCCATCGCCCCAGATTGCTCCTCTTGGACGAGCCTACTGCAGGTCTTGATGTCCGCGCAGCCGTGGCGATCCGTGAGGATCTTGAATCATTGGCAGCCCACGAGCATGTAACCATCTTCCTGACCACTCACAACATGACCGATACCGAGAGACTCTGTCAGCAGGTAGCGATCATAAGGGATGGAAGTTTGGTCGCGCATGGAACGCCCCATGAGCTACAAGCGATGGTCGGTAGCCCGCGAGTTGAAATCACCGGGCGGGGATTCACCAAGGCGGCCATCGAATTGTTGAGTGCACATCCGAATGTAGATGGAGTGATCCGGCAGAACAACCATCTGGCGATCGATCTGGTTGCTGGAACAGATGTGGCGGCGCTGGTCAGCTGCCTCGTGGATGCCGGTGTTCATGTCGAAGAAGTCCGCCGAGGTCAACCCGGTATGGAAGAAGTGTTCCTCGCGTTAACAGGAGGGAAAGATGATTGAAGATATCTTGACGGTCATGTGGAAGGAAGGCAAGGGACTGCTTCGATACAATAACAATCGTTGGAAATCTGTGGCCATCCTGCTGACGCCTCTTGCCCTATTTGGGATCATCTTCCCGATTCAATTCCGGCATCAATGGTTGACATCGGGCTGGTCTGTGGCCGTGGCAGTTATTACACCGCTGCTGCTGATTTCCTCCACCATCGCCGAATCCTTTGCCGGGGAACGTGAGCGACATACTCTTGAAACCTTGTTAGCAAGCCGCCTGCCGGATCGTGCCATCCTGTTCGGCAAACTGCTGATGTCCATCACCTTCGGATGGGGAATGACCCTGTTCCTGCTTCTGGTGAGTCTTGTGGTTGTGAACATCCTGGAATGGACTGGGGTTTTCCAGATCTATCAAACATCGATCTTATGGTTGGATCTCGCGGCAAGCTTGCTGATGTCCGGGATGGTTGCCAATCTAGGTCTCCTCATATCCCTGCGGGCACCCACCGTCCAGAACGCGGCTCAGACAATCATGCTCATGCTGTTCATGCCCTTTCTTGTATTGCAGGCTGGGGTGTTTCTGCTGCCGACATTCCTCCCCGAGGAATCGATTCAGGCAATGCTTGGGTACATGAACGCAGCGACTATCGTGCAGATCCTTTTGAGCCTTCTACTGGCAGCGAACATTGGATTGCTACTGGGAGCCATGGCGCGATTCAAGCGGTCCAAGCTGATCTTGATATGACGTCTTTAGCAGGAAGAGAGCTGCCTGCTGGCTTGCAGGAGAATGGATAAGAGCAATGCCTTGGAATCAGTCTCCATCCAATGGAAGCAGGTAAATTCCGTTGGGGGCCAGACGAACACCATGATAGGGATCTTCGCGAAGGATACGATGGAGTCAGGAATCCGTTATAGCATTCCTGGCTCCTTTCTTTCCTTCATCATCTCCGATGGATGGCCGTCGTTGTGAAACTCCTCATCCCCAATTGGGGTTATAAAGCGTGGTATTGCCTCCCTTGATCTGAGGTTATACAATCCGCCGAAACAACATCACTGGAAAAGGATCATACTCGTGACAAAGAAGAGACTCATCAAACAGCAGCCCTATCGCGGCAAGACGGCCCTCATCTGTGGGGCTTCGAAAGGAATAGGAAAGGAAACGGCCAAGGAAATCGTACGTCTTGGCGGCAGCGTCGGCATCGTGGCAAGAGATTCGGCCACCTTGACCCACGCAGCTCAGGAGATTGCAGCGGAACGGATGTCGGAATCTCAACTCGTGGAAACGATCACCTGCGACACCACGGATATGGGAAAACTCAAACCTCTTCTTGAAACCTTCATCGAGAAACATGGCGTCCCGGATGTCTTGATCAACGTAGTAGGTTATGCCTACCCGAATTACATCCAAGAATTGAAGCTGGAAGATTACCGGAAAAACATGGAGACTAATTACTTCGGCCAGGTGGTTCCCACATTGATTCTATTGCCTCATTTCATGAAGGAGAAGAAGGGTCAAATTGCTTTCACATCTTCCGGGGGAGGATTTGTTGGTATCATCGGGTATGCGACTTACTCACCTTCGAAGTTCGCTTTGGTTGGATTTGCGGAAACCCTTCGTCATGAATTGAAACCCTTCAATATCAGGGTTTCGGTCTTGTATCCGCCGGATACCGATACGCCGGGTTTCGAAATCGAGAATCAAACCAAACCACCTGAAACAGACGTGATTGTCGGATCAAGTGCGGGTCTGGCCTCTCCAGAAGATGTGGCCGAGAAATTCGTTGAAGGCCTATTACGAGGGAAATTCTTCATCATTTGGGGAGCCGTAAAAATGTTCTGGATATTGAAGAGATTCTCGCCAAAACTCGTATTCCTGTATGGGGATGTGTTCTTGAGAATTGCCAGGAAGAATCTGGGGAAATCATGAAGTGAAATACGATCAGGAGGACTTATCGAATGGATATCTTCAAGAAAGCTTATGAATATACCTCCGCCGAAGAAGTTAAAGAGGCAGGTTTGTATCCCTACTTCCTGGCAATGAGCGGGAATGAAGGAACGGAAGCGATCTACCAGGGGAAACGCATCATCATGTGCGGCTCGAACAACTACCTGGGACTGACCACGCATCCTAAGGTCCGCCAGGCTGCGATGGATGCCGTCGAACAATACGGCACGAGCTGCACAGGTTCGCGCCTCTTGAACGGCACCCTCGAAATGCACCTCGAACTCGAAAAAGAACTCGCCGATTTCGTCGGTATGGAAGCCGCTCTGGTTTTTTCAACCGGCATGCAGGTCAACCTGGGGACCATCAGCTCCATCGTCGGCAGGGGCGACGTGGCGATCCTGGATAAGGATGACCACGCCAGCATCCTGGACGGTGCCCGCCTTTCATGGGGAACGACGAAGCGCTACCGCCACAACGATGTTGCGGATCTTGAACGCGTCCTGAAGAGCGTCGATCCGAAACGGGGAATCCTTGTCGTCGTGGACGGTCTTTTCAGCATGGAAGGGGATATCGCGCCACTGCCCGAGATCGTCCCGCTATGCAAGGAGTTCGGCGCGCGCCTGATGGTCGATGATGCCCATGCCATCGGTGTGTTGGGAGGCGGACGAGGGACCGCAGCCCATTTCGGCATGACCGAGGATGTCGATCTCATCATGGGCACCTTCAGCAAGGCCTTTGCCTCCCTGGGTGGCTTCATCGCCGGCAGTGAAAAGGTGATCGATTACATTCAGCACAACGCTCGCAGTTTGATCTTCTCTGCAAGCATTCCCCCCGCCAACTGCGCTGCCGCTCTCGCATCGCTCCAGATCATGCGTGACGAACCTGAACGTGTTGATCAACTCGATAAGATCGCCACAAGAATGCGCCAGGGGTTCACGGACTTGGGCTTTGACATCGGCAATTCCGTCACGCCCGTCATCCCCATCATCATCGGCGATGATTTGAAGACCTTCATCTTCTGGCGCGCCCTGCTGGACAACGGCGTGTATGTCAACGCCATCATCTCTCCTGCCACACCGCCTGGTCGCCAGCTGCTGCGCACGAGCTACATGGCGACTCACACGGAGGAGCAGCTGGATCGCGTGCTGGGCATCTTCGAGCAAGTGGGGAAGCAATTGGACGTAATCTAGCTGGACCGACCTGCGAGGCCAATCAAAACACGATATCTCGAAGAATCGCCTGTCAATGAGACAGAAGATTCGATTCCGTGTTGTTTGTGGAATCGGAACGGATGGAGATACCTCAGACCAACAAAGAACTCCGCACCGAGTCAACTTCGTTCAAAGCCTCGTTTCCAACGAATGCAAACCTCCCAACAAGATCGGCTTCAGGAAGCATCGACCTTGGCAAGGAGTTCGTCAAGCCAGGACATCCCCGGTTGCAGACCGTTCTCTTCCACATACCTGGTAACCGCATAGACCTCTCGGTTCAGCGGGAAACCATGGTCTCCAGCGAGTCTGAGCAGGTGTCCATTGTAGTTCTCGAGTTCGGTGGGTCCGTTCGGCAGATCTCCGGCCATCGAGCAGTAGGTGCCCTTGAGGGTTCTCGAGAACGGGATGGCCAGCATGCGAGCCACCAGGGGAAGTCGCAACAATACAGCCACCGAATCCGGATGGAAGGGGCCTATCCTCGCCATCGGCGATCCGGTGGATTTGAGGATGCGATAATTCTCGGCGATCAAACCGAAGAATAACTTGCGCGCCTTGGGGATGGTCAGCAACTCTCCATTGTCGAGACCGGCAACCGCTGCGATCGGGCTGATGGCTGCGTTGTAGAGAAGCTTGGTGTTCTTGTAAGGCAGAACCTCGGGAACACGACGAACCGAAAACTTCCCATGCGTCTCGAGAACACCAATGAGATTCTCCACCTTATCAGAAAGTTTCCCTTGATGCTCAGCCATGCTGAAACCGATGTGGAGATCTCCCGGTCGGGTGATCCAAGTGTGGGTGCGCCCGGACATGCATTCGGTCACGAAGGATGCGATACCCTCGATCTCGACCCGATTCATAAGCTGCTCGTCGAACCCGTTCTGGATAGGAATGAGTTTCAGGTTGGGAGGGACCCGTGCTAGCACAGTTCGATTGTCGTAGCACTTCGTGCAGAGGAGGACGAGGTCATCCGGTCGGGGCTGCCAATGATCGAAATGCAGGAACTTGGCGCGTTGAGCAGGTTCATGATCCAACCCGATGCCATTTTCCCAACCCCAAGCCAGCTTGGCTTCATCCACTTCGACGATGATGACGTCCATACCCCCTGAGAGCAGTGCATGACCCAGCGCGCAGCCGATCCCACCGGCGCCGATGATCGTTATCTCTGGAGCTGTTTCCATCATCATCCACCTCCCAACCAACGCATCACCGGCAACGCATGCAACATAAGAATGCGCTCAAGCCGCCAGAAACAGTCCCGTATTAGGGTCCATTTTCCAGGCTAGACCCACCTGCTCTATGGATGAATCAATGGCGATTCATGTTAATGGAGTCGAATCACCATATCTCATGATATATCAGATATGTTTTCGGTGCAGATGGAATGGGAACTATAGACAGTCTGATGCCCGGATTGGTGGACTCTACAGCCACAATGGACATGGTAGCAAGTAATGAACAGGATGAACTCAGATGTCATTGAACGGTGGTTTGGAACTTCCCTGGATAAAGCACTATGACAGGCGAGCCCTACCCGAGGAGTCATATCTAGTCTGGGCGGCTGTCAATTTCCTCACATACGGGGGTTATTCCGAACCGTCCGGATCTGCCCTGCCCCCTAAAAAAACCGATCCAATGATTGAGTTAGAATCAGACGAGGGAAAAGGGTCAAATACCCTAGCGCGAAGAGCTATCCGGAGAATTCGGAACTGAAACAGGGATCTTAGTCAGCATGTCAGCTGTGGTCAGCCTTCACCGCCGCACGGTCAATCTCACCATCTTCTGAACGAGGTAGTTTCTCCACAAAATCCACAACGCGTGGTTTCTTGTAAGCCGCGATCCTGCTGGCGACGGCGTCAACGATCTGCATTTCACTGATCTTCTTGCCAGGCAGAATCTCCACCACCGCCTTAACGGCTTCCCCCCACTTCTCATCCGGCACGCCGATTACGCACACTCCGGCCACCTGAGGCATCTCCAAGATAATGCGTTCGACTTCTGCCGGATAAACGTTCTCACCTCCCGATTTGATCAACTCTTTCTCCGGCTTGCGTCCGCGATAGAAAAGGTAGCCTTCTTCATCGAACATGCCCAGATCCCCGGTGTGATGCCAACCGTGGCGTGAGGCGTAGTCCGTGGCATCGGCATCGCGCCAATAGCCTTTGAAGACCAGCTCCCCTCGCACTGCAATCTCGCCGGTTTGACCTACTGGGACTTCCTTTCCCTTCTCATCCAAGCAGACCACCGACACACCAGGCAGAGGCTTACCCGTCGAACCTGGCTTCTCCATCACGGATCCAAGCGTCACCACTCCCGAAGTTTCAGATTGGCCGAATCCGGTCCAAAACTCAGCACCAGTTTCCGTCAACAAACGCTGGATCGTATCGGGTGCATCCAGACCCAACACATACCGCAAGCTGTCCCATTGCGCGCCGCTCGCTTGACGAGCCTCCAAAAGCATGGTCAGCACCGGTGGGAAACTAGCCAGCAGCGTTACTTGATGCGCGTCGATAAGCTGCGCCGCTTGAAGGGGATCAAATGCGTCTGTGACGACGTTGGCTCCACCAGCTCTAATCACAGCTAACGAGAGACCCAGACCGGTGATGTGGAAGAGCGGCAAGGCTGCCAGGTGGCGATCTTTGGTCGTTAATCCCAAGGTGTTGATCAAATGGTCTCCGGCCGCGATGAGATTTCCATGCGACAGTACGGCACCACGCGACACACCCTCGGTTGCTGCTGTTGCCAGAATCACAAACGGATCATCGACCTTTCTATCGAAAGACTCATCCCCATCATCTACATACAGATCCGTCAGGGCCACAAAACCATCGACGTTCTCCTCGCCGATGAGGCTTCGCACACGCAGGCTGCCGAGGTCAATCTCTTTCAGCTGGGGGAGGTGGGCTGGATCAACAGCAAGCATCTGGGGATCGGCGAGTTCGATTACCTGCTGGACTTCCTCCGCCGAGAGGCGCCAATTAATAGGATAGGCAATCGCTCCTAACTTTGCACACGACCCATACAACTCGAAGTACTCCAGCGAGTTCTGGGCGAGGATGCAGATTCGATCCCCCTTGGATATGCCGAGTCGGTGGATGCCAGCTGCTAGTTGATCCACGCGTTTGAGGAATTGCGCATGCGTTGCGGTTCTGTCGGCACCGATAATCGCTGCCTCTGATCCTCTGGTCTTAGCATTTTGAAGCAGAAATTCATAAAGCGTCAGACCTTGGGGTCCCATGATCTCACCTCAGATGTGGGCTTCCTGCTTTTGGGTTGGAGTACTCAGTCGCACTCACCCCAGCCAGCGCTTGCGTCGTTTGTAATGCTTGATGTCACGATAGCTCTTGCGCTCTCCAAGCTGTGTCAATCCTAAATAAAACTCCTTGATGTCTTCGTTTTCCGCCAACTGCTCCGCCGGTCCGTCCAGGACAATCCGTCCGTTATCCAAAACGTAGGCGTAGCTGGCAACATTGAGTGCCAGACGTGCGTTCTGCTCGACTACCAGAATCGAGATGCCTTCAGCCGCACTCATCCTGCTTATCACTTGAAAGATCTCTCGAACAAGGAGGGGAGCTAAACCCAGAGAGGGTTCATCAAGCATCATGAGTTTGGGTTGGGCCATTAACGCCCTGCCAATGACCAGCATCTGCTGCTCGCCGCCTGATAGGTAGCCACTCACTGAGCGTGCTAGATCCTTGAGACGAGGGAAGTAGGTATAGACCTGCTCTAGGTCATGCCGAACCGCAGCAGCATCAGCATCGCGTCCCCGCACGATCGAGCCGATCACAAGATTCTCTTCGACCGTCAGGTGCTGAAAAAGACGTCTCCCCTCCAGAACCTGGATGATCCCCATCTCCACGATCTTTTCGGGAGGAAGGCGATCGATGCGCTGGTCGGTGTATTCAATGCTGCCGCGGGTGATCTCTCCATCCTGACTGCGCAGCAGCCCAGAGATAGCACGCAAAACGGTCGTTTTTCCTGCTCCGTTTGCGCCAAGCAGGGCAACGATCTCGCCTTCAGGCACGTCCAGCGATACGCCCCGCAGGACTTGGATAACGTCGCAGTAGATGACTTCGATGTTGTTCAGTCGCAGCATGTGACAACCTTAGGTTCATTGTAGGGAGCGCTGATGATCAGCGCTCCCTACGATTGCCTGTAAGGAACAGGATCACTCAACCGGCCGTAGATCCGGTGTTTCCGTCCAATCCATGAGGATATTGAAAGCATCCGGTCCACCCTGGATCATCCGGATCTGAGAAACATGGGGAGAGCGGCTGCCGCCTGAGTAATCCGGCCTTAAAACGCCGTCCAGCGCCTCGAAGGGGCTCAAGTCAATCAAGGCGTCGGCCACTGCCTCGCCGTTCAGGTTATCCCATCCCACGGTATCTATCGCATGGGTGATCGCCTGCACGGCCATGTCGACTCCAGCAACCAGCAGCAGGTAGCCGACATTATGCTCACCCGCCGGTCGCTCGTTGGCTGCGAAGAGCCCTTCGGCGTACTGCACACCCGCATTCTCAGTGTCCGTCCACCATAGGTATGGGAAGGCTGATATCAGGCCAACCCCGTATGAAGGATCTGCCATGTATGCGTAGGTCGCCAGATCCATGCCCCAGTTGTCGGTGGCGACGACGAACTGATCGCGCAAGCCCAGCGCATTCAGATCGTTCAGGATCACAGACACTCCAAAGGCAAGCGTGTTGGTCCAGATAACATTCGCGCCTGCCGCTTGAGCATTGAGAATGGCTGTCGTGGTGTCGGCTGCGGGGGAAAGGTCATAGACCTCCTCAACCACGACCTCGATGTCCAGATCTTCCAGGAAAGCGCGCGTTTCGGAGGTCAAAGCTCCCTGACCAAAGGCCGTAGGCCAGCTGATGTAGGCCAGCTTGATCTCGTCACCAGCGTCTTCCGGCTTCATGGTATCCCAGTTGTCGTGCAGGTATTGCATCACCAGTCCGAACTGGTCTGGGTAGATCGGTCCGAGGCCAAAGGTGTAGCCCGAATCGATGTAGAAGCCGCGTGCGCTCAGGCCGGCAGTGATGTTGACGATTTTATCCTCGGCGAAGCGGGCGGCCAGAGCCTCCACCTCACCGGAACCGTAGGTGATCATGAACAGGATGTTGTCATCTGCACCTGTGAAGCGGTCGTAGGCTGCAACAGCCTCGTCAATGCTTCCCGCGGTGTCGGCGAACTGGATTTCGAGCGTGGCACCATAGATGCCTCCAGCCGCATTCACGGCGGCCACTGCGTCCTCCGCTCCATGAACCAGAGGGGCAGTGATGGCGGCGTAGGGTCCGGATAGATCCCCGAAGTGATACAGCGTGATGGTCCTCCCTGTGAAATCCGGAGGCGCCTTGGGACCGCACGCCCCCAATACCATAGAAGCCACCATGAGAAGAGCAATCGTTCCAACCAGATGTCTGCGCATTGTCTTCCTCCTCCTTCTTCAAGAGAAACAAATCCTGCAAAGCGGCGTATCCCGCTCGAACGCAATTGCGGCTGCGTCCGCCGTCGAAACCAATGCGTGCGATTCTCTTCCTCAATCCTCCTATTCGCTAATGAGAAAATGGGCGAAGACGCCACGCGGCTTTGAACAACTGCCAACGGTAAGCCAACCCTCGGGGTTCAAATATCAGAAAGAGCATAAGGGAAGTACCGAAGAACAATGGCCGCAGAGCTTGCACGACTCCAGCAGATTTCGCCGGGAAGATCATCGCCACAAACGGGCCAAGCAGCGTGGCGGCCTCGATCAGGAATTCCACAACGATCGCGCCAAAGATCGGACCGAGATTGGAACCCAATCCACCGATAACCAGCATGCCCATGAAGATGATCGAATCGATGAGTGTGAATGTTTCTGAATTGATGTGGCGCAACTGGTGAGCAGCAAGCGATCCAGCTAATCCAGCGTACATGGAGGCCAGGAAGAAGGCCTGCAGTTTGTATTTGAAGAGATTCACACCCAGTAATTCGGCAGCCAGGTCATTATCTCGGATCGAGATGAAAGCTCTTCCCAGGCGTGATCGCGTGACATTGAAGGCCAAGATCGTCGTCAATACAAGGACTGTGAGTGTCAAGAATATGTAGCGTTGTGGGGTATTGAACTCGACACCAAAGATCACCGGGACCTGCACATTGAGCCCCTGCGCGCCGTTGAGTACGTCTTGAAACGCATTGCGAGTAAACCAAGGGATGATGAACTGTGCCGCCAATGTCGCCATGACAAGGTAGAAACCCTTCACACGTAAGGACGGCAGTCCGAAGATCAAACCTACCAAGCCCGCTGCGATAGCGGCTGCAGGTAAGGCAAGCAAGAAGGGCCAACCGAGTTCATTCACTAACAGAGCCGATACGTAGCCACCCGCAGTCATAAATGCCGCCTGCCCGAGTGATATCTGCCCTGTGAAACCAGTTAGCAGACTTAGGCCTTGCACGGCAATGATGGTGATGCCGATGCGGTTCACCAAGGCTACCAGACCCTGGCTGGCATAGAATGGTAGAGTGAAAAGCGCCAACAGGAATACAAGCAGCAGGCACCATTGCCAAGGTCGGCGGATGGTGGCCATATCGCTCGCATAACTGGTATCGAATTCCCCAGCAGGACGAAGAATGGCCATCAAATCCTCTCGATGCGTTTCTGGCCGAAAAGCCCCTCTGGCCGGAAGAGCAGGACAACCAGCAAGACCACATAGGGCATGATCTCTGCTGAATTGCGTATGATCTGAGTCTTGGAGGTTGCTACAATCCCCTGGGCAAGCCCGATGATGAGACCTCCCGCAATTGTCCCCGGAATGGATTCCAACCCTCCAAGAAGCACGGCCGGAAATGCTGCCAAGACGACGATTGAGAGGCTCACGTCCAGGCCGCTCGATGTCGCCAGGAGCACGCCTCCGATCGCGGCCACGGCGGCAGCCAACGCCCAGGATGTACCGAAGATGCGCTGGATGCGCAACCCGATGCTCTGTGCAAGTTCATGATCCTCTGATGCACCACGCATGGCCAGCCCAGTGCGAGTGAGCCTGAAGAAGGCACCAATAACGATGACACCCAGGATCGCCACAGCAAAGGACCACACCAGATTCTGTTTGAGAATGACAATGATAGGGTTACCGTCATGAATAAACGGGGTTGTGATCCGGTAGGGATTGGCAGTTGAGAAGATCTGCGGGAAGTTTCGTTGGGTACCCCCAAATAGCAGCAGGGCCAGCCCCTGCAGCACCTGACTAAGCCCCAACGTCATGAGTATGATGGTCAGCAACGGCTGCCCCGTCAGCGGACGCAAGGTAAAGCGCTCGATGAGCAACCCCAGCACCGCTGAAATGGCAATCGCCAACAAGATCGAAAGCCACAGCGGGAGCCCGATGTCGACAGCAAGCCACCAAGTGAGCAGCGCTCCCATCAGCAGCAATTGGCCTTGAGCGAAGTTGAAGATGTATGAAGATTTAAAGATCAACACGATGCCCAACGCCATCAAGGCGATCGGCCCGCCAGCAAGCAAACCACTGATCGCAAACTGTGGTAACAATTGCCAATTCACTTCGGGAGATCCTCCTCCACCAAGGTTTCCACACGAACCGTGGTTTCGATAATGCCCTCTCGGCCGTCGCGATATTTTACAGCCGCCCTGACACGCACTTCATCCTCGTCCCCATACATAGCCGCAATCATGTCCTGATAGCGATCGCTGAGGATGCCTCGCTTGAGTTTGCGAGTTCGTGTGAGTTCAGCTTCATCAGGATCGAATTCCTTATGCAGGAGCACAAAACGCCGCACCCGTGCCGCAGGTGGTAACGTAGCATTCACGCCGGCGACGTCCTGACGAATCAGGGCGTAGACCTCCTTCTTCTGCGAGAGGTCAACAAAGGTCGTGTAGCTCAATCCGCGCCGTTCCGCCCAACGTCCAACGCTGTTGAAATCGATATTGATCAGGGCGGTGACGAAACCCTTTTCTGCGCCTCCAATGGTCATTACATCGCGGATGTAAGGGCTAAACTTAAGTCGCCCTTCTATGTATTGCGGAGAATACTTCTCTCCGCTGGCGAGCGCGATCATGTCCTTCATTCGATCCAAATAGATCAAATGCCCATCATCGCTCACGTATCCAGCATCGCCAGTCCGGAACCAGCGCTTGCCGTTTTCATCGATCTCGATGGCGTGTTCCGTCTGCTCCGGAAGTTTGTAGTAGCCTATGAACACCGATGGACCATGAACCAGGATCTCTCCATCCTCGGCGATCCTGATCTCCATCCCCGGCGGAGGTACACCGACGGATTCAAATCTGACATCGTCACCGATGTGCAAGGTGTGCGTCTGCGCCTCCGTCGAACCATAAAGCTGCTTGATATTCACTCCAATGGCACGGAAGAAGCGCACCACATCCGGGTTCAGGGCTGCGCCTGATGAATAGGCGGAAAGCACTCTGGTGAGCCCCAGTTTGTCGCGCAGAGGCTGGAAAACCGCTATCTCACCCAGAGCATGCAGGATGCGCCAATGCAAGCCTATCCGGGTTCGCTGCTCATAGCGCAGCGTGGCAACTTTGTAACCCACGGGCATGAACCATCGATAGAGCAGGCGATTGATCCAGGTGCTCTCTGTCATCTTCACCTGGACCAAGGCCACCATGCTCTCCCACAAACGGGCGCTGAACAATAACCAGTAGGGCGCAACCTCACGGATGTTCTCCTGTACGGTTTCTGGCGCTTCGGGGAAATTGACAATCATGCCCGTACGGAGATGAATCGCCAGACCGAGGACATTCTCCGTGATCCAAGCTGGAGGTAGAAATGAAAGGTAGTCGTGATGCTCGGAGCGCGGATCGACAGCCACCGCTAAATCACTGCCGGCCAATAGGTTTGCATGGCTGATCATGGCCCCCTTGGGTACCCCCATCGTTCCAGAGGTGTAGCAATAGATGGCCACATCGGTTCCCTTGCCCAGAGCGATCTCGCTATCAAACCGGTCGGGTTCTCGCGCCTGCTGTTCCTGACCCAGTTCCTGGACACGGTCAAAACTGATCAACCAAGGATCATCGTATCCCCATAGACCCTTATCATCCCAATAGATAACTCCCCTCACTTTGGGGATCTGACTCTTGATCTCCAGGAGCTTATCGCACTGCTCCTGATCCTTGGCGAAGACAAAAGTTGCATCCGAATGCTCTACAATGAACTGAATCTCGGGGGGAGTGCTGTCGGTGAAAACCCCCACGGCCACGCCTCCCCCAGCTTGAACCGCGATCTGAGCCCATATGTATTGAGGATCGTTGTCACCTACGATGCAAACCTTGTCCCCGCGTTGCAAACCCAGGTGGATAAGTCCCAGGGTCAGGTTCTGGACTTGTTTGTGGGAATCTTCCCACGAATAAGAGCGCCAGATACCCCTGTCCTTCTTGCGAAGAGCCGTATGCCCATCGCCGTATTTTTGGTAGCCTGTGACCAGGCATTTGGGAAGCGTATCCGGAAGTGTCACTTCACCTTGCCTCACCCAGGTAGGCTTTGATGACTTGCTGATCCTCGCGGATCTCCTGCGGCGATCCCTCGGCGATCTTGACTCCAAAATCAAGCACGACCACCCGATCGGCGATGTCCATTACCAATCCCATGTCGTGCTCGATTAGCAGGATGGTCGTCTTCTGGCGTTCATGGAGATCCAAGATGAAGCGCGCCATGTCTTCCTTTTCCTCAAGGTTCATGCCCGTCATGGGCTCATCCAGCAGCAACAATCGCGGCTCCATAGCCAGCGCTCGCCCCAGCTCAACGCGCTTGCGCAAACCATAGGGCAGGCTGCCTACTATCGATCGGCGGATGTGCTCCATCTCGAGGAAATCAATGATTTCTTCGACCACCATTCGGTGGGAAATGTCTTCTCTATGAGCGAAACCCCAGTAGATCAAACTCTGTAATAGCCCGGAATGCATATGAATGTGGCGAGCGGCCATCAGATTGTCCAGCGTGCTCAACCCGGTATAGAGGGCAATGTTCTGGAAGGTCCGTGCGATGCCCAGACCGGCAATGCGGTGAGGAGCAATTTTTGTGAGGTCATAACCCTCGAACTGGATGCTGCCTGATTCGACCTTGTAGAACCTGTTCAGACAATTCAAAAGAGATGTCTTTCCAGCACCGTTGGGACCGATGATGGCCAGGATCTCACCCTGCCTGACGTCGAATCCTAGATTCACAAGCGCCTGTGTCCCGCCGAAGCTAAGATTGACGTTGCGGACGGATAATTGTGTATCCTTAGGATTCATGGGCATTACCCATTTGATAAGGCTCTACGGATTGCATTTTAGTTAGAGATATTTGGAACTTATCTGAAGATGGGTTGTTGCTCACCACGAATTGGAGTTTCGGGTTTGATTTCAGGGAGACTTAACCACCGAGATCCGGATATGGTTGTACGCCGCTACCAGTAACAGACCGTGAGTGTGCCACGATCGGGGATACCATGTGATTATAGTACGGAGAATATCAAGGTGTCAAAACGGATCAACTTTGCCTTTCTCTATCCGGAAGCCCAATCCCTGCCAAGCTATCTGATCGACATCTACAACCAGGATAAGCTGTACGAAATCGTTGGGATGCAGATAAATACCCCGCAGGGGCTACACCAACGCTCGAATGCGCTCTCTGGTTCGTTCTGGCGGAGGTCACGTACAACGGGCTGGGATACTCAACGACCCATGAGGTTAGACAGAATGCCATCGACATCGCCATCCAGGAGTGCTCCAAGCAGAGCAACATCGCGTGCCAGGTCTTCCGCGAACCAGTGTGTGAGGCCTACGAGTAGAACGCGCAAGGAGATACACCTCCTACGCCTCTCACGCCCGGCCTATGCCTGGGAACCCATGATCTGCAGCATACGTCGTTAAGATGTTGACATACGCATTCTTTTTGAAGGGTGATGGAGAGATAAAGATGCGAAAACATTGGATGATGCTGGCTGTGGTACTCGCTGTGTTGTTGGCTGGTTGTGGTAGCGTAAATGATGCTTTCCCCCAAGATGAGACCGTCTCCTGGGAGGAGGCGATCGAAATCCTGAACAGCGGTGAGGTCGTGACCGTCGTTCAGCTGCACAGCCTCGAGGTCACGTTGGAGCTTTCCAACGGCACCAGGATCACCACGACGGAACCCCACATCGATGACATCTTCGATGAGGTGGAGAAGTGTGGTTCGCCGTGCCGGGGGATCGTG
>DUET01000095.1 GCA_011192015.1 Anaerolineae bacterium
ACGCACTTGAGCCTGAGCCATGATCCACTGCTGAAGGGTGTGCCCAAAGGCTATACGGTTCCGGTACGAGAGGTACGAGCCAGTGTGGGTGCGGGCTTCATCTACCCGCTGATCGGCAAGATGAGCACCATGCCCGGCTTGGCGACCTATCCGGCCTACATGAAGATCGACATCGATACCGATACCGGAAAGATCATCGGCCTGTCGTAATCTCGTCGATTGGATTCGATTCCTGGAGCCCTGCGCAAGCAGGGCTCCGTTGCATAACAGAGGATAACGGATCCGATGGTTTTCTATCTGATAGCCATGCATAACGGCAGATCAATTTGTTGTCCCAAGAGTTCTTCAGCGTTCTCATGGGGACTGCTCGCAGGCATGCAGCCCGGATGGGTATTGCCGAATAGAAGCGATAATCGGTGTGGTTCCAGAAGAGGCGCTCGAGCGCCGGAAGATCTTCCATGCATGATAGGCGGTCGATTTCAACCACTGAATCGATTCCATCGCCGTCGGTTTTGACTTACCCAATAATCTCCGCTAGTATTGATCGAAATCAACCTGCCTCATCCAGAGGCGTGAATTGCAGACTTCGTGAAACGGGGGTGTGCGGAAATCATGATCTGACATCCAACTCTCAGAAGAGTTGGATTCTCGTTTATCGCGATTTCGTATGACCAGGGTAATTCCACCACGATGGCCCCGAAGGAGGACACACCATGTTGAACCTGTTCTTGCGCTCGTTCATTGTGTTGGCGCTGCTGTTTGGCTTGCTCTTCGCAATCGGCATGGGAGTGATCGTCTGGATGGATCTGCCATCCTTTGTGGCGGTAATCTTCGCCCTTGCCATCCTGCTTCTCCAATATCTGTTGGGTCCAACGATCATCCAGCTCATCTACAAGATCAAATGGCAGGACATGAGCGATGTCGACCCGCAGATGGCACGTTTTGTCGAGCAAGTGATTTCCAAGCGAAACATCCCCCGCCCACGCTTCGGCGTCATCCAGGATGGCAATCCTAACGCCTTCACCTTTGGGCATTACCCGGGCAATGCCCGGCTTGTGGTCACCTCCGGATTGCTCGATCTGCTCGATCCCGATGAGCGCAACGCCGTCGTTGCCCACGAACTCGGACATATAGCCCACTGGGACTTTGTCGTCATGACAATGGCTGCCGCGGTACCGCTTGTGCTTTATGTTCTCTATGTCACGACGCGTGGGGCAAGCAGAAGTCGTGACCGGGGATCGATTGCGGCGCTGATCGGTCTGGTCTCCTTTGTGGCGTATATCGTCAGCCAATACATCGTACTGATGCTCTCGCGAGTTCGCGAGTACTATGCCGACCAGTTTGCGGGAGAAACGACTGGCAAACCGGATGCGCTGTCTTCAGCCCTTGTCAAGATCGCCTACGGACTCGCGAGGGCGCCCAAGACGGAGGACAAGAAGGACGATACCCGCATGGTGGCAGCCCGTGCGCTGGGGATCTTCGATCCGAAAGTAGCCCAGTCTCTGGCGCTTGCCAGTGCCGGAACAGGTGCGGTGTCAGCGTCTTCGATGGAAAGCGCAATGAAGTGGGATCTCTGGAATCCCTGGGCAGGCCTTTACGAGTTGGCTTCATCCCATCCCCTTCCGGCAAAAAGGATTAAGGCTCTTGAGAAACAAACTGAGGCGATGGGAGGCATACCTCGCTACAGCTTCCGGGCGAAAAGGCCGGAGAGCTACTGGGATGAATTCCTGGTTGACCTGATCGTCAACTACGTTCCATGGATTGGTTTATTCCTTGGGATCGGCGGGTATTTCCTGCTCAACGTTGCCCTTGGCATCGAGGTTGGTTTTTTCGGAACAACGTTGTTCGCCCTATGCGCAGGCTGGTGGTTGAAGCGGCGCTTTTCATACCGCCACAATTTCGAGGAGAAGCAAACCGTGCAGGGATTGATCGATACGATCAAAGTCTCACGCATCCGCTCGGTCCCGTGCACGATCAAGGGCAAGATCATTGGCCGTGGCGTTCCAGGATTGTTCTACAGCGATGACCTCGTGTTGCAGGATGAGACCGGGTTCATCATCCTGGATTATCGCCAGCCGATCCGCATCTTCGAATTTCTCTTCGGCTGGATCAAGGCCGAAAAACTCATCGGCAAGCGCGGCGAGGCAGTCGGCTGGTACCGCCGTGCGCCGAGACCGTATTTCGAGATGCGGGAACTACGTCTGGACAACCATGAGACTGTGGTCAGCTACCTGTATCCCTTCAGCCAGTTCTTCCTCTATGCTGGATTGGTTCTCGGCTTGGTGCTTGCGATCTTTTTCATCTAGCAACGCACCGGCCGCTTGTTGGGGGTCGCGCAGGGAGTTTCCTGACCAAAGGGCTCTGCTTCGAGGCAGAGCCCACTTCTTTGTTGCGGACAAGCAGTCTTGGCTGGGATCATTTGGGTAGCTCAATAATGAGTCATTCACCATCATAACGAATCTAAATGTCCTTTGCGGCGCACCTTTGCGGAACGGGCTATAATCTGGGCATGGCCGACGACAACTTGCGCAGTCGTGCCGAGGAACTCCGGCACCTGATCAACTACCACAACTACCGCTATCACGTGCTGGATGCCCCGGTCATCAGCGACCGCGAGTTCGATGCCTTCGTGCGAGAACTCCAGGAGCTGGAGATCGAGCATCCCGAACTGATCACGCCGGATTCGCCCACGCAGCGCGTGGGCGGCGAGCCTTCCGAGCGCTTCGTGCGCGTGGCCCATCCCCAACCGATCCTGAGCCTGGCCAACGCCTTCGATCCCGAGGATGTGAGGGCTTGGTACGAGCGAATCCTCAAGTTGGACGAGCGTGTCGCACGGGCGGCCTTCGTGGTCGAACCCAAGCTGGACGGGCTGACCGTCGTGCTGCGCTACGAGCGGGGCGTGTTCGCGGGGGCGGCAACGCGCGGCGATGGGGAATTCGGTGAAGACATCACCACCAACATGCGCACCGTGCGCGCTCTGCCGCTTCGCATCCCGGTCGAGGAAGGGGCTACAAACGCACCCCAGTTCCTGGTGGTGCGCGGAGAGGCGTTCATCTACCTGCGTGATTTCGATGCGCTGAACGAACGTCTGGAAAAGGCGGGGGAGAGAACCTACGTCAATCCGCGCAACGCAGCCGCCGGCGCGTTGCGACAGCTCGATCCCGCGTTGACGGCCGATCGTCCCATCAGCCTGCTGTGCTACGCCATCGTCGAGAGCAGCGATCCGCTCCCTGAACGCCAGTCGGACGCGCTCGAGATGCTGCGAGGGTTGGG
This sequence comes from Anaerolineae bacterium, assembly GCA_011192015.1. Lineage (GTDB taxonomy): Bacteria > Chloroflexota > Anaerolineae > Anaerolineales > E44-bin32 > W1033. Next base: position 3,274 of record DUET01000095.1, read on the forward strand.
TTTTCCCGTTTCGGAGGAAATCGTCGTTTGTGAGGACATCCAGGCTGCGGTGGAAGCAGGCCAGCGTTTCGAGGAGCAGCGCGAACAGCTTCCGTATGAGGCGGACGGCGCCGTGATCAAGATCGACGATCTGGCATTGAGCGACGATCTGGGCGTGGTGGGCAAGGATCCGCGTGCGGCGATCGCCATGAAGTTYGCTGCCCAGGTRGTCACGACGGARCTRCTSGAGATYGGCGTCAAYGTKGGRCGYACGGGYGTGCTGACGCCCTTYGCCGTGCTCGAACCGGTYGAGGTYGGCGGGGTGACGGTGCGSAACGCCACGCTGCATAACTTYGATTTCATCGCCGAGAAGGACATCCGCGTCGGCGATCGRGTCTTCATCAAGCGCGCCGGAGACGTGATCCCCTACGTGATCGGCCCCGCGCCAGCCCTGGGAGAGCGTCGCGGGAAACCTTATCAACCCCCGGAACGATGTCCCTCCTGCGGTGAACCTGCGGAGCGTATGGCCGGAGAGGTGGCCCTGTTCTGCATCAACGCCGCTTGCCCGGCGCAGCTGGTGCGCAACGTGGAGCATTTCGCTTCCCGCAGTGCCATGGACATCGAGGGCATGGGCATCAGGCTGGCGGCGCAGTTTGTGAAGGAGGGTCTGCTGGAGGACATCGGTGACCTCTACGCGTTGAGCATGGACGACCTGCTCAAATTGGAGGGATTTGCTGAGAAGAAGGCCGAGAACCTGCTGCGTGCCCTGGACAACACTCGCGAGCGTCCGCTGGCGCGCCTGATCAATGCCTTGGGCATACGCGGCGTGGGCGAGGTCGTGGCGGGCGTTCTGGCTCAGCGTTTTGCGAATCTGGACGCGCTGGCGCAGGCCGAACTATCAGCGCTGGAGGGCATCGAGGGCATCGGGCCCACCATCGCCGCCGCCATCGTGGATTGGTTTCACAGCCCACGGAACCAGCGCGTGCTCGAGAAGCTGCGCCGCGCGGGGATCTGGCCGCAATCCGAGGGTGAGGCTGAAGGCAGAACCGCCGGAGTGTTCCGCGGGAAGACGTTCGTGATCACGGGCACACTGCCCTCCATGACCAGGCAGCAAGCCAAATCACTGATCGAGCAGCACGGCGGCAAAGTCACTGGAAGCGTCAGCAGCCGCACGGATTACCTGCTCGTCGGATCGGATGCCGGATCCAAGCTGCAGCGTGCCCAGGAACTGGGCGTAACCGAGATCGATGAGCAAGGGCTGCTTGCGATGACCGAATCGGGACAATCCGCCACCTGAGACGGAGCCGTTTTAGGATCACAGGCTAGCCTTGATTGTTCCTGATAAGAATCTTGGCATCATCTGACGCAGGCGGTCTCTTCATGCGCCTGACAATCGGAAGCGGTCCCAATCGAGGTATCTCTTGCGGATGATTCGTCTCAAACCCGGTCGTGAGCGATCGGTTCTCCAACGCCATCCCTGGATCTTCTCCGGCTCCGTTGCCGAGGTGAGCGGCGATCCCCAGCCGGGAGAGACTGTGGATGTCCATGCCCATGATGGCGCATGGCTGGCTAAGGCAGCCTATTCCCCCCAGTCTCAAATCCGCGCCCGTATCTGGACCTGGCAATCCGACGAAGAGGTGGATGAATCTTTCCTCGCGAGGCGTCTGGACGAAGCCATCCAGGCGCGTGTCGATCTGGCGGTAGAGCCGGAGGTGGATGCCTATCGGGAGGTATACGCCGAATCGGATCGATTGCCGGGCTTGATCATTGATCGCTACGGTTCCTTTCGTGTGCTGCAGTTACTGAACGCAGGCGCAGAACGTTGGCGGGATGCGATCGTCTCGCACCTGGCCTCACGCAGGGATTGTGAAGCTCTGTATGAGCGCTCGGATGTGGACGTACGCGCACTGGAAGGGCTGCAGGCTCGTAAAGGCTTGCTCTGGGGACGGGAACCTCCGGAATCGCTGATCGTGCACGAGCATGGCATGCGCTATCACGTCGACCTCGTCAGCGGCCACAAGACGGGTTTCTACCTGGATCAGCGCGACAACCGCCGCTACCTGCGCCAGCATTTTCCAGGAGGAGAGGTGCTGGATGCCTTTTGTTACAGCGGAGGTTTCACACTGGCGGCCTTGGCTGCTGGAGCTGAGAACGTACTGGCCATCGATGCCTCGCAACCTTCGTTGGAGCTTGCGCAGCGCAACGTGGAACTCAACGACCTGCTGCAGGAGCGCTGTGAGTGGTTGCAGGGGGATGTCTTCCAGGAGCTGCGGACCCTACGGGACCGCGGGCGGAGCTTCGATGTCGTGATCCTCGACCCCCCTCGCTTCGCGCCCACGGCTTCCCAGGCCCAAAAGGCTTCTCGCGGCTACAAGGACATCAATCTGCTGGCGTTCAAGCTGCTGCGTCCTGGGGGCACGCTCATCAGTTACTCGTGTTCGGGGGGTATCAGTCCCGATCTCTTCCGCAAGATCATTGCCGGCGCTGCGCTGGACGCCGGCGTTCGGGCTTCCATCCTCGCCTGGCAGAGCCAACCCCACGATCATCCGGTGGTTTTTAATTTCCCCGAAGGTCGCTACCTCAAGGGTTTGATCTGCAGGGTCCATCCCATCGATTGATCCCCCTTGGATCAGCTGCAGGGAATCTCTCGTCTCTCTCGAATCGTGTTGCCAAGTGCTGCGGCTGCAATGATCGAAAAGGAAACGGGACCTTGCGTTGATCTTCGCCAGGTCCCGCCCGGAAAAGCATGCTATGGCTGTCTGCCGGTTCTTGCAGGTTTCAAGATCCAAGTTTCACGCTTCAGCAGCAGCCTTTCCCGATGCTTTCATCTTGCTGCGCATCGACAGGCGCAGTGCAAGTCCATACAGTTCGCCAAGTTGTTTGGCTTTTTCCGCTTCCCCTGCGGCTTCCAAGCGTTGGATGGTCGAGGTCAAGCCGTTCAGAAATTGATCGTCGATCTTTTCGACCGAGGCTTCGAGTTTGGCGCGCGCTTCGTCCGGGTTGGGCGTTTCCAGGAGCTCTTGCACGAAACGCAATCCCGGAGGCAGCGAAGCGCGTATGGCTTCGCTCAGAAGGTGGTCGATCTCCTCTAACCTCTGGAACGTGGCTTGGTCTCCTTGCTCCTTGGCTGCCGCCAGATTTGCCTGGAGGACCGAAAGGAAGAGTTCGTCGACATAGGGAAGTGCCTCTGCCAGCGCAGTTTCCAGATCCTCGGCCTGGATCAAAGCCTGCAAACGCATTCCCACGCGTTCCAACCGCTCCCGTTGCATCTCATCGAGCCGCTCGGTGTGCTTTAAAATGCGATTCCGCAAATCGGTCAGGCGCTCCTTGTCCTTGTCGGCAGCCTCGTCGATGCGTGCGCTGAGAAGTTGGAAGAAGGTGTAGTCGAAGGCGGGGCGAGCGAGGCTCACGAGCGCTTCCACGCGGTTTTCATCCGGGGCTTCGAGGACGATCTCCAGGAGTTTATCGTGGGTCAACTCGCTGCCGATAGCTCGTAGGCTTTCAGCGGCGGCAAGCAGGCTTTCCTCCTGCGCTTTGATCTCCTTGCCCAGGGTGCTGTAACCAAGCGCCCGCTCCAACTGCTGCGCAGCGAATTCACGCGCTCGCTGGTCCCTCGTAGATTGGATGGTCAGGTTGGCGATTTGCAGGAAGGTGGCGTCGATTTCCTCATCGTGGTGCGCCACGACCTTCATTAGGTCCGCCTCGGGTGTGCCCATGATCTTCTCGAAGAGGCGCATGCGTTCACGCTGTGCTTCGATCTGCTCCCGTGTGATGCCGTCCGCTTCGAGGATTTTTTCCACCAAACTCTGCATGGTGAGTACGGGTGTGGGCTGCAGCAGATAAGCCTTGCGTTCCTCGGCGGGAAGCTGATCGATGACGCTGTTGATCATCTTCCCGATGACGCGCTCCTGATCGTTTTGCTTGAGCCCGAGTTCAGGAGGAACATAGGTCAGGAGCAGTTCCTTCTCCGCGTCATGGTACACCAGCGGTGTAGCCAGTTGGCCTTCGTACCCACATACGGGGCACTGAATCATGTTCAAACTCTTCGCCAGCAGGCGGGCTTTCGCTCCCGGCTCCTTGCTGACATCGATGAGCTGCTGGACAACGGCTTGCACAGGAGCCTTGCATTGCGGACATTGAACTTGAGAGAGCGTTTGAGCCATGAGTTTTCCTTGTAGCGAGAGGTTTATGTTTCGGATCTCGGCAGTGAGAAGCAGATGCGGGCGCCTTTTTCCAAATCCTCGTCCACCCAGATGCGCCCACCATGAGCCGTGACGACGGCCCGTGCCAGGTAGAGGCCGAGGCCGGCGCCCTTCGTCTTCTGACTGACTTCATCCGACCGGTAGAAGAGATCGAAGATGCGGGGCATGTCATCCTGAGCGATTCCCTGTCCTTCATCCTCCACACAGATGATGACCTCGTCCGGGCTTACCTTTCCTCTCACGATCACATTCCCCCCCTCGGGAGCGTAGTTGACCGCATTGGAAAGCAAGTTGCTGATCACCTGCGTGATGCGACCTTCGTCAGCATAGAGCAGGGGGAAATCGGGAGGGAATTCAGCTTTGAAATCGTGGTGTTCGCTCTGCGTGGTGAAGCGTTCGACCAATCGTTTGGCAAGTTCATCCAGCGCAAACTCGCAGAGATTGAGATCCAAAGCTCCAGCCTGCAGCCGGGAGGCATCCAGCAGATCGTCGATCAGATGGGCCAGGCGATCCGATTCCTCCTCGATCACCTTCAAGCTGTTGTTGACGACGGCGGGATCCCAGCGGGCGTCCTCGCGGCGCAGGGTGCTCACAAATCCCTTGATGAGGGCCACGGGTGTGCGCAGCTCGTGGCTGATGATCGAGATGAAGGTGTTCTTCAACTCGTCGGCTTCCCTGAACTTGGTGATGTCGCGCACGGTGGCCACGATGCTGAGCAATGCGCCCTCGCTGGAAAGCGCCGGGGCGTAGGTGATCCCCACGCTGATGATTCCCCCGGAGGGCTTGATCAGATCACCTTCCACGTAGAGCGTGGCGTGGGCTTTGAGTGGCCAGCCACCTTTCTCGACGTCTTCAAGCGATGGTCCGCTCTCGATGCGTTGCCAACGGATGATCTCGGAGTGCGGTTTAGCGAGCACGTCCTCGGGTTTGAATCCGATTAGACGGGTGCAGGCGCGATTGAAGCGCAGAAAGCGCATGCTGGGATCGAGGATGAAGATGCCATCGGCCGCCGATTCGACGATCGTGTTCAGGTGTTCCTTCTGCTCGATGACCTGGGAATACAGGCGGGCGTTGGTAACGGCAATGGCGGCTTGGGTGGCGAAGCCCTCCAGCAGAGCCGAATCTTCAGCCGAGAATCGTCCCTTGTAGGATCGGAAGACGAAGATCACGCCCACCACTTCGTGGCGGGCGATCATGGGAAGACCGATTCCCGTCAACAGCCCCATGGAGGCGGCCTGAGTGATCCTCTGCAGGCGGCGATTGACCTCCGGCAGCTCGAAGCGCTCCGGATCGCCATGATCGGGGATGTCGGCCAGCAGCCGGCTCAGGGGTTTGATGAAGCCATCGCTGATGCCGAAGGTCGAGGCGATCTTCCATCCGCCGCCCTGCTTGCGCAGGGCGATCAGACCCGCGTGGCCAGCGAGCATCTCCGCGGAGACGCGCGTAATGCGTGCCAGCACGGCATCGAGGTCCAGTTCCTCGGTTATCGCCCGCGAGATCTCCAGCAAGTTATCCCGCTGGCGCACGCGGAAATCAGGAAGCATAGATGATCCGTTCAGCTCCTAATGCTCGGATTCCTGGATGGCCGCTTCGAGAATGCCCAACCCCTCATCGATCAGCTTCTTATCGATGTTCAAAGGCGGGGAAATGCGGATCGTGCTCTTTCCGCAGCCCAGAACCAGCAATCCGTTTTGAAAGGCAAGTTCCTCGATCTGATCGCGCTGATCGTGCGCCGGGATGCGGCTTTCGCGATCCTTGACAAACTCGATGCCGATCATCAGACCCTTGCCGCGCACATCGCCGATCGTGGAGTGGCGGGCTTGAATCTCAGCCAGCGCATCCAGCGTGTATTCACCCATCTCCGCGGCATTTTGCATCATTTCGTTTTCGATCAGGTCCAGAGTCGTGAGCGCTGCCGCGCATGCAATTGGATTGCCGCCGAAGGTGTTTCCATGCGCACCACGCGGCCACTGCATCACGCTTTCACGGGCGATGGTCGCTCCGATGGGCAATCCGGAGCCCAAGCCCTTGGCTGAGCAGATGATGTCGGGTTCGACGCCCCAGTTTTCGATGGCCCACCATTTGCCGGTTCGACCCACACCGGATTGGACCTCATCCGAGATGAGCAGGATGCCGTACTTGTCGCACAGTTTCCGCAGGGCAGGGAAGAAATCGTCCGAAGGGACGACATAGCCGCCCTCGCCCTGGATCGGTTCGACGAGGATGCCTGCGCAGTCCTCAGCGGGGAGTACTTGGGCGAACACTGTCTCCTCGATGAAGCGCACAACGGCTTCTCCATAGCGTTGATCTTCGCTGTGCAAAATAGGGCGATAGGGGTTGGGGAAGGGAACGTGGGTGACACCGCCCATGAGCGGTAGGAACCCATGGCGATACACGGGCTTGCTGGCTGTGAACGCCAGCGAGCCCATGGTGCGACCATGGAAGGCACCATAGAAGCCGATGAATTGCTGTCTTCCGGTGCGCCATCGAGCGAGCTTGATGGCAGTCTCGATGGATTCCGTCCCCGAATTGGAAATGAAGACCTTTGCCGGTTCCTTGAACGGAGCGATCCCAGCGATGCGCTCAGCTAAATCCACCCAGATGGGATGGTAGAAGTCGGAGGAGATATGCAGGAAGCTATCGGTTTGTTTCTTGATTGCCTCTACGACCTTGGGATGGCAGTGGCCCGTGGAGCAGACGGCGATGCCGGATGCGAAATCGATGTAGCGATTCCCATCGACATCCCAGACCTCGCTCCCGCGCCCGTGATCCATCACGAAGGCGCTCCCGCGTGGGTAGGATGATGAGAGGACAGCGCTATCGCGCTCGATAACTTTTTTGGCCTTAGGTCCAGGCAGGGTTGTGGATTTCAAGTTGAAGACCTCCTACATGCATTCTTGAAGAATAGGGAATCCGGGCCGATGCCAAACAGTCAAGTGCGTTGTTCCGCGAAAGAATTGAAGCGCTCTCAGGCTCCTCCGATTGCTGAGGATCGGTTGGCATTCGATCCCGGTTTGATCGAATTATATCATCGCCGCTTTGACAGAGGGTTTTTTAGGTGTATAAAGGAAACAATACCGACAACGACACAGCAGATTCAAGGAGAAGGAGCGATGGAGAAGCGACCCTGGCTCAAGCATTATGATCCCGGAATCCCCCATACGATCGAATATCCAAGTGTCCCCTTATACGAACTGCTGGAGAAATCGGCACGCAACTACCCGGATGCTGCGTGCACGATCTTCAAAGGGGCCAAGATCTCCTTCAAGGAGATGAATGAACTCACGGATCGTTTGGCAGCCGGATTGGCGGAATTGGGTGTGAAGAAGGGAGATCCAGTTGGCATCTTCATGCCAAACACACCTCAATTTGTGCTCGCCTTCTACGCCATTCTCAAGGCGGGCGGGATTGTGGTGGCCACCAATCCCCTTTATACGGCGCGAGAACTCGAACACCAGCTGAAGGATTCAGGCGTCGAGATCATGCTTGTCATGAGCAACTTCTACAAGATGGTCAAATCGGTCCAATCCAAGACCAACCTGAAGACACTGGTGGTGACCAATCTGAAGGAAACGCTGCCAGGCATTACGCGCTTGCTCTTCACCCTGGTGATGGAGAAGAAGGGCGGGCATCGGGTCGATCTGGAGGAGGGCGACATCTGGTTGCAGGATCTGATCGCCCGTTATACTCCCGAAGATCGTCCCAAACTGGACATCACAGCCAACGACTTGGCACTCTTTCAGTACAGCGGTGGAACCACTGGGATTTCCAAAGCCGCAATCGCCGCCCACAAGAATCTGGTGGCTAATACGCTGCAGATTCGTGCCATGATCACCGATTTCACTGAGGGCGATGAGATCACGCTCATGGCCATCCCGATGTTTCACGTCTACGGCATGGTAGCAGGCATGTCGTTTTCGGTTGCATCCGGCAGCTCGATGGTCATGATCCCCAACCCGCGCGATCTGGAGGATGTGCTCTCGAGCATCGACAAATTCCACCCCACCATCTATCCGGGCGTCCCCACGATGTACAACGCCATCAACGTGCATCCGGATGTACTGGCAGGCAAGTACGATCTCAGTTCGATCAAAGCCTGCATTTCCGGCTCGGCACCGCTTCTGCGCGAGACCAAGGAGACCTTCGAAGCCCTTACGGGCGGAAAGCTCGTCGAGGGCTACGGGCTCTCGGAAGCTCCTACGGCAACGCATGTCAACCCGCTGCTTGGAGAGACACGGACCGGATCGATCGGCCTGCCTCTTCCGGACGTGGATTGCCGCATCGTCTCGTTGGATGATGGTGTAACCGATCTGCCTCCGGGAGAGATCGGCGAGTTGGCGATTAAATCCCCCAACGTGATGGTGGGATATCACAACATGCCCACGGAAACAGCCAACACTCTGCGGGACGAATGGCTCTTCACCGGCGACATTGCCCGTATGGATGAAGACGGCTACTTCTACATCGTCGACCGCAAGAAGGAATTGATCAAGCCCGGAGGGTATCAGGTTTGGCCGCGTGAGGTGGAAGAGGTCATCGCCGATAATCCCCATGTTCTGGAAGTCGGTGTGGCCGGCATCCCGGATGCCTATCGCGGGGAGACCGTGAAAGCCTGGGTGGTGCTCAAGGAAGGCGAAAGCGCATCCGCGGACGACATCCGTGCGTGGTGCAAGGAGCGCCTCGCACCGTTCAAGGTTCCCACGAGCGTCGAATTCAGAGACGAGCTTCCCAAGACCACCGTCGGCAAGGTCCTGCGGCGCGAACTTGTGCAGCAGGAACATGAGAAGATGAAGAACGAGGGTAGCGCTGAATAGCGTCGCTTGATCGCTGATACAAGATCTGCTGAACTACGCAAAGCCTCGAAGCGTGGGGTCCTCGAGGCTTTGCTTTTTATGCATTTTCCTCCCCGATTCCCGTGCGTATGGGATTGTGCCTCCATCCTCGCGCACGAGTTGTTGTTAGAGGTTTCCTAGAGGATATGAGTTTCCGCCATTTCACGAGATGGGGCTTTCGGATCTATTCTTCGAAGAGGGAACAGCAAAGCGGAGCCGCCTGATCATGGCGGCTCCGCATAATCTTGCGTTTGATGTCGGTGTGCCTACGAAGCCGGTTTGGCTCCCAGCGGGACGGGCGTTCCTCCGCTCTTGGCGGGAACGGTTTTGTCGAACAGGGCTTCGAACTCCTCCCGATCGATGGTCTCGACTTCGATCAGGCGTGAGGCGATCGTGTCCAATTGCGCCCGATACTTCATGAGAATCTTCTTGGCGCGATCGTAGGCATCGTTCACGATGCGGAAGACTTCTCCATCGATGCGCTCAGCAACGCTCTCCGAGTAATCCCGCTGCTCGCCGATCTCGCGACCGAGGAAGATGAGCTCGTCCTTTTGTCCATACACCATCGGGCCGAGCTCCTCGCTCATACCCAGGCGAGTGACCATGTTGCGGGAAAGGCGGGTGACGCGCTCTAAATCATTGGAAGCGCCGGAGGTGATGTCGTTGAAGACCAGTTCCTCGGCGGCACGCCCACCGAGCAGGCCGGTCATATCGGCCAGCAGCTTGTTGCGTGACATGAGCGTGCGGTCCTCTTCAGGCAGGGCGATCGTGAAACCGCCCATCATGCCTCGTGCGATGATGCTGACTTTGTGAACCGGATCCGCCTCGGGGATGACGTGCATGACGACGGCGTGGCCGGCCTCATGGTAGGCCACGATCCGCTTCTCCTCATCGCTGATGAGTCGGCTCTTGCGCTCAGGACCTGCGATCACACGCTCGATCGACTCCTGGAATTCATCCCTTCCGATGGTGCGTTTGTTGCGTCGGGCGGCCAGGATGGCGGCTTCGTTGACCAGATTCTCGATGTCCGCGCCCACGAAGCCCGGGGTGATTTTTGCGATGGTGGCCAGATCCACATCCGGCTCCAGGGGCTTCCCCTTGACGTGAACCATGAGGATCTGTTCCCGACCGCGAATATCGGGTCGGTCGAGGATCACACGGCGGTCGAAACGCCCGGGTCGGAGTAGAGCGGGATCGAGTACGTCGGGGCGGTTCGTGGCGGCAACGACGATCACGTTGGTGTCCGTGTCGAAGCCATCCATCTCGACCAGCATTTGGTTGAGTGTCTGCTCGCGCTCGTCGTGGCTCCCCCCCAGGCCGGTGCCTCGTTGGCGTCCCACGGCGTCGATCTCATCGACGAAGACGATGCAAGGGGAGTGGCGCTTGGCTTGATCGAAGAGATCGCGCACACGGCTGGCGCCCACACCCACGAACATCTCCACGAATTCCGAACCAGAGATGGAGAAGAAGGGCACGCCCGCCTCGCCCGAAACCGCCTTGGCCAGCAGCGTCTTGCCGGTGCCCGGCAGACCGACGAGAATCACGCCCTTGGGGATGCGTGCGCCGAGTGCGATGAATTTTTCGGGTTCCTTCAGGAACTCCACGATCTCATGCAGCTCTTCCTTGGCCTCATCCACACCCGCCACGTCATCAAAGGTGACTGTGGGTTGCTCGCCCGTGAAAAGACGCGCCCGGCTCTTCCCGAAGGAAAGTGCTTGATTGTTCGTTCCCTGAGCCTGGCGAAGCATCAGCCAGATCAACCCGCCCACAAACAGCGCCGGCAGGACGTAACTCACCACGCCGATGATGGCCCCCCAATCACTGGGTTGCTTGATCTCGATGACGATGTGATCGGGTGTGAGCATCTCGGGATCGACCCCCAAATCCAAGAATTGATCGATGGTGGTCTTGGTGGGTTCCTTCCGCGAGATAGCCACCGTGTCGTTGTTGAACGTCACCTCCAACTCGTTGTCATTGACGACGATCAACGCGATATCCCCTGCTTGGACGCGATCTGCGACCTCGTTCAGGGGGAGCAGTTCTGGTTCCGTGGAGGTCGAACTAAACTGATAGATCAAGATGGCGATGATGATCAGCAGAAAGATCAATACCAGTGAATTCCGACCACGTGCAGAAGCCACATTTTTCTCCTATTGCCGTCGTGAATCCAACCCAATTCGACGGCCTTCACAACGATCCTAGAAGGATTATACCGCAGGGAATAGGTGTCATCCAGTTGCAGAAGTCAGCGGAGCAGCAGAGGGCAGGAGGGATAGAGCATGCAGGCCCAAAGCCAGAGGGGGATCAACCCGCCAACGGCGATGAACGCCAGCAGCCCCAGAACCACGGCAACATAATCGACCCTGCGAAAGGGAGCTGGTCCGGCAACAACGGGGACAGTGTCGGCTTCCACAGGGATGGCTGAAGGAGCGTGCTGTGCCGTTTCTCCAAATTGGACGCTTTGCTCGATAAACGTGGCGAGCACTCGACCGAGCTGGTCCGCGGTTCGATAGCGTGCAGCCGGTTCCTTGGACAATACCTTGAGGATGATCTGCCCGATGGCCGGTGGCAGGTCGGGCACAAACTCGAGGGGTGAAGGTGGGGACACTGTGCTGTGCAGTTCCGCCAACAGCATCAGATCGTCGGCTTCAAACGGCAATCTTCCGGTGAGCATTTCGAACAGGACCACGCCCAGCGCATAGACATCGGTTGCGGGGGAGGGGGAAGCGCCCATGATTTGTTCGGGAGCGAAGTAATGCGGGCTTCCCCAGACCAGATCTTGTGTGGATTCGGGTTGGACGGTGGCAAGGGTGACGGCGATGCCGAAGTCGGTGATTTTGACGCGACCGTCCTCCGCCACGAGGATGTTCTGGGGTTTGAGATCGCAATGAACCAATCCGGCTCGATGCGCATAGCCAACACCGTTGCAAATTTGCATCATATAGGACAGCGCATCGTTCATTGGGAACCGACCCTGATCGTGGATCAGGGTCTTCAGATCCGTGCCTTCAACGTACTCCATGACGATGAAGAAACGATCGCCATCCTGGCCGAAATCATGGATCGTAACGATGTTTGGATGGCTGAGGTTGGCGGCGGCTCTTGCTTCCTGAAGGAAACGAGCACGGAACTCGGATTGCTGAACCAGATTCGTGCGCATGACTTTGATGGCGACCTCGCGCTGCAGGTTGAGATCACGCGCCCGCAACACGTAAGCCATACCGCCTGATCCAACGCGTCGGATGATCTCGTATCGCCCTCCAAGCAACCGGTGCTTGTTTTCTTCGGTGGTTGATGCCATGCAACCATTCTAGTCCTTCACATCACCAGCGGCAACTCCCAATTCATCAAGTGCGCTATAATGGGCGTCTGGAGTTGCGGCGATGCGCAAAGCACGGCTGATCTACAATCCAGCTGCGGGACGCTTTCCAGCAAAAACCTTGGTGCGGCGTGCCAAAGACGTACTCAAGGCAGCGGGCTGGGATGTTCGCATGGTCATCAGTCGATCAGCGAAGCATCTGCATACCCACACCGTGAAGGCGGTGCGTGATGGATGCGAAGCCGTGTTCGTCGCTGGTGGTGATGGATCGGTGGGCGCTGTGGGTACAGCGTTGGTGGGTACGGACACAGCGCTTGGCGTTCTGCCTGCAGGAACCTCCAATGTTTGGGCTCATGACATGGGATTGGAAACCTTGGCCTGGTCACGCTGGCTCGCCTTGGAGCATGCCGCAAAGCGGTTGGCCAGAAGCCAGATCCGGTCGGTGGATGTCGGGGTCTGCAATGGGCGGCCCTTCTTACTTTGGACCGGGATTGGATTGGATGGCCGCATGACAGGCAGCCTGGAACCTCTGGGCCGCTTGGGAAAGACGTTCGCGATCCCCCAGTATTTCACACGTGGCGTGTGGAACATCAGAGATTGGAAGAGCATGCCCCTGAGAGTGCGGGCGTTGGGTCGAAATTGGGAGGATCGTTATCTGGTCGTCATCGCCAGCAACATCTGCTCCTATGCAGGGGGACTGTTCAGCCTATCACCAGATGCAAAAGTGGATGATGGTTTGATGGATTATTGGCTTGTGGGGGGTGATTCTCTACGCGATGCCATCGTTCGGGTTGTGCAAGTATTGCGCGGCAGCCACTTGGAGGAACCCAAAGTAGTTCACTTCCAAGCGGATAAGGTCATAGTCGAGGGGGATGATGTGCTGCCGATGCAATGCGATGGCGAACCCGGAACGATAGAACCTCCTCTTGAATTCAGTGTGAAGCCGCGTGCGCTCAAAGTTCTTGTTCCCGATGACGATGTGCCAAGATTGTTTTCACAGAGTTGAGACCATCGGAGGTAATGTATGCCGAAAGGGATCATGACCTACGTCCGCAATCCGTTATATTGGCTGCTCTTGGGGATACCCCTGACGCTGCTCCTGACTGCGTTGTCGGTACCGCCGCAGTGGATCCTTCTGGCCTCGGCAGCAGCCTTGATCCCCTTGGCTTCGTTGATCGGGGAATCAACGGAAGCGCTGGCCGCCCGTACGGGTCCGCGCATCGGAGGGCTGTTGAATGCCACCTTGGGCAACGCGGCCGAATTGATCATCTCCATCGTCGCCATCCGGGAGGGGCTCCTCGAACTGGTCAAGGCTTCGATCACCGGATCGATCCTGGGCAACCTCCTTCTGGTGCTTGGATTGAGCATGCTCGCCGGCGGCATGCGCCATGGCGTTCTCTCGTTCGACAGGCGCCAGGCAATGAGCGACAGTGTCATGCTGGTATTGGCCGTTCTTGCCCTGGGGGTGCCGTCTCTCTTTACTCAGGCCACGGAAGGCATCGCCAGCCCGATCCATATCGAGGTGCTCAGCCTCGGCGTTGCCTTGCTGATGATCGTGATCTATGTGATGGGTTTGATCTACAGCTTTCGACGCCTGCCTAGTCCCCTCACGAGGCCATCCACAGAAACCGTTGTCGGAGATGGTCATTGGTCGCTGCGAACCTCACTCATCATGCTGGTTGTAGCGGTTGCCGGCACGGTCTGGATGAGCGAACTGCTTGTTCGACAGGTCGAACCCGTGGTGATCGGGTTGGGGATTTCGGAATTCTTCCTTGGCGTCATCCTTGTTCCCATCGTGGGCAACGTAGCCGAGCATTTGGTTGCTGTGACCGTGGCTTTGAAGAACCGCATGTCCTTGAGCGTCGAGATCGCCGTGGGATCCAGTTTGCAGATCGCTCTCTTCGTGGCACCACTGCTGGTATTCATCAGTTTGTTGATGGGGAACCCGTTGACGTTGGTCTTCAATCGCTTCGAGTTGATTGCCCTTGCGGGAGGTGTTCTTGTGGCGGCGTTGGTCTCCTCCGATGGTGAGGCAAATTGGTTCGAGGGGGCTGAACTGCTGGCAGTCTACCTCATGTTGGCGTTGGCCTTTTTCTTCCTTCCATCATGAACGAGCAACCGGCTTGGAAGGCTTTCCTTGCGAGGATACCGCTAGCCTGCTTCTGGATCGCGGGCGGGGCTGCTGCCGGCTTCCTGTTGCTGGTCCTGGCAGTGTTCGTGGGGCCGATGATCATTCAACGCAATCCACAACCAACGCCGACTTGGGTTTTCAGCGTCATCGTCAATCCTTCCCCCACGGCTGAGCCCACGCTTCAAGAAACAGCCCTTCCCGAACAGACTCCAGAACCGGAAGCGACCACGGAAATACTCGAAGCATCCACCTTTTCAGTGGGGGATTTGGTCGAAGTCAGAGGTACGGAAGGCGATGGTTTGCGAATCAGGGGATCACCCGGCTTCCAAGGGGATATCCTCTTCTTGGCGGTCGAGAACGAGGTCTTCATGGTGCAGGACGGACCAGTCCTCGTGGATGATCTCACATGGTGGTATCTAGTCAACCCATACAGCAGCGAAGTGAGAGGGTGGGCGGTTTCGGTTTATCTGCAGGCATTGGAAGCTGAGTGAGTTGCCACCGAAGCTTTTGCGGGTTATGATCTTGTACATTCCTTGGATCATCTCTGCAAGGTACAAGCCAACTGAAAGTCAAAGGGCATTGTTATCCAGCCGTAACTTGAGAGGTTGGAATGCGGAGTGGAAGGGGTCATGGTCGCAGCGGGTAGGATGAAGGTTTCTGCAAGTACTGGGAGCAGACATTGAGTGAGAAATCGCTGGAAGATCTCCTAGCCATCGCCGAGCGATCCTTTGTGCGCATGGAGGCGCAGGAGCTGATCGGACAATATCTCGAGGAGGGCGATCAATCTCCCTTCGAGAAGCTCCTCGAAAATTTGGTATTGGCCGGTACGAGTTCGCTGTCGCTGCTGCGTGATATCTTGGAAGAGATCCGCGCAACCAAATCCTCACTCAGCCTGGAGGGAGTGGATCTGCGACAGGAGCTGATCGAGGCGATGGCGGATTTAGGAATCCAACCTCCGCCTCGCATTTCCCAATCGGACTTGGAAACCATCGTTCCCATTCAACAATTTACGCTTGAAGATTCTTTGTACGACGTTACGGGGGCATTGGCTGCAGAGGATGCGCAGCTTCTCGAAGATATGTGTGGGGACACAGGGAAACGGGTTGCGAACATCGGCCGCAAACTCCTGCTGCTGAATGACATCGAGCAGTCGGTCATGGATTGGTTCCACTGCCTGACCTACGAAGCAGCACGCTCGTTGGAATTTGAAATCGGAAGAACCTCAAAACAACGCATTCATTGACACCGATGGGCGTTCGAATCTAAGAGCCCACGGGAACACTTATCCCCGTGGGCTCGATTTGGTTTCATGGCGTGAATCAAATGTAATCTTTGAGGTTGTGCTCAACGGCGTAAGCGGCTGCCTCCGCTCGGTTTCGTACACCGAGCTTGGAAAGAATGCTGCTCACGTAATTTCGAACCGTACCCTCACCCAGATAGAGCATCTCAGCGATTTGGCGATTCGTGCGCCCTTCCGAAACCAATTGTAAAACGTGCATCTCCTGCTGGGTCAACTCAGCGAATGCAGATGCCTCCTCCTCGCGCGCTGCCTTGCGAACCTCTTGAAACACGCGCTGCGTCACTGCAGGATCGAGCAGGGCCTCGCCCCGTCCGATAGCTTCGATGGCGCGCACGAGGTCCTGACCTCCGATTTGTTTGAGCACGTAACCTGCGGCTCCGGCTCGAATGGCTGAGAAGAGCATTTCGTCTTCGGCGTAGGAGGTGAGCATGATCACTTTGGCGTCCGGGTATTTCGAGGTGATCTCCTGGCATGCCTCGATGCCCGATCCCCCCTTCAATCGGATGTCCATCACGACGACATCGGGATTGTGAAGTTTGGTCTTCTCCAGGGCCTCCCGCGAGGTGGCGGCTTCAGCAACCACATCGAAGTCAGGATGCTGATCGAGCAAAGCGCGAAGACCCAATCGTACTACTTCATGATCGTCCACTACTAAAATGCGCTGACGTGCCATAAACACAATCCTTGCCTGATCTTTAGAGTCCTCTCGGAATTCTATCCGATTGCGAGGCTTCCAACAAGCCATAAGCTATCGGGGTTCTCGGAGATCCTATCGAACCTTGACTCCGGGATCCATTGATCGCAGCAAGTGGCAATCGATGCTGCCTCGTCAAGGGCGGAATGGAGCAAGGTGTGAACTCTTCCGTGTTTGATCTCTTGGAATCTGGTTCGAGGTAGGTTTCAAGCCTGGCGTCTGTAGTCGATAAACCGATAGCCCACACCACGCTCGGTTTGGATATACACGGGATTGGCCGGGTCGGTTTCTAATTTCTGGCGCAGGTAATTAATGTAGAGACGCAGGTAGTGGGTTTCGTCTCGGTATTCGTACCCCCATACTTTGGCCAGCAATTGCTCATGAGGTACGACCCAACCCGCATTTTGTACGAGGTGATAGAGCAGTCGATATTCGGTGGGCCGTAATTTGACGAGTTCATCTTCGACCCAGATTTCGCGGCGGTCGAAATCGATCTTGAGGCGGTCATCCACTTCGATGAGCTCATGCATTGGCGTGCTGGGCATCTGGGTTCGGCGAAGGACAGCCCGCACCCGACTGACTAATTCGCGGGGGCTGAAGGGTTTGGTGACATAGTCATCAGCGCCCAATTCCAGCCCCCGTACACGATCATCCTCCTCGCCCTTGGCTGTGAGCATGATCACAGGAACCGTGGAGATCTCCCGCATCAGCTTCAAGGTTTCGAAACCATTCAGATCGGGCATCATGATGTCCAGCAAGACCAAATCCGGCAGTTGATCGCGCAATTGCTCGAGAGCAACCAGACCGGATTCGGCTTGACTGACTTCGAAACCATCGTGTTCCAAGTTGAGGCGGATGAAGTCAATCATGCGAGGTTCATCATCCACAACCAGAATTCGTTGCCGACGTCGCGCGTTGGAAGTCATTTCATTCTCGAACGGGGCCTATCAGTTTCTCTTCACTAACTGAAGGCAGGATTTCGATGAAGCTGATCATACGCAAGGGCCAGATCACAGTTACCACTTCTTCCTGTATGTAATGCAGGTCTTTCCCATCTCGACGCCTCGGATTGTTGACCACAAGCATCGTGGCATTAAGCTGTGGATATTCTTCGATTTCTCCAAGGATGGGATCTTCGCCGGTCATGTGGAGCAGAACTCGTATGGTCATCGCTCTCCTCGTTTGTTCAGCCTGTATGTGTGAGAAATTCAAACTCCAGCGTTCCCAGTTGGATCCTATCGCCGTGTTGGATGCGAACCGGGTCCAGCGGTTTTAAGTGTACTCCATTCAGCGAGGTTCCGTTGACACTTTCCAAGTCGATGGCCTGAAACACGTTCTTCTTCACACGCAATTCCGTATGGATGCGTGATACCCCGTGCTGTTCCGCGCCGAAAAGACTTAGGTCTACATCCGGCACCACGGCTTGGTCGGGGAGGGCAAGGCCGAGGGTGTATCTCCGGCGCCCTTGAAGCGAGATCACATCCCCGGTCGAAACCAGCCGCAGACCGAAGGTCGCACTGGGTTCCAGCGTCGTCGCGTCATTGCTATCCAGAGGGGTTTCCACGCGAGTTGATGGGGTTGCAGTGTCTTCCGCGTCCGTGGCATCGTGGGTGATCTCGACCAGCGGTGCTCCGCAGTTATCGCAGAAAAAGGTTCCCTCGATAGCCTGGCTTTTGCATGACGGGCAGGTGATCATTGATTCTCCGGTGGAGGTAGTTGCATCCGCGCGCGCGCACCATACTTAAGGGCTTTCTCCCCTTGTTCAGACAATTGGTTGGTCTGTTTCAGATTCCTTGCCTCCGT
Organism: Anaerolineae bacterium; assembly: GCA_011192015.1. GTDB lineage: Bacteria > Chloroflexota > Anaerolineae > Anaerolineales > E44-bin32 > W1033. The sequence goes on from DUET01000095.1 coordinate 21,534, forward strand.
GAGGGCGATATTGGCCAACGTTTGTTCACCCATTTGGGACAGTTGAGCTGCAAACCTTTCGAGGCGTTGGATGGCATTCTGTGTTTGACCGGATTGGGCTTCTCGACGCGCTCGTTCCTGCATGCGATAAAGGGTGATGGCGCCGATTGCGAAGAGTACTTCCTCGGGTGGGGGCGGTGGATCGCCTTGATCTAGGATCGGGATGCTAGCTGAGACGAACTGCGGGACACGTGTCTCCTCTGACCCAAGACCCCCACAGGAAACTCGGAAATCGGCGAGAGTGAGTTCTCCACTCTTCTCGATGGGATCCAGCTTCCATTCCAACAGCAGACTGATCTTGTCTTTACTCGGGAGGTGACCGAGGGTCATGGGAAAAGCGCCTTTCAAGGGAAGCGGATCCGGGCGGACTCTGAACACAGAACGGAGTCTGGCCTGCTCAGTTAGTTCGGCATCCAATTGGACCTGAAGTGCAGCAACTTGGCTGAGCGATTCAAGAATCTGCTTGGAAAGATCGCCGAGGGTGTGTGGTGAATCCATGTAAACCGAATGCCCCCCGCTTATGCTGGCGATCTCATCCAACAGGTCGTCGTTCCAATTGAAACCGATGCCTATCGTGTTGATGGTGATCCTGTTTGCGGCCGCTTGGGTGGCTAAATCTCTGCAAAGCTGTTCGTCTCCATAGGTGCGTCCATCCGTGATGAGGATCAAGTGATTGACGCTGATTTCGGTCGACCTGCTCATCACCTGTGCAAGTCCGGTTTGTAGCGCCCTGGCGATCTCCGTACCCCCATCGGGGCGGATCTTGCTCAAGCGAGCGCGTGCAGCATTCAGTTCGTGGGCTTGCTTCGTGCTGATCACGACTTCGGCGCGGTCACTGAAGGCAACGACGGAAACCATGTCCGTGGGAATCAGGGATTGGAGGATGGACAAGGTTGCATGCCGCACCTGGTCCATACGCTCGCCTCGCATCGATGTGGACTTATCGATCAAAAGGCAGAGATTGATGGGAGCGCGCTGGAGGTTGATCTGCTTTGGAGGCAGGATTTCGAGCAGCATGTAGTGCATTTGCGGCTCATGCTGCACCAGCAGGGATTCCCGGCCATGTGTAATGCGGATTCGGATCATCGCCCCGTTGTTGGGATCCTCAAGTGGGGCACTTTCCAATTCGGCGTCGTACGCAGCTCTCTTCTTGGGATCACTCAAGGTCTTATAGGCGTTGGAAATTTGCAGAAACAGTTCCGTATCCCCGGGTCGGATATTTTTATCCGGGTGCAAGCGTTGAGCTGCATGGCGGTAGGCGTGTCGAACCTCTGCTGTGGTTGCGTTTCTAGGGATGCCAAGCAGCTCGTAGAAATTCATGGCATGAATGAAGATTCCTGATTATTTCTTCTTCGACACGCGGGCTGTTTTTGGGGGAAACTGTACGAGTACCGTGCTGATATTGTCGGGACCTCCCCCAAGGATTGCTGCGTGGACAAGTCTATCGCAAGCCTCTTGAGGATTCGAGGCATGCTTCACGATGTCGAGGATGTCATCATCGGAGATAACTCCCCACAGGCCATCAGAACATAGAAGCAGTTTGCCGCCATGTGGGGTCGGATAGGAAAAGACATCGGCTTTCAGAGCATCTCCCTGACCGATGGCTCGGTAAAGCACATGGCGTTGAGGGTGGATGCTGGCTTCTTCCTGAGTGACTTCCCCCAATTCCAGCAATCGTTCGACGAAGGTGTGGTCGCGGGTGATCACTTTGGCTTGACTGTCCGTGATGACATAGGCCCTGGTGTCACCGACATGACCGATGGTCATCTGATCGCCTATCAGCAGGACCGATGTAATTGTCGTGCCTCCCCCGGGAAGTGTACGCACGACCTGCTGATTGGCATCCAAAATGGCGTTCCGCATTACGTCCAACAACGGAGGGAGATTGCCTTGTGAAGGCTCGATTTCGAAGAGATTGAGGAGGGTTTCCTGCGTCAGGTGTTTGGCTACAGTTCGAGCAGCAATGGCACTGGCAATCTCCCCCGATCTGTGGCCTCCCATTCCATCCGCAACGGTGAAGAGACCAAAATCGCTCAACCTCTCTTCACCTGAGGAATTCCCCGTGAGCACGAAGAGGACATCTTCATTGTGTTTGCGTTCGAGGCCGATGGATTGAGCCTGTCCAACGAGGATGTGACGAGCCATTCCAGGATCGATGTCGATGATCTCTTGACGGGCAGTGCCTGTTGAGGCGCGTGCATGCCTGGATGGTTCCGTCTTTGTTCGTTTGAAGAGTTTGTTGAATATATTCATGCGATGCGATTTCTTCTGTTGGCCTGGCTGATGCTAGGTCAGCAGAGCATAGCAGCGATGGTCTGTGGAACCGAAGAAGAGTGTATTGTCGAAAATCGCTGGTGTGCCGGTTATCGGGCCTCCGGTCTCGAATTTCCATCGTTTGCGACCGGATCGGAAATCTAAGCAGTACATCGACCCATCCACCGAACCGATATAGAGTGAGTCCTCGTGGATAACGGGAGATCCCGTCACTTGATGATCCGTTTGGAATCGCCAGTATTCGCGGCTGGAATGGGCGTCGACGGCATAGACATTGCCATCTGCGCATCCTATGTAGATTTTACCCTCCGCGTATGCGGGATTTGAGATCGAGGGTCTGCCCATACGGAAGCGCCACAACTCAAACCCACCATCTGCCTCCAACGCGTACAACGACCAGTCCAATGATCCGAAAAAGATCACACCATCCACGATGATCGGAGACGAAGTAACGCCACGCTTGGCTCGGTAGCGCCACTTGCGTTCGCCTTTGAAATCCATGCAATAGAAATCCCCGTTTTCGGAGCCAAAGTACACGCGCTCATTTGCGATCAGAGGAGTGGACCGCACCGGACCGGCGACATCTGTAGTCCATACCCGCGCTCCGGTTCGCCGATTGATGACATGCAGTTTTGCATCATCACTGCCAAAGAATAGATACTGATCGATAATCACGGGAGAAGAGCGGATCGGGCCTTGGGTTTCATAGGACCAAAGCCATTCCCCTTTTTCCGAAAGCGCATAGAGCGCGTGGTCTTCCGAGCCCACGTAGATCGTGTTTTCGAGCGCCGCAGGACATGTGGGAATACCGCCCTGGGTGGCAAATTTCCACATGAATTCGCCGGTCTTCGCGTCCAAGGCGTACAAGTTATTGTCATAACAACCAACATACACCACGCCATTGTCAACAAGAATGGGCCCTCGGATCTCGTCTTCGCATTCGAAGTGCCAGACTTCCTTGATATCCGTTCCCCCCTGCTTCGGGGTCTGCGAGGCGGCGGGAACGGGCATGCCCGTATCTTTTGCCACAGCGAGCAGGGCGTCTTTCATCGCTTCCGCATTGGGGAAGCGCTTCTCTGGACTGTAGGCTAAGGAATGATCGATGAGGGCCACCAGTTCTTGCGAGACATCGGGGTTGAAGGAATGGATGGGTCTTTCCCCGAAAGAGAAGGGCGCTTCCGAACGTGGATCGCGCTTCGTCAGCAAATGATGCAGGGTTGCCCCAAGGGCATAGATATCGCCCGCGGGAGAAGCTTCCCCACGGTATTGCTCGGGTGGAGAGTAACCCTCTGTACCGATCATGGTGCCTTTTTCGCCGGGTTCGAAGCAACGTGCAATGCCGAAGTCGATCAAGCGGATGTGCCCCAACTGATCGATCATGACATTGGATGGCTTCATGTCGCGAAAGATTATCGGCTCCGGTTCATGGGTGTGGAGGTATTGAAGGACCGAACAGATTTCGATGCCCCAGCGTATGACTTGTTCTTGCGGAAGCAGATCTACGGAATCGCGAATGATGGCCTCTAAATCCTTGCCGTCGATATATTCCATCACCAGATAGGCACTCTTTCCATGGATGAAATAGTCGTAGATGCTCGGAATCGCAGGGTGGGAGAGAGTGGCGAGAAGGTCGGCCTCGCGCTCGAAATTATTGATGATGAGTTTGGTGACCTTGGAATCGGGGTTGCGGTTGACCATCTCCTTGATTGCCACCAATTTGGTGACGTTGGGGAAATGAAGATCTCTGCCTTTGTAGACCGAACTCATACCGCCGATGCCGAGAACGCTCAGGATCAGGTATCGACCTTGAAGCGTGATACCAGGCTGCAGTTGGCCCAATTCACCTGTACCGTTCTTTGGATCCGAAATCGCGCGCGTGATCCTTCGCATAGTCTCCGCCGCTTTGATTTGGAAGATTATAGCATGATCCCCCCACAGAAGATTATAGGATGAAACTACGGTGTTCGAACAGAACGGCGCTTGGTTGATCGTGGCCGTTTTGATCAATGCATGCGTGTCAGGAGCTGCCGTGTGAGCTGTTCCAACGTCATTGCGGCAGGATCGGAGGGTTGGGCCTCCCGCAGCGCATTCAGGGCGAGTTCGACTTGTTCCTGGGCAATATTGTGAACGCGTTTGCGCACTCCTGCGGTTTCCAACGCTTGCCTCATTGCTTGGAGATCTGCTTCCATGCCTCGTTCTGATGCCCACATCCGGGTAAACTCCGGCGAATGTCGCATTCCAAGAATCACGGGCAACGATTGCTTGCGAGTCTGCAGATCGGTGTCGTTGGGTTTCCCTGTGATTTCAACCATCCCCCAAATGCCCAAGATGTCATCGACGATTTGGAACGCCATGCCAAGATGATGTCCGAAGGTGCGGTATAGATCGATGTTCTGGGGATTTGTTGCAGCGACTCGCGCGCCACACTCTGTCGAAGCACGCAGCATTGCACAAGTCTTGCCGGAGACCATCTCCATGTATTCCTGCTCCGCCACGGACGAGCGGTGTTGGAAATTCAGATCCAAATACTGCCCCCGTGTGAGATTGAGGCATTCTCGATCGATCAACTGCAGGATCTGCAGAACAGACATCTGTGGAACGCCGGTTTCGATGAGGCGCTGCCCTGCAAGCCGCGCCAGCACGAACATGCTGTCACCGATGTTGATAGCCTGCGCCACACCCCAGCGCTTCCACACCGTTGGACGACCGCGCCGCAGATCACTCTCATCCTGGATGTCATCGTGGATCAAGGAGAAATTGTGGAGCAGCTCGATGCAACTCGCGGCTGGCAGGGCGAGGCGCCAATCACCTCCGGCTGCCTGGCAACTGAGGAGCATCAACAACGGTCTCAGGCGTTTTCCCCCCGCATGCGGTGTGGTTTCATACCAACCGAGATGGTAGCCGATCATCTCGGCCATGGTTTGGTAGGGAACGTCTTCCAACGTTTGAACCGAAAGGCGGATGTCCTTATCGATGGCATCGAGCATCGCAGCTTGAAGATCGGCGATGATGGATGGCTCACTCATGCTTTCGGAACCAGCTTTGCGCGCTTGAGTGCATTGCAATTGGCAGATCCGGTTGCGAACATACAGGTCCGCAGGACGTCAATCATGCTTTCCAGGGTTTCGGAAACGGCTTGTTTGGATTGAACAGCCTGTTGGAGGAAGGGAAGGGCCACCCCGGTCATATCCGCGCCCAACGTAATGCACTTTGCGATATCGATGCCGGTGCGTATGCCTCCAGACGCAATCAACGGTACACCCGGCAAGGCTTTGCGGATTTGGATCAAGGCATCTGCTGTGGGAATGCCCCAATGCACAAATGCTGCAGCCAGATTTGCCTGACGTTCGTTCTTCGCTCGATGCATTTCCACCTTGGCCCAGGATGTTCCGCCCGCTCCAGCCACATCAAAGGCGGTCACACCCACATCTGCGAGCTGCTTGGCGACAGCAGTACTCAAACCCCAACCGACTTCCTTGACGATGACTGGAACCTCAAGATGCGTACACACGGCCTCGATTTTGTTCAGCAGGTTGCTGAAATTCACATTCCCTTCCGGCTGCAGCGCTTCCTGAAGGGGATTGAGGTGAAGGATTAGGGCATCAGCCTCGATCACCTCCACGACTTGCTTGCAGGCCGCGACATCCAGGCCATAGTTGAGTTGTACAGCACCCAGATTTGCCATTAAAAGGATGTCGGGAGCGAGATCGCGTACCTGAAACGAGAAGGTGAGTTCGGGTTGTTCCAGCGCAACCCGCTGTGAACCAAGCCCCAAAGCCACCCCGGCTTCCTGCGCAGCTTCTGCGAGAATGCGATTGATCTTGGCGGCGGCTGCGGTGCCGCCGGTCATGGAGGAGATCAGAATGGGCGCGCGGAGCTTCTTTCCGAGAAACTCCAAATCCGTTTCGATGGCATGCAGATCCAATTCGGGGAGGGCGGTGTGCTCGAAGAGAAATCCATCCAACCCGGTTTTCAAACCCGAGTGCACATCCTTCTCCAAGGTCACTTGGATGTGATCGGCCTTCCGGCGGGAGGTAGGCGTAACTTTGCTCATGAGAAAGTGTTCCTAGGAACGAGCCATCTTACCAGCCGCAATAGTGTGTGTCAACTTGCATCCTCACGTTGGACATTCTACAATAGCGGCACATATTTCCGGAGTACACTAAGGTTGGAGGAGGCGACACATGTCGGATACGTTCAACGATATCAAGACCATTATAGTTGAACTGCTGGATGTTGATGCAGGCAAGGTGACACCTGAGGCGAAATTCCGCGAGGATCTGGAAGCAGATTCGCTGGATTTGGTCGAATTGATCATGGCATTCGAGGAAAAGTTCGGCGGCGAGATCTCCGATGAAGATGCTCAGAAAATCTCCACGGTCGGGGATGCAGTGAGTTACGTCGAGGCTCACCTCAAGAAGTAACGAGCTTTCATACACCCATTCGAGGCCGTTGGGGGACGGCCTTTTTTGATTTGAGTCCCTCTGCCTAACAACCTCAGGATTCTTCCTGGTTGCGGGATTTCTTTGTCTCCGATTTCCTGCCTTTTTTCCTTCGGCGTTTGTTCAAGAGATCGTTCAATTCCGTTTCTTCCTGGTCGCGGGTGCGGAAGAAATCCTCCATGAATGCCGAACGGCGCAATCGCAGAGCCATGGAGGCCACGGCTTGGATGTCATCGGGATCGGCCTCCTGCCGACCGTCGGCAACCGCATGGGCTCTTGCTGCCTCGAAAAGTGTGATCTCGGCCCGCAGCGAGTCGATTCCCATGCGCTGAATGAGATCGAGCCCGAAATGCTCTGCCTGAGAGGAGAGTTCCACCGTGGGAAGTGCCTGGCGCGCGGCCACGATCTCCTGATGAATGCCCTCCGAGGCCTCAGCATATTGTTCGACCACGCTGTGCTTGTTGGTCTGGTAGGCGATCGTGCGCCGGTAGGCCTCGAGCCGTTCCTCCACATCTTCCAGCCCCCGGACCAACACACGCAAGCCAAAGCGATCGAGGATTTGCGGTCTTAGGTGTCCTTCTTCAGGATTCATCGAACCAATGAGGACAAAGCGTGCGTTATAGGTGACGGTGAAGGGTCCGCGGTTCAAAGTGTAGATGCCTTGGGCTGCGGCGTCGAGGATCGCATCCACGATGTCGTCGGGCAGGAGATTGACCTCATCGAGATAGAGCAAATTGCGGTCGGCGCGCGCCAGGATGCCGCGGTGCAGGCGCAGGCGGTTGTGCACGCTCGTTCGATCATCCAGTCCACCAACGACATCCTCGAGCCGGGCGTTCAAGGGAAGTTCGATGAGGTGCACGCGGTCCTTATATGTCAGCGGTTCGCCTTCTGCGAAGCGTTTGGCGCACTGCGGGCATACAGCATCCACTCCGCCGCTGGAAATGTCCTCGGGAAGGCAACCATAGGCGCACCGGCTGCGATCAACCTCCGGCAACAATCCTGTGAGACTGCGGACGGCGGTGGTTTTCGCCGTGCCTCGCGGTCCCACGAGAAGCACGCCTCCGATATGGGGGTTGATGACGGCCAATAGCAGGCCGAGTTTCATCTCCCGCTGGCCGACAATGGCCAGGAAGGGAAAGGGTAGGTGCTCGGCAAGCCCGAGGTCCTCGGGAGGGGGAGCTTCAAGGAAGCGTTTGGAATTGGCTCGGTCGAGCAGATCGTTCAGAGAGAGAATGACATCGCTCATCACATCATCCCTGGGAGGTAGGGCTTCAATCAATGTCCTCTTTGAGCCGGGAATAGTCGATAGTTCGCAATCGGTCGGGCTCCTCATCGCAGACATCGATGATTCCGTAGGGTAGTTCACGCATCATGGGTGGTAGCGGCACGAGCGAGGGCGTGTTGATGCGTTCGGGTGGAGGAGGTGGGGTTTGTCGGGGAATCGGGTCGTCGTACGTTCGCCGGCGCAGAATGCGAGGTTCGTCTGTCAAGAAGCCCACATACCTCCCATTCACGTCGAATATCTGATTCTCAGAAGTCACCCACGCGATCCATTCCCCCAGCGTGTTGTAGATGTATGGGAATAAGAGCATTGCATACCAATCACCCAGGGTCGTGTATATGGGGATCGGTTCGCAAAGATGGTCATCCTTCATGGATATCTCCTCCGGCAATGTTGCTTCCTCGATTATAGCGAAGCTTGCTGAGTGATGATAGTCAAGTTCGCGGTGCCCTTTACGGAGCAGCTTCTCCATGGCTGCGCCGCTTCAGGATGCTTCCTGCCCTGATGGACGTTCATCTTGCTATGCTTCAGATTATGGCGCGTCGGAGTATGTCCAGATGCGGTTGATACCGAAGTTCCAAAACATAACCACGACCGTCGCGACTGCCTTAGCCAGGTTGTATCCCAGTTTATAACTCAACTCGGGATCGGAAAGCATCAGAAAATTGGTGTCAATGCTTGCAAACAAGTCCGCGAAAGGAGAACGCAGCAACAGCAGAATTCCGGTGTTGATCCCCCAGCCGGCGATGTTCACGATGAAGAATTGACGTAGTTGGGTGCTCAAAGGCCTCGATCGGGAGTCGGGATACGTCCAGTATCGATTCCACGTGAAATTGCTCAACACAGCGGTTGTGAACGAGCAGGTGTTGGACAGGACGATATGCAATCCAAGGACGGAATGCAACAGATAGAGTAACCCGAAATCGACAACGGCTCCGATGGCACCGACCACGCTGAATTTAACAAATCGAGTCAGCTCGCGCCGCAAACGCGGGTTCATTTTTCTCATAGGCGGGCTTTGAAATCATCCATAGTGAGTCTCAATCCGGTTTCCAACGTTACCTTGGGTTCCCAGTCGAGCCACGCCTTGGCGCGAGAGATATCGGGCCTGCGACGTTGGGGATCGGAAGGTCCGCGTTGATCTGGAAGAGTCTGAGTTTGGATCGCTTGTCCACTCACCTGCCCAACGATTTCTGCCAGGGCGGCAATGCTCACTTCTACCGGATTGCCGATATTGACAGGAAGATGGACATCCCCCTCGGCCATCAGCAGTCGATAAAGGCCCTCTACCATGTCGTCGATAAAGCAGAAGCTGCGCGTCTGAGATCCGTCGCCGTAAATGGTTAGAGGTTGGTTGGTGAGTGCTTGGCACAGGAAGTTGGGTACAACACGCCCATCGTCGAGCCGCATACGCGGGCCGTAGGTGTTGAAGATGCGGGCGATGCGTGTATCGAGGTCGTGCTTGCGGTGGTGGGCCATGGTGATGGCTTCGGCGAAGCGTTTGGCTTCATCATAGACCGAGCGTAGTCCAACAGGATCTACATTGCCCCAGTAATCCTCTCGTTGGGGATGCTCGAGAGGGTCTCCATAGACTTCCGAAGTGGAGGTCAAAAGGAAGCGGGCTTCATGTGCGCGCGCGATGCGCAACGTGTTGAATGTGCCCATGGCGCCAACTTTGAGCGTCTGAATCGGCAGTTGCGGGTAGCCAAATGGCGAGTTGGGATTGGGGCTGGCTGGAGAGGCAAAATGGAGCACAGCCTTGAATTGGCCTTCCACGGGAATGCTTTCGGACACGTCGTGTTCGATGAATGTGAAATCGCGGCGATCAAGCAAATGGGCGATGTTATCCAAGCTTCCCGTCAGCAAATTGTCGTAGACAACGACCTGGTGCCCTTCTGCAAGGAGCCGGTCGCTGAAATGAGATCCGATGAAACCGGCACCGCCTGTGAGCAGAATACGCATGTTTCTCTCCTTGCTTGCATCTCCACGACCGGGCTAGGGTTTCCAATCGAAAGCGATGGCCTGCCCGTCTCCAGTTACCTGCTGACCGACTCCTGTGGCCTCATCAATGATCCATAAATCCTGATGGTAGATCAACACCAACTGTGTTCCCATAGGCGACCAGGAAAAACCATGCGGTTCCAATCCCATCTCACCCTGGGGTGGAAAAAGCATGCTGCGATTGCTGCCGTCCCGATCCATGACCATGAGCCGGTAGAGGCTATCATGGCTTTCCAGCGGGGAGGATGCCTGCAGGAATGCCACTTGATAATCGCATGTACCACTGATCTGCTCCCGACAAGGGGAGGCTGTGGGATGGGCAAACATGCCGGTCCTTCCGATGAGCGGAAAGATGAGCCCGTTATCCAGTGTCATGGCTTTGAGATCGAAAACCGGAGAGGCGGCTGGAATCTCGAGCCCGATGGGATCGCCATGATCGATGAAGTAGAGCGTGCTGCCATCCATACTCCAAGCCAGATCCGGGACCCAAGCCCAATCACCCAGGGTCTGATAGGGATCGATGTGGATGAGGGCTTCGTAATCGGGATCGTAGAGGTTCACAACTCCCACACTTTCAGGATTGGCAAACGCAAATTGGAATCCATTGGGAGCCCATGCGAAGGTCGTTCCCCACCACCCATACTGCCCGCCGGCGTTGATCGGGATGAGAGTCGTGCGCTCGACCTCCATATCGGCAGGGTAGAAATCCAGCAGGACAAGGTCGTTGTTCGCCTGCCAACCCGGGGCTGCGGGGCTGCTTTCCACGGTCGTATAGGCAATCTGGTAGGGGGGCGAAGCGGGAGACCAGTCGGCGAAGTGGATGATGTTCTCCGCCTCCAACTCGAACGGTTCCGCCTCCGGATCCTGCGTCGAAATCACCCACAGAGAGTTGATGCGCTCGTCATCGTCGGTTTCCCGGCGCGAGAAGAGCAGCCAGTTTCCATCGGGAGAAAGCTTGAACACCTGCCCATCGAGATCCCCGCTCACCACGAGCGGGTAGCGGTTTCCGGTGCTGTTGCGCATGATCCAAGCATTGCCGGCGGCTGCGTAAGCCAACGTCCCCTCGATGGGTATGGGTGTGAATGCGCTCTGGGTGCCGATCATGATGATCTCTGGCTTCGGCTCGTCGAGGATGGAAGTTTTGACGAGTGTGCGCGAAATCTCGACGCCCTCCTCGAAGACAAGGCGATAGGTCAATTCTTGAGTGCCGTTTTGACCGGGTTGCAGCAAGCGCGTCTCACCCTCGGGGAGGGATTCATTGCGAATGGTCTGGCGCTCGAACGGTACGACCACGGTCTCGACCTCGAAGCTCTCCGTGACCCGTATGACACGGATGAGCGTGCCGGAGGTAACAACGGTGTATCCAGCCGGCTCGACACGGTCCAACTCCCCAAGGCTCAGATCAGCCAGGGAAAGCGCCTGCTGAACGGTGGAACCTTGGGGAACGGTCACGTTTACTCGATTGCCATCGGCTTGCACGGTGACTTCGATGTCGGAAGCGGTTACATGAGGGCCCACACAAGCGGTGAGGGCAAGCAGAATGACCAAGGTCAGGACGCGGATTCGTGGGTAGAGAGTTCTGATTGCTGCCATTTTCCTGCACTGGTATAATGCCGTGGCTGGTTGGCTACCCGAGTTCGCCCGTACACAGGATTCTGGCGATCTTGAAGGTAGTAGAGCAAACGCCGGTGGCCGATGGGCCCGGGGTGCCAAGGAAGGCCTCCGTGAGGATGGCCGTGATTGGTTTGAGTGTTTCAAGCGCGGGTGGAACGCAAGCGCCCGCGAAGCTGACCTCAAACACGAGGCTACCTTCGGAGTCCACCACCGGCTTATCGATTGCCAGAATCGTGCCATGCAATCCAAGTTGTGCTGAACACAACCCTCGTGGAGCAACGGATTATTAGCTCGGGAAGGAAACAAGCATCACCAGCCGATTCGAAAGGCAACCAATCTTAGGATTTTGAGTAGAGAGACCTTGTCCACTTCAGCAAGCAAATCCGACGCCGATTATAGCACGGGCGTTCCTGGAACCCACTCCGCAGAATCCACCCTCGCAGCGAGGCTGGAAGCCCTTTTATTCGTAGCTCCCGGTCCGGTCACTGTGGCTCAGCTGGCTGCAGCGCTTGATCTCAAACCTCGGATTGTCGAACAGGAATTAAAACTGATGGCTGAGAGCAACTCTCAGCGAGGAATCCGCCTTCAGTGGGGCAAACACGGCATCCAATGGATCACTGCGCCCGAGCTTTCGGAAGACGTCGAACGCTTCTTGGAACTGGAAAGCACATCCAGCCTCACCTCAGCATCTCTTGAAGTCCTGGCGATCATCGCCTACCAAGAACCTGTGACGCGCCCCCACATCGATGCCATTCGGGGCGTGAATTCGGAAAGTTCGCTTCGTACGCTCCTTCGCCATGGGATGATCGAGGAGATCGGACGCAGCGAGGGACCTGGGCGCCCGATCCTGTACGCCACTACGGCTGATTTTTTAACCCACTTCGGATTGAGTTCGGTGAACGAACTGCCTCCTATCCCCACCGACCCCGGGGAAGAAGGCAGTTTGGATACGCAGGCATCAGAGGTGGAAGGCGAGGATTGATGCGAGAGCGCTTGCAGAAAGCGATGGCACACGCAGGATTGGGGTCACGTCGCCAGTGCGAAGACCTGATACGCTCAGGTCGAGTTCTGGTCAACGGGCAGATCGCCGTGTTGGGCACGAAAGTGGACGCCGCCTTGGATGACATCCGTATCGATGGGGAACGCATGCGGGCTGCCGAACCTCATGTCTATGTGGCCCTGTATAAACCACGCGGCGTGCTCTCTTCCCTTCGTTCCCAGGGAGGAAAGCCGACCGTCGGCGAGCTCGTGCCCGTTGAACAACGCCTTTATCCCGTGGGTCGTCTGGACATCGACAGCGAGGGACTCATCTTGATGATGAACGACGGTGAGATCGCGCACCGTCTCACTCATCCACGCTATGGCCACGAGAAAGAATATCGTGTGTTGTTAAACAGAATCCCTGATGACGCGCAACTGGAAGCCTGGCGAAGGGGTGTCGTTCTCCCGGGTGGAATCCGGACACGAAGAGCGCGTGTTCAGCTCGAAGATCCCAAGCGTACAACGGCCTGGCTGCGCGTCGTCATGCGGGAGGGCAGAAAGCGGCAGATCCGTGATGTAGCCGGCAGCTTGGGATTGAGTGTGCGGAAATTGATCCGGGTACGTCATGGTCCCATCGAATTGGGAGCACTCAAACCGGGAGAATTCCGGTTCCTCAGCAAGAAGGAGATCGGAAAACTAACCATATTGAACGCAGAACGAACGAAGATGGGAAAGGCCAAAGTGCGAAACCCCGGAGGCTCGGGAAAGCCTCGTAGAAGATCGACACGAGGCGTGGTGGAGGACCGTACATGACGACAATGGAGACTAGAGAGTCGAAAGGCGAGAGTTGGCTCGACCGGAAGCTGAACCTGGGAATCCGTCTTGACGTAGAAACGATCCTGATTGTTGCCATGCTCATCCTGGCAATCCTGACACGCTTTTACGATCTCGAGACGCGCGTCATGAGCCACGATGAAAGCCTGCACACCTATTTCTCCTGGACGCTCTCCGAAGGCCGAGGTTTCGAGCACACCCCGCTGATGCACGGTCCTTTGCAGTTTCACGTGGTGGCGCTCTCCTACTTCCTGTTTGGCGATTCGGATGCCACGGCGCGCATTCCTGCTGCCGCCGCAAGCGTGCTCGCTGTAGGCATGATTTGGTTGTTCCGAAGATGGCTGGGGCGGACGGGAGCCCTGGTGGCCATGGGGTTGATGCTGATCTCACCCTACATGCTCTACTACGGGCGGTACGTGCGCAATGAGGCGCTGATCCTTCCCATGGCCCTGCTGACCGTGTATTCCATGTTCCGCTATGTGGAAACACGACGCTCACGCTGGCTGTACTTGTTTGCGCTCTCACTGTCCCTGCATTTCACGACCAAGGAAACTTCGTTCATCTACACCGCAATCTTCATGATCTTTCTGGCCGGTCACCTGACCTGGAGATTGATCTCTCGGCCATGGAAATCCGTCATCTATCAGATCGGCTTCCTGCTTGGCTTGGCTGTGGGCTTCTCCGGAGTCGGTTTGGCCATGTTTTCCCTGCTCGGAGGTGATTTGGGCGGGGCTATCAGTGCAACGGAAACGATTCAACCCCTCGATCCCACGAGCGGGTTTCCGATTGCTACAAGCGTGCTCTCACCTTATGTGGGAGTGGGTTTGATTCTCGTCTTGGTGGGGCTCCTGCTGGTTGGGCTTTCCCTTGTGCTGTCCTTCGGAAAACGATTGCGCACCGAATTCCCCACACTCGACCTGCTGCTCATATGCAGCACGATGGTACTGCCGCAGTTGGGAGCATTCCCGGCGAGGCTGGGCGGTTGGGATCCCCTTGCTTATGACAATCCCGAAGCCTTTACGCGAACGACCATCGTTGTTGTCATATTAATCGTGATCAGTGCTGCATTCGGATTGCTCTGGGATTGGCGCCGTTGGCTGGTTGCGGCGAGCGTGTTCTTTGTGCCCTTTGTGATCTTCCAAACCACGGTGCTCACCAATCCTTCGGGATTGGCTTCCGGACTGGTGGGTTCCTTGGGGTATTGGTTGGAGCAGCAGAGCGTGCATCGGGGGAGCCAGCCCTGGTACTACTACTTGGTGATCCAGATTCCCTTCTACGAGTATCTACCTGCGATCGGGGCCTTATTGGCGGTCTTTGTGGGATTGTTCCGCAATCCCAAACCACGAAGTGATGATGAAGAATCTGCAGAGAGCAGCGAAATCGATTGGGAAGCAGGAGGCCATCGCTTCCCGGTCATCGGTTTCCTGGGTTACTGGTCGATCTTGATGTTTGGCGGCTTTACGATCGCGAGTGAACGAATGCCCTGGTTGACGGTACACATCGCTTTACCGATGATCCTGCTCGCTGGGTGGACGTTTGGAGCGTTTCTCGAGTCCATCGATTGGAGGGTTTGGCTGCAAAAAAGAGCCTGGCTCTTAGGGCTTCTACTGGCCTTGACCATGCTGTCCTTTACCTGGGCATTGGGTTACGGGCTTGGCAATCCAGCCCCCTTCCAAGGAAGTGAGATCCCTCAGCTTCAAGTGACATTGGGCTTTTCGCTTTCGCTCGTATTGGGGATCGTTTCGCTGTTCGTGCTAGCTCTGCAGGCCAGTCAATGGAGTCCGAGGAATCTCTTCAAACTTGCGGGTTTGATCGTCCTGGTTGCGCTCACGCTGCTGACTGCGAGGACAAGCTTCCGCGCCGCCTACATCAACTACGATGATCCCACCGAATTCATGGTCTACGCACATGCTGCCACGGGTGTGAAGACAGTCATGAATCAGGTCGAGGATCTTTCCCTGCGTATGACGGATGGGCTTGGAGTCGACATCGGCTATGATGATGACGTCTCGTGGCCTTTCCAGTGGTATTTACGCGATTACACGAATCCCCATTTCTTTGGTAAAACACCTTCCCGAGAACTGCTTCAATACCCGCTTGTGGTGGCGGGAAATGACAACTGGAACCGGGTGGATCCCGTCCTGGGCGATCGCTACCATGTGTTCGAGTACAACCGCATGTGGTGGCCGATGCAGGACTACTTCGGGCTGACATGGGAGAGGATCCTGAATGCCATTCGTTCACCCGAGATGCGCGCTGCTCTATGGAATATCTGGTTGGACCGGGATTACACGTCCTACATCCATCTGACAGGCAGATCGCTCACACTCGAGCGCTGGTACAACGCAGATCGCATGCGCCTGTACATACGCAAGGACACCGGGGCGCTGGTTTGGGACTACAACATGAATCCATCCCAACTTCCGTTCCAGCCGGGGGAAGATCCTTATACCGCCGAGATGGTTGAGATGCAGGCCGTCTCGGTGATCGGAGATATGCCGGGTACTCTACCGGGACAATTCCAGCATCCCCGCGATGTCGCCATTGCCCCAGACGGCACCCTCTTCGTCGCCGATACCGAAAACCATCGCATCCAACACCTGAGCCCTGAAGGAGAAGTGCTCGATGTCTGGGGAGAGTTCGGCATCGCGGCTGCAGATGTGGGATCCACAGACATGCTCTTCAACGGACCCTGGGGGATCGGTGTGGGACCGGATGGCAGCGTGTACGTGGCGGATACTTGGAACAATCGTGTGCAGCATTTCACCGCCGAGGGAGTGTTCCTGGGAAGTGTGGGAACAGGTGGATATGGCGAGACAAGTGGTGCCTTATGGGGGCCCAGGGATGTGGCTGTGGATGCCCGGGGGCGGGTCTTCGTGGCTGATACGGGGAACAAGCGCATCCTGATCTTCGATGAAGATCTCACCTACCTGGGGGAGTTCGGTGGAGGTGGGGCAGGGCTTGGAAAGTTGGACGAACCGGTTGGTCTGGCGATCGATCAAGAGGGACGCGTCTATGTCGCCGACACGTGGAATCTGCGCGTTCAAGTCTTCGAGGAAATCAGCGATCACTGGTTCGTCTCTGTGCTCGAATGGCCGATCGAGGGCTGGTATGGCGAATCCCTGGATAACAAACCCTATTTGAGCTACAGCCGCACAGGCCACATCTGCGTATCTGATCCGGAAGGCTTCGTGGTGCTTTGTTTCACGACCGAAGGTGAATATGTGCGCGGATGGGGTGGCCTTGGAGCGTCCGATTCGCGGTTCGGCTTACCGAGCGGATTGGATTTCGACGGTGAAGGTGCTGTTTGGGTCGTCGACAGTGCCAACAGTCGTTTGATGAATTTCGTTCCGGATCTGCCATGAGGCAGGTTTTTCAGCAATCCGTATAACATGTTTGGAGACAAGAGTGCATGAAACTGCATGAGTATCAATCGAAACAGATCTTTGCCCAACATGGGATCCCGATCCCACATGGGCGCGTGGCAGCGATTGCAGATGAGGTTCGCGCGATCGCAGAGGAGCTTGGCGGCAAGGTCGTCGTCAAATCCCAGGTTCTCGTTGGGGGACGAGGTAAGGCAGGGGGTATTCGCTTGGCCAAGACACCCGAAGACGCAGCCGGACTGGCCGCGAAAATCCTCGGGATGGAGATCAAGGGCCTGCCGGTCCGCAAGGTGTTGGTGGACGAAGCCGTGAACATCGCCACCGAGATCTATCTGGGCATTACCAATGATCGCACGTCACGCTGCCCCGTGATGATCGCCTCCTCCGAAGGTGGTGTCGATATCGAGGAAGTGGCACGCACCGATCCTAAAAAGATTGTTCGCAAGCGTATCGACGCGCTGCTCGGATGGAGAGATTATCAGGGGCGCGACCTGGCTTCGGCCATCGAGCTGCCGCGTGAACACTGGCGATCGTTCATGTCCATCGCCCGGGGCCTGTATGAGACCTACATCGAATGCGACGCCACACTGGCGGAGATCAATCCCCTCGTGATCACCAAGGAAGGGCATCTGCTTGCGTTGGATGGCAAGATGGTCATCGACGACAATGCGCTCTATCGCCATCCCGAGATCGCTGAGATGCGCGATATCGACGAGGAAGAACCGGAGGAGCGGCAGGCTCGGAAATTCGGGCTTTCCTACGTCAAACTGGATGGAGACATCGGATGCCTGGTGAACGGCGCGGGCTTGGCAATGGCGACCATGGACGTGATCAAGCTCCATGGGGGCGAACCTGCCAATTTCCTAGATATCGGAGGGGGAGCCTCCGCCGAGAAAGTCAGGGAAGCCCTGAGCATCATCCTGTTGGATAGCAACGTCAAGGTGGTGTTGATCAACATCTTTGGCGGCATCACACGTTGCGACGAAGTGGCACGGGGCATCCTGGAGGCGCTCAAGAAGCACAAAGCCAAGTTGCCAATCGTGGTGCGGCTTGTGGGCACCAATGACGAGGAAGGACGAAAACTCCTAGCCAAGGCAGACATGATGACGGCGAAATCGCTTGCGGAAGCAGCGCAGATGGCGGCCGAACTCGTGAAGGAGAAAGCGCCAGCATGAGCATCCTGATAGACGAAAACACACAACTGCTTGTGCAGGGCATCACAGGCCGAGAGGGCCTGTTCCACACCTCGCAGATGCTGGCATACGGAACACGCGTCGTGGCTGGAGTGACCCCCGGCAAGGGTGGAGAATGGGTGCTGGACGGGAAGGTCCCGGTCTTCGATACCGTTCAGATCGCAGTCGAAGCCACAGGGGCGAATTGCAGCGTGAGTTTCGTTCCCGCCCGCTTCGCAGCGGATGCCATGCTCGAAGCCTCAGCCGCCAGCGTTGAGCTCATCGTCTGCATCACAGAAGGCATTCCGGTTCAGGATATGATGCGCGTACGGCGCGCGCTCGATCTGCAGGGCACTCGCCTTGTTGGCCCCAATTGCCCCGGGCTTCTCAGTCCGGGCGCCAGCAAGGTGGGCATCATCCCCGGCCACATTGCCAAACGCGGGAAAATCGGCATCGTCTCTCGCTCCGGAACGCTGACCTATGAGGTGCTCTACTCATTGACGGCCAGCGGCATGGGAACATCAACCTGCGTCGGAATCGGAGGGGATCCAGTCAACGGAACATCCTTTGTGGATGTATTGAGCATGTTCGAGGAAGATCCTCACACCGATAAGGTCGTCTTGATCGGAGAGATCGGCGGTACGGATGAGGAAAAGGCTGCTGCCTTCATCAGCGATCAAATGACCAAACCTGTGGTCGGCTTCATCGCAGGCCGCACCGCGCCTCCAGGCAAGCGCATGGGCCATGCCGGGGCGATCGTGGAAGGCGGGACAGGATTGGCGAGTGAAAAGATACGCGTGCTGCAATCAGCAGGTGTGCGGATCGCGGACCATCCCGAACAGATTCCGGAACTGCTTCAATAGGTGCAGGCTGTATTAATTTAACGGATTGGTATGACCTCAAAACAAGATCGACTCATCGCTGCGATAGCAGGACAGGTGGCCGACCGCCCTCCGGTGGCACTCTGGCGGCACTTCCCAGTGGACGACCAGGATCCGGACCTGCTGGCGTCAGCCACTGCCGCTTTCCAACAAACCTATGATTTCGACTTCGTCAAAGTGACGCCTGCCTCCTCCTTTTGCCTGCTGGATTGGGGCGCAGAGGATGCATGGCGCGGCAAGCCGGAGGGCACACGCACGTACACACGGCGTGTAATCCAACAACCCGAGGATTGGCGCAGGCTCAAACCCCTGGATCCAACCCGGGGAGCCTTGAAGGCTCAGCTTCGATGTCTCCAGCTGCTGGGTCAAACCTTTGGGGACGAAGTCCCCCTCGTCCAAACCATCTTCAGTCCCTTGGCGCAGGCCAAGAACCTCTCCGGGGGTGAGATACTTCTCGAGCATCTGAGACAGTATCCGGATGAGGTTGAGACGGGGCTGCGGGTGATCCAGGAGTCCACGATCGCCTTCGTGG
This sequence comes from Anaerolineae bacterium, assembly GCA_011192015.1. Lineage (GTDB taxonomy): Bacteria > Chloroflexota > Anaerolineae > Anaerolineales > E44-bin32 > W1033. Next base: position 40,969 of record DUET01000095.1, read on the forward strand.
AAGCGGCAAAGCAGGAGCGCATTGCGGGCATCTTCTACGCCATTCAACATGCCAGCCATGAGATCATGGATCCGGATACCTACGCCCGGTTTGGCGAAGCCTACGATCTTGGCATCCTGGAGGTTGCACAGGACCTATGGCTCAACGTGCTGCACCTGCATGGCGGCGGCTTGATGTTCGATCTGGTCGAACGTCTGCCCTACCATGTGGTGAATTGGCATGATCGCGATGTGGGTCCCAATCTTGCAGAGGCCAGGGGCTCGGTACGAGGCGCAGTATGTGGGGGCTTGCATCGGGAACGCACCCTGGTTTTGGGTGATCCTGCCAGCGTGCGATCCGAGGCTCAAGACGCGCTCCAATCCATGGAGGGCAGGGGAGTGATCCTGGGGGCGGGATGCGTCGTGCCTGTTCTGGCGCCGCGCGCGAATCTGATGGCGGCGGTCCAGGCCGCCAAGGATTTCGCATAGCCATAGTATCAAGCTTGAAATACCCTAGTTTCCGACGTTTTTCGAGCTTTTGCGATCATCGATACATCTAGAAGAGGGGATCGTGGCGGGTATACGTATAATCGGCGGAGAGGCCCAGGGGCGCAAGCTTCGCCTCGTTCCCGGCAGTGAGACGAGACCGGTGAGCGACCGTGTGAAGGAGGCTTTGTTCAACATCCTGCGCGCAGACGTTCAGGGCTGCCGATTCCTGGATCTATTTGCGGGGACGGGAAGCGTGGGAATCGAGGCTCTCAGCAGAGGAGCAGCACATTGCGTCTTTCTGGATACGAACCGCCAGGCGATACGGACGATCCATGCCAATCTCGAACTGACTGGGTTTGAGGAGAGAGCCGCGGTGCACCGACAGGATGCCTTCGGATACCTCTCTCGATCAGCGGATCAGGGTTTCGATCTCGTTTATGTGGCGCCTCCTCAACACGCAGGTCTCTGGAACAAAGCCGTTCAGCAGATGGACGCCGATCCTCGAGTGCTCAATCCGGATGCCTGGGTGATCGTCCAGATTCATCCCAACGAGTATCTGGACCTCTCGTTGGAACGTCTTGAGGCGTTCGACAGACGGCGTTATGGTAGTACTGAATTGGTTTTCTACGAATTCGTGGGTTCCTAATCCATCCCAGAATCAGGACAACTTCATCGAGGATATGCGCGTCCACACTCAGTCGAGTATGCGATCGATGTTCAGCACCTTGCGGAAGAAAGCATAGAGGACGAACAACTCAAGGGCGAAGGGCGGGAAACCGAACAACCCAAGCACGGGCATCTTGCCGAAGTGCAGACCGAAGATGCGCAGCGCATCCGGCATAGTGTAGATCCAGTGTGCACCCTGAGCCAGATAGGCCTGATAGTTCCACGTCTCCCAGATGAATCCACATGCCATTCCCCCGATCAACAAGGCAAGTACCGACGTCCAATCGCCAGATTGGAGCCTGGCGCGCAGAGAACCCGTTCCCATCAGCTCGTTGATCGGGTCGATCAAGAGGATGAAGCCAATCCATACCGGAGCGAACAAATAGGGCGCCACTTCTACGGATGTCATAGGCGGGATGGCTACCATGGCAAAACCCAGCAGAACCCATGGCCAATGCGGACCCAGGCGAACGGGTTTGCCATGCGTTCGAAGCTTGCTCCTTCGAAGCAGGATCTTGGCCAAATCGCTACTCACGAAAACCCCCGGGAGGATGGTCGCGAAGGACCAGAAGTAGCCCAGATCCCGGAGGAATGGTTCCCCGGGAAGTCCCAGGTAGTGCCAGTTTCGCAAGCGCAGATTGTAGACCTCGAAGAGGAGCCAAATCCCCACGGAGAGCAGCACTAGCAGGGGAAATTCACGCTTGCGTGTAGTCAGCCAGGAGCTTCCGCTCAACCGGCAGACCAGCCCATCAGCGGCTAGGATGTAACCGCTCCACATGATGGGCGTGAACCAGGTGGCCGCGAAGACGCTGCCGGTCAAGAGCAGCACCTCACCCGCCAGCAGGATCAGCAAGCCCACCCAGAAGTGAATAGGAAGTCGGTGTGTGTTGGATTTTTGGGAAGTGTTTTTCATTCCGAGAACCTTATGCGTAACGCACCCGCTTCGTCGTATTCGTAGCGGGCGCTGAACGGGATTGGTTTTTCGTAACTGGCAAGTGCCTTGGGAAGCAGGATGGGAAGGTCCTCGACGAGTGAGGCATCGTCGAGGGTATTGAGGGAGATCCACTCCGGTGTGCCCTCGGAGCCCACTCGCGGCTTTCCCTCTTCAGCCTTCCCGACAAAAACGTAGAGACCGATGCCAGGACTGGATCCGGTATCGATGATCACGACACCCGCAAGGCGTAGATCGGACGGGGAAAGCCCCGTCTCCTCCTCGATCTCACGTCGTGCACTTTGTAGGGGATCCTCTCCCGGTTCGACATGCCCCCCCACACCGTTCAGCAGGCCGGCCCACTCCCCCCGATCCGGGCTCAAGCGCAGAAGGAGAACCTGATCCTGCCGCGTGAGGAAGGTCAGCGTGCGGGGAATGAGCGAGTAGCGATTCGGTTGAAGGCGTTGTCCGGCCAGTGACATTGGTGATCAGGTCAATCCGCGAGATCATCTACGTCATCGGAAGCCTGCATGCCTTTGACGTAGTCCGAGAGGATGGGAGCAGCTGCAACGGGTTTGATGTGCCGCTCCACCTCATCCTGGGTCGCTTGAATGTTCAGACGCTCGAAGAGTATGCGGAATTGCTTCTCCCATGAGGTTTCGATCTCCTGGCGAAGACCTTCGGGGAGATCCCAGAGTTGATTCTTGAAAGGCCCCAGGGCGCGTTTGCGCGTCTTGTAATAAAACTGCTCTTCGGTTTGATCGGGCTTGCGCTCATGGTCGAAATGGGTATCCAGGAAGCTGTAAATCTCCTGGCGAATCGCATCCGGCAGGTGGTCGTAGAGGATGTTCTGAAAATTGGTGGCCAGATGCACTTCACATGTGCCGGCCTCGGCGAAGCGAGAAAAGGCGGAGATGGGGAGGGTGGAGGCACCGTGCTGCACGGCACCCGCCATGCCGAATTCCACTCGGGCGAGATTCGACAGCCGCTCCAGCGTGTCGAAATCCACCTTGACCTCGGCGATGGTGCCATCAGGCAGGACCACGCCTCCATGCGACGTTCCTGTCTGGATGCTGATCTTGGAAAGACCCGGTGCACCGGGTACCTGCGCGTCCAAGGTTTGATTGAAGCCCTGCATGAAGGCGCGCAGTTCGGCCTCTGTGCTGTTATGGCCTCCCACTTCACCGATCTCTCCCCCGATGGAGATGGTCACTCCCTTTGGTTCGAATTCCCGCACGAGCGTCGCCAATTCCGCGCAGAGTGTGAAATTCGTGCGTTGTTGCTCTGGGATGGTCTCCTGACTCAGGTCGACAAGCGTGGAGGTGTCGATGTCGATGTTGAAGAAACCACCAGAGATTGCGGATCGGATCAGGGACCGCAGTGTCTCCATTTCCTCGTCCGGTGTTTGAACGAATCGCTTGGGGCTGACCTGAAAATGATCTCCCTGGATGAACACCGGTCCCTGATAGCCTTCGGCGATTGCCGCGGCGAGCAGGTTGGCAGTGTATTCTGCGGGCGATTGATCGGTGTATCCCATTTCTGAGCGGGCGATCTCGAAGATGAGCGCCTTGGCATCGATTTCATCGAGCGCACGGAAGACGGCGCGGGCGGCGTAAAACGGAAGGGCGCGCAAGTTGATGGCGGGAACGGTGTAATCATTGCGCGTCTCGCCGCGCCCGCGGGCAAAGTAGAGATCGTGGATCGAGGCGGGGATGATACCCATTTCCTGAGCACAGGCGCGGATGAGCCATTGCGCCAAACCACGATTCGTCTCCGATCCGAGTACTGCTGTTTGGACCAGGGATTCAATCCCCTCACGCAATGCATCTGGTTTGTCGATAACCACGGATCGGTCGTCTTGCACCGTCACGGCCTCGCCAACCCATGCTGTAACGGTTTCTGAAATCCTTTCGTCATTCATTGCGTTGCCTTCTCCTGGTACTAAATAACGGTTAATCTTCTTAATCGCTCCCATTATACTTTGAAGACGTTTCGTGTACCACGCAGCGTCATCTTGAAGTCAGCTTGACGATTGCGGGTGGTAGATGGAAGGGCTATAATCTGAGCTAGAGACGCTGTGAGGAGGAAAACAGCATGAGTGAACAAATCGATCCGCTAGGAAAGGTGACAGAGGATAAGGATCTGTTGGGGAAGATTCGCAATTTCCTGGGAGGCTTCTTGGGCTATGTCGATCGAGACAGGCGGCGAGAGGCCGATAAACTGCTTCGGGAGACAATTGCTCAACGCTATGAGGAACTCTGGGAGAGGATTTCCGGTCTGCAGCGCGATTTGATCCAGACCAAGAATCTCGAATATGTGGATGATCTCGACCGGGCGGCGATCAAATTGCGGGGTTTCATCGATCGCGTCAAAGGCGCCTCCTATGGATTTGCGGGATTGTTCGATCACGTGCGCATCCAGTCGGAGGAGCTGGAGAAGCTGTATCAGTTTGATGTATCCATGCTCGAAAATGTTGAGCGCGTTTCTCATGCAATCGACAACGTAGGCGCCTCCTTGGAGA
>DUET01000096.1 GCA_011192015.1 Anaerolineae bacterium
GAGAATCCCTGCATGGCGAAGTAGATGAGGGGCATGGGGATCATGCTCAGCAGCGCAAGCTGCCAGTTCATGCTGACGAGCACGAGCACGACGCCGACGAGCATGAGCACGTTCACGGTCACGTCCGGCACGGCATGCGCGATCAGGTTCTCGAGCAGCTCCGAATCGTTGATCGTGCGCGACATGAGCTGGCCGGTCTGCTTGTCCTCGTAGAAGCGCAGCGACAGCCGCTGCAGATGGGCGTAGATGTCGGCGCGCACGTCGGCGACGACGTTCCAGCCGGCGACGTGGGCCATGTAGCTGCGCAGGAAGCGCAGCACGCCGCGGGCCACGAACACGGCCAGGGCGATCAGCGCCAGCCGCGCCACGGTCTCCAGGGCATCCGCGGCGGCGGGGGTTCCGGTGACGGCGGCGATCATCTCCCGGACGAGCCAGGGCGCGTAGAGCTGCACGCCCACGAGCAGCAGCATGCTCACGACGGTCACCAGCAGTTGGCGGATATATCTCCTGGCGTACTGAAATACGAATCGCAACGATCTCACCCGGCTAACCTCCCTGCCTCGATTTCACCAACCTGCATCCCGCTCCTGCGGCTCGGCGTAGTCCTGCCGTCTTCCCTATCCATGATACACGACACAATCCCGGAAACGAATCCCGGGATTACGTGCAGATCGTCCAGGATTGTGCTGGTGGGCGTGCCAACGTCAACCGCTCTCCTTGCCGGAGAATGCCACAGCAAGGAGAGCAGCCCAAAGACCGGAATCCCTATGGAAATACAGGAACCTAGGGTTGCATCCTCAAAAGATGGTTTCAGCATTCATTCAGCGGAGTGATGCATCATCTTCAAGCATCACCCTATTCGGCTTCTCTGTAGAGTATCGAATCCGTAACCGAGATCCCGGTGGTTTCGACTCGTAATCCTCTTCACCGACTTGGAGTTCGGTAATAATAGGCACCTTCCCGGCGGGCGACTTGATAGCCTCGAATTCAAGAACCAAACCATGATCGACGTACTTGTATCGTCTTTCTCGTAGACCGATCCACTCCAAGATCACAAGGAAGAATTCGACGACCAGGAGCAGGATCATCAGGAGAGCCACGACTGTGCTTCCACCGCCTGAGCTGATGTACTCCGCCAGACCAGCCCGTACTTTTCTCCGTTTACGCTCCAACACACGGGCTGTGGCAACAGCGCTTGAACGCAGATAAGTCCTTCTCCGATCAATGGTGAGAAGATAGATCAGCAACGACAGTGAGCAGAGAGCCCCCCCGGGCACCAAGACATCCAGCGAATTGCTGCCGCCCGCCGAAAGAATCCAGAAACCTACTGCAAGCGCGATGATGCCCAGGGCTGCACACGCGACAACCAAAGCTCTTGCGGTTGTCGTCTGCCTATCTGAGGGAGGAGGCATGGCCTTTCTCACGCTCATCGGATTTCCCTCCGGTGACGATTTGAAGCAAATCTGCTGACGGGTCTAATCTCCGGCTATGCCGCTTTAAACCGGGAAGTAAATTCCTCTTCGAGCAGGGCGATCCTGGGATTACCCACCGCGTATCGGATTCTCATGACCGTTCCGGGAGGATGGGATGCATATGCCTCTTTGTTCACAGGGAGTTCGAAAACCGTCTTCTTGCCTCCATGGTCATCGGAAGCACTCTCAAACTCCACGATCAGCCTGTGCCCAACGTACCGGTACTTGGTTTCGCGAAGGCCCATCCATTCCAGCATGCGTATCCCGAGATAGATGGCGATCTCGATGAGGGCTCCTTCACCCGTTCCACCGCTGGTGCTGAAGCCGGTGCGCACTTTTCTTCTCTTCCGCTCCACCACCCTGGCTTCTGCGCTTTGGTTCGCCTTCTGAAAAATCTTAAGGACTTCCTCCCACTTGCGATAAAGGAGGAAGGGTCCAATGCAGAGAAGGACCCCGGGAAACAGGAACAACAGGGATCCAGCACCGGCGGAGGGAATCAAGACGACGCCGAACATCATGAAGACAAGCCCGACCAACAAACAAACGATGGCCAGAAAGCGTGCCAAACGCACTTCCCGTTCGGCATGAGGTCTGGTGATTCTCATCGGCTCCATGGAAGACTCCTTCCAGCAGAGGGGAGCGTGGCCAGGGCTCAAATGCGGAGTACTGCTCGTTCGGTGTCGCTTCCTAAGGGTCAATCAGTGCTTTACGTATGCGCAAGATTCCACCGCATCGCAGGACCATCCCGAGGCAATGTCTCACTCCCGCCGCACACCCACTGTTGTACCGGTGGATAAACTTCGTAAAGCTCATCCATCGAAAGGAATTCTAGCCTCGCATCCACGCTGATCCGCTATCCCGCCTGGATCCATTCGATTGCGTACAGCAGCACGGTGTAGAGAAAGGCTCCCAGGAAGCCAAAGGCGACAACGGTCAGCTTCGCGAATACGTCCGCATCGATGTGCGTAACGCCCAATCGGTTCCTCAACCGCTCGCTCGAGACCCTGCCGATGAATCCGAACACGATGCCGATAACCGGTGCAAACGCCTGCCAGCAGCACACGGTCCAGGTCATTACAAACGGTCTGACGAGATAAAGCAGTAGAAAAAGAAGGATGAGGAGGATGAACGCCGACATACTGCCCAGCAAGCCGCTCATGAAGCCGTATTCCAGGATCGGAGGTCGTGCTGCTGAAGCGCCTTCCCCAGGCTGGTCTGATCTGCGCCTTCGTTCGAGAAACCCGAGCAGATCCAGCAGATCGTAAAAGAACTGAACGAAGAAATCAAAAGCGGGGCTCATGGGAATTCCCCGTTTGCCGTGACTTCCTTATAGCGTATTTTCTTTCCGGGATCAACCCGGGAGAGGGAAGATACCCCCACGAAGGAACACCTCATGCAAGGTCCAGGTGCAACGCACTTTGCCGGTTCGATTCCTTGATTCATGCCTTCAAGGTGCGTTGCACCTTGTCGCGCCCGGCATCCCCCATGTCGAGGGACGAATCGACAGACGACGGAACCCGGGGCATGGAGGAGCCGGCGCTCGCCGGCACGCTGCTTCCCGCGACGGCGGAGCGCCACAGGCAGGCCACGCTCCAAGGGATTTTCCCAAACCAAATCCCTCTAGAAACACAATCCTGGACTGCAGGATTCCCCGGCATGGTGATCCATTTCCCGAAGCCGCCCCGAGACGTTATAATCGCCTCATGGCCGAAAACGACAAACGCATGGTTACGCCCTCCAGGCGCTCGGAGGATGCCCCCGAGGCATCCATCCGCCCGCGCAGCCTGGACGAGATGGTCAACCAGGAGCGTGTCAAGGAGAACCTCTCGATCCTGATCCAGGCCTGCAAGGCGCGCGGCGATGCGCTCGATCACGTGCTGCTCTACGGGCCGCCGGGCCTGGGCAAGACCACCCTGGCGCACATCCTGGCCAACGAGATGGGAGTCAGCATCCGCGTGACCTCCGGCCCAGCCGTGGAGCGCGCCGGGGACCTGGCGGCGATCCTGACCAACCTGCAGGCCGGGGACGTGCTCTTCATCGACGAGATCCACCGCCTGAGCCGGCCTGTGGAGGAGATCCTCTACCCCGCCATGGAGGACTTCGCCCTCGACATCGTCCTCGGCAAGGGGCCCAGCGCACGCTCGGTGCGCCTGCGCCTGCCGCATTTCACGATCGTCGGGGCGACGACACGCTTGGCGCTGGTCACCGCCCCGCTGCGCTCGCGCTTCGGCGCCGTGCACCGCCTGGATTTCTACGGCCAGCTCGCCATGGAGGCCTTGGTGGCGCGAGCGGCGAGGATCCACGACGTGGAGATCGACGACGACGGCAGGTCCGAGATCGCCTGCCGCGCCCGCGGCACGCCGCGCGTCGCCATCCGTCTGCTGCGCCGTGTGCGCGACTTCGCCGAGGTGCGCGCCGACGGCCGCATCACGCGCGCCGTGGCCGGCGAGGCGCTCGCCCTGCTGGAGGTCGATGACCTGGGTCTGGACGACTCCGACCGGCGCGTGCTGCGCACTGTGATCGAGAAGTTCAACGGAGGACCCGTCGGCCTGCAGACCATCGCCGCCTCGATCAGCGAGGAGCCGGACACGATCATGGACGTCGTCGAGCCCTACCTGCTGCAGCTGGGCTTCATCGAGCGCACCTCCCAGGGCCGCCTGGCGACCGCCCGCGCCTACGAACACCTGGGCTTCGAACCGCCCCCCAACCTGCAATCGCGCCTTCCGGAGCTGTAGCGCCATGCCCGACCTGAGCACGATCGGCCGCTGGCTGCTCATCTTCGGCGTCATCGTGGCCGCCGCCGGCGGCCTGCTCTGGCTTGCGGATCGCCTCGGCCTCCCGCTGGGACGCCTGCCGGGCGACATCCGCATCGAGCGCGAGGGCTTCTCCTGCTTCGTGCCGCTCGCCTCCTCGATCCTGATCAGCGTGCTGCTCACGCTGGCGATCAACCTCATCGCGCGCTGGTTCTCCAGGTAGCCCATGCGCACGGCCGATTTCGACTACCACCTGCCCCCCGACCGCATCGCCCAGCGACCCGCCGAGCCGCGCGACGCCTCGCGACTGCTCGTACTCGATCGGGAAACCGGGCGATGCAGCCACCACGGCTTCGGCGACCTGCCGGGCTTCCTCTCCCTGGGAGATGCGCTGGTGCTCAACCAGACGCGCGTGCTCGCCGCCCGCCTGCATGGGAAGAAGATCCCCGGCGGCGGGAAGGTGGAGTTGCTCCTCATCCAGCGCGAGGGGGATCGACTCTGGCAGGCGATGGTCGGCGGGCGCGGCCTGCGCCCCGGCGTGAGGATCGCCATCCCGGAAGGTCCGGAGGCGGAGATACTCGCCGATCTGGGCGGGCCGCTGCGCCGCGTGCGTTTCGAGGAAGCCATCACTCCGCAGCTTGACCGCCTGGGCGAGATGCCCCTGCCCCCCTACATCCACACGCCGCTGCAGCACAACGACGAGTACCAGACCGTCTTCGCCCGGTTCCCAGGCTCCGCCGCAGCCCCGACGGCGGGGCTGCATTTCACGCCGCAGTTGCTCGAGGAGATCGAAGCGCGGGGCGTGCGATTGGTCCGGGTCACGCTGCACCTGGGCATGGACACCTTCGTTCCCGTGACGGTCGAGGATCCGGAGCAGCACACCATCCATCGAGAATGGTGTCGGTTGACACCCGATGCGGCGGACGAGCTCAATGCCGTGCGCAACGCCGGCGGGCGCATCGTGGCCGTGGGCACGACCACCGTGCGCACGCTGGAGACGGCCGCCCGCGCCGCTCCCGAAGGGCAGGCCGTGGGGCCCATCGAGGGGCTCAGCGACCTCTTCATCCTGCCCGGTTTCGTGTTTGGCGCCGTGGACGCGATGGTTACCAACTTTCATTTACCGCGCTCCACGCTGCTGATGATGATCTCCGCCTTCGCCGGTCGGAAGCGCATCCTCCAGACCTACCAAACCGCCGTCCAGGAGGGCTACCGTTTCTACTCCTTCGGCGATGCCATGCTGATTCTGTGATTGACGCGCAGGCGATTGTGTGCGATACTGACTCCGCGCTCTAGAGCGCCACGAACCTTTCCATTCCAAGATGAGGAGGTGATGCCTATGAGTACTTACGGTAAGCAACGCGCTGCGGCATCCCTCCTCATGATCTTCTAAGGATGCCGCAGCGCACCGAAGGGCCGTCCACATAGGATGGCCCTTCGCCTTGTATACTAAAGTTGTTCAACCACTTCGTGATCGGGCAATCAGCGCTGTTCGATCAAATCGATTGGCACAGAATACAATGCGCTGTGGCTTCCGCCGGTCAGATCCCCACGCAGATGCCCATGCTGCGGGCGGTCATGACCGCATCGCCGTTCACGTCCACGCGTTTGGGCTTCGCCAGGGCTTCTTCCAGGGAGATGTCAACGATCTCTTCGTTGCGCAGGGCGACCATGCGGCCGAAGCCCTTCCGGACGGCCAGTCGCACGGCCTCGCCGCCGAAGCAGGTCGCCAGCCAGCGATCGAAGGCCGTCGGTGAACCCCCGCGCTGCAGGTGCCCCAGCACGATCACCCGGCTCTCGACCCCGCAGATCCCTTCGACGTACTTCGAAACCGTGCGGCCGATGCCTCCCAGGCGCGCCACAGCCATGCCGTCCCCCGACCGGGAGAAGACCTGTTCGCCGCCCTCCTGGTAGGCGCCCTCCGCCACGGCCACGATGCTGAAGTAGCGCCCGGATTCCGCCCGCTCGTTGATCTTCTCCTGCACACTCTCGAGACGAAAGGGGATCTCCGGAATCAGGATCACATCCGCGCCGCCGGCCATTCCGGCGCGCAGGGCGATGAAGCCCGCGTTGCGCCCCATCAGCTCCAGGACCATCACGCGGTGATGCGCCTCCGCCGTGGTGTGCAGACGGTCGATGGCTTCCATGGCCGTGTTGACGGCGGTGTCGAAGCCGAAGGTGACATCCGTGCCGTGGATGTCGTTGTCGATCGTCTTGGGAACTCCGATCACAGGCAGCCCTTTTTCATGCAGTTCCTTGCAGATGTTCAGCGTCCCGTCGCCCCCCACCACGATGAGCGCATCGATGTCGAGATCTCCGATGCGTTCGGCGACCTGGTCGGAAACGTCTTCGATCACTTCCTTCCCGCCGCGCATCACCTTGCGCGCGAAGGGATTGCCCCGGTTGGCGGCGCCCAGAATGGTACCGCCGCGCGGCAGGATACCGCGCACGGAATCGGGATCCAATTCCACCACGCCATCCGGCTCGAGCAGGCCGTCGAAGCCGTCGCGGATGCCGATCACGCTGCAGCCGAGTTCGTTGTAGGCGGTTTTCACGACCGCCCGGATGACGGCGTTCAATCCGGGCGCATCACCCCCGCCTGTGAGAATTCCCAGACGTTTCATGCCTCACCTCTACCAACTGCTGACCAGGTCGAGATCAAGGTCCCCTACATTGTAACGGAGGACGTGCGCCTGACAACCGTGGGGAGGGAATCGGTCGGCGCAGATCAGCTCGGATGCGGCATTTGCGTTTGGTCAAAGAGGGGCGCAGGAGTTCGTGCTAGCATGCATGCGGTGAGGGGCTCCCCGAAGGGGATCTCCTCTTAGGTAGCGAAAAACCAGCTCGAGACGGAAGACGATGAAACGCTTCTTTGCACTCCTGCTAATCCCCTTCCTGCTGCTGGCGGCGGCATGCCTGCCGACGCCGCCCCCGGAAATGCTGATCACCCACACGCCGCAACCCGCTTCAACCACCCCATCCGAGAACCCACAGGAATCGATGCCCTCCTCCTCGCCGATGCCCATCGAGATCGGCAGCCGAACGGTGGTCGTGGACGAAATCATCCGCGGATTCCTGTGCGATGATGCATGGCGCGGCGTGATCTACGTGGACGCGGATGTGGAGGTCTTTCCCTGGGACGATCAGGCTACTTTTCTACGCGATTGCAATTTGGTGATCGAGCCGGGGACCGTCGTCTACGTGGCAGAACATCCGGGGGAGGTCTTCTACAAAGGCTGCTCCTGCCACGAGTGAACGATCCTGAGGAAATGACGAAATCTCAAACCAAGAAGGAGTTCCAGATGAAGGAAAATCGAACGCTTGGCGCCATTCTGTCCATCATCGGAGCGCTGCTGGGCATCTTCGGCACGATCTATCTCTTCATGAACTGGTACATGCCCTCACAGAGCTTCGAGGCCGCCGAACCCGGCTGCGAGATTCTCCTGAAGTACATCTTCCCGGCGCTGTCGGATGTCGGCATCCTGGCCGGCGTGATCTACGCCGTGAGCGCCTATGGCTTCATCACCGGCGGGAGCTGGGCCTTCTCCACGGCCGTCGTGGCGCTGGTGCTTGCGCTTCCGGCAACCTGGTTCATCAACGTGCCCTTCATGGCCGCCGATCAGCCCCCGATCTTCTTCCCCCTCTTCATTCCCAATTTGATTCTCTACTTCCTGTTCATGAAGGTCGTCAGGAAGATCTCCTGGGGGCGCACGCTGCTGGCCATGTTCACCGGCATAGCCTTCATCATGTGCATGATGAACGGCATCGCCAGTTGGAGCCGCATCATCACCATCGGCGCCCCGCTCTACTACCTGGTACAGCGTTTGAACTGGGCGGCCATGATCGGCTGGGGCATCGTCACCGCCGGGATCATGCTGCGCCCCAAGGGATGGATGCGCATCCTCGGGATCGGCGCGGGGCTGATGGAGCTCGTGGTGGGATTTCCGCTGGGATTCGCCACGGCAGGCACCCTGGGGAGATTCTCGCTCTTCCTGCTGGCGCCGATCATCAGCACCGGTCTGCTCGTGCTCTTCTTCCTGCCCAAGACCTGGCAGCGCATCACGCAAGCCGAGGAGTAACCGCTCGGTCAAAGTCCAAGGCACCCTTTCCAAGGGGCGGTTCACACCCATAAAGTCGCAAGAATGCCGAACCGCCCCTTGGAATCTCCTCGGGTCGAGCCAGCCCAAGGATGCAGCATCGGGGGGTATCAGGCATTCCAGCTATCCTGCCATCGGGTAGACCAAACAGACCCCGGCTTTCTGCCGGGGTCTGCATCCTTTCGTTTACTTCTCTTTGGAACGCTCCATACCCAGATACTTGTCAAACCAGCCCACCATCTCCTTCAAACGGCTGACGCGGTGTTCCGGTTCGCCGGAGCGCGATAGCTCATGCCCTTCGCGCGGGTAGCGCAGCAGCTTTACCGGGGTATCCGTCGCCCGCCGCACATAGGCGAAGAACTGCTCGGCCTGCTCGATCGGCACCCGGAAATCGTTATCGCTGTGGATCAGCAGGATTGGTGTCTTTACCTTATGGGCATACGCCAGCGGCGAATGCTCCCACAGCAGATCGTGGTCTTCCCAAGGTTCAACGTCATACTCGTTGCTGATCAACCCCGGCACATCGCTGGTGCCGTAGAAACTGCTCAGGTTGTAGACACCTCGCTGCGATACGGCGCTCTTGAACCGGTCGGTGTGCCCGACAATCCATCCCGTCATGTACCCACCGTACGAACCGCCGGTCACCGCCATCTTATCCTCATCAATGAAGCCCAGCTTGAGAACTTCATCGACACCCGCCATCAGGTCATCGAAGGCCACGTCGCCCCATGCTCCGTGCAGATCGCGCATGAACTTCTGTCCGTAGCCGTTGCTGCCGCGTGGGTTCATGTAGAACACCGCATATCCACACGCGGCGTGGAATTGCCATTCATGCCACATCGAGCGTGCGCTTGGCCCCCACATCACATGCGGTCCACCGTGAATGTTGAAGACCAGCGGGACCTTCCTGCCCTCTTCATAGTCCACCGGATAGATAACCCATCCCTGCAGTTCGGTTTCACCGTCCGATCCCGTGAAGCGTATCTCATGCGTTTCCTGCACGATGATTTCATCCAGGAGAGGTTTGTTGAGCTCCGTTAGCTGCGTATAGCTTTCTGCCTCACCGCCCTGCCGGAATAATTCCGGCGGATTGACCGGTGTATTACCGGCAAAGGCCACCCCGCCGCCCGGACCCACGTCATAAGCTGTGATCTCGATGGTCCCTTCAACCACCGTGTCCACCGACCCACCGTCGGGCGATACCCGGTAAACCAATTGATTCCCTTGATCCCCCGCGATGAACAATACAGCGCTGCTGTCCGGAAGCCATTGGAGCATGTCTGCATAGATCAAATCCCGGTCGAAGTCAAGATTCAGATCACGCGGCTCACCACCATCTACGGGGATGACGGCTAACCGGGTCAGCGCGTCGGTCATCCCTTCCACCGGCAAGCGATGGTAGGCGATCCATTGACCATCTGGAGATGGTACCGGGAAGAAATCTGTGTGTACCTCGTCTGTCAATTGGGTGGCTTCACCCGTTGCCACGTCGATCCGATAGAGACTATACCACCGCCAGTATTCATCCCTCTCCGGGTCAACCGCTCGTGAGGTCAGCAGCGATTTCCCATCGGGAAGCCACTTCGCTAGCTTATGGTCGACATCCATGTCCGTCAGACGACGCGGTTTCCTTTCTTCCTCCTCGAGGTCTTCGCCTACCGCCATTATATAAATCTGTGCGTAGCGGTCATCACGGTACGACACAAGCTCCCGGTATGGGATCTTGTACACAGGGCGCGGATCCAACCGCCGTTTTTCGTCATGTTCTTTGCGTTCCTTGCGCTGCTTGGCCTCGAACTTGTCGGCAGGCGGTTCGGGTTTCTCGCCGCTGTCTTCTTTTTCACGCTCTTCGGCATTCATCGGCGATAAAAAGGCGATGTGCAGTCCGTCCGGCGACCACTCCGGAAAAGATGCTCCGTTCTCCATGCATGTCAAGGCGCGTGCTTCTCCACCCGGCGCAGCAACCGGCAGCAGGTACACCTGCGGTTTGTCGTTTCTCACTGAGGTGAATGCCAGGGTCGTGCTGTCAGGCGACCAGCGCGGCGTGGTGTCCTTGCCACCCCGAGTCACCTGGACCGCCTGCTCGCCATCTTTGGCCATCAACCAGATATGGCGTTGATAGCCGTTTTCCATGGCGTCGACGGTTACTTTTACGTAGGCCACCCAGTTGCCATCCGGGCTTACCCGTGGGTCCTCGATGGTAACGATTTTATGCAGATCTTTGGCTACGATCCGCCGCTTTTCATTTTTCTCTGTCAAGGGGAATCTCCTTCTTGAGGCAATGATCAACTGAGGGTTCAGCGTCGATGTGTGCCTATCTTGCCATAAAACTCCCACCCTGTAAAACTGGGAAAGGTTTATCGAAAGGAATCTGCGTTAAGTGTCAAACTGCTCAAGGTTGCTAGTATTCCTCGCTGTTGTGTGGGCTGTAGATTCCGATCCGCTTTGCATTCTTCACAGATAAAACGATAATGAAGCACCAAGATCCAGTCCACTGCATGCATGCTGGATTCAAGAGACATCGGGTCGTTCTTTGCACACACTCTCGGGGAGGGATCATCATGAAGAAACCCAGGCCCAGCGCCGTAATACGATCCCAACTGCTGCTCGCCATGTTCACCACCGCCCTGCTGGCCGGCTGCCAGACGAGTACAGAAACACCGGCGACCGCCACCCCTCCTGCGGAAGGAGCGCTCCCGACATCGGGAGCGAGCCCAATCCAACCCGCAGGCTCCGGAGAGATCGTCTACACCCACGTGCATTCTCCGGAGAATGGGGCCATCGCCGTCCGAATCGATCTGCCCGAGCAGCCCAGGTACGGCAGCCGCGCCCCGATCGTGGTCATCGCTTCGACCTGGTTCGTCGACAAGTACAACGACACGGCCACCCCCTTTCATCTGGAATTCAATCCTGTTGAGAAGGGCATCATCGTCATCAGCCACCTCTGGCCCGGCAAGACGGATCCGGAGAGCGGCATGCACAGCGAGGGAACCTACGATTTCGGCGGGCCGAACAGCCTGGCCGCGCTGCGCGATGTGATCCGCTTCGCTCTGCGCCTGGAATCCGACATCGATGGGCGCGATCTGCATGAACTGATTGCCATCGAACCTCTCTACAGCAACGTGGGCCTGTTCGCCTCGTCACATGCCGGCGTGGTGGCGACGAACGTGATGGCCTATTACGGTGAAGACCTGCGGGGTCTGCGGTACTTCGTCGGGCGGGAAAATCCCACCATGGCCGAGATGTATCCGCTCGAGATCGGTCATTACGACGACCGCCGCCAGCCGATCTACAACCCCTACTACGATGCCGCAGGCTACACGCCCACGAGCATCGCCGTCGATTACTCGCAGCTTGGATGGATCCAGAACCAGGCCTTTCCCGAAGGCCGCCCGATCTTCGAGGTTCCCGGCGGCGAAGACTATGTGCTGGACGACAAGGGGCCCAACATCAACGGCAAGCGCTGGTTCTCCCACGCCCTGACGCAGGCGCTGCTCGACAACGGCGCATTCACGCTCGAGACGTGGCCAGCGGACGTGGCCACGCCGCAGCAGACGGCCGATTTCTGGCCCTACCGGATCACGATCCACAACTACGCCGACATCGGTGAGAAATTACCGGAGCTGCGCGTGATGCTCACCTTCGCCACCCAGGATCACGTCCAGGCGGCGCAGGACAAGCCCCACATTAGGCAGGCCTACGACGGCTTCCGCAAGGCGGCCGGACTTTGGACGCGCCTGAACTGCGATCTGGCCTACGTGCAGGCGGAAGTCGATCCGAGCGCCACGCTGGCAGGCGGCTTCCCGGACAACGAAGCCAATACGGAGCCGGTGAACTGGTTTCTCGAAGCCGAGTCATGGGGTTTCGAGGGCCGATTAGCGGGGGAAATGACGGCTCGATCCATCCCCTACGCCTGCGTGGCCGAGATGGCCGATCGCGTGCGCACCGACAACTGGACGCCGAACCTCGATGCCCTCGTGGGAGATCCTGCAAGATGATGCAGGAGGATCTCCCTTCGGAAAGGCGAAGGGAAATCCACCCTGACAGAGGACCTTTCAGGGAATTGTGGTCCGACTGAAGAACAAGGCTCCAACAGTTGGATCGCCAGTTATTTGTACGATTAGCAGACCGCGTCCTATCAAGCGCAAATGGGCGGCACCCGATCCGCCCAGGGTTGGGCCTGCTCGAGCTGGCCGGCGAGGCGGAACAGCGTCGCTTCATCGCCGTACTGACCCACGAAATGCATGCCCACCGGTAGTCCATCGTCATTCCAGAACAGCGGCACCGACATGGCAGGTTGGCCGGTCACGTTGAAGGGAACCGTATAGGGCACAAAATCGAAGACGCTTTCCGCCGCGCTATCGATCATCTTGAAAGCGGCCAACAGACCGCCTGCGTTGAGGCTTCCCAGGATCTTGATCGCCACCGCCTCGAAACCCTGAATCTGCAGTTCACCGGTCTTCACCGGCAGCGCGGAGAGCGCGGGCGTCAGGAACATGTCGTATTGCGTGAAGAAGCGGCCGATCTGGCGTGTGGCACGTTCCAGACTGCGGAGCGCGGTGATCAACTCCGCCCCGGACATATTCTTCCCCAACAACCCAAGCCCCCAGGTAGCGGGTTCGAAATGCCGCGAGGTCGCTTTGATCCCCAGAAGCTGTTCGGCTTCGTCGATATCCGCCCAGATCTCAGAGCACAGCATCGTCAGGAACGCCTTCGCCATGGCATGCCCATCAATCGGTGGGTAATCCTCGATCATCTCGTGACCGAGTCCCTCGCACAGCGCCACCGTTGCAGCCAAGCCCTTTTCACAATCCGCATGAACCTCATGCCCCAAAAGCGGGTAGGAACTGTATGCGATGCGCAGCTTTCCGGAAGGCGCGCCAACTTCCTCGCGGTACGGACGCTCAGGGGGTTCGAGCCGAAAGCGCGCGCCGACCGTGGGTCCGGCAGTAGCGTCGAGCATGGCGGCGCTGTCGCGCACCGAACGGGTGAGTACGTGCTCACAGACCGCCCCCTGCCAGATCTCGAAATCAAAACTGCTCGGATTGCGTCCCCGGGTGGGCTTCATGCCGAAGACGCCGCAGCAGGAAGCCGGAATGCGGATCGATCCCCCGCCGTCGCCGCCATGCGCCATCGGCACGATGCGTGCCGCAACGACAGCCCCCGAACCGCCGCTGGATCCGCCTGTCGTCCGAGTGAGGTCCCATGGGTTGTTGGCGGCGCCGAACAGCTCGGGCTCGGTGTACGGCGTGAGTCCGAATTCGGGCGAGTTGGTTCGGCCAAGCGTGATCACACCGGCCGCCTTGTAGCGCTTGACGATCTCGCTGTCATGATCGGATACGCAATCCTTGAAAAAGCGGCAACCGTTGCTCAAAGGCGCGCCATCGTATGCTGTCAGCAGGTTCTTCAGCAGGAAGGGAACACCTTTGAAGGGGCCGTCGGGCAGGTCGCCGGCAGCCGCCTCTCGACCGATGTCGTACATCTTGTGGACCACAGCGTTGAGCTGCGGATTGAGTCTCTCGATGCGCGCGATCGCCTCCTCGACCAGTTCCAAGGGTGTGACCTCACCGTTGCGCACCAAATCCGCCAATCCGAGCCCATCGTACTGTGAATACTCATGAAAATCAGACATGCTCGCCCTCGTTCGCATGCGAGATGATCGACTCGAGGAAATCTGAATCATCATCCCCGGTACTTATTCAAACCGGTCAACCGATGTTTCGAGACCAGCGGCAAAGATAGATGAGTGAATTCAGTGGGTCTTCCATGGTGAGGCAAACAGGTAGATCTGGCGGTTTCAAACACTTTCGTCGTAGGCCATGTTCCTTCGATGTTGGTCTGGTTAAGGTCTCTTCGCTCTCTATGCGGCCCACACTATGGAGGATATCTCCCGGTATTCTATCTTGGGTTAGGTTAGGGCCACCTTTTTCGCCTGACTCGCAAGGTCTCCAATTTGATGCATGATCTTCGCTGTCAGGTCACGTAGTTTCGTGGGATGGAGCTTGTCACTGGTAAGTTGTGGCACGTTCCAGGGCTTTCCGATATTGACGTAGCAAACGCCTCGAATCTGATAACAAGCCTTGGAGATGCGGTCTTTGATTCGCCGGACAATCATGCGCGTGTCTTCGGGGCGAACGAAGAAACCCACTGGAAGGATCGGCGCGCCGCTTGCCTGGGCCAGCAGGGCGGCTCCAAGCCTGCCCCGAAGGAGCTGCTTGCCGTGATTGAGCCTGCCTTCCGGGAAGACCACGACCCCATTCCCCGCAGAAAGCCTGTCCAGGGCTACCCGTAAGGCTTCCTGCCCACGCCCTCGCATGAGGGGGATCTGATCCGCCTTCCTGAGCAAGAAACGGATGATGGGAATGTCAAAGGCGTCCGCTTGGATGATGAAATGCAATTTGTCCGGAAAGATGAACGGCAGGACAAAGCCGTCCGTGAGGTTGGGATGGTTGGCCATGATGATCTTCGGTCCGGGAAGGAGATTCTCCTTCCCGAGCACGTGAATCCGCTTGACGAAGGCGGTCAGATAGGTGCCTACAACCAGCTTGGAAACGCGATACCAGAAGTCCATCTCCGTGACTGTCCATCCTCTCTGGGCTTTTTGGGCCGTTGAAATCCGATTCGTTGATCGCGGATCGTATGATCTCCCAGCGGGAAACACGATCATTTCCTATTAGAACCCCCTTTCAGACCGAAGTTGCGCCAGCGCCTATCTCAATAAGCCCTCACGCGGAACGAACGATAATGGTGCCTAGGGGTACGTTTCAGCCAGATACTCGACCAATGCTTCCAACTCCTCCGCGGTCAGAACCACACCATAACCGATCATGCGGTCGACCGTGGCTTCCCACGCTTCCGCAGTCTTGCCGGCTGTTTCGATCCTCGTCAGAGAATGACACGCCGTGCAGCGATCCTGCAGCAGCGCCTGCCCATCGATTCCGGCTGTCGGCGAGGCTTCCACGGTGGCCGTTGCTGTGGCATCCGGTTCATCCGTCTCGACCGGCGGCTCGGTCGTAACGGGGCTGGGTGTACTGGTGGTCGTTGGAGGGAGGGGGGTTGGTGTTTCGGCGGATGGCCCACAAGCAGTCGCGAACAGCATCAAAACAAACAATACCAGTATCTTCACTCTCATCGGTTCCTCCTTTGGCATCATCACGTAGCAAAAGACAATACCTGGTATAGATTCAGTATTTTAACCTCGTTTGCATGCAGGTAAAATGGAACGAATCATCCGTTCTTCCTTCGATAAAGGAACATCAGATGAACAGCACCACCACGGAAAACAGGATTATCCCTCCACCAACCATCGAAGTACAAGCAGGCTCCCGGATGGATCCGAGCTTGTTGGGTTATGGGAAACTCAACACTCTCTTTCCACTGCAGTGTTGATCTCGATCCATAAGGTTGTGCTCAAGGATCTTATGCTTCGCCTATTGGCACCCAAACGCCGCATGGCCAGAGGAGATTCTGGCCATGCTTCACGTTTCAGATTGGATCCTGAGTTGGTGCCCCCACGGGGATTCGAACCCCGGTTTTGGCCTTGAGAGGGCCACGTCCTGGGCCTCTAGACGATGGGGGCAAGCGGAGCCGATTCTACCACGCCGGCACGCTCCACGCCATGCTCCTTTCTCCATCCGATCGATCCTCCCGGCTCAACATCGGAAAACCCGAACGATCGATTTGAAGGGCTCCGGAGGTAGATTCGTCCCCACCCGTCAGGAATGCACCCGGATCCATGGGTTTCCAGGAAGCCATCTTCCTGCAATCCATCCAGCCTTGACAGGAAACCCGTCCTTCAGTAAAATATTGTCCATCGGTAAAATATATTCTATCGAGGAAAAAGATTATGGCGAAGAAAGAATTCCAACCCGCTCCCGTCAAGATGATCGAGGATCTGGAGAGCATCAAGATCGTGTCCGATCCCCTGCGCGTCCAGATCCTGGAGGCCATGGCTGCTGGACCACAGTCAGTGAACCAGATCGCGGAAAAGCTGGGGCTTTCAGCCAGCAAACTGTACTACCACTTCAACAAGCTGGAACAACATGGTTTCATCAAAGTGGTCGACAAGGCAACGCGCGGCAACATTGTCGAAAAATTCTACTGGGTGACGGCCTTCGACTTCAGATTGGATAAAGCGGCTCACAAGCTGCAGGGTCCCTCTGAACCACAGCATGCGATCTCCAAACTGCTGCACCCGCTGGATGTGACACGGCAGGATGCCATCCGCAGCATGGAAGCCCGTGCGCATGCCCTGGAACATGGAAAGCCGAAGCATCCACGGGGTGTGAAGGCCTATCGAGAAGTACGCTGCATTCCCGATGATAAGGCACAGGAATTCATGGAAAAACTGAACGCCTTGACGGAGGAATTCGAAACACTGGAGCAGGTGGAATCGAATGAGGACGCAGTCAATTGGGCTTTGACCATATTGCTGTACCCGAGTTTTTATTTCGAAACCAATGAGGAAGACGAGTAAGAAACGACCCAACCGGCATGCACCTGTCTGGGGATGTATGCCGCACACCAGGAATCAACAGGAGCATTATGGATGCAAAGCAACGGCAATCAACCCAAGAGCATGAAGACCTTCTTGGTGATCTGGTTCGGTCAACTGATTTCGATCATCGGCTCAGGCCTTACAGGATTTGGCCTCAGCGTATGGATCTTTACACAGACGGGTGATGCAACTCCATTCGCCCTGAACGCGTTGGCTTACAACCTGCCGCGCATCCTGATCCAACCGATCGCAGGTTCTGTGGCAGACCGCTTCAATCGCAAGAAGATCATGATCATCTCGGATACGGGGGCGGCACTGGTAACGCTGGTTGTGGCTGGGTTGCTTTTCACGGATAATCTGCAGGTCTGGCATATCTATCTGACCACGGCGATCTCCTCACTCTTCAGCGCCTTCCAGGATCCGGCATATCGATCTTCGATCACAATGATCGTGGCGAAGAAAGATCTGGCGCGGGCTGGTGGCATGCAGCAGATCGGCTCAGCAACGAATCTGATCCTCGTGCCGATGCTGGCCGCCTTCCTGTACGCCGCGGTGGGCCTGCGAGGCGTGATCCTGATCGACTTCGCAACCTTCTTCTTCGCCATTGGCGCGCTGCTGGTGGTGCATATCCCGCAGCCTGAACGGAAGACCCAACCGAGTGAGGATGGAAAATCCTCCATGCTGAAAGACGTGGGCTTCGCCTGGAACTACCTGCGTGAGCGCCCTGGGCTCTTCGGCCTCCTGTGGTTCTACGCGGCGGTGAACTTCTTTCTGAGTCTGTCCGGACCGCTGTGGGGACCGCTCGTGCTGTCGTTCGGATCGGAGGTGGAATTGGGTGTGGTCCAGATGGCCACCGGGTTGGGAATGCTTCTGGGAGGAGTGATGATCAGCACATGGGGCGGGCCGAAGGACAAGAAGATTCCAGCTGTGATCGCGGCCATCGCCCTATCGAGCATAGGGTATGTGATCGCCAGCTTGCATCCATCGGTGGCCTTCCCAGCGGTAGGTCAATTTGTGGTGTCATTCTTTCTCCCTGCCTCAGCCGCCTTGAGCCAAGCAGTGTGGCAGGTGAAGGTGCCGGCGGACATCCAGGGGCGGGTTTTCTCGATCCGGGCGATGATCGCCTTCTCGATCATCCCACTCGCGAATCTGATAGCCGGACCGTTGGCGGACAAGGTGTTCGTACCGATGATGTCTGCAGGTGGGCTGCTGAGCGATTCGATATTCGCCAGATTGATCGGAACCGGAACCGGGAGAGGCTTTGCGATGGTGTTCCTGCTTTCGGGCGTCTTCCTGGTGGGATTGAGCCTGCTCGTGCTGGCCTACCCGCGGGTGCGCAACCTCGAGAAGGAGATCCCGGACGCGATCCCCGATGACCAGGAAGAGATCGTTACGGAAGCTGTCCCGGGAGATGCGGTGCCCGTTCCGATTGGGGATTAGCCGTTTAAAAAGAATTTGAATCGTTCCTTGCGATCCTCAAAGCCCCTCTCGCAGCAAGATTGTGAGCGAGGGGCTTTGAGGGTTGATCAGGGGGAAGGGATCACACAGCGAAACCCATGCACACGATCTGCGTATTCCGGACTGACGGGATAACGTGCTGCGCTGCGTAATAGATCAGCGCCGCAATGCATCCAGGAGCCGCCGCGCAGTACCATTCTGGTGCCCTCGGTAGAGCCTATGGAATCCGATAATTCTGTACGGCTGCCGGCGTAGCTTTCATAGAGGCTGAAGGTCCATTCCCACACATTCCCACTCATGTCCATCGCCCCCACCCAGGATGCACCTTCTGGATAGGATCCCACGGGCGCGGTATAGGCAAATCCATCATCCACACGAATGCCGATCAGGTTGAAAATACAATCACGATCGCATGAATTCAAGAGGGATCGATCAAACTCGTTTCCCCAAGGAAACACCAGCCCATCCGGTCCCCGTGCCGCATACTCCCACTCCGCCTCCGTAGGCAGCCGGGCGCCGCGAATTTCGCAGTGTGCCATCGCTTCCGCCCAATGGACCTGCTCGCGAGGGAGATCGCCGCCCTCCCATTCTCCCGATGATCCGTATTGAGCATTCGTCACTTCGTACACATCGATCCAGAAAGGTTCGTCGAAACAATGCTGGATGGCAGGCTGTTCATTTTGGTATGAGTTTCGAAAACAACGGCCCTCTCCTCGTAACGCCTCACAATACCTCCATGCGTCATCCACCTGTTCATCCGTGCTGCCCAAGGTAAAACACCCCGCCGGGACCAGCGCCATCTCTACGCCGTTGATGCTTTCCACATGGGGTGTCCAAGCATCGTTGCGATTCACCATCCCGGACTCCAGAGAAGGTGGATCTCCTTCCAGATCAGTTGATGGAGTTTCCGTCAGATCATCGGCAGGCGATCGTACTGCTGTGTTCCCGCAGCCCGTCAGCAGGCAGAGAACGATCAAATGCACAATCGCCGCGTTCATCCAATCATAGGGCATCCGTTTCCTCAAATCACTGTATGGAATCCGGTCGATATGCTGCATGACCCTGGCCCATTGTAACGAAATTTCGGCTGGAAATTTAAACCTTCACCTGCCTTTGCCACGGACGATGCCAGACACCTGCATGCTATAATTCCAACCTGATTGAGTCCAATTTTCCGACAGGTCGCTCTAACGCCATGAAACCAGAAGCGATAAAGCTCGAGCTCGAGGCCATCCTGCCCCGCGTGCAGAAGCCCGGCCGCTACACCGGCGGCGAGCTCAATCAAGTGGTCAAGGATTGGCAGCAGATCCCGCTGCGCGTGGCTCTGGCATTCCCGGACATCTACGATCTGGGGATGTCCAACCTCGGCCTGGCCATCCTCTATGATCTGGTCAACCAGCAACCCGACATGCTCGCCGAGCGCGTCTACGCTCCCTGGACCGACATGGAAGCCGCCATGCGCGAGCGGGAGCTGCCGCTCTATTCCCTCGAGACCAAGCATCCCATCGCTGCTTTCGACATCCTGGGCTTCTCGCTGGCTTATGAGTCGCTCTATACCAACGCCCTCAACATGCTCGATCTGTCCGGCATCCCCCTGCGCAGCGTCGATCGCGACATACAGCATCCACTCGTCATCGCCGGTGGTCACGCCGCGTTCAATCCCGAACCCATGTCGGATTTCATCGATGCCTTCGTGATCGGTGAGGGCGAGGAAGTGCTCCTCGAGATCACCTGCCGCCATCGGGACTGGAAGGCAAACGCTTCCACGCGGCAGGAACTGCTGCGCAGCCTGGCCGAGATCGGGGGCGTTTACGTTCCGAGCCTCTATCAGGTGGACTACCGCAAGGAAGGAACCGTTTCCGAAGTGCGCACATTGGCGCCGGAAGCCGGGAATCCCGTCCTGAAACGCATCGTTCCGGAACTGCCCCCAGCGCCGACGCGCTTCATCGTTCCCTTCATCGAAATCACCCACGATCGCGTCGCCATCGAGATCATGCGCGGCTGTACGCGCGGCTGCCGCTTCTGCCACGCGGGCATGGTCACCCGACCGGTGCGCGAACGCAGCGTCGAGGAGATCCTGGACGCCATCGATCGAGCCCTGGCCGAGACCGGCTACGACGAAACCGGCCTGCTCTCTCTCTCCTCCTCCGATTACAGCCAGATCCAGGAGTTGGTCCGCCAGGCCAGCCGGCGCTTCGCCGGACGCCACGTGAATCTCTCCCTGCCCTCGCTGCGCATCGAGAGCCTCTCCGTCGAACTGATGGACCTGCTCCAGGGAAGTTCCCGTCGCAGTGGTTTCACACTGGCCCCGGAGGCGGCCACCGAGCGCATGCGCGCCATCATCAACAAACCCGTATCCGAAGCTCAGATCCTGCAGACGGCCCGAGCCATCTTCGAACGCGGCTGGCAGACGATCAAGCTGTATTTCATGATCGGCCATCCCACGGAAACGCTCGAAGACGTTCAGGCTGTCGTCGAACTGAGTCAAGCGATCCTGGCCCAGGGCAAGGCCGCCATCGGGCGGCGAGCCCGCGTGAACATCAGTGTGGGAACCTTCGTCCCCAAGGCGCATACTCCCTTCCAATGGGTGCCCTGCGATTCCATGGAGCAGATCGAGGCCAAGCATGCGATCCTGCGTCAGGGACTGCGCGGTCGAAATCTGAAGCTGAATTGGACCGATCCAAAAATGACCATGCTCGAGGCATGGCTTTCCCGCGGCGACCGGCGCATGGGAGCGCTCATCTTCCAAGCCTGGAAGCAAGGCGCCAAGTTCGACGCATGGCAGGAGCATTTCGATCCCGATGCCTGGGAGCAGGCCTTCGCAAGCACGGGCCTCGATGCGGATTTCTACACGCACCGGAATCGACCGCTCGATGAGGTACTGCCCTGGGATCACATCGATCCCGGCGTTTCAAAACAGCATCTGATCGAGGATTACGAGTGGAGCCTCGAAGGGAAGACACGCCCCGACTGCCGCGAACACTGCACGGTCTGCGGCATTCTGCCCAAATTCAAGGATCTTCGCCAATTGCATCCAGGTCGGGTTTGGAAATGCCCCGAGGTGAAATCTCAATCGAGCGAAGAAACGGAACCAATCGTTCGCACGACCTCAACCGGCAGATGACCGAATCCCAGCGCCACCGCTATCGATTCACCTTCGCCAAATCCAACCCGATGCGCTACACGGGGCATCTCGACCTGCATCACACCTGGGAGCGCTTGCTCCGCCGCGCTGGAACTCCTCCAGCCTACACGCGGGGGCACAAACCCAGGACCCGCCTGAGCCTGGGATTGGCGCTTCCACTGGGCTTCACGAGCGATTGTGAATGCGTCGATGTTTGGTTCGAAACTCCCCAAGATCCGAATGCTCTCCTGCGCGCCCTGCAGCAAGCTTCCCCTCCCGGATTGCAAGTTCTTTCCATCGAGCCGGTGGAAGCCCAGCAGCCCTCGCTGCAGAAGCAGATCCTCGCCGCAACCTACGAGGTGGAATTGCCAGGCGGGACCGAGCGGAATCGGCTCGAAACCCGGATCCAAGAACTGCTGCAACATGACGAGCTTCCCCGCCAGCGAAGAAGCAAATCCTACGATCTGCGCCCCTTGATCGAATCCCTCGAGCTGCGCGCTGCCTCAGGCTCGGGCTTGAAACTGATCATGCGCCTGGCGGCACGCGCCGGCGCCACAGGGCGCCCCGAAGAAGTGCTGCTCAGCCTGGATCTCGATCCTCTCGCGGCCCATATTCATCGCAAATCTCTGCATCTCGAATCCTCTTGATCTGCCCCAGACGAAACGCTTCTCCTTTGCATCCATATCAAGCATTCGTTGCGTGGGGGCGGTTCGCGAATCACCCCCACCACGAATACGTTTGGATCATAGCAGGAGGCCTCGAACACATCCCGTTGAGGGCCGCACAAAAGACATAGACGCCGACCCAGGCATCGCTCTCTACCTGTCTTTCAAAGCGATTGCAGATGCCGGTCGGCGTCTCGATTCCTTACTCGATAGTTTTCTTACGCGCTATGCGGGAAGCTTGAAGAAATCCATCAGCTTCATCGCCAGGTTGAGATCTCCCTTGAGCTTGAGCTTGCCGCCTGCGAAGGCACTCATCGCGTTCAGCTTACCGGTCAGAATGTCGATGTAATCACCCGCATCCGCGATCAGCGTGAGGCGTGGTTCTTCAGCGATTCCCTGTTCCGTCGTGCATTGATCATCTTTGATGGTGATGATCCAATCTCCACCCTGCTCACCGCTGAGGTTATATTGGATCACGGCGTCGATGCCTGCTGCCTTTTCGGGAACGAAGGCCTTGGGCATCAAACCCATCAACTTCTCGATCGTCAACTCATCGGACATGTCACTCTCCTGCTTTTTCGGGGTGGACCGGTGCGAAATCTCTTGCCCCGCGCCACCCGGTCATAGTTTCCTTACTGAAGATTCTCGAAAATCCCCGCCGCGCCCATGCCACCGCCGATGCACATCGTGACCAGGACGTACTTCGACTTACGGCGTTTGGCCTCGTGCATGATCTGAACCGTGAGCTTAGCGCCGGATGCGCCCAGCGGGTGCCCCAGCGCGATGGCGCCGCCGTTCACGTTGAGGATCTCAGTATTCAAACCCAACGTGCGGATGACGGCCAAGCTCTGCGAGGCGAAGGCCTCGTTCAATTCGATCAGGTCGATGTCTTCCAGCTTGATCCCATAGCGCTTGAGCGTCTTGGGAACGGCCTCGATCGGCGCGATGCCCATGATCTCGGGCGGAACGCCGGCCACCCCGTAGCCCACGAAGCGCATCAGGGGTTTGAGCTTCAGTTCTTTGGCTTTCGTATCGCTCATGACGACCACAGCCGCAGCGCCGTCCGAAAGCGGGGAGGAATTGCCGGCCGTTACGATCCCGTCGGGCATGAAGGCAGGTCTGAGCTTGGCGAGCGTCTCGACCGTCGTTTCCGGTCGAATCAGCTCGTCTTTGTCGAAGATCACCGTGTGCTCATCTTCCAGGGTGATGGTCGTGACTTCCAGCGGCACGATCTCCTCGTCAAAGCGCCCCGAGCCTCTCGCGTCTGCAGCCTTCCTGTGGCTGTGGTACGAGAATTCGTCCATGTCTTCGCGGCTGACCTCATACTTCTTGGCCACGTTCTCAGCCGTCTGCCCCATGCTCACGTAGACCTCAGGAACGGCCTCGATGATGCCGGGATGGGGGCTGATGCGGAAGCCGGTCATCGGCACGGCGCTCATGCTCTCCACGCCACCGGCGATGATGACGTCCGCCCCGCCGGCGATGATGCGCTCACAGGATTGGGCGATGGTCTGCAGCCCGGAAGAACAGAAACGATTGACGGTCATGCCAGGAACGCTGCTGGGGAAACCGGCGTACAAGGCAACGGGTCGGGCCACGTTCAGTCCCTGGGGACCCTCCGGGAATGCACAGCCGAGTACGACATCATCGACGATGGCTTTGTCGAGATCGCCCGCCCGTTCCCACGCCGCCTCCACGGCTGCCTTGGCCATGTCCTCGGCGCGGTAGGATTTCAATGTCCCACGATTGGCTCGTCCAACTGCCGTTCGGGCTCCTGCTACAATCACAGCCTCGGTCATAGATTGCTCTCCTACGATTTCTGCGCTCTCACTGCGCGCAGCTCTGTCGCTCTAGTTGCGCAGCGGCCTGTTGTGCTCCAGCAGATAGCCCATGCGCGCGATGCTCTTCTCCTCGTGACACAACTCCACGAAGATCTGTCGCTCCAGGTCTAGCACGGCCTGCTCCGGAATCCAAGCAGGTTCGCTGAGTTCACCTCCCGATAAAACCCTGGCGAGCTTGTTGGCCACGACGGCGTCATGCTCGGTAGCCCAGCCTGCTTCACGCATCCCCCACACTGCAGCCTGCATGGCGCCGAGAATGTCCCTTCCACCGGCATAGATGCGCTCGACCGGAGGAGGTTGGTAACCCTCCTGAACCATGGCCAAAGCGCTTCGCTTGGCCTCCGCCAGCAGAAACTCCTTGTTCATCACAATGCGGTCGCCGAGCTGGAAGAAGCCCATGTCGAAGCCTTCGAACGCTCCTGTGGCAACCTTGGCGGTGGCGATCTGCGTGAAAACCTTGGTCATGACCGACACGGGATCGGCGTCGGGAATGCGCATCACCGGATTGACGACCCGGCGGAGCATCTCCTTCGTGCCCGAACCCGCCGGGATCAAGCCCACGGTTCCGGCCTCGACCAACCCGATGAAGGTCTCCGCGGCAGCCACACGCCTGCTGCACGCCATGCATACCTCCGCGCCGCCGCCAAGCACCATGCCGTGCGGTGCAGCCACGATCGGTTTGGAGAAGTAGCGCATGCGCATGAGCACCGTTTGCATGGCGTTCACCATGGTATCGATGACTTCGAACTCACCCTGCTGGGCGTTCATCCAGATCACGAAAACGTTGGCGCCGGCGGAGAAGTGCTGCCCTTCGTTGCCGATGACAAGCGCATCGAAACGATCTTCCTCGGCCGTATCCATCGCCTTGACCAGCATGTCGAAGATGTCTTGATCGAGGGCATTCGCTTTGCTGTGGAATTCGATCAGCCCCACATTGTCGCCCATGTCGATCAAGCTGGCCGAAGTATTCTTGTCGATCACCGCGTCCTTGGGAGCCTTGAGTGTTGCAATCGGGAGGATGCGCTCGTCACGCGCCAGGGGCTTGTAGCCCTTGGATTGCAGATCGTAGTAGCCCACGATGCTCCCGTTCTCGTATTGATAGAAGCTCTCGATGCCGGCCTTGAGCATCTTGCCAACCCAGGGACCGACCTCGATCCCCTCGGCCTTCATGCGCTCTGCGGCCTCGGCCACGCCGAGGGCATCCCAGATCTCGAAGGGCCCGATCTCATGTGCGAAGCCCCACTTGACGGCCTGGTCGATATCCACGAAGCGATCGGCGATCTCGGGAACCCGCCTCGAGACATAGCCCAGTGTGAAGGCCGTCGTCGCCCAGATGTACTTCGCCATGCGCTGGGTCTCTTCCGACGCCTCCCCATCATCCATCTGGGCCACGATCCAACGGAAGCGCTCTCCCAGATCCTCGATCTTCTTACCCTTGCCGAAGATCTCAAATCGAGGATTCTCGGGAGGTTCATGCTCCATGGTTTCCGGATTGAGCACCCAGAACTCACGCTTGCCCTCGTCGTTGGTGACGCGCTTGTAGAAACCCACCTTGGTCTTGTTGCCGAGCCATTTGCGCTCGACCATCCCCTCGAGCAGCTTCGCCGAACGCTCGTGCATGAGCACATCGCGGGTTTCGTCATCCGGGATCAGTTTGTAGAGATTGCTGCCCACATGAGCGGCGATGTCATTGCCGATCAGGTCCCGCAGGCGATACGTACCCGTCTTGGGACGACCGATCAACACACCCGTGATGGCATCAATTTCCTCGATGCCGTAGTCATTGTCCAGGGCGTAGTTGACGGATTGCGCAGCGCTGATCGAGAAGACTCGGTTGCCGATGAAGTTCGGGGTGTCCTTGCAGATCACCACACCCTTACCCAACGTGTCCTCCGAGAAGGCGATCATGTAGTCCATCACTTCGGGATCGGTCTTCTCATGGGGGATGATCTCCAGGAGCTTGAGCCAGCGCGGGGGATTGAAGAAGTGCGTGCCCAGGAAATGCCTTTGGAAATCCTCGCTTCTGCCCTCGGCGATGGCCTGTATGGGTAGCCCGGAGGTGTTGGTGGAGACGATGCATTCCGGTTTGCGCACGCCCTCGATGCGCTTGAAAAGCTCCTGCTTGATCTTCAAGTTCTCAACGATGACCTCGACGATCCAATCCACCTCAGCCAGCTTATCGAAGTCGTCGTCCAGGTTCCCCAGCGTGATGAGCCGCTTCGACTCCTCATTGAGCACAGCCGGCGGTCGAGCACGCGTCACCGCCTTCCACCCTGCTTGCACGATGCGGTTGCGGACTGCCTCATCCTCCAAGGTCAGCCCGGCCGCCTCCTCTTCCGGCAGCAACTTGGAGGGCACGATATCCAGCAGTAGCGTGGGGATGCCCAAGCCCGCCAGCAGCGCGGCAATGCCGCCGCCCATCGTTCCCGAACCGATTACAGCCGCGTTTCGAATTCGATATCCCATCTGCATCACTCCTCCCCGTGAGCCCAATCTACAAGCTCCGGGTGGTTGGTCTGGTACGCATGGTTGGCACAGGTCGAGCGAGAAGCCGCATGGATTATTGCAGCCTAGCTCAGCTCACGCCTCGTATAGCCCAAGATTCGGCGGGCCACAACCATGCGATTGATCTGTCCGGTCCCCTCGAAGATGTCGTTGATCTTGGCATCTCGGAACCACTTCTCGATGAGCATGTCTCTGGAAAAACCCAACGGGCCCAGAAGCTGCAGGGCGCGCTGGGTAACCTTGGTGACCACGTCGCCGGCGCGCACCTTGGACATGGAGGATTCAAGCGTATTGGACTTGCGTTCATCGAGGAGCCAAACGGCCTTGAGCACGAGCAGCCAGCCTGAGCGCAGCATGGCTTCCATGTCGACGATCTCGCGCTCGATGTTGGTCATGCGGCTGCGCGGCAGACCATAGCGGATCTCCACGCCTTGCTCTTCGAGCTTCTCCTTGAGCGTCTCCAGGGCGGCGCGTGCCACGCCAAGCGCAGAGGCCGCGATCAACGGCCGTGTGGCGTCGAACGTAGCCATGGCGCCCTTGAAGCCCTTGGTGGTCTTCTTCTGCACCTCAGGGCTGCCCAAGAGGTTCTCGAAGGGAACGCGGCAATCCTGCAGCACCACCGAGACGGTGTCGCTGGCGCGAATGCCTAATTTCTCTTCGAGTTTGGTAACGGTGCATCCGGGCGTTCCCGCCTCCACCACGAAGGAGCGCATGCCCGCGCGTCCAGCGGAGGGATCGATGGTCGCCCACACAACGACAAAGCCCTCGGTGTCGATCAACGATTTGTGTCCAGCGGTGACGAAGATCTTCTCGCCGTTGAGGACCCATTCGTCGCCGTCCCGCACCGCCGTGGCGCGAATCTTGGCCGTGTCCGAACCGCAGTGCGGCTCCGTCATCGCCATGGCGGCGAAGATCGGCGTCTCACCTGTGAAGCGCTCTAAGAATTTCGCCTTCTGCTCATCCGTCCCTGCGGCTTCAACCGCGGCAGCGCCCAATCCGCCTCCCGGCGTATCGAGGTAGATGCCCGCATCACCCCAGGAGAGCACTTCGAGCATGAAAGCCAGCTTCTGGTAGCCCGTGCGCGGTCCCTCGCGCTTCTTGCCTTCATCCGGCGCCAGCGATCCGGCGCCCGTGGCACGCATGGCCTGGTGCATGAAATTAATGTAATCCCATGGGATCTCATGCTCGTTTTCATCGAAGTGGCGCGAGACCGGTCGCATCATGTTCTCGGCCACCGTATCCAGCATGGTGACCAGTTTGCGGATGGAGTTCGGCATCTCAAAATCGATCATGACAGCGTCTTCCTTTCCTCATCCAAGCCACAGCTAGGCCATGGCCAGGCTGGAGAGTGTGGGGATGCCTCCCCCATTCCGCATCCACATCTCCACCGGATGTTCTCGTATATAGCCATGCCCGCCCAGGACCTGAACGGCTCGGTCTGTGACCATCATGGTCGTATCGCTGGCAGCATTGAACGCCAGATAGGCGGTCTTGAAGGCATCTTCCTTGCCGTTATCGAGCTTCCAGGCTGCTTCCCAAACCAGCAAGCGAACGGATTCGATATCGGTTGCCATCTCCGCCAGCATGAAGGCGATGGATTGCTTCTGGGCGATGGGAACGTCAAACGCTTCGCGTTCCTTGGCGTATTCCATGGCGTACTCATACGCTGCGCGGCTCATGCCGATCCCCAGGGCTGAAATCGCCACGTAGGATGAGGCGATGATCAGCTCTGATTCATGGCCCTCATCACCACCCAGGCGAGCCTCAGCCGGCAGATTGACATCCTCCAGCGTGAGTTTGAACGTGGGCAAACCCCGGATGCCCATCAGCAGATCCCGCTCGCCGACGGTGAGCCCCTTGGTGTCCGCAGGGATGATGAAGGCCTGCGTCTTGCCGTCCAGATTGGCATACACCAGGAAGGCCTGGGCTTTGTCAGCATACGGCACATAAGCCTTGGTTCCGTTGAGCACGTAACCGCCCTTCTTGCTGACAGCCGTTGTGCCGAGCTCACCGACATAGAAATCGAAACTGGGCTCGATCAGCGCAGCCACATAGGGCTTCCATTCCGCCTCGATCACGGGTGGAAGCAGTTCGCTCTTCTGCTCATCCGTTCCCGCAAGCAGAATCGGAAGCGCATAAGTGCTTGGAGCCATCACGGCTAAACCGCCGGCCAGGTCTCCCCACCCCAACTCCTCCGCAGCCAGAACGCCGGTGACTGCGGAGTGTTCCCCGAAGCCACCGTAGTCTTCAGGAATGCTGGCCTGCAGCACTCCCAACTCCCATCCCTTCTCGATGAGATCCTGCGGAAGCTCGCCGGTCTCGTCGGCCTCTCGCGCCGCAGGACGCAGGTCGTTGACCGCGTAGCGCTTCACGGCATCGACCAGCATACGTTGCTCTTCAGTGGGTTCAAAGGCGTACATAGCATTTATCCCTGGGAGGCAGTCAGACTCCCTCCCCATCTCAGACGTTCAACGGATCTCCGGTTTGCTTCATATCTTCGGGGCAATCCGCCGCCAAGCCGGGGATCTGCAGCGGCAGCACGGCCCCCTCATCTCTACGATAGAGCATGGGCTCAGGATATTGCCCGTTGGTTTCTTCCAGGTTTTCTACCTGCAAGAAGCCGCGCTGTTCCAAGTATTCAACATGGGCGCCCGCCTCCTCGAGCGCCAGAAGCTCATGGTAGCCTTGCACATCCGGAAAGATCTCCCTGGCGATCTCCACAATCATCATGGGTTTGCCCAGCAGGGAGAGCATATGATTCAAGCGTTCATGGTGGAGCTTTTGAATGCCGCGAATACGCGCCTTGAGGTCGGTGATCGGACCCTCATGCCCACCCAGCGTGAGGTGAATATCATCCGCATAGGGCAGCAAGCGATGAAGGGAATCCAGATAGTTTCCCAAACCCATGTTCAACGCCAGATGCTCGGGCGTCTGATGAGGGCTGATGGTTTCCAGGACATGGTCTCCGGAAAGCAGGACATCGTCCACCAGGATCACAACCTCTCCCGGACAATGGCCGGGCATGTGGAGTAGACGCAGGGGACCGATTTCCATCCCCACGGCCTCATACGTGAAATCCACGTCCGTAGATGAGAACAGATGCTTGTTGATCAGGTAGAGATCCATGATCTCTTCGACCTGATCGGCTTCCAATCCGGCGAGATGCAGGAACGCTCGCAAGCGCTGTGTACTGAGGCTCAGACGCTCCTCGTAATGTGTCAGCATGGGCTGATCGAGTTCGTGAACGCCGATCAGCGCCTTGCATTGCTCGCGTACATAGCGGATGCCGCCGTAGTGATCGATGTGACCATGCGTGATCAGAACGTGCGTCAGATCGGCCCATGCCGCCTTCTCGCCATATTCCTCGCGCACGATCGCCAACCCGGCCTCCAGGTGCTCATTGCTGACGCCGAATCCCGAGCCGACGTCCACCAAGGCCACCAGGTCATTCCGATACACCAGATGAGCATAGCCCACCATGTCGGGGAACACATCCAGCGGTATGCGGTAGATACGCGCTCCCCCGCTGGATCCATACACCCCGACGGGTCTCATCGCTCGGTGGTCTCAACGGGCAGGAGTAAGCCCTTCAGGAACAGGTCGGAAAATTGATTTGCCAGATCAGCTGCTCTCATGCTGCCATCGGATCGATACCAGGTCAGCATCCAGTTCTGAACGCCCAACAGGGCAAACCCTGCCAGTCGTGGATTGACGTTACGAAACGTTCCCTCCCGGATTCCCTGCTCGATCAGGTTTCGCCAAAGCGCTTCGTACCGGTCTCTTCGTTGGATGTGATCCTGCTGCAGAGCCGGATCGAGGCTGCGATGCTCCATCAAGAGCACCGTCGCCAGGTCTGCATCTTCCGTCAAGCGTTCGACGTAGACTTGAATGGCGCGACGCAACTTCTCCTTGGCAGGCAGATCGCTCTGCAACACCGTCTGCATATCGTCGATCAAGAGATCGAGCGCCCAATCGAGAATTTCCAGAAGGATGTCTTGCTTGCTGGGAACGTGGTAGTACAGGCTGGACTTCTGCAGCTTGACCGCGTCGGCGATGTCCTGCATCGAGGTTCCATGGAACCCCTTACGCCGGAAGATCTGAGCAGCGGCCTGGATGATGTCGGAACGTTGCACAATCCACCTGTCTACCGACCGGTCGGTAGTCTCATGATAGCATGTTCGCGCCCCCATCGTCAAGAAAACCGCCTCAAAGGTAGCCCTTTTTCACTATTTGTTTATCTTTCAGCCCCATGGGATGCATGATGTCTGTTCGGTTTGGTGTTTTCAAACGGCATCGTACGGCAGCATCAAAGCTTCCAGCATCCGTTTGAGAGGCGCGCGACGAATGAACGCTTGACCTCCGCCGCCATCTGCACTACGCTAGGCAATCTCCCGCCAACTTGAAAAGGGAGTGCAGAGAGTTTTCTGTGGAGGGCATGATGTGGCTTGAATCCTTCTTCTCCAATGCATGGCATCAAGATCTCATCGCCACGTTGATCACCTTCGCCATTGCACTGACGTGGCTGCGCATCATGGACGCCCTGGCGCATCGCGGCTTGATCGAGCAGCGTCTGAGCCGCAAGATCATCCACATCGGCACGGGTCCCCTCTTCGTGATCTGCTGGAATTTCTTCAGCGCCGGCATCCAGGCACGCTTCCTGGCCGCGCTGGTGCCGCTGTCGATCACCTTCCAATTCTTCCTCGTGGGGATCGGCGTGATGCAGGACGAAGCTGCAGTCGAAGCCATGACCCGCACCGGCGACAGGCGGGAGATCCTGCGCGGACCGCTGTTCTACGGCATCGTCTTCGTGATCTGCACCCTGCTCTTCTGGCGCGAGTCACCCGTGGGGATCGTGGCGCTGATGCTCATGTGCGGGGGAGACGGCCTGGCCGATATCATCGGCAGACGTTGGGGCAAGGCCAAGCTTCCGTTCAACGCGCGCAAGAGCTGGGTCGGCTCGGCGACCATGTTCCTGGGAGGATGGGTATTCGCTCTTGGATTCGTAGCCCTTTTCAATGGATTGGGAGTTTTCCAGCCGGTCCTCGATATGGTTTCTGTGAGCTTATCGATCACCCTCATCGCCCTGGCGGCCACGATCGTCGAAGCGCTGCCCCTGCGTGACATCGACAACCTCACCACCACGGCGGTAGCCGTTCTGCTGGGGATTTTCATTCTGTAGTGAGGGAAAATCGCCGAGGCTATTCCTGCCGCTTCTTCGCCGCCTCCCAGAGGGAATCGAGTTCCTCCAGCGTCAGATCGGGGAGATTCTGCCCCGATTTCCGGGCAGCCTCTTCGAGCTGTGCGAAGCGGCGGCGGAAACGTTTGTTGGCCTCCCGCAGCGCGGCTTCCGGATCCACATCCAACCAGCGTGCGTAGTTGACCACAGCAAAGAGCAGATCCCCGAGTTCATCGGAGCGCGCCTCGGCATCCTCGGCGGCTAGCAGCTCCTCGATCTCCTCCCCCACCTTCGCCCAGACGCCCTCGATGTCCGGCCAATCGAAGCCCACGCGGGCCACGCGCGATTGGATCTCCAGGGATTGCGCCAGCGCGGGAAGCGCTCTGGGCACTCCGTCCAGAGTGCCCTTCCCTTTACCATGCTCCTGGCGTTCCTCGGCCTTGAGAGCTTCCCAGTTGTGCAGCACATGCGCCACGCTGTCCACGCTCACGCCTTCGAAGACATGGGGATGGCGATGGACGATCTTGAAATTGACTCCTGCGATTACATCCGCCATGCTGAAATCGCCCTCTTCGGTGGCAATCTGGGCTTGCAGCACGATCTGGAGCAGCAGATCACCCAATTCCTCCCGCAAGGCGTCGTGATCTCCTTCATCCAAGGCTTCCAAAGCTTCGTAGGCCTCTTCCATCAAATGCAGGCGCAGGGAGCGTGGCGTCTGCTCCCGATCCCACGGGCATCCATCCGGCGCACGCAGATGGGCCACAGTTTCCTGGAAACTTTCGAATGCAGAAGCGTTCGGTAAGGCTGGGACGAACAGTGCCGTCATGCTGCGGATGGTTTCCTTCCGATCCAACTCGAAGAGCGGCAGGCTCTCCAGCTTGGCCTGCGGCGTGCCGGCATCGTGGATCAGGCTGACGATGTGATCCTGGGGATACTGATTCATCAGCGTCAACTTGACATCTGCAGCCACGAGGCGTGAATACAGCTGCCCGATCAGCGCAGGGGCATCCGGCGGAAAGGGCGGATGGTGTCTGGCAGCCAGCTCGAGCGCATCGGCGACAAAGAGACCATCCAGGGCATCCGCTCCCACGAGGGCCAGGCAGGGCTCGATGAAGCTGACCCCATGGACAATGTCGACTTCCAAACCGCGTTTGCGGGCCTCGCTGCAGAACGCCTGCACCGTGGCTTCTCCGATGGTCGGATCACCTGGTACGGCGTACACCACGCCCTGATCGCGGGCAGCCAATTCGAGCAGCCGTTCGATGATGGCCTGGTAGACGGACGCAAAATCGGGCAGCTCGTCATACAAGTCATCGAAAGCGAAGATCCTCAGCCCTTTCGGGAGATGGGGGAAAGCAGGATGCTGGCTCGTACGCAGGTGGGCTTCATCCGATTGTTCCAAGATCCTCCAGGCCTCCCGTGTGATCGATCCTGGATCCCCAGGACCCAGACCAAGGATGGTGCTCCGAGCTGGCATGCCGGCCTCCTGGATGGAGAATCAACAGCCGGGAAACGATGTGTTCCCCGGCTGAGTGTGCTCATACATGGAATGCGCCTTCTTCCAAGCGGATCAGCGCTTGGTGTAGGTCGGCGCCTTGCGTGCCCGTTTGAGTCCGGGCTTCTTGCGTTCCTTCATGCGTGCGTCGCGCGTCAGAAAACCACCTTGGCGCATCTTGGGCCTCAACTCAGGATCCAGCTTCACCAAGGCGCGTGCCAGCCCGTGCTGTACTGCGCCGGTCTGACCGGTTACGCCTCC
The DNA here is from genome assembly GCA_011192015.1 of Anaerolineae bacterium. Lineage (GTDB taxonomy): Bacteria > Chloroflexota > Anaerolineae > Anaerolineales > E44-bin32 > W1033. The sequence goes on from DUET01000096.1 coordinate 33,342, forward strand.
GCCCTTTACCAGCACGGAAACATCAAGCCCTTTTTCCAGGCCGGCAGCCTGCAATGGAGCCAGGATCTCTTCCTTGTCTCCCATGCGGGTGAAATAATCTTCCAAGGTTTTCCCATTGACGACAAAGTTGCCTTTGCCGGCGAAAATACGCACGCGCGCCGTGCTGGTCTTCCTTCGGCCTATGCCTTCATGGTACTGTACGGACATCATGACATCCTTCTTGATTGCTGCGCTACGGAAGCGGTTTCGGTTTCTGAGCTCCATGCGGGTGATCGCCTCCCGCATAGACCTTGAGACGCTGAATCAGCTTGCGACCATGTCGATTGTGGGGCACCATGCCCCACACGGCGGATTGGATGACGCGCTCCGGGAATCGTTCCAATTGTTCCCGTAACGTGATCTTCTTCAAGCCTCCGGGGTAGCCCGTGTGACGATAGTAGACCTTCTCGTCCAATTTTCGCCCCGTGACTTCGATCTTTTCCGCATTGATCACGATCACATAATCGCCCATGAGCACGCCGGGCGTGAATTGAGGCTTATGCTTACCCATCAATGCCTGCGCCACGCGGGTGGCCAGCCGACCCAGGTTCATCCCGGTCGCATCCACCATATACCAATCGCTGGCGATTTCGTCCTTCTTCGGATAGTACGTTTTTTGCACGGATCAACTCCCCATGTTGTTTCCTGCGGCTCATTGTGGTTTCAGGAACCGTATCGAATGGGTTCGGTCTCCAGCGCCCCAACGAACGGTGCACTTTCGATCAATCATAGATCACCGCCTCCAGACACAGGCCGCAAGCCGGTGCGATCGCACCCTGCCAGCGTGCATCCGGATCATCGAGCAGGACCGTAACGGATTCCGGTCGTGAATGCCCCAACCCTACGGCAACCAAAGCAGCCACGAGCCTCCGAACCATGTGGTAGAGAAAGGCTTCGGCTTCGATATCGAAGCTAAGCCTCTCCCCGACCTGATCCCACTGCGCTCGAAGGACATTGCGCACTGTAGTGCCTTCCGGCTTGGGCGGCCTGCCGAAAGCTGCGAAATCGTGACGTCCAACCAGCGAATCTGCGGTTGCCTGCATGGCCTGGAGATCCACAGTGGGCGTAACCCGCCATGCATAGCGTTCGCGAAGCGGATCCCGGTGTGATGAGACAAGCAACGTGTAGCGGTAGTGTCGCTGGCGTGCGGAGAAGCGCGGATGAAAACCATCTGGAGCGGGTTGCGTATCCCACACAGCGACATCCCTGGGGAGATTGGCGTTGAGCGCCCGCGTCAGCACGTCGCTCTCCTGAGCCCATTCGAGCTCGAAAGCCACAACCTGCCCCCTGGCATGCACGCCTGCATCGGTCCGCCCGGACGCTATGATGGCGTTTCCGCTCCATCCGAGCTTGCCTAGAGCCTGCTCGATGGTCCCTTGCACCGTGCGGTGTTCATCCGCCTGCCGCTGATAGCCGACGAAATCCGTTCCGTCGTAGGCGATGATCGATTTGTAAAGTCCCATGGTTCCGTCCCCTATAGGCTCGCAATTGCGATCTTGGACGGAAGCTACTCTTCTACTAACTCAAGCAGCACCATCTCGGCTGCGTCGCCGCTTCGCTGCCCCAGCTTGAGCATGCGTGTATAACCACCTGGACGCTCTGCGTAGCGTGGAGCGATCTCGTCGAAGAGTTTCTTGACGATTTCCGGGTCGTTCAGACGCCCCGCCGCCAAACGTCTTGCATGGATCAGCTTCGCATCACCGGCTGCATTGCCGCGTTTGGAAAGCGTGATCAGCTTTTCGGCTGCGCCGCGAATTGCGCTTGCCTTGGCGCGTGTGGTCTTGATGCGCTCATGCCGGAACAATTCCGTGATCATGCTCCGCCGCAAGGCTTTGCGGTGTCCTGATGATCGCCCCAATCTGCTGCCGGCTACTCGATGCCTCATTGAATCTTCACTCCGCTTCTTCTACCTGTTCTTCGGGCTGATCCTCATCGAGATAGCCCTTTTCCTGCAGCCGGCCCTTGAGTTCGTCCAGGCTCTTCTCGCCGAAGTTACGGATCGAGAGCATGGCATCCGGCCCTTTATCAAGCATTTCGAGAACCTCGCCCACCGTTGTGATGCCGGTGCGCTTGAGGGAATTGAAAACCCTCACCGTGAGATCGAGAGTCTCGATCGGTCGCTCGAAGATCTCGCTTGCCAGCCTTGGTTCTTCCTCCACTTCAGCGGCAAGCAACAGGCTTTCTTCGGTCACGCCGGAGATGTCTCGCAGATGCGCCATCAAGATCTGCGCGCTGCGGCTCAGGCCTTCTTCCGGTTTGACCGTGCCGTCTGACCAGATTTCGATCTCCAAACGATCGAAGCTGGTATCCTGCCCCACGCGCGCCTGTCCGACTTCATACCGCACGCGTCGAACCGGGCTGAAAATGGCATCCGTCGGCAACTCCCCGATGGGCAGGCGTCCCCGCTCGTCGGAAGGCGAATATCCACGCCCGCGTTGAACGTTCATCTCGATTTCGAGACGTGTCTTGTCGTCATCAACCGTGAACAAATAAAGCTCCGGATTGACGATCTCGACTTCGGCAGGAGCAATGATGTCGGCGGCCGTAACCACTCCCTCACCATGCACTTCGATGCGCAGTCGTGCGCTTTCCTCTTCATGAAGGATGAGACGCAGTTGTTTGATGTTGAGCATGATCTGCAGCACATCCTCACGCACGCCCTTTACGTCGGAAAACTCATGCGGCACATCCGTGATCCTGATGGATGTCACCGCAGCGCCATCCAAGGAGGATAACAGCACGCGTCGCAATGCATTCCCGATCGTGATGCCGTAGCCGCTTTCCAACGGGCTGATGATGAATTTACCGTAGTTCTGCGCTACTGCTTCCCGTTCGATTTTTGGCATAACCATGTTTGTGGTTACAGCCATCGATCCCTCCCCATGGAGCTTCTCAACAACCGAGTTCCGGCCAATGCGCCCATCATCTCGAGTAGTATTCGATAATGAGCTGCTCGTTCAAGCTTGCATCGATATCCTGACGCTCGGGCATAAGAAGCACTTTACCCCTGAGCTTCTTGGCGTCACGTTCGATCCAGCGGGGAATGCTTCGCGACTCCGCCAGATCACCTAATTCTTTGAAGTACGTTCGTGTTCGCGAGCCCTCACGAACGACAATCTCATCGCCGGGGCGAATCAGCATGGACGGAATGTTCGTGCGTCGTCCGTTGACATTGAAATGACCATGCACGACCAGGGTGCGCGCATGGGCACGGCTTTCCGAGAAACCCATACGGTAGACCACATTATCCAACCTGGTCTCGAGCATCTGCAGCAGATTCTCGCCGGTCTTTCCGCGCCGCTTGACGGCCATGCGGTAGTAGCGGCGGAACTGCCTCTCGGCCACGCCGTAGACGCGTCGAACCTTCTGCTTACCCCGCAGCTGTCGCTGGTAATCCGACACACGTCGACGACGGAATTGCGCCGTTCGGCCGTGTTCGCCCGGCGGGTAACTTCTCTTCTCAAATGCACATTTTGGACTGAAGCAGCGCTGTCCTTTGAGAAAGAGCTTTTCGCCTTCTCGCCGGCAGAGCTTGCAAACGGGTCCTGTATACTTCGACATACGCTAGCTTCTTCCTCTCCGCGTCGCTTTCGAGATCAAACGCGGCGTCTCTTGGGTGGACGGCATCCGTTGTGCGGAATTGGGGTCACGTCGCTGATCGAACGCACGCGCACAGATGATCCCAAGATCGCCCGTATGGCCGCCTCTCGACCCGGTCCTGGCCCCCTGACCATGATATCGGCTTCCTGCATCCCCATCTCTTGAGCCGCCTTAACGGCCTGCTCCGCCGCCAAACGGGCGGCATAGGGTGTGCTCTTGCGTGAGCCCTTGAAACCCGCGGTCCCGGCTGTGCTCCAAGCAGCGGTGTTGCCCTGTTGATCGGAAATCGTGACGATCGTGTTGTTGAAGCTTGTATGAATGTGCACCTGACCATGCGGGATCGTCCGCTTGGTCTTGCGAGCCGCAGATCGCCTCGAACCTGATGCTGGTCTACGTGCCATTGGATGCCTACCCTCTTCTTCAATCTCGCATGACGGCGGTTGTTGCCGATCGATCCCGGATGGATCTGGATCGTGGGGCAGCTCCTAAGTACGGCTGCGCCCTCCCGCCGTCAGTTCTACTTCTTCTTGGCGCCGCGCCTGCGTCCTCGCCCGGCAACGGTCTTCTTCGGACCTTTGCGGGTGCGGGCGTTGGTGCGCGTACGCTGACCGCGCACCGGCAATCCGCGTCGATGCCGCAAGCCACGGTAACTGCCGATTTCCATGAGACGTTTGATGTTCATCTGTGTCTCTCGTCGCAGATCACCCTCAACGGTCAGATTCTGCGAAATGTACTCGCGCACCGCCGAGATCTCATCCTCCGTTAGATCACGGACGCGCGTGCTCGGATGCACACCGGTGTTGGCGAGAATGCGCTGCGCCGTGCTGTCTCCAATGCCAAAAATGTAGGTCAATCCGACTTCCACGCGCTTGTCACGCGGCAGGTCTATGCCTTCGATACGCGCCATGTTCTTACCCCTGTCGCTGCTTATGTCGTGGGTTCTCGCAGATCACGTACACGCGTCCGCGTCGCCGCACGATCTTGCACTTCGGACAACGTCGTCTCACAGATGAAGAGACTTTCATGCTTCGGTTCTCCTGCTTGCCGGCCCTTTTCAGACGGCCTTCGCCAATCGCCCGGCAAAGTATTTATTATACCGCGTCAGACCCAAGGCGTCGAGCGTTTCCTCATCCAACGCCGTGAGAACGATGGGACCATCATCGGTAACCCCCACCGTGTGTTCAAAATGGGCCGTCAACTTGCGATCGAGAGAAACCACAGTCCACTGGTCGCTCTCGACGATCGTCTGCGCCGTTCCGGTCAGCACCATCGGCTCCAACGCGATGGTCATACCAGTCCGTAGGAGTAAACCCATCCCCTCCGTTCCATAATTCGGCACCTGTGGATCCTCATGCATGCGGCGCCCAATCCCGTGACCGGTATATTCACGCACCACCTGGTAGCCATGCGACTCGACGCAAGTTTGGATGGCCGCAGACACATCTCCGCTGCGGTTGCCGGCACGCATTTTCTCGATGCCCTCATAGAGCGATTCCAGCGTGACGTTCAACAAGCGTTGGATCTCGCCGTCGATCTCACCCACCGGTACAGTCATCGCAGAATCACCCACGAAACCGTCGACGATGGCGCCACAATCGATGCTGACGATGTCCCCCCTCTTCAGCTTGCGAGGCCCTGGAATGCCATGTACCAGTTCCTCGTTGATGCACACCGTGGTCACGGCAGGAAAAGGATACGCTCCAGGATAGCCCTTGAAGGCCGATTTCGCGCCATGTTTCTGCAGCGTTTCTTCCGCAGCCGCGTCCAGATCAGCCGTGGTTGCGCCTGGTCGAACCGCCGATACCGCCGCCGCCAAAGCCAGCGCATTCACGCGCCCGGCTTCCCGCATCGAGGCCATTTCTCGTTCGCTCTTGATCGTCACGCCCCGCTGCCTCGACATCAAGATACTCTCTCCCCTATGGCCTTGAAAATCTGGTTGGCGACTGTGTTGACATCCTGGTTGCCGTTCACATGGCGCAGAAGCCCCTGCCGTTCGAAGTATTCGATCAGAGGCGCGGTTTCCTCCATGTAGACATGGATGCGCCGGGCAACCGTCTCGGCTTTGTCGTCCTCACGTTGGTAAAGTTCGGAACCATCGATATCACAGATCCCTGGCTGGAGCGGAGGATGATGCTTCTCATGATAGATATGCCCTTGCGCTCTGCACATCCACCGACCGCAGAGCCGCTCCAGGAGCACCTCATCCGGCACCTCGATCAGAAATACCGCCACGATCCTGCCGCCCAACTCAACCAGGCATTTTTCCAGCGCCTCGGCTTGCCCTTCTGTGCGTGGGAAGCCGTCTAAAATCGCTCCCTTCGAACAATCCTCTCGACCGAGCCGCTCGCGGATCATGGCATTGGTAATCCGGTCCGGCACAAGCTCTCCGCGTGAGATGTAGTCATCAGCCAGTTTGCCTAATTTGGTGGCTCGACTGATGTTCTCCCGAAAGATATCGCCACTCGAAATGTGCGGCAGCTTCAGAGTTGCACACAAGAGTTTCGCTTGCGTTCCTTTTCCGACTCCTGGTGCTCCCAGAAAGACGTAGAACGTGGCCATGCGCCGTCCTTCAGCGTACGAGCAACGCCGAGTCATAACCGCGCAATTTCAACTCAGCTTCGATGGAGCGATAAACATCGCGAACCACACCCACGACGATCAGCAAGCCGGCGGATGAGATCAACAACAAACTCGAGCGCGCGCGTGCAGCCGGCCAAATCAATCCCACCAGGAAGGGCATCACGGCCACGATTCCCAAGAAGAGCGCTCCCGGCAGCGTGATGCGGCGCAGCACACGCGTCAGGTATCGCTGCGTGGGTGCGCCTTTGGTCACTCCTGGGATCTGCGCCCCGGCGCGCTTCAGGTTCTCCCCATAATTCTGCTGCGTGAACAGCACGTCCGTGTAGAAGAAGCTGAAGGCGACGACCATCAGGAAGTAGAGTATCCAATACGTTGTATTGGTTCCACCGAAGGAACTCTGCACCCAGATGGCGGCATTGGCGACCCACTCCACGGATGAATTGATGAAGAACTGCGCCACCACCGCCGGAAAGGTCAGAAACGATTGGGCGAAGATGAGCGGGATCATGCCGGCCATGTTGACCATCAACGGAAGCGATCCCTTGACGGGCATCGACATGCGGTTTCCCACTCGGCGCCCCGGATACATCACCGGAACGTGCCGCCGTCCTTCCTGGACAAAGACGATCGCCAGGATGGTCAGCGCCATCAAGCCGAGAACGAAGATCAGCATGGGGATGCGCTGCTCTTGATCGGCAAGGATGTTGGCCAGGTTGGTGGGGATTCGAGCCACGATGCCGGCGAAGATGATCAGCGACAGACCCTGGTTGCGGATGCCGAATTCCGAGATCAATTCGCCCAGCCAGATGGCGAACATCGTTCCTGCGGTCATCGTTAATATGGTCGTGATGGTGGGCAGATTGAAGGCCAGATCGAACGTCAGGATGTTCTCACCCGTGGTCGTAAATTGCTGAAAGAGACGAATCTGGCCGATGGCGTTCAGAGCCGCCATGGGCACGGCCAGGTAATAAGTCCACTTCTCCATCCACTTACGGCCCTCTCGCGGATCCTCTTCCATGCGCCGCTGCAGGGCTGGGATGATGGGCGTGATCAGCTGCAGGATGATCTGAGCCGTAATGTAGGGATACACACCCATGGCCAGCACGGAGAAGTTGGACACCGTGCCGCCTGAGAGCAGGTCAAGCAGGTTGAAGAGCGCTTGTCCGCTGCCCGATCCCTGAAGTACGCTGGCAATGGCTTCCCGGTCGATCCCGGGCACGGGCACATGCGCCGCCAAACGGTAGATCACCAGCAAAGCGATGGTGATCAGCAACCGCTTGCGGATGTCTTCAGAGATCCATAGAAAACGCCAAGCTGACTTCTTCATCGCAGGTTCCCTTCATGCCTCAACCGAGGTCCAAGATTTCCACGGACCCGCCGGCTGCTTCGATCTTGTCCTGGGCGCTGCGCGTGATACGGTGCACACGCACTTTCAAAGCCTTATGGATTTCCCCCCTGCCCAGGAGCACGACCGGCTTGCTTGTGTCTTTCAACACGCCTGCCTTGACCAACGAATCCGGAGAGACCACGGAGTCTTTCCGGAAACTCTTGAGACGATCCAGATTGACCTCGTGCCAGGCGATGCGATTGATATTGGTGAAGCCTCGCTTGAAGGGAAGACGTCGGAAGAAAGGAAGGTTTCCACCCTGACGATAGAGATTTCCGCCGGAACCACTGCGGGCGCCCTGGCCCTTCATACCCCTGCCGGCGGTCTTACCCTGGCCGGCGGAGATGCCTCGCCCCACCCTCTTGCGAGGTCGACGCGATCCGGGGCGTGGCTTGAGATCGTGAAGCTTCATGGCTTGTCTACTCCTCTACCTTTACCAGATGACTCACCTTGGCAATCATGCCGCGCACGACCGGACCATCTACGTGCTCGACGGTTTGATTGATACGTTTCAAACCCAGTGCTCGCAGCGTGCGCTTCTGGCGAATGGAGTATCCAATACCACTGCGTTCCAGAGTGATGCGCACGATCTTGCCCTTCTTCTTAGCTCCGGTCATGTCGCTTCCGCTCCCAGAAGGGCTTCAGCGCCTCGGGATCCTTTCCCCGGTTGGACGCTTCCACACCAACTAGTTTCATCTGACGTAATCCCTTGATGGTCGCGTAGGCCACGTTCAGGACATTGGAACTGCCCAGCGACTTGGTCAGAATATCCCGCACTCCCGCAGCTTCCACCACCGCCCGCACGCCCCCACCGGCTATCACACCGGTACCCGGGGATGCAGGCTTGAGCAACACCTTGGCTCCGCCATGTTTGACGAGCAAGGGATGGGGAATGGTGGTCCCTGCCAGGGGAATGACTCCCAGATCCTTGCGGGCGCGCTCCGCGGCTTTACGAATGGCGTCCGGAACGCCGCGCGCTTTGCCGACTCCAATGCCGACCTGGCCTTGATTATCGCCAACCACCACCATCACACGGAAGGCGAAACGCCGACCTCCCTTGACCACTTTGGCCACGCGTGCGATATCAATCACGCGCTCATCAAGCTCGTCTCGTTCTTCCTTACGATTGCGGAACTTTGCTCTCACGATAGCTCTCTCCACCTGCCAGCAGCTATGATGTCACACGGGCTTAGAACTTCAACCCGGATTCACGCGCCGCTTCGGCTAATGCCTTTACACGACCATGATACTTGTAGCCGCCGCGGTCAAAAACCACCTGGCGGACCCCCTGCTCCTTGGCGCGCTCGGCAACCATTTCGCCGACCAGCCGCGCCTGTTCCGTTTTCTTCAGCCCCTTGAGCTTCTCCTTCAACTCATGATCCAGCGTTGAAGCCGAAGCCAAGGTGTGACCCTTTGCATCGTCGATCACTTGCGCATAGATCTGATTCAGACTGCGATACACATTCAGACGCGGGCACTCTGCTGTTCCCGCCAAGCGTTTGCGTACACGCTCATGTCTTCGTTTTCGCATTTCCTCACGTGTTCGTTTCGCCATGGCTACACAACCTTGCCTGCCTTGCCCGCCTTGCGTCGCACCCTCTCCCCCTGATAGCGGATGCCCTTCCCCTTGTAGGGCTCGGGCGGGCGAACTTTTCGGACATCGGCCGCTACTTGGCCGACGAGTTCCTTATCACAGCCATGCACACGGATCAGGCGTGCACGCTGGTCGACATCAAACGTGATCCCTGCCGGTGGATCGACACGCACGGGGTGGGAATACCCGACATTGAGCACAAGGACCTGGCCATCCAACTCCGGACGATAACCCACACC
>DUET01000097.1 GCA_011192015.1 Anaerolineae bacterium
GGCGCCGCGCGCAGCCGATTATCAAACTCCAGTTGCCTTGCACCGCCGCTCATCCCGCAGCCTTAAATAGTTGACTAGCATATGTTGATCAATGTGCTTTTAAGCCCAAGGTTACAGGTTCGATTCCTGTACGGCGCATAAATGCAGAGCCACCCCAGTAGCTGGTTGGGGTGGTTTGCGTAATAAGGTCACAGGCTCCGTCTGGGGATCTTCGACTTCCAGGGATCTGTCGAACCTATGCGCCGCCCATGGCCATGATCGCCGCGGCCAGGGCAACGGCGACAACGGCGCAGATGCACACGATCGCCAGGCTTATCGCTATGAAGAGCCACACATTCCTCGACTTTGACTTCGCGGGTTCGGCAGCCTCAAGCCTGAAAGCCGCTGATTCCGTGGACGCAAGAAAGTCGCGGAACTGGCCGATGTATTCATCGCGAATCTTCAAAATGAAGGCCTCATCCATGCCTCGCGAGGCTTGCAGGGCGATTTCAACCGCCTCCGCCACGGGATCATTGGCAGCTATGAGCAGGTATTTGATCTCCTCCAGGGCTTGGACTGTCTCCGCACCAGTATCGCATTTCAGGAGCATCTGCAGGCAGGTATCTGTAAGCTCACGCTGCTGCTGCAGTGTATCCTTGAGTGTCATTTCACGGCTCCTCTCTCCATTCCTTGCCCGTCGCATAGCCGCCGTTTCCACTAGCTTCTTCCAGCAGGGATTCTCTCCATGTGGTAGAGGATGCGGGGTGAATCCTCGAGCGCTTCGGTTCCCACGATCCGGAAGTAGGCTCCAAAGGCGGCCTCGAAGCCCTGTTGGTGATAGTCGGGGAAGATGTCCTTCCGGTTCTTGAGCATCAGTTCGACCTGCGGATCGGATTTGGGCACGAATTCGGTCACCACGTGCGTGCCGAGCCTTGCCAGCAGGCGGGCGACCTTCTGCATCGGAACGTTCGCTCCGATCACGATGTGGTGCAGCAGCGCCAGGGCAAAGATCAAATCCGCCGGACCGCGCTCGAGCAGCGCGGATCGCTCCGCATTCTCCCAACCGATCGGCGGGGAGGGATTGAGCATGTCGATCACCAGCGGAAGGATGTTGGGCTCTTCTTTCGCTGCCACCTCCCGGCTGAGTTTATCCATGCTGGCATGGTCGCTGTCGAACGCCACCACGCTCGCCCCGCGGTTGGCCGCAAGCCAGCTGTAGGTGCCGATGTTCGCCCCCAGATCCCAAACCGTCGCCGGTCGGACGGCCTCCAGACATGCCTCGGCGAATCTCTTCTTCTTGAGCCGGTCCGCTTCACTATAGAGGCAGATGTCCTCATAACCTTCCCAATCGGTCTGGTACCGGGGCGGTTTGATCCGTTCCACGGTTCTTCTCAGGTTGTCGACCAGGGGCACCAAGCTGGTACGGGTCGGCTGGACCTGCCCGATTTCCCGCGGCGCGGTCCTGGCGCGCCTGTCGACGCTGGCATGCAGAAAGAGATGCATCAGCAAACCGGCGGAAAGCCTTGCCTTCAACGGCAGGAGACCGCATCCCAGATCCAGAGGGATGCCGTCCTCGAAGCGCACCAGCAGCGCGCTGAGCCGTGGGTCGCAGTAGCTCATCAGTGCAAGCGGCATCAGGAAATGCTGACAGAATTGCCTGTAACCAGGCCACAGCATCCCTTCCTCATAGCGCATGAAGGAAAGGGTGTCGATCAGAATCGGCCGGCCGCGGTGAAACTGCATGTTGTAGCTGTTGCAGTCCTTGAGCATCATGCCGTGGGCGAGCGCCGTTTCCATGATTTCCAGGGAGGTGGCTGCGGCCGCCTGCAACTGGCTGAAGCTCCACTCGTAGGCGTAGGAGATGAAGGTCACCTGCTCTGGGGCGATGACTTTGTAGGCCGAAGGTGTTGCTTGAAGGGCTGGCGGGGATTCCTGGTGGGGGATGAGCAGTCCGCGATCGATGAGCGCTTCATAGAGGCCCGACTCCATCAGATGCTCGTAATCCTCCGCGTAGGAAGGATTGATCTGCCTCAGGATCTGGCCGTTCTTCTGAAAGATGAAGCCGTCCGGATCGCGGTAGGAGGCCTCATGGGCTTCCGGATTCGTCATCGTCCCCGTTCCTTCTTCGGAGGATTCTTCGTGAAATCCGGGAAAAGGTCTTCATCCAGAACTGCTTGGTGAAATACAGAATGCTCAAGAACGCGGCGATGGCGGCCTGGATGATCAGACTTCCCGTCCCAGGATCCAGGTACATGAGCACGACACCAAGGAGCGCTGGCTGGACCCAATCCTCATCATGCAGTTGGTTGGAAATTTCCTTCCTTCTCATTCCCCTTCTTCTCCTCTATGCGTGAACGTGATCGGCAGAACCCGATATCCTGCATCCGTGATGAAGGGACTCGACAAGCATGATCATCCATCATAATGCGGCTAATCCCCCTTGGGAAATTCGACCCATTCCATGTCCTCTACGACCAGCTCATCCCCTATGGAGATGAAGCTATCGTCCGGCAGATAGGGGATCTGTCCATCAAAATAGGCGTTCAGGATCATTCGGAATGTGTTTACAGGGGAGAGCGCGGCCTCGATTTCGGATGCATCCACGCCGGGAAGATAGCGTGCGTTCAGGATGGAAAACGCAATGCGCATGTCCTCGCAGATGGCAGTCTCCATGTTGCATTTCCATCGTGTTCCATGGTCCCCCTGCAGAATGAGTATCGTTGGTCGGGGGGAAGTTGTCAGTAAACTCTCGATGATGCCCTTCAATCTCTCATTGAGGAAGGCGGTCTGGCCTGCAAATCCCTCCCGGTATTCATCCAGGCTGCCGGGGAAGGCGCCGGCATCATCCAGGCCGAAAGGCCTTTGCGGGAGGGTGATCTCCCCATTTGAATCGAATACGAACGGCGGATGTGGGGAGAGGATATGGGCGATGACAAACAAGGGCGCGTCCGCCGTGCCAAGGGTTGCAAGGTTGCGGAGGGTATCGAGCGTCTGGTCGATCCTGTGGATGTGGGAGGTGTAGGTCGGTGCGTAGATCGAATGCGCCTCGCTGTCAAGAAAGGGGACCAGGTAGGAGTAGAGCGTCCACGGAAGCATGCTGTTTTCGAGCGGATTCATCCCACTGCCGTCCACGGAATAATACACATCGGCATCGTATACATCGGAGTAGAAGAATCCGGACGAGAAGGCAACGGTTTGGTATCCAAATTGAGATAAAATGCGGCGGATCGCGCTTTGACGCACTGACCGCGAGAGGCCGAAACCATCCAGTTTCTCGACCTCGGACCGCCCCGCAAGATCATGGATGTAGTCCATGTTCAGCGTTGAAGCGATCGAGAATGTGGATCGATAGTAATTGCTCAACGCGTCATTGTTGACGAGGAAGCCCCGATATTCAAGATACCCCAGAAAGCCTGCATTGCTATAATCGAACTCTTGCTGAAGGCTTTCCATGCCAGGGTAGGAGTCGAGAACGAGGTAGTAGATGTCGGGAAGTGGATCCGGGGGGGAGAGCGCATCGACGTCGTCCGCCGAGATGCCTGTGGGGTTGACGGTGATTTCTTCCGAAGCAAGCCTGGTGCCGATGATTCGGATGAACGAGCCGATGAAGATGGTCAGAGTGAAAATGTTGAGGATCGCCAACCATTTCTCAACAGCCCTTGGGCGTTGCTTGAGACCCTGGCTCAGCATCAAAAGAAGAAGGATCTGGATGGCAAGTGTCAACCCGCAAATCAGCTGCTGCCTCAACTGTTCGATGGGCAGTTCTCCCGAGATGGGCCCGAATCGGTTTGAGAATTTGTTGATTGCCGTGAATAGCTGACCTGAATACAGAAACAGAACAGCGATGAGGGAGGCCATCACCATTCCAAGCTGCGGGTTTCTGAAGAGGCGCTGGCAGATGAAGGCAAGGCTCAGGGCGAAAAGGGTGATCAAGAGAAACGGACGCAGAATCCATGCCGGCTTGGTCTTTTCAATATTCGTGCTTACGATCACGGATAACGGAGTGAGAGCAACCAATACTGGTTGCAAATAATTCCACATTGTCAACTTCAGCGCTTGCTTGGGCATAGGAACCCTCTGAGATCCCGAGTGTTTCCACTTTCGATGACATGCAAGATCTAGACCTGAGCAACGCTAGACCGAATGGCAGCCATTATACAATTACGGGGGGCCATCGCAACCACCGGTTCCATCAGACCGGAACGACGGCACATAAATGGACTGCATTTCCGAGCGCATTCGTACCCGCGCGAGCATGAGGTTATCAGCCGATGGAGCCCGACGCCTTCGATCCCAACGAGCATCGACCAGCCTGTGAACGCTATCTCAGCCGCATCCTGCGAGGCAAGGTCCGGTTGGTGCATGCCGAATTGCTGATGAAGAGCACGCGGCAGGCTCCCTGGCGCCTCGATGTGGAGATCGAGGGAACCAGGCGAAGCTATGTGTTGCGGCTGGACTCGAGAAGCAGTGACCATGAATACACCGTGCTGCGCGCGCTGGAGGCCGTCCCCCTGCCGACTCCACGTGCTTACGGTTGGGATCCGGACGGCGAGGCGCTGGGCGTGCCCTGCTTCTTCCACGATTTCATCGAGGGCCAATCGCTGAAAGAGCCGATGCTCGCTGCCGAAGGTTGGGCTGAGGATCTGTATCTCGACACAGTCTGTGCGCTGCAGGAAATCTCACGCAAGCAGCTTGCCTCCATCGAAGATCGCTTGCAGGAAGAGGAGACTGCAAAGGGCTGCCTCGAAACTGCCTATGAGCACTTCAAGACCGACCCCCATCCGCTGGCGGATCGGGTGTATGCACGCCTGAGGGGCTCCATGCCCGAAGCGCCTGCGGCGCGATTCAGCAACGGCGACTTGTGGCTGGACAACATCATCGTTCGGGAGAGGAAGCTGGCCGGCGTGATCGATTTCGAAAACGCGGGTTTCACCGATCCGATCTACGAATTCCTGCTGCCCTTCTTCAACTCGCCCGAGCTTCGCGGAAGGGGGATCGAGGAACGCTACTGCCTGCTCATGGGTTTCGATCCTGCCGTGCTGCCCTGGTACCGCGGCCTCGAGCTCTTCGACACCTGGCACTGGGTTGCGAAAACGGGAAAGCCCTTCGAGCAGTACACGTCCGAGGTGTTGCAGGAGGCTCTGGAACGCTGGCTTGTGCAGAACGCAGCCCGGCACTGATAAGCGTTGACGCTCTCTGGCAACCTCCGCCTAGACATGAACGAAGCGCCATCGATGTCGATGGCGCTTCGAGATTCCCGATCGGATTCGAGCTGTTATTTCTCTATCAGATAGTCGCCAAGCACGAGCGCATCCAAGCCCGAGGAGTAGAAGGTACGCAGCGCGTCCTGGGGCGAGCAGACGATGGGTTCGCCCTTGAGGTTGAAGCTCGTGTTCAGCACGACGGGCACGCCCGTCAGCTTGCGGAAATCGTCGATCAACTCCCAATACAGCGGATTGATTTCCTTGCTCACGGTCTGCAATCTGCCGGTTCCGTCCACGTGCGTGACGGCGGGGATGACCTCGTGTTTCTCGGGGCGGATGGGGAACACCCGCTCCATGTAGGGAGCCGGTGCGGCGTCCACGAAGTACTCGTCCATTTGATCCTCCAGGATGGAGGGCGCAAAGGGTCGGAAGGGTTCGCGGTACTTGACCGTGTTGTTGACCTTGTCCTTCATGCCGGCGTCGCGCGGGTCTGCCAGGATGCTGCGGTTACCGAGGGCGCGATCTCCGAACTCCAATCGCCCCTGGAACCAGCCCACGATCTTGCCGGCCGCAACCAGCTCGGCGGCTTTCTGGGCCGGATCCTTGATCTCGGCATGGCGGATTTTCTGCTTCTCGAGAAGGGCGCGGATCTCATCGTTGCTGTAGCCGGGCCCGAGGTAATTGGATGACAAGACGTACCGGCGGGGGCGCTTCCAGATCTGATGCTGCATGTAGAACGCCGCTCCCAGAGCGCCGCCGCTGTCATCCGGAACCGGCGGGATGAAGACCTCTTTGAAGGGCGTCTCCTGGAGCACCTTGCCGTTAGCGACGGAATTGTAGACCACGCCTCCAGCCAGCACGAGCTGATCCAATCCGGTCAATTCGTGCAGTTTGCGCAGGAGATGGAAGTAGATTTCCTCCGTGGCGCGCTGCGCCGCGGCGGCGAGGTCGTAGTAGTCCTGATTTAATTCGCCGTTGCGCTCATTCGGCTGCAGATCGAGCAGTTCCACCAACTTCGGAGCGTACATCAGCGGCCGGTGGAATTGGTAGTGGTTGAAGTAGCTCAGGTCGAGCTCGAAGCCGCCATCGTCCTTGAGGTGGAAGGTTGATTGCAATTGCTTGTAGTAGCGATCCGGATCCCCGTAGGAGCTGGCGCCCATCAGCTTCCACTCGTCGTTGTCGGGGCGGAAGCCGATGAACTCCGTCATGGCGGAGTAGAAGGAACCCAGGCTGTGCGGGAATTCCTGGGTCCAAAGGGTGCGGAACTGATTGTCCTTGCCTTCCGCGAACAGCACGCAGTCCTTCTCGCCGAAGCCGTCGATGGTCATGATGGCGGCGCGCTCGAAGGGTGAGAAGAAGAACGTGGCAGCATGGGAGAGGTGATGCGTGACGTAGAAGATTCTCAGCTTGCTCGCGTCCATGAATTCGATGATCTGCTCGGAAAGCAGCGCCGAGTTGTCTTCCTTCAGGGTCATCAGGTAGTTGGGCACGCTGTAGAAAAATTCGCCCATGTAGCGCGAACGCAGCGATTGTGCCAGGCTGAACTGCTCCAGGTTGATGGCCGGATTCCAGGCCACGGCGAAGGCATCGACATCTTCAACGGTCAGCCCCGCCAGGCGAAGCCCCTCACGCACGCCCTGGATGGGGAAGAGGCGCGTGCGTTTCTGGCGGATGAGCCGCTCCTCTTCAACGGCGAACTCCACCTTGCCATCCAGCAAAACCGCTGAGGATGTGTTGTATCCAATCGACAATCCGACGATCGCGTCCTTGGCCATCGATCTATTTGCCTCCCGTGCGGGTAATGATTCTGCGCCCTACCAATCTGCCGATCATCCCCCATCGGCTCGTAGGGCATGCAGGTCCGTCTCCCTCCAGCGAGCCATTGCCTTCGGGGGACTGCACAATCTTACTATAGATTGTCGCCTCGGTGCCTGCAACCTGGAAGATGCATCGCTCTCGGGATTTCGTAACGAGTGCATAGGTATGTGTTTGGAGCACTTGGAAATCTACCCACTTATCAAGCACATTGTATAATCAATACCAGACGAACTTTGGTGAATGCTCATGTTTGTAAAACGAATGATTCCATTCTTGGTTCTGGTTCTGCTGCTGGCTGGCTGCGGTACTCAACCTGCTGTTACCCCGACAGGCTCCGAGACCCAACCGACCGAACCTCCTGCACCCAGCGATGAAACCCCGCTGGAATGGCTGGGCAGCGCAGCATTCCTGCCCGCGCCGCAGGAAGCCCCCTCCGTCATCCCTTCCAATCTCCCCGAAGGCTTTGTCATCCTCGGTGATGAACCTGCTGGATTCACGGAGGCCACGTTGCCGTCTGGCAACATTGGCTATAGCATGGAGTGGTCCTTCGAAAAGCCGACTGGAGACCAGGTCAACACGGAAGATCAAATCACGGTGTCCCTGTGGGCGTATGCCCTACCTGAAGGCCGAGGCGAGCATCTCGAGATCCTCGCTGAGCAGGGTTACACCTGGGCGTTCTACGAGCTGGACGGGCATACGATCGTTCGATATCACCGTGTGAGCGTGGATGGGCGTATGTGGATCTCAGGACCCTACTTGGTCGTGATCTATTCCGGCTTGGACGTCTCCGAGATCGGTCCCTGGGTGGACACTTTCGCCAGCTTGTACCTGGAGATGTTCCCGCCGCAGTGATCGAGTGGCCCAGTGGGCTGCGAGCATCCATTCATCAAAGGCGGATCCTATCGAGTGTGCATGCGTGAGGATTGTTTCTGCATGTTCAGGCTGTTGACCGTTCCGCATGCGTGGTTATTGACTCATTCTTTGGAGAGCAGAACAGAGCCCTGATGCCCAAATTCGATCACTTCAATTTTCTAGCACCCCTGTATGATCTGATCTTCGTACCTCCGAGCCGCAAGCAGCTTCCTTCGGCCATGGAGCTGCCCATCGAGGGCAGGCTGCTGGACGTGGGTGGAGGCACGGGGCGCGTGGCACAGGGCTTCGTCGGGCAGGTGGATCAGGTTGTGGTGGCGGATTCTTCGCCGCGCATGCTCGCCCAATCGCGGAACAAGCCGGGGCTGCAGGCGGTCGAGTGCCTGGCAGAGCGCCTCCCCTTCCCCGAGGGATGCTTCCAACGCGTGATCCTGGTGGATTCCTATCATCACCTTGCGGATCAGGAGCAGAGCTTGAAGGAAGCCTGGCGGATGCTCGATCGAGGGGGCGTGCTGGTTGTCGAAGAGCCGGACATCGAGAGCTTCAGCACCAAGATCATGGCCATCGGCGAACGCCTGGCGAGGATGCGCAGCCATCCTGTTCCCGCCGATGAGGTTGGCGAGTTGCTCGAATCCATGGGTGGGGAGGTCAGGCTGCTCAAGGATTCGCGAACCTATTGGGTGATCGCCCGAAAGGATTAGATCGGTATCCGCAGCGCGGTCCTATGCCCGTGCGCTGGGATTTCCCCGGAAACTACCATCCCCACTCCCCGAGCCACGGCTGCCGCAAGCAGGCGATGTCCTCGCCGTTGAGCTTCACGAGCCACTCATCGCTTACGGATTGCCAAACCCGGTAGGAATCGATGGCCTCATATTGTGCCAGGAGTCTCTCCTCGGCTGCGCGGGATAAGTGGTACGAAGGCCAGGAGAGATCCTCCGTGAGCGTCGCCTGCTGCGAGCGCAGGCAGGCCAGCTGCGGCAGGAGTTCCTGCTGTACATCCGGCGACGCGAGTTCGGAAAGACGAAGGAGCATCGGTGTGGCATCCTCCGACAGACGGAGCACGTATTCGAGATCGATCTTGCTGCTCTGCTCAAGACGGTTTGTGTTCTGCTTCACAACGAAGGCGTCGACGTTGAGCAGGTTGAGCGTGATCGCAAATCCGATGGCGCCGATCACAAGAGCATGCGGTATGCGGCGTAGCTGACCCAGGAGCAGCATCACCAGGAAGGCTACGAAGAGCGCTCCCATCCAGTAGATGGCCACGTGCGTATAGGTTCGCAGGCGTGTGAAACCGTAGGCGTTTTCGTAAAGCAGCAGGCGCACCAGCGCCGAGGCCAGGATGACGCCCACCAGAACGACCATCCATCCGCTCAGCCCGGCAAAGATCCGCTTCTGGTTACGACCTTCCACCCGCGTCCAATTCGCCAGGGCCAGGATCAGGGCGAGTGCGAGAAAAGCCACCGCAACCAGCTCGCTGAATCCCCGACGAGCATACTCGGCGTAGGTGTATCCAGCCGCGGTGATGTTGGCTTCACCCCCGAACAAGTAACGGAATTGGATGATCACGAAGAAGGCAAAGAGCAGGTCCACGGCGGAGGTGACGATCGTGGTCTCTGTGATCCCCAGGAAGGGAGAGAGGAACGGCTTTCCCTCGCCCATCGGGCTCCAGTCCTGAGAATCCTTTACGGCGGCGGTGATGGCCCCGAGAAGGAAGAACCCGCTGATGAAGACCACCATCAGCCTCCCGACCCATTCGGCCAGCAGTTGCAGGTTCAACCAGGAGAGGGCCCGGTCGATAGAAGCCGCGAAGATCAGGTCGGCGGAATGCAGCAAGCCGATGAAGACCAGCAGGATCGGAATCGCCAGCAACAATCCACGCAGTACGGCGACGAGCCGTCCGGATGTCCGCTTGTCACTGCGGAATCGATCCCAGACCTGCTTCAGGGTCCCCCAGGGCAGGATCCAGGAAACCAGTGGCGCCCAACCGAGTGCAACACCGAAATCCAGCCAGCCGTAATGCAGGGGATTCCGACCGCCGAAGGAACGCACCCAGAGTGCCATCAAAGCCAGAACGGAAACCACGTTCAGGAAGGATGTCAGTGGTTCCATGCGCAACGCGGCCATGATGGCCAGGAAGAGGATCGGTATCGGCAGCAGCCATCCAGCCAGGCTTGGGCGAACGCCTTCGAAATAGGAAGCCGCAAAGAGCCCGAGCACGCACAGGAACACCCAGATGGGAAAGGAAATGCCGAGGGGGTGGCCGTGGAAGAGGATTTCCACGCTCAGTCCCAACAGCAGGCCGATCAGGCTCAACGCGAGGGGCGTTCGCAAGCGCGCGCGAAACATGCGAAGGAACGAAGAGGTCGATGTAGTTTCCTCATGGGTGGACATGATTACCTCCAGGGAGCTTCAACCGCAGCGTGGCGAAGGTCGAAGGCGTGGAAAGGGTAGTCCATCGGTCGGCGGACGAGGTTCAGGATTGGCGACATTCTCGAACAATGCGGCTATCAATTGCTACCCAAATGCTCTCAAAACCTATCGCGGGAACAAAGAAGCACTGCCCGAAAGGCAGTGCTTCTCCGGAAAACACAACACAAGAAAAGACGGCGATTCAATCCGTTGTGAAGCTAGCTACTCCTTGGGTTTGATGAAAACACCCCAGATGAGAATCCCTGCGCCTGCGCCAAGACCGAAGGCTCCCAACGTCGTGCTGCTGGGCCCCCAACCCGCGAGTACCAAGAAGGCTCCAAGCAGACCAAGTATGGAAGCCAGGGCGAGTGGCCAGCTCTTCTCTGCGCCCTTGATGACCTTGAGCACAAGCCAACCCACACCGAGGCCGAATACGAGTGAGCCTAAGGCTCTGACTATATATCCAAGCAGATCCAGGATTTCATAAATGGTGCTATCCATACGTCATCCTCCTGATTGGGTTCTCATGTCAGTATAGCGGGAATATCGAAAAGCGCAACTACCTGCTAGACACACATCGGGGCGCATGTTATCATGCCCGAGGAGTTGTTCATGGCACGCAAGAAAACCCGTACCGTCAGCAAGCGCGAACGTCGCCGCATCCGGCTGCAGCAGGTCTTCTTCGTCATGATCGCTGTCCTGGTTGTGGCCAGCTTCGTGATCAGCCTCTTCGCGCGGCCTTAAACCAGGCTGTACGTCTTCCTATTCTCGAATCTCCCTTTGGTTTCCCCACAGATCCGCACGCGCTTGCATCGGCATGCGTCTTCGTCCACGCCAGGTCGGCTTGGGGTTCATTCCTCCGATGACGCGCTTTTCGACGCCCCGGGACGATCGATTTTCATCTGCATAGCTGATCCCAAGGGATTAACCAGAAAGCCAGCGAACCGACCGGCTCGCTGGCCTTATGTGCATGTCGCTGCGATCAGGGGAACCTGGACAGCACGGTGGCGGGCGAGGGAACGGCGATACGATCGCCCATGCCGAGTTCGGCGGGAGCCTTGCCGGCCGCCTTCGACGCACTTTGGAAGACAGCGATCGGCGTGCCCTCGGTCGTGTACTTGCGCTGCAGATAGGCCTGCCCCAGGAGATAGCCCTCGCTGTCGACGGCACAGGACGTGACCACGCCGATCACACGGCCGAGGCGATCGACCACCGGATCGCCAGTATGGGCCATGCGCACGCCCTTCTGCTGGAAGCGGAAGCGCACAATCTCGCCCTCGCGCTCAGCCTCCTGGCGCAGATAGGCTTCCCGGCCGACGAACCAGGGCTTGTAGGTCTTCACGTAGGCTGCAAATCCCGCCGCGCCGACCCCCAGTCCGAGATCCCCGGCCATTTCATGGCCGTAGAGGGGCAAACCGGCTTCGGTGCGCAGCGAGTCTCGCGCCCCCAGGCCGATAGGCTTGAGTCCAAGCGGTTCACCGACCTTGATCAGAACCTTCCAGAGCTTGACGCTCTTCTCGGGGTGGACGAAGAGCTCAAAGGCCACACGCTCGCCGGTGTAGCCCGTGCGGCTGACAACCAGGTCCAAGCCTCCGAAGATTCCCTCCATCACGCCCGCCCAAGGAAGGTTTATCAAGCGAGCGGTCGTTTCCTCATCACAACCCAGAGCCAGGAGGATCTCGCGACTTTTCGGCCCTTGCAGTGCGATGTCGACGCGCATGTCCTTACCCTCGGCGGGATGGCGCAGGTTGCGCAGGCGGCATTGGCGTCCAAAGGCCTTGGCCCAGGGGTGCTGCTCGTCAATGCGCACGCGGCCTTCGTGCACGGCGTTCAACCAGGCCCAGTCCTTGTCGTCGTTGGATGCGTTGACCACCACGAGATAGGCGTCCTCGCGACGGCGGTAGATCATGGTGTCGTCGATCACGCCGCCCTGAGGATCGAGGAACTGTGTGTAATGGGATTGGCCCACCTGCAGGGTGGAGACATCGTTGGTCACCACGCTGTCGAGGAAGGCGCATGCGCCCTCGCCCTCCACCTGGTAGACACCCATGTGGCTGACGTCGAACAAGCCGGCTGCCTGGCGCGTGGCCAGATGCTCCTCGAGCACGGAGGTGTACCACACGGGCATGTCCCAACCCGCGAAGGGGACCATCTTGGCGCCCATCTCCTCATGCACGGCATGCAGGGCGGTGCGGCGCGGTTCGCCCTCCTCGGGTTCCGCCCACTCGAAGGACGGAAGCGCCTCACCCGCTCCTGCCGGCATGCCCACGTACCAGGGCTTGTCGTCGGCAGGAGATTCGGCCTTCGGCAGACTTTTGGCCTTGCCTTCGAGGGCGATCACGACCGGTCCGGGCAGCTTCTTGTGTGCGTCCTCGGGATCCACCCAAATGTAACCGTCCGAGAGATCCCGCAGCCATGTCATGGCCAGATTGGCGTCTTCGGATGCGAGGGTCAGGTGCCAGAGCGCGGGTTGCTTGTCGCGCGCGAGCACGGTCTCGATGGAACGCCGGGGTGTATGCAGCGCCGTACTCACCGATGCGCCGGGAGCCATCTCACCGGGTCGGGCGCTCGTGGCCCAACGCAGGAGACTTTCGGCTTCCTGACCGGAAACGCGGACATTCGTGTAGGGCGATTCTGGATCGGGATCGTCCAGGTAGTAGAAGTGCGGATAACCATGCGTGGTAACGTCGCTGTCGATGCCCATGCGCTGTGCCAGATCACGCACGTGGATCTTGGTCTTGTTGAGCAGTTCAAAGCCGATCTTGGCGCGCGGCAGGGAATGCTTGCGGCCTGCGAGGGCGTAGGGGGTGCAACCCTTGAGCACATCGGCGATGACGGATGCCAATTCCTGGCAGTCCTTCTCCACGAAGCCTCGCTGGGTGATCCAGGGCGTACCCAGGCGGATCCCCGAGGGATTGGCAGCTGAATTGTCGCCGGGAATGGTGTTGCGGTTGACGACGATGCCGGCGATGTCGAGGATGCGGGCGGCCATGTCGCCGGAGAGTGTCGTGCCGTCCTCGCCGACAATCCTTCGGCAATCGACGTTGGTGAGGTGCGTGTCCGTGCCGCCGAAAGGAATGCGCATTCCGGCATCCTCGAGCGCGCTGGTCAGGGCGACGCAGTTCTGCACGATCTGCTTCTGCAGCGCTTTGAACGAATCGCTGGTCGCCAGCTTGAAGGCCAGCGCCTGACCCACCATGGTGCTGATATGCGGCCCGCCCTGTTCGCCGGGGAAGACGGCACGGTCGATCTTGCGGCTCAGACTGCGAGAGGTGGTGAGGATGGCGGCGCCGCGCGGGCCGCAAAGGGATTTATGCGTCGTGAAGGTGATCACATCGGCATGACCGACGGGGGTGGGATAAACCCCGGCGGCCACCAACCCGGCCACATGGGCGATATCGGCCAGCAGGTAGGCGCCGCAGGCGTCGGCGATCTCGCGCCAACGAGCCCAGTTTACGGCCCATGGATAGGAAGAATATCCGGCGATGATCATCTTCGGCCGGTGTTCGATGGCCATGGCCTGAACGGCATCGTAATCGATGCGTTCGGTTTGCGGATCCACCCCGTAGTGCACGATGTTGTAGAGTTTGCCGGATCGATTGACGGGTGATCCGTGCGAGAGATGTCCGCCATGCAGCAGATTCATGCCCATCACCGTCTCACCGGGTGCCACCAGGGCATGATAGACAGCGTTGTTGGCCGGTGCACCCGAGAGGGCTTGCACGTTCACGAAGAGCCGATCCGCAGGAACATCGGGCGTGGCGAAGGCCTCGGCGCAGCGACGGCGCGCCAGGGCCTCGATGCTGTCGACATACTCCACACCCTTGTAGTAGCGGGGATCGGAGTATCGGCGATAGGTGGCCAGCATGGTTTCGTGATCGAAGATTTCGTCTTCAGTCAAGCGGCGTGTTTCTTCGCGCGGATAACCCTCGGCGTAGATGTTCTGAAAGGCCGAGCCCAGGGCTTGTCGTACGGCTATCGGCGCGGAACTTTCGGAAGGGATCAGAATCAGTTTTCGGTATTGCCGTTCGGCTTCGATCTGGGTCAATTCGCTTAACTTGGGATCCAGGTCGGAGAGACTTCCTCGAAACAGGAAATCGGACATGGTTTCGCTCCGTGGCTAGTGGGATACCAATCGCTGGCTATGGTATCGCTGCCAGCAACAGGATTGTATGACCGCGTCTTGGGCGGGTCAAGGTTTGAGGCTGGGAAAGCCGTTCGGAGCTTTCCTATGGTGTTGGGGGGTGTTGTGTTCCTGAGGGTGCTCAGGGCTGAAAGACGGGGCCTCCGAGGTAGACCCAAAGGTTGAAGAGATCATCCAATTCACAGTCACAGGCCTGCTCGGCTGCAGCGTGGAAATCCTCGGCCTCGGCGAAGCCATAGCGGTAAGACGAGAAATAGCCGCTCAAGAAGCTAAAGAAGATGTCATCACCAAGCCGTTGGCGGAGGGCTTCGTAGAAGAGGGCTCCCTTCAGGTAGACGAAGGTGGAGTAATCCCAGTCCGAAGCGTACGTGTCCACAGGCAGACCGATGGGAGTGCTGCTTCGCGGGTGATCGCGCACCTGGAAACGGAAACCATCGAGCAGGCTGGTGGCCAGACCGACCCGGCCGGCTGCTTCGTAGTAGAGCACCTCGGCGTACATGGCGGCGGCTTCATCCATCCAGGGCTCGATCAACTGATCGCTGCCGACCAGGGCATAGAACCATTGATGGGCGACTTCGTGGACGGTGGGTTCGACAAGCCAATAGGTTCCTACCGTGCCAATGTACACCAAACCCGGATACTCGATGCCGCCGAAGGCCTCGGGGGCGTCCACCAGATCGAGTTCGGGGTACGGGTAGGGACCGATCAAGCGGTTGAGCGTCTGCACCTGCAGGGCTGCAGCACGCAGCATGGTCTCGGCATCGCCCGAATGTTCAGGGAGAACCCAACTAACCAGGGTGATATCGTCGGCTGTGCGCGTGCTGCGCTCGAAGGGGCCCAGGGCGAAGGCGAAATCACGCATGGGACCGGTCACGAAGCGCTGCGTTCGTGTGCCGTCATCGTGCTCCAGGCGTTCGATTTCAACACCCGAGGCGGCCAGTTCGAGAGTTGTAGGGGTGGTAATGCGGACGTCGAAGAAGGCGATGTCGGAGTTGGTCGTGTCCCCGGCGGAGGGGGGATCATCGGTCTGCCAATCGCCATCGACGAAGCGCGGCACCATGGGGTAGAAGGACGGGGCGATGAGCACGCCTTCGGTGATGCCGAAGCGATAGGGATTGAGGCTGGTGATGGGGCCGTAAGCCTGGATGTGGAAGGGCAGGCTCAGGGACAGGCTCGCTCCCGGCGCCAGGGATTCCGGAAGCATGAAGCGCAAGACCAGCTCCTGGGCGTCGAGATGGGATCCGATCTGGCTCCCGCCGATGTGCACAGGGCCGGCCTGCATTTCGGCGAGGTACTGCTCATCGTTGGGCCAGAGCATGAGGGCGAAATCCTCCAGAGATTCATCGAGGGGATTGGTGAAGAAGATGCGCGCTTCACCCTCGATGGATGCCTGAAACAGATCGGGATCGAAGGAAACCCGCGCGTCGATGGCGTACTGCGTGGCGGGCTGCAAGGCGTCGATATCGCCGGCGAAACCCGGCAGCATGGCGGCTGCCTGATCGGCCAGATCGAGGACCGGTGCGGTGGGGATGGGAGTTGAGCTGGGAGTGGGCGAGGGTGTGGATGTGAAGCTGCGCGGTGTGTTCGTGGGCGTGGGAGTCCTGCGGGCGGGTGTGGGAGTGGGGATTCCCATGATTACATTACAGGCAAGCAGCAGGATCGGAGTGAGCAGGATGGTCTTTCGAAACTTCACCAGACTTCCTCGGTGGATTGGGATGGAACAAATCCTTCGGCGTTGTTTCCTTAGGCATAGCAGGCGATTGATTCGTAATTGTATCGCTTTTGAACGCAAAGTCGCGAGAAACCGGAAAGTCGTGGAGAACAGTGCAGCCCATCAGAAAGGTCCTGGTGAGACGAACTATGGAAAATCCCCGTGTACCTTTGCGTTATTGCCCCCATCGATCCTTTCCATTAGAATGTCGTGATTTTCGGATCGAAGGATGAGAAGAAACAAACCATTGCATTAAGAAGGAGTACGAATGAGATCATCGAGAATGTTCAAGCTTTTTCTAATCATGACGTGTTTGTGTGTCTTTCTCACCGGATGCGGTTCTCCATCCGGGGCCACGGAACCCGCAGAGGGGGCCACCAAGCCGCCTGAAAGCCAGGGACCTTCCGCTACAGCAACGCCCACGAGCGAACCAGAACCGCCAACGGCAACGCCGACGCTCAGCCCCACAGCGGAGGCTTTCCTGGGGGAGTGGGTGGGTGTCGATCAGGACAGTGGTGGGTGGTCCTGGTTCACCATTCGCAGGGAAGGGGATGAGGCCGTGATGCACTTATGGGGGCAATGCTATCCCGCTGCATGCGATGCCGGGTTTACACGCTTCCCGATCACGGATCTCGATGACGGTGGATTTACGACCGACAGGATATTCGGTAACGGAACCGAGGTGAGCGAGTTCATCTTGCTAGATGATATGAGCATCGAGGTCACAAGCATTCTTGATTACACAGAAGCATCCGGGATCCAGGATCGTACGGAAGTCAATCACTTCCAGAACGCGTTGGAAGTATCCGGCATACCTTCCATTATCGGTACCTGGGTCTATGATCAAGCGGTGGAAAGCGAATTCACGGTGCTATCGGTCATGTTTGATGTCAATGAGCTAATTATCCAAGCAAAAGCGATCATCGATGGCCAGGAAATCGACTTAGGGGAGACCACCGAATTAGACCGGGATTCCGATGATAGCTTCTATGTCGATTTCGAGTATCCTGGTGGCGGGTTGATCTCCGGGGAATGCCGGGCGGGAGGAGATGGCACGCTGATTGTGGCATTCTTCTCGGAACACATGGTCGATAATGTCTATACTCCGCACGAATCCGTGTTCGTCATGCATAGAATGGACTAGCTCTCACGACAGGTGTCTCACTGCGCACATCATGGGACGGCCGTAAGGCCGCCCCAGAAATTTAACTTGCGTACGATGAATTCCTGCAGGACCGGGGTGATGAACTGCCGGTATAATTCCCTTTCCGAAGAAATCTGTTTGTCCAAGGAGGATCAGCATGTCATCGGTTGAAGGCGATCTCAAGGAAGCCATCTCGGGCGAGAGCCAGGCTCATTCGAAGTATCAGGCGTTTGCCAAGAAGGCAGAGAAGGACGGTTTCCCCAACGTCGCCAAGCTCTTCCTCACCACGTCCGCCGCTGAACTCATTCACGCCGAGGGTCACATGAAAGCCCTGGGTTTGATCGGTTCCACGGCCGAGAACCTGCAAGCCGCGATTGCGGGCGAAACCTATGAATTCACGGACATGTACCCACCCATGGCCGAGCTGGCAGAAGTCGAGGGGCATAGGGCGAAGCGCATGTTCAACTGGGCGCTCGAGGCGGAGAAAGTACATGCCCAGCTCTACCAGGCGGCGCTGGAAGCCGTGGAGAGTGGCAAGGACCTGAGTGAAGGGGAATTCTACTTGTGCCCCGTCTGCGGGCACATCGAATTCGGAAAGCCTGAGGAGGCGTGCCCGATCTGCGGCGTCAAGGCCGGCATGTACATCCAGGTTTAATCCTGGAATGGAATGTTCATCACAAGCCTTATATTGATCAATGCGAACACGCGTAAAGAACCCCCTGGAAGGGGGTTCTTTTCATGGTTCGCAGCAGAGCATAACACTCCACTCTCCTGGCTGAGTGGTTTGGATTTGACCGCCAGGTCAATCAGCTACCTGCGCGGTCTCAAACTGGCTGTAATACAGCTCCGCGTAGAAGCCCTTGCGTTTCAGCAGATCCTCATGCCTGCCCTGCTCGACGATGTCGCCATCGTCCATCACCAGGATCCAATCCGCGTTGCGGATCGTGGAAAGCCGGTGGGCGATGATGAAGCTTGTGCGGCCCTTCATCAACCGCTCCATGGCCTCCTGGATCAGGATTTCCGTGCGCGTGTCGACCGAGCTCGTGGCTTCGTCCAAGATCAGCATCTTGGGATCGATGACAAAGGCACGCGCGATGGTGAGCAGCTGCTTCTGGCCCTGAGAGATGTTGGTCACTTCCTCGTTCAACACCAGGTTGTACCCCTCAGGCAGCGTGCGCACGAAATGGTCCACGTGCGCGGCTTTGGCAGCTGTGATGACCTCCTCATCGGTGGCGCTCGGTTTCCCGTAGCGGATGTTCTCCAGGATGGTGTCGTTGTAGAGCCAGGTATCCTGGAGCACCATGCCGAACATGCAGCGCAGATCCGAGCGCTCGTATTCCTTGATATCGCGCCCATCGATCAGGATGGCTCCGCTGTTGACGTCATAGAAGCGCATCAGCAGTTTGACCATGGTGGTCTTGCCGGCGCCGGTTGGGCCCACGAGGGCGATCTTCTGCCCGGGCTGGACATCGGCGGAGAAATCCTTGATCACGATTTGATCCGGCAGATAGCCGAATTCTACGTTCTGGAAGACGACATGTCCGTCAACGTCCTCCACCTGGACCGGATCCTCGGTCTCGGGGACTTCCTCCTCCTCACCCAGAAAGGCGAAGATGCGTTCCGCTGCGGCTGCTGTTTGCTGCAGTACGTTGGAGATGTTGGCGGTTTGGGTGATCGGTCGCATGAAGGACCGGACGTACTGGATAAAGGCCTGGATATCACCGACCGTGATGGCTTGCTGCACAGCGAGGTAGCCGCCGGCAACCGCGATGGCCACATAGCCGATATTGCCCATGACATTCATGATGGGGAACATCAATCCCGTAAGGAACTGGGATTTCCATGCCGAGTCATACAGGGTGTTGTTCAAACCATCGAATTGCTCGATGCTCCTGGCCTCGCCGTTGAAGGCCTTCATCACCAGATGCCCCCCGAACATCTCCTCGACATGACCGTTCACATGTCCCAGGTAATCCTGCTGCTGAGTAAAGTACCTCTGTGAGCGGCGAACCACCAGCAACACGACCAGCGC
This sequence comes from Anaerolineae bacterium, assembly GCA_011192015.1. Taxonomy (GTDB): domain Bacteria; phylum Chloroflexota; class Anaerolineae; order Anaerolineales; family E44-bin32; genus W1033. Next base: position 19,312 of record DUET01000097.1, read on the forward strand.
AGAGAGTGGAAGCACGAGCAGTGCGATCAGCGTCATCTGCCAGCTGATGGTCAGCATCATGATCAGCACGCCGATCAAGGTGACGGCTGAGGTGATGATCTGGGTGATGCTCTGATTGAGTGTCTGGTTGATTGTGTCGACATCGTTGGTGATGTGTGCCAGCACCTCGCCCTGGCTAACCCTGTCGAAGTATCCCAGAGGAAGGCGGTTGAGCTTCGTGGAAATGTCCTGGCGGAAGCGGTAGGTGATGTCTATCGATACGCTCGACATGATCCAGCCCTGGATCAGACCGAACAGGGCCGATCCGAGGTAGAGGAACAGCGTCGTAAGGAGAATCTTGCCGATGGCATCGAAATCGATCCCCTCTCCGGTGCCTGTGATCTGCCCCAGAACACCTTCGAAGAGCGTCGTCGTTGCCTGGCCCAGGATCTTGGGGCCGATGATGGTGAACACGGTCGAGGCAATGGCAAAGAGGATCACGATCACGATGGCGATCTTATAGGAACCGAAGTACCGGATCAGCTTGGTCATCGCGCCCTTGAAATCACGCGCTCGATCGCCCTTCATCATCGCCATAGGACCGCCATGCCCCATAGGTCCTCGCCTTCGCATGGGACTTCGTCCTCTGCTCGGACTGCTGTCTGGTTTTCGATCCTGGGAAGACATCCTGCGTTCGGCGCTCATACCAGTTCCTCCTCGCTCAACTGCGAGCGGGCAATTTCCTGGTAGGTCTCGCAGGTTTTCATCAGTTCTTGGTGTTTCCCTTTACCCACAATTCGTCCCTCGTCGAGAACGATGATCTGATCCGCATCTTTGACGGTGGCCACACGCTGGGTGACGATCAGCACGAGGCTGCCTCTGGTTTGATCGTTGAGGGCTCTTCGCATCTTGGCTTCAGTTTTGAAATCCACCGCCGAGAAGCTGTCGTCGAAGATGTAGATTGGAGGTCTCTTGACCAGTGCGCGCGCGATCGCCAGCCGTTGCTTCTGGCCTCCGGAGACATTCGTGCCGCCTTGAGCGATCGGGGCATCGAATCCTTCGGGGTCGGAAAAGATGAATTCGCTGGCCTGGGCGATATCGGCGGCTTCTTTCAATGTCTCCAGGCTGGCGTCTTCATCGGCGTAGCGCAGGTTGCTTTCCATCGTGCCGGAGAACAAGGTGCCTTTCTGCGGCACGAAGCCGATTTTGTCGCGCAGATCGCTCTGGCGGACCTGGCGAATGTCGATGCCATCCAGGAAGATGGCTCCTTCTGTAACATCGTAGAAACGCGGGATCAGATTGATGACGGTGGATTTACCGCAACCCGTGGAGCCGATGAAGGCCGTGGTTTCACCCGGTTCGGCTGTGAAGGTGATGTCATGCAAGACATCCTCCAGCGCTCCGGGGTAGCGGAAGGAAACGTCGCGGAACTCGATCCTCCCTTTGAATGGATCGTGGAAGGATTTGGCCTCCGCCGGATCTGTGATGCTGATTTCCGTTTCCAGCACATCGGCGATGCGTCCTCCGGAAACTGCGGCGCGGGGCAGGAAGATGAACATCATCGACATCATCAGGAAGGCAAATACGATCTGCATGGCGTATTGCATGAAGGCCATCATGTCGCCCACCTGGATGTGGGCTTCAGCCACCTGATGGGCGCCAACCCAGATGATGCCCATCGATAGCCCGTTCAGGAGCAGCATCATCAACGGCATCATGGTGACCATCACACGGGCGATGAAAAGGCTGGTGTCCGCCAGATCACGGTTGGCCTTGTCGAAGCGCTCCTCCTCGTCGCGCTCCTTGTTGAACGCCCGGATCACCATCATGCCGGAGAGGTTTTCGCGCGTCACCAGATTGAGCCTGTCGATCAGGCTCTGCATGATCCTGAATTTCGGCAGGGAGATGCTGAACACTGCCATGACCAAACTCAGCAATACAACCACTGCCAAACCGATGAGCCACCACATGTCGGCGCTCTTATCGATCGCCCGGATGACCGCTCCAATGCCGATGATCGGGGCGTAGATGACCATGCGGATGATCATGAAGACGACCATCTGCACCTGGGAGATGTCGTTGGTTGAGCGTGTGATCAGCGAGGCCGTTGAGAATTGGTCGAATTCCGCGCTTGAGAAACTCTCCACTTTCTCGAAGGCTCTCAAACGTATGTCGCGTGCGAAACCGGCAGCAATTCGTGAGCCCAGATAGCTAACCGCGATCGTACAAAGGCCCCCCAGCAAGGAGACGAGCAGCATGACGCCGCCTGTGCTCAGCATGTAGTCTCTCTGTATCTTGCTCATATCCGCGTCGAGAGCCTCATATTCTGCCTTGACTGAGACCACCGCCATCTGATTGACCATGCTATCGCCCAGGGCGGCGAATCCCTCCTGGATGGCGTCGGTGATGTTTGAAAGGATGCTTGCCGGCATCATCTTCAGCAGGGTGAAGATATCCATACCCGCAGGGATGGTGGGGATCTCGATACCGAGTCTCTCCTGCAGAGCTTCCGCTGCAGCAGGATCGTCCGCCAATCGTTGGATGCTGGAAACCACCACGAAGGCTTTTCCCATGATCGGGTTGAGCGCCTCGATTTCTGCGGTATCGATGTCTCTCAAGACATAGATGGCTTCATCCGCCAGCGCGGGATAGTCCTCGAGAACCAGGCTCGCATCAGGGGAGGAGGGTTCGATGAGTGTGTAAGCACTCATCGTTTGATCCGCCTCGTCATCGCTCATGAGCAGCAGCAGTTTTTCCATCTGGCTCTGACGGATGGCCTCAGGAACGGCGTTCTCCACGCCGCTCTGCTGAATGCCGTTGTTGACGATTCTGGAGAGATAATCGGGCAGCGCCAGGTCGGCATTGGCTTGAATGAAAAGCAGCACAATGGCCAGAAGGATCAGCAGAGTGTAGGGTTTGAGGTATTTGAACAAACGCAGCATAATCGGTAATTCCTCTACGGGTTGAATTCGCGCATAGCGTTGTTGGTGTCTGAAAGCTGGCTTACTCTCTCGGTGAGGAGCATCAATGCGGAGGCGATGGTTTGTTTTTCATCATCGCTGAAGACTCCTGCGACCTCGTTCAGCCAACTGCGTCGGGCACGGATGCACTCTTCAAGAATGCGTTGGCCTTTCTCGGTGAGTACGATTCTCTTGACACGGCGATCTTTCGGATCCTCACTTCGCATGACCAGATCCTGCTGGACCATGCGATCCAGCATTTGGCTGGCAGCCGCACTGCTCACGCCCAGATGCTCTCCGATCTCGGTGACCCCGCGGCCCCCAGCGCGGTGGGTGTGGAAAATCGCACCGAGGTGCGACATCGAGAGGCCGCGCTCTCTAGCATGACGAAGAAAGCGGCGCATCGAGTAGTGCATGAGCACTTCGATCCATTCTCCCAGTGCGGCTACAAATGTCTCCTCCGACATGCTTCACCTCGCTAAAAAGCTAAGAAGTTGAAAGTATAAAGCAAGCTTAGCTATGTGTCAATACACTGCACCGGTTCCGGTTTTAATTCTCACATGAAGAAACTGCCCTTAGGGGGCAGTTTCCACCGTGGTCCCAGCTTTTTGCCGGTCTTAGATGTACAGATCCCTGCGTGTGTAGGTTATGTACGATCCAGCGATGAAAACGGCGATGATCCCAAGGGAAAGCGCCACAAAGCTCCAATCCAGGCTCGATTCTCGCAGCAACAAGGCGGGATCGAAGTATTTGAACGGCGTGGCGTATTTCAGGAATTCCAGATCCTCCTGCAGTCCAGACAGGATGGAGAGGAAGTACGTTCCCAACAGGATCGAAACCGCGATCGAGTTTGCCTGTTTGTAGCGCTTCATCGCGCACCCCAGGAAGACCCCGATCGCCAGGAAGATGACCTGCATGAAGAAGAGCGACAGCATACCAAGCGAAAGGAAGGTGTAGAAATCTCCGTCCGGTGAGTATTTGGCGACGTTCAGCAGGGAGATTCCCCAGGTGAAGAGAAGCAAAGCGATGCAGTTGATAAGGGCAGCCAAGACTTTGGCTGTGATGATTCGGCTCCGTCGTATCGGCAAGGTAAGGGAGAATTCGACGGTCTTGTCACGTTCCTCTTTCGAGATGATATCGCTTCCCCACATCACGGCGGCGATGGACAAGAGCAGGGAGTAGAACGTGAACATCACACCGAAGAAGCCGGGTACTGTGGTCAGATTGAAGGCGTTCATGTTGAATGCCGCCAGGAAAGCGGGTGGGAAGCTGTTCAGCACTTCAATCAAATCGGGATTGTCATAATAGCCGGTGAACTTTGCAAAACCGGAAATGGTGAACAAGGCGACGATTCCAGCCCAGATGAGCAGCGAACGGAAGTTGGCCTTGAGTTCTCGAAGGAAGATATTCACCTCTCCTCCTTACACCGCAGAGCGGATGTTTCTTCTTGCGTAAAGGACGTAGCTGCCGGCAATGGCGATCACGATCGCGGCCACGCTGATCCACGCAACTGGAAGATCATAGGCTGCATGCTTAAGGATGAAGTTGGGTTCGAAGTGATTGTAGGGAGAAAGGATCTCCAGGGTGTCCTCTCCGATCATGCCACCAAAGGCGTTCAGCAGGTAGAGACCGAACGCCAGCCCCATGGAAAGAGGCGTCACACTCCGTACTCTCTTCATCAGCAGCGAGATGGCCATTCCAACTGAAAAGAACAACAACTGGAGGACGCCGTTGCTGAGCATCAACAGGAGCAAGGGCTTCGTTTCATAAGGCACGCCGTCGCTGAATACACGCAGGAAAACAAAACTGCTGATCCAGACAACCGCGTTTGTGATGGTCAAGCCTGTTACCGCAGCGAACAATTTGTTGGACATGATCTTCAGCCGACTCACAGGCTTCGCAAGCAGAAAGTCGGCGGTCAGATCTCTTTCCTCGACTGAGACCAACGAGAATCCATAGTTGGATGCCTGGATTGCGAGACAGATTTGAATGAAGGCGAATACGAAACCGTAGAAGCCGAGGATGCTGGACCAATCCATGTCCGCCATTCCGAAAGCGATCAGGAACTCCTCGGGGAAGCTCTGCATCATTTCATTGATCAGGTCGACATCAGCCCCTATCGAAGGGTAGATGGACAGGAAGAAGAAGATCGCCAATCCGATGGATAGGGACCAGATGATCACGGAACGGAAGATCATCTTGAATTCATGCACAAAGATATTCATGGCCTGCACCTATTCGTAGTAGTGCATGAAGATTTCTTCCAGCGTGGGCTCTTCAATCGTGAGATCTGATACATTCTGCTTGCCGATCACTGCCGTGACCTGATTGATGTCCCCTCGGTAGAAGAAACTGAGGATGCTGTTTTCTTTGACGAGGTTGCTGACGCCGGGGAGATCGAAATCCTTCTCTTCGATTTTCTCGGCAACGATGCGGATCTTCTTGTAATTCTCGCGCTGCAGGGTTTGCACGTCCTGAAGATCGACGATGCTGCCCTCACGAATGATCGCCACGCGACTGCACATCCTTTGTACAACGCTCAGGATGTGGGATGAAAGGAAGATCGTAGCACCGCGTTGGTTTTCCTCTCGAATGAGATTGTAGAACTCCTTCTGCATGAGAGGATCGAGACCGCTGGTGGGCTCATCCAGAAAGAGAACCTTGGGTTGGTGCAGAAGCCCTTGAACGATCCCCACTTTCTTCTTGTTGCCGTAAGACAGGTCGTCGATGCGGCGATTCAGCTCAAGCTCCATGATTTCAGCCAGATCATGCAGCCTTTGAGTGCAGTCCTTCTCGTAGAAACTCGCTGAATACTTCAGCAGATCGATGACCTTCATCCTGTCGTAATAGAAGACCTCGGATGGCAGGTATCCGATATGCTGCCGGATTTCAGGCCCGTGCTTGATGGCGTCCTTGCCGAAGATCTTCGCCTGACCGCCGGTGGGATAGATCAAAGAACAAAACAAGCGGATCGTCGTTGATTTCCCGGCGCCGTTTGGGCCGATGAAACCGAAGATCTCCCCCTCCTCGACGTTGAATGATACATCCACAATCCCCCTGGACTTACCATAGTATTTCGTGAGATGGGTGGCTTCAATGATGCTCACATTCGTCTCCTTCCAATCGGCCCTTCTTATACTCTAAAAACCAGGCATTTCACATGACGGAAAGCTGATACGTTTATGACATCAAGGGGTCTACATACCGAATCCCCCACGAAAGGGGGCACCTGTTTGAGCGGATTCAGTTTCAGCTCTCCTTCTCTGCTTGAGGGGAAACTCATTCCGGGCACCCATTCGTAACTTGTTGCGCTGTCATGCGCAGAGATCATCAAGGAGCCAAGTTTACCACCTTTGGAAATGCAGCACTCAGAACCGTGTTGCCCCACCGGAATAATGAGGATTCTCTCGGGAGGACGAATGGATCATCGCAGGTACAGCATTTCCAGCTTGACTTGGTTTGGGCGGCATGCTAGATTGAATTGACTTCAGGGGGGCTTGGAACCCAGCTCTTGCAAGGAGGAACAAATTGGCAACCTCACGCACAGAAGTGCTGGTGAAACGTCTGCATGATCTGCAGGCATCCACTCCCGATGTTGAAGCCTCTGCAGTAGTCAGTTTGGATGGTCTTACGATTGCGTCCGCCCTTCCCGGTGATGCGGAGGAGGATCGTGTCGCTGCCATGACGGCGGCAATGCTCTCTCTGGGTGAGCGCATTGCGGGTGAGCTTGGAAGAGGTTCTTTGGAGCAAGTTTATATCCGCGGGAAGCAGGGATTTGTGGTCCTGATGGCCATAGGAGAGCATGCTGTACTCACCGTGCTTGCTCGAGAACAGGCCAAACTTGGTTTGCTCTTCCTGGATATGCGCCGGACCGTGGAGGATCTAAAGAAGCTGCTTTAAATGCATTCGGAGTTACGGGCTTTGAACGAACCATCCCAAAGTGGATTTTTCTATCCAAACCATATCGTACGAACCTGTCTTGAATCCTTGAAGGACATTCTGGGCGAAAACGGACTCCACGTGCTGCTCAAGCGCTCGGGTCTCGCGGATTGGATCGAAACCCCGCCTCCAGCCGATTTGGAGAAGGCCGTCGATTTTGTCAGATTCTCGAGCCTGTGTGCAATCATGGATGAGTTTTATGGATTGCAGGGTGGGCACGGTGTGGCGCGGAGGGCTTCGTGGGCTTCGTATGGTGTGCTGCGTGAAGCCCTGGCGGATATTCCCGAAGTCTCAGGTTGGGACAAGGTGGATCTGCCTCTGGAAAAGAAGATCAAGGGCGCGCTGGTTGGAACAGCGCGCATCCTATCCGGCGTGAGCGATCAGTATACGACCGTGGAGGAGGACGATCAATCCTTCTTCTTCATAGTTCACCAGTGCCCGGTTTGCTGGGGTAGAGAATATGATGAACCGCTTTGCCACCCCATCCTCGGCGCCCTGGAAGAGGCCACTCGCTGGGCTTCCAGCGGCCTGAAGTTTGAGATCGAGGAAATCGAGTGCATAGCCATGGGGCAGGAAACCTGTAAATTCCGCGTAAGTAAGTTCCCCGTTGTGGAAAGCTGATCCCCCAACGCCGGCTTCCCAAGCAAGAGAGTCCATCGAAAAACTCCCCTCGTCGAGGGGAGTTTTCGTATGTATCTGGATGCGTGGTAACGTTAGATTCACTTCTCTGATTTCCAGATTCGGGAATCACGCCCTCATCTCATATTCCCCATGGAGGGCATGAACGTACTTCTCCCAAACCTGCTTGTACTGGACAGGATCCGCCACCGGTTTCCGCAGCATTTTCTGACAGATTTCCATCTGCCGGGCACTGCTGCTGGGTTTGTTGTGCAGTTCCAGAGCGAACTTGGAAAAATCGCGCACCAGGCAATCGAAGATCTGGTTGACGATATCCGGATCGATCTCATAGATCTCTGTGTTTTCCAGAATCAGCTGTCCATAGACCACCAACGTGAAGATCTCTCCCAACGCCAACAAGAAATCCACGTCCTTCTGCTGCTCTTCATCGGGGGTCGCCATCATCAGGAAATCCTTGAAGATTGTGATCTGCTCGTTGAAGAGGTTCACGTTGGGGAGGTCCCAGCGGTCGAAAACCGGAGCGAAATCATGGAATTGAATCTTGCCCAAGCCGCGCGCGGGTCCTTGATCGAAGAGAAAGACGTCATCTCGAGAATCGTCGATGCGGGGAACGGCCTCGTACTCGGCGGGCGCGAAGAAGTAGTTGCGCATGAACTTGACGATCAAGGCGATGTTGACATGCACGGTGCCCTCGAGCTTGGGGAGGGCGCGAATGTCCCTGGCAGCCATCTCAAAATACATGTCCTTCTCGAAACCTTTTGCGGCGATCACGTCCCATAGTAAATTGATGACTTCCTCGCCCTGGGTGGTAACCTTCATCTTCACGATCGGGTTGAAGAGCAGGTAGCGGCGATCTTCCCTGGACGCACAGCGCTGGTAATCCGAAGCGCGCAGGGTGAACAGCTTCATCGCCACGAGGCGGCAGTACGCATCGGTGAACATCCGTTGAACATGCGAGAAATCCGTTACATACATGTTATACAGGCGCCGGTTGGCGGCGTGGTTGATCGCCTCATAGAGGGCATGCGTGCAGATGCCGATCGAGGCCCATCCCAGGTTGTATTTGCCCACATTGACCGTGTTCAGGGCGGTGTCCCACGCGTTCTGCCCCAGCGATAGGATGTCGCCTTCGTCGACCGGATAGTCTTCCAGTTTGTAGTGCGCCACGTAGTTCTGGCTGTTGGTCACATTCTTCACGCAATCAAACTGCTCGTGCTGTGAATCCACAACGAAGAAGGTGTACTCCCCGCTGCCTTCCAGTTTGCCGAAGGTTGGGATCATGCGCGCTTCCTGTGCATTGCCGATGTAGTACTTCTCCCCGCTGGCGCTGAATGCGCCGGCGCTCTTCGGGGACAGGGCCGTCTCGGTCGAATACACATCGGCGCCGTGGGCCTGCTCTGACAGGCCGAAGGCGAAGATCGCTCCATCTTTCAGCAGTTGAGCCGCCCTGCGTTTGAGCTCCTCATTATCGCTCATCCAGATCGGGCCAAGGCCCAGGATGGTCACCTGCCAGGTGTACCAATAGGCCAGTCCGTAGAAGCCCAGGATTTCATTGAATTCGCAATTGCGCCAGGTATCCCAGCGCGTCTCGCCGTCGCTGTATGCCGATGGCGTCAGCAGGGTATAGAAGATCTTCTCTTTCTTTACGAATTCGAGGAAATCGGCGTACCAGATGCGCTCATGATCGTCTTCCTTGAGTTTCTGCTTGCCTTTCTTCTCGAAGAAAGCAACCGTTTTCTGCATGATTTCTTGGGAGCGTTTATCGGGGTATTTCCGCGTGAGTTTGTGGGGATTCAGCAGAATCACAGGAGACTCCTTATGCTGGTGGATTGTGCTGATTGTATACTACAAGGTGTGGTTTTTCACACCTCGGTGGCTTGCTAGGCAAGGGATATAATTTCGGGATGTAGCTAGGATTTATGGAGTGGTTGGGCGTTCATTCGAAAGTAACCGAAACGTGCGCATCACGCAAGCAGGCAACAAATATCTTGAACAGCTGAATCGAGGCTGCCTCTAGGGAATTCAGATTGCTATTGTGGGTTATTCTTCTACTTTGAAACAAGAATGCATACTCACTTTGGTGGATCCTATCATTGGGAAGAGGAGTAATTTCATGAGGAACGGAATATTGATCGCGATGATCTTGCTGGCAACCATGGCTGTCGCTTCATGCAGTGTAAGCGAGACGCCCGACTATTTCGCTACACTGATGGCTTTAACGCAGCAAATCACGCCAGAATCACCGACGGCAACCGCATCAGCAACCGAGACGCCTACAAACACGCCTGAGCCAACCGCGACGGCCACGGAGACTCCCACGCCCACCTTCACACCCCCGGCCACGTTCATACCCACGGCTACCAGCACGCCGGTGCCAGCCGATTGGGTGAGTAATGTGGAGGACATCACAATCCCGGATGGAACCGTGCTTGTGGGTGGAGAGACTTTCACCAAGATCTGGCGTTTACGAAACGCGGGCTCGCACACCTGGACAGTGGATTACGATCTGATATTCATCTCGGGGGATCGCATGTCCGGTGCAGCCGCGGTCGCGATGCCGCGCACAGTATGGCCGGGTGAGACGGTGGATATTGCTGTACGGTTGACGGCACCCACTACGCCGGGAGCCTATCGCGGCAACTGGATGCTGCGCAACGCCTACGGTGGCATCTTCGGCGTCAGCGCGGAAGCCAACCGGCCCTTCTGGGTCGAGATCAAAGTTGAGGATCCTTCCCGCATTCTCTATGACTTCGCCGCGCATTACTGCGATGCTACATGGACGAGCGGCGCAGGCGTACTGCCCTGTCCGGGTGAAGCAGGTGACTCCGAAGGCCTGGTTGCAAGCCAAGACGAACCCATCATGGAAGGCGGCATCACCATGCCTGGCCCCTCGCTGGCGGTGGCACCTCAGCAGGTGAGCCAGGGTTGGATCTCGGGAGCCTTCCCCGCCTTTCTTGTTGGCGAAGGGGATCAATTCCGAGCCACCGTGGCCTGCATGGATAACTCGGTGAAATGCTCCATACAATTCCGGCTATATTATCGCCTTCCAGATGACCAGATCAGGATCTTGGCAAGCTGGCAGGAAGCCTATGAAGGCTTGTCGAAAACGATCAATGTGAGTCTTTCCAGCTTGAGAGGCAAGGAAGTGATCTTCATACTCACCGTATCCGCAGGAGATCAATACCTGTGGGATAACGGGTTGTGGATCCGCCCGAGGATCGTGCACTGATGAATCTACGAACAGCCTGACTGAGTTCGTAACCGGCATGTGAAGTGAGAAGCCCCATCTCTATGGGGCTTCTCTTTGCTCAAATCGAGGGGGTGAAATTCAAAGGATGAACCGGGTGGGCACTAAGATGAGGCAACGAAGAGATGGCTCGCATGAATGAATGGAACATGTCTCGAACCTGCGACCTCTTCTGTCTACGTAAAGCTCGGCGGGAGCTGCAAGCCTCCACGGGTTACGAGAACTACAATTTCACCTTCTTTTCCACAAATTGCGCCAGGATGCCGTCGACTGCTTTCTGCACTGCGGTGTTCACCGGAACCTTGTTTCCATTCTGAACGACCAGATCGATATGGCTGCGGCATTTCCCCAAGCCGACGCGATATCTTGCAAGATCGCGTGCAATTTCCTCCATCCGCAGCTTCTTCTCTTCACTTTCCATAGCGCGCCGTTTCCGTTGGCGCCGTTTGAGGTCTTCCTCGGGTGCGTTGAGATAGATGGCGTAGACCTCCCGCTCGCTCACTCGCTTCACGGCGCGACGAAACTCCCCGAGACGCTCAAGACGGTCGAAGATACACAGCAGGAGCGTGGCATAGTCGTCACGCTGCTTGAGGTGACTCTGGGAGAAACCATACGTGAAGCCATATTTCTCATAGGGAAAGAAGACATCGGGATGCTTGACCAATTCATCCCGACTCTTCATGTGCGTATTGGCCATGCTGGGTTCATACGATCGACTCGAGGAATCGGTGTCCGCTGTGCCATATCTTCGCCGCGTTGTATACGTCTTCAGGTAGCCGCAGTAGATGTCGCGGGCGATGAGTTCCTCACGACAAAGAGAGGCAACAACATCCTTGCCGACCGCGGAAGGTCCCGTGATGACGATCAACCTGAGTTTGCGGGGCGTATCCCTTGTTCCTGGAAGCACACGGTATAAATCAATGGGGATATCGATATTCTTCACAATCGCCGATTGGAGGAACTCGTATTGAAATTCAGGCGATGGACCTACCAGATCGCGGGCTTGGCGGCTTGCGATAACATCTCCGGTCGAACCAAGCGGGTCGATACGTGACGCCAGATTAACGGCGTGGCCGAAGATATCCTCGTCCATTTCGACGACTTCGCCGACGTGAATCCCAATGCGCATGAGGATCTTCGTCTCATCGGATCGGCCTATGTTGAACTCATGAATGGCCGCTTGAACCTGCAAACCAGCGCGGAACGCGGACTGGCAATCGTCGAACTTCCCCATGATCGCATCCCCGATATGCTTGATGATCACGCCGCGATTCCGCTCGATGATCGGCGTTAGGATGCGGTTATGCAACCCCAGAAGTTCAAGCGCGAACTGTTCGTTCTTGGCCATCTGCATGGAGTAAGATGCCATGTCGGTGAACATGATGGCAATGATCCGCCGTCTCCGTCTTGCCATTTCAGCTCGAAACTCCTTCCATCAAGGATCCAACAATGTTCCTGATCAACGGAGCAGACGGGTGGGGGCTGTTCGTGTGGGCGGAACAGGACTCGAACCTGCGACCTCTTCTGTGTAAGAGAAGCGCTCTAACCAACTGAGCTATCCGCCCTGCGGGGATTATAGCCGCCCGTAGAGAGGACGTCAACGCGAGTGTTGGAATCCGGCTGTTTTGGGAGCTGAAGGCTTGGGGTTTTCCGATGCGTTCCCCCTGTGCTATAGTGTGCCGACGCTCATACCTGCATGAGCAAAACCGAATCAAGTGGCTGTAAACAGATGTGGATCGTCCTCTTCATCGCAGGCCTGGTCGGCTTGCTCGCCGTTTGGGAAATCTGGATCTGCGAGGGCGCGCATCTCGGGCGGCGCGCCGTCGTCTTCCTGTACGATCTGACGGCCAGGCGCTATGAGCGCATCAAGTGCTTCGATCCCGCCTGGGAGCGGCAGTACCTTGGAGAGCCGTTTGTAAGAACACTGGCCGGATTGCATGGGGCTCGGGTGCTGGATGCCGGTGCGGGAAGCGGCCGCCTGGCCAGGGCCGTCCTGCCTTCGACCGCCTTTCATGGCGTGATCACCCATCTGGATGCCTCCCGCAAGCTGCTGCAGGTGGGTAGAGAACTCGCCGATTCCCCGCAGACGCACTGGGTGCAGGGCTGGGCCATGCCGCTGCCCTTCTCCGATAGCACGTTCGATGCCGTCTCCAGCCTGGAGATGCTGGAGTTCACGCCTCGACCTCGGGCCGTGCTGCACGAGTTGATCCGTGTCTTACGACCTGGGGGTTGGCTGCTGATCACCAATCGCATCGGCTGGCGCAGCAGGCTCATCCTGGGCCGAACCTTTTCTCCCCAGGCTTTCCGCAGCCTGCTTCGAGAGGCGGGTTTGGTGTCCATCGATGTCTATCCCTGGCAGGTCGAGTATGATCTGGCGTGGGGGCGCAAACCCTACTCGGACGAGACACGCATGCAATCGAAGCGTGCGGGAGTGAGCACATGAGAATCCTGCGTTTTCGCAAGGGACCCGAGTCGCCGGTCATGTGGGGTTGGTTGGCGGAGGATCGCATCGGGCTGCTGGATGGATCGCCGTTCGCCGAGTTCCGGCGCGGTGAAGCCCACATCGCACTCGACAGCGTGGAACTGCTGGCCCCGGTTCAGCCCAGCAAGATCGTCTGTTTGGGCAAGAACTACATCGCCCACGCAGCGGAGTTCGGCAGCGAAGTACCGGAGCTGCCGTTACTCTTCCTCAAGCCTCCCAGCGCCGTGATCGGGCCTGGTGAGACCATCCTCCTGCCCCCGCAGTCCGAACGTGTGGAGCATGAGGCCGAGATGGCGATCATCATCGGACAGCGGGGACGCTGGATCAGTCCCGGGGACATCTCGGAACACATCCTGGGTTACACCGTGGCCAACGACGTGACCGCCCGTGATCTGCAGTTCAAGGATGATCAGTGGACGCGCGGCAAGGGTTTCGACACTTTCTGCCCCCTCGGTCCCTGGATCGAAACCGAGCTCGATCCAGCCGACGTGATGGTGACCTGCCTGGTGAACGGGCAGTTGCGGCAGATGGCTTCGACACGTGACATGGTCTTCCCCGTAACCCAGTTGGTGGGATTCATCTCGTCGGTGATGACCCTGGAGCCCGGGGACGTGATTCTCACTGGCACGCCGGCTGGTGTGGGACCGCTGGTCGACGGTGATGAAGTTTCCGTCGAGATCGAAGGCGTGGGCACCTTGATCAATCCGGTCCGGGCGGCAACACGCTTGCGGTGAACGCATGCGAATAAAGGAGGACGAAAGGTGGGGCTGAAATCCGATCGTTGGATTACACGCATGGCGCGCGAGCAGCGCATGATCGAGCCCTTTGCAGAAGGGAAAGCGCGGGAGGGCGTGATCTCCTACGGCGTTTCATCGTACGGTTACGACATCCGCATTGCCGACGAGTTCAAGATCTTCACGAACGTGTTCTCGGCCGTCGTGGATCCCAAGAACTTCGATCCGGATTCGATGATCGATTTCAAGGGCGAGGTGTGCGTCATTCCACCCAACTCGTTCGCCCTGGCGCGCACAGTGGAGTACTTCCGCATCCCTCGCAACGTACTCACCGTCTGCGTGGGCAAATCCACCTACGCACGCTGCGGGATCATCGTCAACGTGACGCCGTTCGAGCCCGAGTGGGAAGGCTACGTCACTTTGGAGATCTCGAACACCACGCCGCTGCCGGCCAAGATTTACGCCAACGAAGGCATCGCCCAGGTGCTCTTCTTCGAAGCGGATGAGGAATGCCAGATCTCGTATGCGGATAAGAAGGGGAAATACCAGAAACAGACCACGATCGCACTGCCGCGGCTGTAGGCTCTGAGCACTGCTGCGATAAGCGATTTCTATTCCGGGAAGCTCAAATGGAGAATCTGACAGGTTATCAGCCTGTCAGATTCTGTTTCCCGAATGCGTTAGACCGGCACGTTCGGCAAGCGCCTTGTGCACACGCTCGATGGATGCCTTCACATCAGCATGCAGTTCATCGAGTTCGTGGAGCCAGCGCTTCGTGACCTCCTCATCCTTGACGGAAGCTGCGTTGATGCGAACGTTGAGCCCGGCGGCTGTGAAGCTGGCCTGCGCCATGGCGCTGGCTGAACCGGCATCGCTGGCAGCACTCACGTTTCCCCTCTCGGCAACTTCCACCGCCAGCGCGAGTACTTCCGTCACCTGCCTGGCTACGTCGAGAGGCACCGCTGCGGCTTGATGTGTGGCATGCTCGAGGACCTCGAGGCGGTTCGACTTCTCTTCCTCCGTCTGCTTGGGCATGCGCAGCGCCCGCATGACCTGGTCGAAGGCTTGTGCATCCTGGATCACGGCTTGTTCCAGGGCAAGACGCAGATTATCCGCCCGGGAGGCTATCTCCGCAGCGCGTGTCTCGAATTCTGCATACTTCTTCTTCCCCATACTCAAACGCGCCACCATGGCCACCAGCGCCGCCGCCATCGCGCCTGCATGAGCCGCAGCTGAGCCGCCGCCGGGTGTGGGTGTCCCCGCGGCCAAACGATCGAGGAAGGTACCCTGCTTTACCGCAGCCGCCTGCAGGCGTGTTTCCAAAACCTGGTCCGTCTCGAATTGTTCGAGTTGTAGATAGCGCCGTGCGGCTTTGATCAACGCCATTTCGGGGATCAATCCCACCAATTCGGAATGGAGGATGTCCACGCCATGCTTCTGCGCCTCGGCGCGGATGGCTTCCACGACCACGTCCACGGAGGTCTGGGTGAAATCCGTCAAGTTCATCGAGACCTGCGCACGGCCGGCCACCAGCATCCCCAGGGCCTTGACGAAGGGCAATCCGCCCGAAGATTGGCGAACCGTGCGGGCGATCTGCTTGGCGATGTCGACGTCATCCGTGGTGAGATAGACGTTGTAGGCGATCAAGAAGGCGCGTGCGCCGATCACGGTGGCACCGGCCTTGCCCAATTTGGACGGACCGTAATCCGGCGCACGATCCGGATCGCTTTGAATGGCGTCCTTGAGACCTTCGTACTCGCCGATGCGAAGATTGCTCAGGTTCTCGCGATCGGGTCGCGTGGCCGCCCGTTCATAGAGGTATACCGGGATGCTGAGTTCCTCGCCCACACGCTTCCCCAGGCGTTTGGCAAGCTCGACACAATCCTGCATCTCCACACCGGAGATGGGCACGAAGGGGACCACATCGGTCGCGCCGATGCGAGGGTGTTCTCCCTGATGATGGTCCAGATCGATCGATTGAGCTGCTTGAGTGATGGCCGCAAAGGCGGCTTCCAGAACCGATTCCGGAGGGCCGGCGAAGGTGATCACCGTGCGGTTGTGGTCGGCATCGATGTGTTGATCGAGCACATGGACTCCGCTGACAGCGGCGATCGATTTCCGGATGGCTTCGATCACCTCGGGACGGCGGCCTTCGGAGAAATTGGGAACGCATTCGACAATTTGAGATGGCATGTTGTCCTCGAAGGATGCTAGGTGGGTAGGATTATAGCCCTTTCTGGAACCGTGAGGGACTTTATCGATGGGTCGGGAGGGATGGCGCTACAAGGCGAGTGATTCCGGAAAGAGAGTGGATGATGAAGGGGCATCAAACGCATTCAGGAAAAGCAGGGCAAGTGAAAGCGCAAGCCGGCCGTTTGCGGGGTAAGGCTGAAACCAACCCGCAACGCGGAATGATACAATTAAGACCATAATGGGTGTATAAACCAACCTCCACAGGGAAGGTCGCAAGCGCAGATGAACAAACTTACTCGTCGATCCTTCATCAAGATTGCCGGCATTGCCGGGTTGGCGCTCCTCAGCGGATGTCAGGACGGGGGAGCTGGGAGTCGATCGAGCTCGACGACATCCGAGGCCGTATTGCCTCTTGCTGCTCCCACCGGGTTGATCATCACGCCGACCAACGAGCTCTTCGTGGAATCCCACGCGCGCATTCCTCAAGTTGTGGAAGAGGATTGGAAGTTGCGCATCTTCGGCCTTGTCGAACGTGAACTGGAGCTGACCTACGAGGATGTCCTCCGGTATCCCAAGGTGGAGGCGATACGAACTCTGGAGTGCATCGGCAACCCACCCGGCGGCCCACTGGTGGGCAACGCGGCATGGGGCGGTTTCGAGGCCAAGCACATCTGGGATCAGGTGGGGATCCTTTCGAGCGCGGTGCGAGGACGTTTTTCCGCCGCAGATGGTTACGACACGAGTGTCGATCTGGAGTGGCTGACGCAGCCCGGTGTGCTGATGGCGTATGAGCTCAACGGCGTGCCCCTTCCGCAGGAGCACGGTTTCCCCCTGCGCATCCTGATGCCCGGCCTTTACGGGCAGAAGATGCCCAAGTGGATCACCGGGATCGAGTTCGTGGACGATAAACCTCTCGGATATTGGGAGCAGCGCGGTTGGTCGGATGTTGCCTCCGTGAAGACGAATTCGATCCTCTGGCAGCCGGATGGAACGAGGAAGCTGCGCAGCGGTCCGGTTCCGATCTACGGCATGGCGTTCGCTGGATTGAGGCGCATCGTCAATGTCGAGGTGCGCATCGATGATGGGGATTGGTTCGAGGCACAGCTTCAGCCGCAGGATACTTCCCTGATCTGGACTCAGTGGTCGTTCACCACGCCGGTCGAGCCGGGAAATCACACCGTCTCCGTGCGTGCTACCGACGAGACCGGTTTCGTACAGAATTCGGATGCAAGCGCCGTGTATGCAGGACCCTATCCGGATGGAACCGACGAGGTTCATACGGTTGCCTTTGTGGTTGGGGAGTAGCAACAGGGAACATATCGGGTAGGCCCAGTCATCGCAGATCATCTAGAAGGAAAGACGGGAATCAGCACCCCGCAACAAGAATTGTTGCGGGGTGGTTTCGCATGTCCCAACATGGAAATTCAGGATGGTGATCCTGCAATCCTCAAGATTGGAATGCCGGCACGGTCCCAAGGCAGGATCCAACCGGCACGGATGTTATTTCAGGATTCGTCTCCCGATGACCATGCGCTGGACTTCGCTCGTGCCCTCGCCGATGGTCATCAAACGAGCATCGCGGTAGGTTCGCTCGACGTGGTATTCCTTGCTGTAGCCGTAGGAGCCCAGCACCTGGATGGCGTCCCGGCAGACCTGTTCGGCCATCTCTGTGGCGAAGAGCTTGCCCATGGCGGCATCTTTCGTATAGGGCTTCCCCTGATCCTTCAGCCAGGCGGATTTGAGGATCAGCAGGCGTCCGGCTTCGATGTTCATGGCTGCATCGGCCAGCTTGAATTGGAGGCCCTGGAAGTTCCCGATGGGCTTGCCGAAGGCCTCTCGCTCCTTGGCGTATTGGACGGCTTCCTCGAAGGCTCGCTGAGCCAGGCCCACGGACAGGGCACCGATACCGATGCGCCCTCCATCGAGGACCTCCAGGGTTTGATGGAGGCCCCGGCCTTCTTCGCCCAGCAGGTTTTCATAGGGCACGTGCACGTCATCGAAGGTGATGGCGTTCGTGGGTGAGGCGCGCACTCCCATCTTGTTTTCCGTCGGATTCACATGCACGCCGGGAGTGTCGCCGGGAACGAGGATCATGCTCAGCGATTTGGTTCCTCCCTTGGGATCCGTGCGGCACAGGACGACGATCACCGGAGCCAGGCTGGCATTGGTGATCCAGGCCTTGCTGCCGTTGATCACCCATTCATCGCCAACGTGTTCAGCGCGCGTGCGAACCCCGCCTGCGAGATCGGAGCCTGCTCCAGGTTCCGTGAGCGCCAACGCTCCAAGGCCGTGCTTCCCGGAGGCCAATTTCGGCAGCCATTGCTGCTTCTGCTCGTGGGTGCCGAAGTAGGTGATGGGGGCGCAGCAGAGGCTGTTGTGGGCAGCGATCGAGAGCGCCGTTCCGCCGCAA
>DUET01000098.1 GCA_011192015.1 Anaerolineae bacterium
CCCCACACCGAAGGGACAACCACATCCCAGGATGGTTACATCCTCCCCGGCTGCTTTCCGTATCTCCACAAGCGCCCGATGCAACGCCTGCGCATTTGTCAAGCCAGGATCATGCCGCACGCCTTTCAACGCGCCCGCATAGAGGAAATCCAGCTTCAAGTAATCAAATCCCCAAGTTTCCACGGCCGTTCGGATCAAGCGGCGAACGTGGTCCAGGACTTGTGGATGGGTGATATCCAACGCTCTTGTCAAGGTATTCCAGATGAAACCAGCCTGAACCGGCAACCTGAATTTCCCTCGAAGGAGCCAATCGGGATGCTCCTTGATGATCCTGGCGTTGGGTTTGACAATCCATGGCGCCAACCATACGCCTGCTCGAAAACCGGCCTCCTTGATCTTTCGAGCGATGCCTGCTGCGCCTTCGGGAAAGGACGCCTTGGAATTGAACCAATCGCCGACATTTTCCTGGAAGCCATCATCCAATTGAATCCAATCCAGCGGGATCCGATCGCGGTTCGCAGCTGCCCATGCGAGGTTATTCCCCACATCATCGGCAGTCACGTTTTCGAAGAAGTGATACCAGGAGCACCAACCTACAGGAACTTCCGAATCTCTGCGAGCGGAATTTTCACGCGCCACGGCTTCAAGATACGGCGCAAAGGGATTTTCCTCATCCATGTCGAAGGGCTGCAGACAAGCCCAATCGGTCGTGAAGGTATCTCCAGAGTTCAAACGCACGCCATCGGCATCTACCCACATTCGCAGGCGGGGTTCCAATCGGTCCAATTCTGTTTCCAGGCTTCCGAAAGCCTGCCGCTGCGAGAGGAAACCCGCCAGGAATCCGCGCCTGTGCGTCCGGTCCCCAATCGCTCCAAACATCTCCGATGTGAACTGCCCTCGCTGGTGTGGATGTGGAGTCCCTTGATTGTGAAACAGAGGACGGCTGAGGAAACCGAACCGCGTGCGCGGAAGGCGCTCCCTGGCTCCCAATACCCCGCTGAAACTCCAGCTTTGCCAGCCATGGCTGTAGAAGGCCAGATCCCCTGGTGAGGTGTGCAGACGGATGGCACCGAACCTTCCTGAGACCTTCGGCAACCTCATCGGAAGAATCAAGCGTGACAGTTTCTTTTCCTTCGGCGGCTGCCCTCTGCCTGCGCGCAGCATTTCCACTTCATCGAGGGATATCGATTCGTTCGATGCGTTCGTGATATGCATTCGCCAGAGGAAAAGCGGAGCTTCAAGAAGCACTGCACAATCCATCACAAACTCAAGACGATCTCTAGGTAGGATCCAACGAACGGATGCCTGCCTGCACAAACCATGCAAACTTTTTAGTTCTTCGACAGGATATTGTTGAGCATCTCTGATAGCGCCACTCCAGGTGACGGCTTTCCTCTTCTTGCGCCATCGTGCGCTCATGCTGGCTTCTTCAAAGCCGGATCTCGGTGACAGAAGTGCGTGGAGGTCCCATCTCCCCTCCGGTAATCTCAGGTGAAACGCCAATTGCTTCGAAGACAGATCGATGTTCATGGTTTGATTCCCTCTGTTTGCAACCGTCCCCCACAGGATACCTGAAGTATACTGTGCTCCTATCGGAAAGCATCATGTTCTTCACATGGATGCCTGCGAAATCCATCCGATTCAACAAACTTGGGAGAGGTGACGCATGGATGCGAAAGTGGTCTGGGATCACGGATTGACCTTCACGGGAACCGCCGATACCGGTTTTCAAGTGCCCTTGGGAGCCGATCCAACCGTCGGAGGGGATAACGATGGTTTCCGCCCCATGGAGTTGATGGCCATATCGCTGGCGGGATGTACAGCCATGGACGTGATCTCCATCCTGCTCAAGAAACGTCAGCAGGTAACCAAGTTTGAAGTATTCGTGCGCTCCGACAGAGCTTCGGAACATCCACGTGTGTTTACAAGGATGAACATCGATTACTTCATCGCAGGAAAGGACATCAATCCGGCCGCTGTCGAGCGCGCCATCGAACTGTCGGTGGAGAAGTATTGCCCCGCGCAAGCCATGCTGCGTGAAGCTGTCGAACTTGTTCATACCCACCACATTCAAGACGCTGAATAGCTCGATCTCATTACGCGCAAACCGTCCTCAGATCGGATCCAATGGCATCTGAGGACGGCGGGTTTGACTTGCTGATGGCAGGGCTTCTGTGCCTGCAGGTATCGTGCAAGCGATCAGTGTACGGTGAAGTAGGTGTAATGGTATTGGATGAGACCGTCGCGAATACCGAGCGTATCCTTCCCGTCGAGCACTTCGCCCTTTGGGCTCTGCGCGGTCCAAGTGAAATGGCGTGAACTCCCCAATCCACTCTTGCCTGTGAGTTGGAACTGACCTTGAGGGAGGAGATCGGTGAGCAGGATTTCGTACCACTGCTGAACAGCGGTTTTCCCAACAACCGTGCGTGCGCCGGTGACATGGGCGGCGTTATCCTGGTAAAGCTCCGACAAGCGTGTTGCATCATGCTGGTTGAGCTTCCCAATCACCTGCTCCGGAATGTCGGCAACCGGGGGCGCTGGAGGCCATGGGAAATCCGCAACCGCATTGAAGAGATCGAGGTAGTAACGGTTGGTCGCGAAATCGTAGCTCCAGGCATTCACCGCCGTCAACCCGAGGCTCTTGGCGTGTTGCAGGAAGCGTGTGATCTCATCTGCTGTTGGCCGCCAGGTATCGGATGCATAAGTCGAGACGGTGGGAATGATCGGAAGAGCCGGTTGAATCTCCATGTATTGTTGGACGCATAAATTGATCTGATGTTCAGGATTGTGAGCTCCCTCGAAATAGACCTGAGGCATGTTGATGTCACAACCGCGTAGGAAATCTACAAACGGGAATTCAGGATGCCACTTGGGGAAGCGGTATGTACTCAAGGCCACAGGTGTATTCCTCAAACCACTGCGCAACTCCTCAAGATAGGCACGCGCAGCGGCATCCTTGCCTGGTGCCTTGTATTCCCATTCCGGGTCCATAGTATAGCCATCCAACGCCAGCTCGGTCATGCGGTTGACAGCGATCCGGGCTTCACCCAGCGGATCGTCCCCTCGAATATAGTGCCATCCCCATACCTGCACGCCGATCTCACGCAATGCATTGGCCACCGGCGGAATCAAATCCGTCTTGGTCTGATAGTCGTAGTTGTACTTCCAATTGGGACCATCGGCGATCTTGATGAGCACATGCGATAGACCGGCGTTCTTCACACGATTGGCAATGTTTTCCGGTATTCCACCATCGCAGTGCGGGAGCTGCCACATGTAATAGCCCTTACCGTATAGTGTCATTCTGGATCCTCCACAAGCGTGGTTGCGCCGATAGCTCGGATGCGGGAGTCGGATCGTCCTGGTCGGTCGTTCCAGCAGAGCGGGTAGTCGAACCCTTTGACCCGTCGTTCATGCCTCGTCCTCAACGTCCCACTCCAATCGATCCGTTGATTGGCTTTGATCTTCTTCCTGCTGCGCAAAATTGGTGCTGCCGCGACGCACCGCATCGCGTCCATACTTCGTTTTGATATCGTCAATCGCACGTAGCAGGCGTCCATTCTGTTCCCAAGCATGATCAAAGAGGTTCAACTGGCGTACCGGCGGTCCCAGATCGGCGACACCCACTCCGAGCAAACGAACTGCCCGTCCTGGACGCCACTCGCTCTCGAAGAGCTTCAACGCCGCTCGATAAATCTCACCATCCTGATTCGTCGGATTCTCCAACCTCGTCTGGCGTGTGATCGTCTTGAAATCCGGCCATCGAAGTTTGATCCGTACGGTGCGACCAGCAAGCTCGTTTCGTCTCAACCTTCCCCCCACTCCTTCGCTCAACTTGCGCAGCGTCTCACGCAGCCGCCCGCCGTCTTCCAGATCGCGAGAGAATGTTGTCTCGGCAGACATCGATTTGGTTTCATGTTCTTCCACAACCGGACGATCATCGATACCCAAAGCTCTAGTTGCAAGTTCCTGGCCACGGAGACCGAATGCACGGGAGATGCGTTTGGGGGAAAGGGAGGCTAAATCCCCGATCGTTATCACGCCCAATTCAGCCAATCTCTCGCTGGTTTTAGGCCCCACCCCTGAAAGCATCTCCACAGGCAAGGGAGCCAGGAAACCCACCTCTTCTCCCGGGGGTACGACGACCAAACCCTTGGGTTTCCCGACCTCAGTGGCGATCTTTGCAACCAGCTTGTTGCTCGCTACACCCCAGGATGTCGGCAATCCGAAACTCTCCAGAATCTCGCCCTGCAGACGTCGGGCGATCTCCTCCCCGTCAACCGGATCATCGCTCACGTCCAGGAAGGCTTCGTCAATGGAGAGTTGTTCGACCAGAGGCGCATTTTCGCGGAGCAAATCCATCACTCGTGCCGACCAAACGGAATACTCACGATGGCGAGGTGTCACCACGATCAGATCGGGACATAGGCGCTGTGCCATGGTGGTCGGCATGGCTGATCGAACGCCGTACTTTCGGGCTGGATACGATGCCGAACTCACAACACCTCTTCCCCCCGGACGCCCGCCAACGACAAACGCCTGTCCCCTCAAATCGGGATTCAGCAGCTCCTCCACCGCGCAGAAGAAGGCGTCTAGGTCGACATGCAGGATCGTGCGCACAGTTGGTTTCATCATCCCTCTACTCCATCAGCAAGTATCATGCCATTGAGGGGCTGGTTAATGCAATCACCTTCACAGGGAAGGTGTGCATCGGAATGAGCCGTGGCTATGGTTGGGTTGACTCGGGAAGGCACGCCTGTAGAATCAAACAACTCCGAATTGAGGGAATGGCTGTGCGAACTTGTTCCATATGCCGAACTACCGCGACAGATTCCACGCTTGTATGCCCCCGATGCGGCGCGTACCTCGAAAAGCACTCGATAACGGCAAAGACGCTGGCAAGTTTGAGGAATAATCCAAGGGTTCGTAGGATTCGCGTGATCGTAGCCGAAGATGCATGTCCGGCTTGCAGAGCCGTGGAAGGGGATTACGACAACCAAGACGCCCCCGATCTGCCCGTGCCCGGCTGCTCCAACGCGCAAGGTTGCCGTTGCTTCTATGTTCCACTACTGACGGAAATCTATCCTTAGATCTTGAACGAGATCCTGAGCTTCAGTCTTTGATTTCTTCGATCAGGCTTCTCGCCAAGTTGATGGCTTCATCGTAACTGGTGATTTCACCACAAACCTGAGCCTCGCGGATCGCTTCCAGCAGTTGCCCAAGCTGAGGACCTGGCTTCAACTCCAGCACTGCGATCAAGTCCGAACCCCTAAGCAGGGGCACGGGTTCCATTCCCTGATTCCATCTCTCGAAGAAGGCAGCCAGCAACTGCCGGGCTGTCTCCACTCGCCGGTTCCAGCCATCCTCAGGCGGGGTTGCGGTGTATTTCCCCAGAAAATCCGCCAGCGAGAGAAGGATCGCGTCCACACCGGCTGTTCCTGCTTGCCGGAAGAATCGATACATTGCTCGTGTTGTGATCTTGGGTTCACGTTCAAGCCATTCGGGGCGCATGTGATGACGCACGATCAGGGCCAACCGATCGCTTTCCGCTCGGCTCAGGCGCAACCAACCAGCCCGTTCCCTGACTAATTTCGAACTCACGACCTCATGCCCATGGAATGACGCCTTGTCTGGAGGACTCTCCAGACGAATAACGGGCTTCCCGGCATCATGATAAAGAGCTGCAAAGAAGAGCAATTGCCTGACACATCTGCCCATACTGAGTTCGACGTCCAGATGTTTCCGCAGCGTATCCCGGAATCTCCCCAGAACCAAGCTTGCCTGGGCCAGAACCAGATCTCCCGAATCATCCGAGGCAGGACCATCCGCTAGGACCCCCAGTAAAACGCCAAGACGATCCACCACTGCCAAGGTGTGTTCCCACACGTCGTATGCATGCGGAGCCGGTTGGCTGATGCCCTTCAGTTCTTCGAGTTCAGGCAGGACGAAGGCAAGCGCTCCCAGGTGATCCAATACGCGCACCGCCCTCCCAGGCCGCGGCAAAGCCAGCATACGCATGATTTCATCCCGAATTCGTTCCGGCGAGATGCGCTTCAGACCATCGATCGCCTGCTTGACTTGCGATAATGTCTGTTGTTCGATGCGGAAATTTAATTCCGTGGCTATGCGCACCGCACGCAATACCCGCACCGGATCGCGCTGAAACGCATTCGGATTGCAGCTGCGTACCAGACCGTCCTTCAGATCCTGCAGTCCGCCTGATGGGTCAATGAGTTCGTCGGGTTCTTCCAGCGATACAGCCAGGGCATTGATGCTGAAATCCCGATCGAGCAGATCCTCTCGGATATCTGAACCCCGCATCATTGCAAAATCAATCATGCGCCGCTTGCCACCGGGTTGCAGAAGAATCACACGTCCGGTTTCTCTTTCAAGATCCAGATCGAAATACTTCCCCTGCATGGCATCCGCAATACGACGCGCCAATTTTCTTGCGTCTTTATCCACCGTGAAATCTAGATCGATGGCTTCTCGCTCCAAGAGATGGTCGCGTAGCGCCCCTCCAACCAGCCAGACCTTTCGACCCTTGGACTGATCTGCCAACATTTCGAACAATGGAGTGGAAAACCAAGCAGATAGGGACATTATCGGATGCTATCGATTGGGGGGGATGTATACATCCGTCCGCACGACGCCAATGAAGGGTAAGCCGCGATAGTACTCGTCGAGATCCAATCCATAACCAAAGACGAACATGTCAGGGAGTGTGAAACCGCGATAGTGGATGGGGACTTCCGTCTCCCTGCGGGCGGGTTTATCGAGCAATGTGCAAACCTTCAAACTCCTCGGTCGCCTCGTTTTCAGGAGCTCCAACACCGAGGCAATGGTATTTCCGCTATCGATGATGTCTTCCACGAGAAGCACATCCCGATCGCGAATGGAAGCCGTGAGATCCAAAGTGATTCGCACCTGCCCGCTCGATGTTCGTGCCCCCGCGCCATAGGATGACACAGCCATGAAGTCGATTGAATGGGGGACGCTGATTTCCTTCATCAGATCGGTGAGGAAGATCACCCCTCCTCGAAGAATGCAGATCAGATGCAAATCCTTGTCTTTATAGTCATGACTGATCTCTACACCGAGCTCACGGACCCTCGCCTGCAACTCGGTCCCAGGAATCAACACCTCTTCCAGGAACTCCTCATGACTCTGCATGCTCAATCCCTTCGCAGTTTGTGATGCGCGCGGCAACGAGGCTCATACAACTCACTCGCCCCTACAACCACAACCGGATCATCAAAATGCGCCGGCTCGCCATTGATCAAACGCTGCGTGCGACTCGCTGGACCACCACAGACCATGCAGATGGCTTGCAATTTGTCGACTCTCTCAGCCTGCGCCATGAGCTGCGGTATCGGCCCGAACGGTTCGCCGCGAAAATCCATGTCCAACCCCGCTACGATCACTCTCACCTTGCCCTCTGCCAGCTTCTGGACGACCGAGGTGATTTCATGATCGAAGAACTGCGCTTCATCGATCCCCACCACCGTCGTATCTTCGTCTACCAGATCCAGGATCATGTCCGCCTGCTCCACGGGTGTGGCTTCGAACTCACTACCCGCATGCGATGTGACCATGGTCTGATCGTCACGCGTGTCCACGCTCGGTTTGAAAACTTGCACCTTCTGTTTGGCGATCGTCGCCCGTCGCAAGCGGCGGATGAGTTCATCTGTCTTCCCGCTGAACATGGATCCAGTCACAACCTCTATGAAACCGGTGCTGTGGCGCATGGTCTTCCCTCCTGGCAATGCAATGAGAAAGGGCAGGTGCGAATGCACCTGCCCTGAGTTTACACCACGCGGTATATCAACAAAAGTGGTTCAATCCACTTTGGGCTCGGCAGCAGCCTCCGGGAGTTCGAAACCCTGCCTCTTGAGGGCTCGTTTCACGTCGGCAAGACTCTTGCGGCCGAAGCCATCGATGGCAAGCAAAGTTTCTTCGCCTTCGGCCAAGCGCTCCAGAATCTGACCCACGATTTGGATGCCTTCCTTATCGAGCGTGGATTCCACTCGCTTTCCTAGCTCCAACTCGCTGATGGGTAATTCCGGTGAAACTCGCTCGGTCTCGCGGGCAGATTGCGTTTCCAAGTAATCCTGTCGAGCTTGCAGTTTCTTGTAGAAACGATCGACCTGCCCTTCCGTATCGACGATGCGCTGTTCGCCCGTGAAGAAAGGATGGCATTTCGAGCAGACATCCGTGTGGATCGATTCAACTGTGGAGCCCGTGGTCCAGGTGTTCCCGCACACACAAGTCACAGTGGCACTTGGATAGTACTTGGGATGAATTCCTTCTTTCATGATGATGCCTTTTCCCCGGACTAGTGGATGATCGCCCTGCAAAACTGATCCCCGGGAATGGATTCAGTTATCGCTCGGCAACGATCAACGCATGGAACCACTGAACTACATGGGAACGACGTTGACTCTCTTGCGTCCCCGCGGTCCATGATCGAATACAACTTGGCCATCGATGATGGCATACAGCGTATCATCGCCACCACGGCGAACATTTTCACCGGGGTGAATGCGCGTTCCCCGCTGCCGCACGAGAATATTCCCGGCGCTAACCATATGACCGCCGAATTTCTTGACGCCAAGGCGTTGGGAATGACTGTCACGACCGTTGCGGGATGTGCCGCCGCCCTTCTTGTGTGCCATGTTCGCCCTCTACTTCTTTTCCTTCTTCGTATCTCCAGAAGAAGCCTTGGTGGAGCTTTTCTTTGGGCTCGAACTCTTCTTCGTGCTGGTGCTCTTCTTAGTTCCCGTGCTCTTCTTCGCGGTAGTGCGCTTTGTTGAACCTGCGCTCTTCTTCGTAGTGGCTGTCTTCTTGGCTGCAGGTTTTGTCGTCTTTGTGGTCGTCTTCTTTGATGTGGTTTTCCGTGCCGTCTGCTTTGCCGCAGGCTTCTTTGCTTCAGCAGGTTTCTTGGCTGCAGGCTTTTGGGCCTTCGGTTCAGCTTTGGTAGCCGGCTTCTTCTTCGCAGGTGTGGTCTTCTTCGGAGCTGCAGCTTTCGGAGCTTCTTCAGCCTTCTCCGCAGCAGTCTTGGGGAGGTTGATCCCCTCGATCGCTACCTGCGTGTAGCGCTGACGATGCCCCTGCTTCCGACGATAACGGATCTTGGGCTTGTATTTGAACACCAAGATCTTACGACCTTTGATTTGGTCAACAACCTTCCCCTTGACCACCGCCCCCTTGACCACGGGTTGGCCGATGCGCAATGTGGAACCATCCACCACCAAGAGCACATCCTTGAAGTTCACCGACGAGCCGACATCGAGAGACATGTGATCGACTTCGATCGTCTCTCCCGGTCTTGCGATGTACTGCTTGCCACCCGATTCTACAACAGCATACTTCATACTGGTCCTCCAGCTTCACTTCACCATCACTCCCGCGCAACCCTTCGATCCAGCGCCAGGTAACGGGGAAGTTGGAGATTCACACACCCGCCCCAACCGAAAGCGGTGGGGCAGGTTGGAGATTATAACTTCACCACGCCGGACTGTCAACCTTGAGACGCATCCGCGCCATAGTTTCAGTCGGCAGCCACAGCTTCCGGTTCCGCCGTCGGCTCGGCAAAGATTTCCTCTTCGTCCAACCGCTCGTCGTGCAAAGCGGCCTCCTTGCCCGGAAAACCTGTACCAGCCGGGATCAGCTTCCCGATGATCACGTTCTCCTTCAAGCCCCGCAGGTAGTCCATCTTGCCTTCGATGGCCGCCTGCGCTAGGACCTTGATCGTGTGCTGGAACGAGGAGGCTGATAAGAAGGATTCTGTGCTCAGGGAAGCCTTCGTGATGCCCAACAGGATCGAGATCGCTCGAGCCGGCGTCTTGCCATCCTGAAGCATCTGCTCATTCAAGCGCTTCAAGTATTGGCGATCGACGAGATCACCAGGCAACAGGTCCGTATTACCCGGTTGCGTGATCTGGACTTTGGAGAGCATCTTGCGAATGATGACCTCGAAATGTTTGTCGTTGATGTTCTGGCCTTGGGAGCGATAGACCTTCTGCACTTCGGCGAGCAGGTAGGTTTGGCAGGCTTCGGCGCCCAGAATACGCAGGATGCGATGTGGATTCAGCGAACCTTCGGTAACCTGCTGTCCAGCCTCAACCTTATCTCCCTCCTTGACCAGCAATCGTGCACTGGGCGGTATGTCGTAGCTGGCTTCATCTTTCTGCTCATAGGAAACGATCACCTTGCGCTTCTTCAGACTCACCTTGCCACCATGGCTGGCTTCGATCTTCGAATCACCTCTGATGGCGATGATCGTTCCAGCATCAATTTCGCTCGCATCCTCGACCTTCAGTGCCCAATTCCCCGGCACTGCGTATTCATCCTTCAGCATTTGGCTGTTCGTGATCCGCAACACACGAGGCCCATCAGGAATTTCAGGTCCTTCGATGTGAACCGTTCCGGCGATCTCAGCAATCTCGGCTTCACCCTTGGGTTTCTTGCGAGCTTCAAACAGCTCCTCCACTCGGGGCAGACCCGTGGTGATGTCTCCTCCAGCAGCCACGCCTCCGGTGTGGAAGGTCCGTAGTGTAAGCTGAGTACCGGGTTCGCCGATCGACTGGGCGGCAACAATACCCACAGCCGCACCCAGCTCCACTTGCTTCCCCCTGCCCAGGTCCATGCCATAGCAAGTTGCACAAAGGCCGAATTGCAGTTCGCACGTGAGCGGTGAGCGTACGCGTACTTCGGCGACCGAGGATTCATCGATCAGGCGAGCCTTATCCAAATCGATCATGTCGCCTGGATTGGCGAGGACTTTCTTGGTCTTCGGATCCACGACGCGATCGGTGATCACTCGCCCCATCAATCGGGATACCAATCCCTGTCCAGCGATGTCATCCGCGCGACGGATGTAGATGCCGCGCTCCGTGCCGCAATCCTCGTCGTTGATGATCACGTCTTGAGCAACATCCACCAGTCGCCGTGTGAGATACCCTGCGTCCGCAGTTCGCAGCGCAGTGTCGGTCAATCCCTTGCGAGCGCCGTGTGTGGAAATGAAGTATTCGAGTGTCGTCAATCCATCCCGGAAATTCGAACGGATGGGGAGAGGAATGATTCGTCCAGCAGGATCCGCCATCAAACCGCGCATGCCGGCAAGCTGTGAGATCGGCTGGAAGCCTCCCTTGGTGGCGCCGGAGATGGCCATGGTGCTCAGGCTGCCGGCCGGATCCATCGCCTCACGCACCGCCGTGGCGACCTTGCTCGTGGTCTCCTGCCAGAGCTCGATGATGCGCTCATTCATCTCCTGCTCGGTCAACAAACCGCGTTGGTAATCCTGGCGGACGACATCGGCTTCTTCCAGGGTTTGATTGATGATCTTGGTCTTCTCACGAGGGACGGTGATATCAGACACGGCGATCGTCGTACCTGACCGTGTGGCGTATGCAAATCCGATATCCTTGATCGCATCGACAACCGCAGGTGTGCCGTCTTCGCGCAACAGCTGGTAGATATCCCCCACCAAATCTTGAATCGCTCCCTTATCCAGCACCCTGTTCACGAAGCGCATTTTCTCGGGAAGCACGGCGTTGAATAGAACGCGCCCGATGGTGGTGTCGATCACACGCTTTTCAGGTTCGGGTAGCCGCTCACCCTTATCGTCATACCAAGTATGGGCTAGTAGCTTGATCGGTGAGTGAACTTCCACCTGACCCAAGTTGTATGCCATCTCGACCTCATCGATGCTTGAAAAAGCACGCCCTGTTCCGAGATGTTCCTTGCCGTCAACTTCCATCGTCAGATAGTAGACACCCAACACCATGTCCTTGGTGGGGCCCACGATCGGTTCGCCATCTGCGGGCTTGAGCAGGTTCTTGGTGGAGAGCATCAACTCACGTGCCTCTTCCACGGCCTTACGCGAAAGCGGCAGGTGAACGGACATCTGGTCACCATCGAAGTCAGCGTTGAAAGCCGAACAAACCAACGGATGCAACTGGATGGCCTTGCCTTCAACCAGAACGGGCTCAAAAGCCTGGATGCCAAGACGATGCAAGGTGGGAGCGCGATTGAGCAGCACGGGTCGATCCCTGATGACCTCCTCCAGAACCTCCCACACCTCAGGACGCTCGCGCTCGATGATGCGCTTGGCACCTTTGACGTTGGCAGCGTAGTTGTAACTTACGAGCTTGGAGATGACGAAGGGGCGATAGAGTTCTAGCGCCATGGTCTTGGGAAGACCACATTGATAGAGTTTCAGATGCGGGCCGATGACGATCACCGAACGCCCTGAGTAGTCCACGCGCTTGCCAAGGAGATTGCGTCGGAAGCGCCCCTTCTTTCCCTTCAGCATGTCGCTGAGGGACTTCAACTCACGACGGCCCCGTCGCGAGAGCGCCTTGCCGCGCTGGGAGTTGTCGATCAAGGAGTCGACAGCCTCTTGAAGCATGCGCTTCTCGTTTCTCACGATGACATCCGGAGCCCCCAATTCGACCAGCCGCTTGAGACGGTTGTTGCGGTTGATCACCCGCCGATAGAGATCGTTCAGATCCGAGGTGGCGAATCGCCCACCATCGAGCTGAACCATCGGACGCAGGTCCGGAGGGATGACGGGTAGTACTGTGAGAATCATCCATTCCGGACGATTGGCGGATCGCCGGAAGGCTTCCACCACCTTCAGACGTTTGGTGGCCTTCTTCCTGCGCTGCTTGCTGCGTGTGGTTCGAACTTCATTCCAAAGCTCTTGCGCCAGCTCATCCAGATTCAACTGCTGCAAGATTTCATAGAAAGCTTCTGCCCCCATGTCCGCTCGGAAAACCTGCCCCCACTTGGTCTTCAATTCCCGGAAGCGAGTTTCGCCGAGAAACATCATCTGTTCGATGGCCAGCAGTTCGTCTCGGTCCTTGACGAGTTGCTCACGCGCAGCTTGTCGATCTTCGTCGACTTCATCCCGCAAGGCATTCAATGCAAGATCAGCTTCCGCCTTGGCCTCTTCGATGCTCATCTTGATGCGCTCGATCTCGAGGTTGGTTTTCTCCTTCATGCCAGCCTCGATCTCATCCAGCCGTTTCTTCACGGATTTCTGTACAAGGGCGAGATGTTCGTTCCCGATCGTGCCACCCTTTTCTGCGATCTGCGTTTCTGTGGCTTTGAAGACAATGGCGGCTCGGATGGTCTTTCCGAGTTTCTCGCTCAGCGACTTTTCCAGGCGTTGTCCTTCCTTGATCACGGGATCGATCTTCGCGGCAACTTCCTCATCGTAGGATGCCTTCAGGTTCTTCTTCTGTTCCCGTAGATCGTCCATCTTCGCCTTGCGAATGGCCTTGACCTCTGCCACCTGGGCTTTTTGTGCGTCCTTCTCTTCCTTATCGAGGCGGGTAATATCATCCTCGATGCGCTTAAGCGCTTTTCGCCGTGATTCCTCATCGACGTAAGTGACCACATATTGAGCGAAATATAGGACACGATCCAAATTTCGCCTCGAGACATTCAACAACAGACCCAGGTAGGAAGGCACACGTCGCGTGTACCAAACATGCGCCACAGGGGCTGCCAAGGCGATGTTGCCCATACGCTCCCGGCGAACGGATGAGCGTGTGACCTCTACGCCACACTTCTCACACGTGATGCCTTTGAATCGTATGTTCTTGTACTTTCCGCAATAGCACTGCCAATCCCGTGTGGGGCCGAAGATGGCCTCGCAGAAGAGGCCGTCTTTTTCGGGGCGTAATCTTCGATAGTTGATAGTTTCCGGTTTGAACACTTCACCATAGGACCAACTCAGTACCGTCTCGGGTGATGCCAAATTGATCCGCAACGCTCTGAAATCTTTTGCATCCACTTGATTCCATCCTCCAACGCGCTCTCGTTTGTGGAACTGCGATACGCGGCTCAGGCTTTAGAACATGTGTGCTATTTTGTGACAAAAGTAAACTAGCGCATGAGGGATCTTCTTTCCTCAAGCGCTCGTGTCTTTTCGTCTTGTATGTCACCAACTTTCAAGTCTATTATACGTCAACCTTGGCCCGAGTCAAGTCACAAGTTATCCGAAGTCGATTCATCCGTGCGCATCGGGATGAAAAGTGTGAAGACACTCCCTTCCCCAAGTCGGCTCTGCACATCGATCCTGCCCCCATGGCGTTCAGCGATCGACTTGGCAATCGATAGCCCCAGACCAGGACCATCAGCCTGCGACCGTTCTGATGGATGGCCTCGATAGTATCGCTCGAAGATGCGCGCCAGATCGGAGGGGGCGATACCGATGCCGTCATCCTCGATCCGGATCCTTTGATGATTTTGTTCCTGAGAAACCACAATCCGAACCTGACCATCTTGATGCGAATACTTGATGGCATTGTCGACAAGATTCCCGATCGCCTGCCGCAGCAGGACGGCGTCTGCCTCAATCGCTCGCATATCTTCCTGCAAGGTTAGGTGAATCTCGATCTGCCGCGTGGATGCCTGGGGCTTGCAAATTTCGATGGCGTCTTCGACGATGGCCTCGATGCGCATGGGTTCGAGATCGAGATCATACCCGGCATCGACGCGACTCTGGTCCAGCAGGTTATCCACCAGATGTGTCATACGCTCCGTACCCTCGAGGATTTGATTCACCAATTCCTGCTGGCGTTCGTTCATGCTCCCCGCAGCTCCGAGCATGCGCGCATGTCCGTGCAGCATGGAAAGGGGCGTCCGCAAATCGTGACTCACGGAAGCCACAAACTCCGATTTGAGCATATCCAGCTTCTTATAGTGCGTGATGTCCCAAAGAACACAGACGCGACCCAGGAGAGCATCCCTGCCTGCGCGCACATCGCGTCTTGAGGCGAACATCACCCGACCATCCTCGAGCTGAACCTCCGCCGTGCGCGCCTCACTGCCGGTTTGCAGCAGGAATTCCGCCAGCTGCGTGACTTTCAAACATTCAGCCACCGATTTCCCAACCGCATCCTGTGCCCGCCCGTGCAACACACTCTCGGCTGCGGGATTGGCGAGCGAGATGTTGCCATAGCCATCGGTGACGACCACTGCATTCGGCGTCGCTTGCAGGACTGCCCCCAAACGCATGCGTTCCTGCTCAGCGATTTGGTAGAGACGAGCGTTGGTAACTGATGCCTCCAATTGCCCTGCGATGATCGACAGCAGGTCGATCTCGGCAAGTGTATAAGCATGAGGTTTGCGATGAGCGATCCACAACGCGCCGAGAAAGATCTCCTTGCCTTTGATGGGCATCCCCATGATCGTCTCAATCGCTTCGGTCAAGGAAGCGATTTCAAGAACCGCGCTTGCACGGCTGGGATTGTCCAAGACAAATTGCCCGCCCTGCAGGCATAAGCTGATCACCTGCTCGTCCAAGGAAGCCCAATTCCCGGTGTCGGATCCCTCTTGAAAGGTTTCCAGGGTGCCCCCTGCCGTGTCCCCTGCGGGTAGGAGCAGCAGACGTACGAAATCGGCGTCGCATAATGCCTGGATGCCGGCCAGGATGGGGGGAATTGCCTGCTTGAGCTCGAAACTGGAGGCCAGTGTCTGACTGACATTCAGCAGAAGTCCCATTTCTTCCAGCCGCGATTTCAGGCTGCTTCGCATGCGTTCGAACGAAGCCGCCAAACGCCCCACTTCATCATCACCTGATCCGGCAACAGGTTTGGAGAGTTCTCCGGAGGCGATCGCTTCAGCGGCAAGGGCCATCTGGCTCAACGGCAGGGTGAGTCTGCGGATGGAGAAATACACCGCCAATACCAGCAGGGCACCAACGACTACCAAGACCAGGAAAAGCCTCGCTGCAATCCGCAAGGCCAAACTGTTGACCACACTTTGCGGTGCCGTGACCACCACCCGCCAAGGATATCCGCTCACTTCGAAAACAAACACGGATTGACGTGTGCCATCTGGTGCACTGTTGGTGAAGATCTCTCCGGCTTCTCCTCCGGTGAGATCCACCCAGGTCATGAGTCTGGCATGGTCTGGGTGGAGAAGGATCACGCCCCGCTCATCCACGACAAACGCTTCACCAGGCGAGATCAACGAGAGGCTTTGGACCACTGGAAGGAGCATGGGATTGGAATCCAACGCCGTCCAACCTGCTAAAACGCCCGATGCAGGTGCGTCGGTCGCAGAGGCTATGGGATACAGGAAACCCATGTGCACGGAAGCCTCATCATCTGCAGGTGGAACAACAACTTCCTGTGGGACGCCAGCCAGCACGATGGTCAGCGCATCCTCAACCGTCAGTGATGGGTAGAAATCCAACGCGCTTTCACTCTGGGAGCTGCGGATCGGAAGCCCTTCTGGGTTGACAACGTCCAGTTGCGAGAAGAACGGCGCACGCCGCATCGACTGCGTGAGATCTGCTGCTTCGATGGCGTTCAGTTCTCCGAACGAGGCCAGGACGTCAGCGGTGGATCGAACGAGAGACCGTCCGGTCTGTATGAAATAAGGTATGGCTTCCCCAGCCTGGATCGCGGTTTGTGACATTTGATCAGCCAGCATTTCTTCCGCCGATGCCTTTGCAAGCAGCCAATCTCCCTCCAAGACGACCAGGCTGGCAATCGTTCCCAACAACAAGAAGACGGTTACATGTCTTGCCGCCATGGAGCGCTGATAAGGACCCGCCACGAATCGTCTCGGTTGATGCCAAACCTTTCTCCACCGCCAGCGTACGCCCTCCGCAATCGCACCTGCGATGCCGGTTTCAAGGATCGAAGCCAGCAGCGTGGGCGCAAACAGTGCCAATGCAAAATCCAAACCGTCAAAAGGACTTCCACCGCTGTAGGTGAAATTTTCGATGCTTCGCAGCAGACCGTAAGTGGTTCCGCCAACCAATCCCGAGAAGAAGGGAGAACGTGCCGCTTTCCCCAACCACTCCTTGTATTCCCTGCGCAAGAGCCAAGCAACCAATCCAGCTTGAAGGGTCATATGCAGGGGTGTAAGCAGGCTGTGGGTTTGGAAGCCCCCACGCATCAATCCCACCACGAATCCCACCGCCATCGCTTCCCAGGTTCCCAGCAACCCAGCCGCCAGCATCCAGGGTAATGCCCCCAGCACTGCGATGATGGGGCCTCCGGTTCCAATGGGCAAGCCCGGAACCACCAGGGAACTCTCAGCAGGCACTCGAAGCCACAAGATACCGCTCACCACGGGAGCGAGCAAGAGAAGAGCCACAAGCAGGATCAACCGGTAGCCCTGGAATCGAGCCCGGCCATGAGGAGCTTCCTTGCTCCCTTGGTGGATCAGCGCAATCAGTGCGATTATGGACAGGGAGCCGAACAAGTAT
Organism: Anaerolineae bacterium; assembly: GCA_011192015.1. Classification (GTDB taxonomy): domain Bacteria; phylum Chloroflexota; class Anaerolineae; order Anaerolineales; family E44-bin32; genus W1033. The sequence goes on from DUET01000098.1 coordinate 17,237, forward strand.
CCGGACCATCGAAGCGGCAGTCCGAGCGAAAACGCACCTTGAAGGCCCCAAATGAAGATTTCCATTCCGTCACCTAACGAGAATCCGAAGCTCGCGGATTATAGCATTGGCAGAAATCCCATCCAAACGGCCTTCTTGTAGACTGGACGGCTTTATGCTAGACTGCAAAATTGAGTGATCATAATCAAATAGGAGCTCAGGCAGTGTCTCACAGGATTCTCATCATCGACGATGATGTTGACACCCTCAAGCTCGTGGGGTTGATGCTCGAGCGCCAGGGGTACGAGATCATCGTCGCAAAAAGCGGTGAGCAAGGCCTATCCAAAGCGGCCTCCGATGAACCCGATCTGATCCTGCTCGACATCATGATGCCTGATATGGATGGCTACGAAGTCACCCGTCTGCTGCGTGGCGATCCAAACCTTGCCCACATCCCCATCATCATGTTCACAGCGAAATCGATGGTTGATGACAAGGTTATGGGATTTGAGGCTGGGGTTGACGATTACCTCACCAAACCGACCCATCCCGCCGAGCTTACAGCTCATGTCAAGGCGATTTTGGCACGAACGAGCAAGGGCTACTCCATTCCAGCCGAACGAGGCAAGATCATCGGTTTCTTGGGTGCGCGCGGGGGCATGGGGACCTCCACATTGGCCCTCAACATTGGTATCTCCTTGCATCAGAACAGCCAGGAAGTGGTCATCGTCGAGATGAATCCAGGAAGAGGGACATTGGCCCTCGAGCTCGGGATCGAAAACAATGCAGGACTGGGGAATCTTCTCTCCCTGGAACCCAAGGGTATTCATCTGCGCTCGGTGGAATCCGAGCTCATCAACCACGCATCCGGTGTGCGCCTTCTGCTCACATCACACAATCCCTCCGATATTGAACTGCGACATGTTCTCGATAAAGTGCTTCCGGTCATCAACAATCTGAACACGCTGGCAACAGTGCTCTTGCTGGATCTGGGCACCACTTCGCCGTCGCGCATTAAACCCGTCATCGATCTCTGTGACGGATTGGTGTTGGTCATGGAACCCATCTTCCCTTCGACAGTCTTCGGAAAGACTCTGATTGAGGAACTGCTCAAGATTGGGATTAGCCGTCAGAAGATCAACCTGGCGCTTGTAACTCGCATGCGAACAGGGTTTCAGATCCCCTGGCGTAAAGTTGAAACGCAGATGGGCATTCGCGTCCTGGGATCGATACCTCCTGCTGCAGAAATCGCCCACCATGCTTCGAAATCTCACAGACCGCTCATCGTAGCACAGCCGGAGAGTGTGATCAGCGATCAGATCCACGTGCTCTCGGAGCATTTATCTGAGAGTCTGCAATTAGCAACGGTAAGCAACCGCCCGTGACCACAGAAACCCCCTCGACAGATTATCAACGCGCTGCTGATCTGATTCGATCGGCAAAGAACATGATCGCCCTGACAGGTGCGGGAATCTCAACACCATCAGGGATTCCCGATTTTCGATCTCCCGGCTCTGGTTTGTGGGAACGCTACGATCCCATGGAAGTCGCCTCCATCCTGGCGTTCCGCTACAATCCAGAAAGTTTCTATGATTGGATGCGCCCCATGGCGAAGTTGATCCTGGAAGCGCAGCCCAACCCAGCCCATATCGCCTTGGCCCAGCTTGAACAGACCGGTTTCCTGCAGGGTCTGATCACTCAGAACATCGATGACCTCCATCGACGCGCGGGAACGGAACAGCTGGTGGAGATCCATGGTCATCTTCGTCAAGCGACCTGCATCTCATGTTTCCGCTCCTATACAACCGAGGCCATGCTCGTCGATTTTGCCGAAACCGGGCACATCCCCCGCTGTGAAGAATGTGGAGGGATTCTCAAGCCCTGTGCTGTATTGTTCGGTGAGCAATTGCCCATGGACGCGGTACGCCAAGCGCAACACTGGATCAGAAACTGCGATCTGCTACTTGCAGTGGGCTCGTCGCTCGAGGTCGTTCCCGTTGCCTACTTCCCCGTCGATGCCCTCAACGCCGGCGCGAAGCTCATCATCTTCAACAACCTCCCTACGTATGTTGACGAGCGTGCGGATGTGATCTTCAGAAATGACGTTGCGGAAACCCTTCCCCGACTCGTTGCGGAGGTCTTGAGTGAGTGAGAAAGACCGACAGCCTGTCAGCGAAAACAAGACCATCCCCAATTACCCGCAGGTGCTGCATCGCTACGAGCGTTTGATCGAGACAGCCGCAGATCTGGTATCGTCGCTCGACCTGGGCACCATCCTCGATCACATTGTCCATGCTGCCAAGGAACTTACCGAATGCCAATCCGCATCCTTGCTGCTATTCGATCCCCAATCCAAACGCCTCTACTTCGAAGCCGCCACAGATTTGATCCCGGAGAAGATGGATCAATTGGTTGTGCCCATAGAACACAGCATCGAAGGATGGGTGTTCACGAATGGTGAAACCGTATTGATTGACGATTTGTTGCAGGATCCACGCTTCTACACCGAGGTGGATATCCTCATGCACCATCAAACACGATCCATCCTCTGCGTTCCACTGAATCTCAAACAAAAGACACTGGGCATCATCGAGGTTATCAACAAGCAGGAAGGCAAGTTCGATGAGGATGATGTCAGAATCCTGCAAGCCGTCGCTACGCAAGCCTCCATAGCCATTGAAAACAACCGCTTGTTCAAACAGAGCGACCTGATCGCGGAAATGGTCCATGAATTGCGATCCCCCCTCAGCGCTCTGAAAGCCGCCTGCCACCTGCTTCAGCGCCCCGATCTGGAAGAAGAGCTCCGCATCAGACTTCGCCAAACCATCCTCAACGAAGCCTTGCGTTTGGATACGATGGCTGGAGGTTTCTTGGATCTTGCCCACCTGGAATCAGGCCGCGTACGCTTCAATCGTGAACCCGTTCACCTGGGAGGGCTGACTGAGGAATGCCTGGAGATCCTACGTCCGCAAGCAGATGCAGAGTCGATTGATTTGGAAACCAATCTGGGTACTTCCATCGCACCGGTCATTGGGGATCGGAATCGGCTGAAGCAATTGCTGCTCAACTTGCTTACGAATGCAATCAAATACAATAAGAGTGGAGGGAAGGTTCGCGTCCGCCTGCAGAGTGAAGGAAATGATGTCCTTCTATCCGTACAGGACACCGGATGCGGGATTCCAGCCAAGAGCCTGCCGCACATCTTCGAACGCTTCTATCGTGTTCCCATGGAAGAAGAGCATTCCCGAGGTGCCGGACTAGGACTGGCGATTGCGAAACGCATCGCTGACTCCCACCAGGCCAGCATCGAGGTCAAGAGCAAACCCGGTAGAGGCAGCACATTCACCGTACGCATCCCCGCGCAGCATACCACCAGCGACGAGTAGCCGTCGCTCTCAACCTCGACGCCCAAACTGCCGCTCCAACGCTTCCACGGAAAGGTGGATCATGGTCGGACGACCGTGAGGGCAAGTGCGCGGCGTTTGACAAGCTTCAAGGTCGGTGAGTAGATTTTGTTGTTCGACCATCGACAATACCTGCCCCGCTTTGATCGCGGCGCGTTTGCATACCCTGGCCGCAAGGCGCTCAGCGATCTCACCTTCAAGCGGCTTCTCATCTTCCTCGAAATCCTCGACCACCACTCGTAGGGCGCGTTCAGGATCGACATTGGAAAAAAGCGCCGGAATGGCACGCAGACGGAAGGCCTGCCGGCCAAAAGGCTCGATCTGAAAACCCAATCCATCCAATGTCTTTGTCTGCTCCTCCATCAACGCGGTTTGATCCGGTGTCAGCTCGATCGTCATGGGTTCAAGCAGGATCTGCGACTCCAACGTTCCCGCCTCGCGTGCCGCCATGATCTTCTCGAAAAGCACACGTTCGTGGGCGGCATGTTGGTCGACCAAATAGAGCCCATCCGGACCTTCCGCAACGAGGTAGGATGCTCCGACCTGCCCCACCGCTCGCAGCAGGGGTACTTTCCCACTCGGCAATCCAATCTGAACCTGAGGAGCGGGTCCATCATCCGATCTGGCAATGACCGAATGCGCGATCTCCCATTCGGGGCTGGCAGTTTTCGGCTGGATCTGCCACTGCGTTTGCCCCCACTGGGTCGGTATTTCAACCGCAGGAGGCCCTTGGCCCAAGAGAGTCGCTCGTACAACCCTCTGCAGGATCGAGAAGACGAGCCCGGGCTCACGGAATCGTACTTCCGACTTGGTCGGATGTACATTGACATCCACGGTCTCGGGTGCTACTTCGATCATCAAGACCGCCATCGGGAATCGTCCCACCATCAGCAGGGATTGATAAGCTTGTGTCACCGCAGCCGAAAGACTGGTATCTCGAACCCAGCGACCATTGACGAAGAAGGTCAGACCCGCGCGATTGCTCCGGTGGATCGAAGGAGGGCTCACGAAGCCCCGAACCTCAACCGGACCTTGCTGCTCCTCCGGCAAGGCAATCATCTGCCGAGCCCGTTCCACGCCATATACAGCCGAGAGCGCTTCGCGCCTGTCGCCGCTGCCCGATGCATGAAAAACCTCTTTTCCATCCTGCTCCAAACGAAATCCGACATGTGGATAGGCAAGTGCATAGCGCGTTACCAAAGCGGCTATCCGGCTACGTTCGGTGCGATCCGTTTTCGGAAACTTCAACCTGGCGGGGATATTGAAGAAGAGATCACGTACGCGTACGACCGTGCCCTGGGCAGCGCCTATCGGTTGAACATGCATCTTGCCGCCGCCTTCGACGACCAGGCGGGTTCCGATTTCCTCATCAGCTGCCCGTGTGAGAATCTCAAAGCGAGAAACCGATGCGATCGCCGAAAGAGCCTCACCGCGGAAGCCCAAGGTTCGAATCGCAAACAGATCTTCAGCCGTTTCCAGCTTGGAGGTGGCATAGCGTTCCACCGAAAGTGGAACATCCGCCGCAGGGATCCCGCATCCATCGTCGGATACCTCGATCAATCGGCGACCGCCTTTCTCGCTGATCACCTCCACACGCTCCGCACCCGCATCCAGAGCGTTCTCGATCAGCTCCTTGACCACGGATGCCGGGCGTTCAACGACCTCACCCGCCGCAATGGCTGAAGCGACTTCTTCAGGAAGAATCTTGATGGGCACACGCACCTCCCTGCATGCCTGCGATTATAACCGCGTGATCGTGGTTGACAGCCACTCACCCGCCACCGTATACTGCCTGCGGTAATTCTGCAAGCCGTAAACCAAGCTGCAATATGGCGGATGAATCTTCCAACACCATCGAACGATGCTCTCGCTTATCGCCTTGGCATCCGTGGAACCACCCGGTAAATTGCTGCGTCATGGTTGATGATGAGAAGATATCGCACCCTGTTCCTCGATCTCGACGATACACTCTATCCCAGCGGCAATGGCGTCTGGGATGCCATCGGCGATCGCATCAATCAATACATGCTTGAACGCCATGGGATCCCCTCGGAGAAGATACCCGAACTGCGGGATTCATATTTCAGGAACTACGGCACCACATTACATGGATTGATGGTCCACCACGGCGCCGACCCGGGCGATTATCTCAACTTCGTCCACGACATCCCCTTGGATGAATACCTGCAGCCCAATCCTGAATTGAAGGCCATGCTCAGCAGATTACCTCAGCAGCTTGTGATTTTCACCAACGCAAGCCGCGATCATGTCCATCGAGTGCTCCAATGTTTGGACATCGCTGGCCATATCAACGCCATTGTCGACATAGAAACCATGGAACTGCATCACAAACCTCAACCTCGAGCCTACCAGATTGCGCTCGAAATAGCCGGTGAAGATAATGCCAGGGCTTGTGTCCTCATCGACGACCGCATCGAGAACCTGCTGCCCGGTGCATCTCTGGGCATGACCACGGTTCACGTGAAGGACATGATCATCGATGGCCCCGCAGATTTCCACATCCCATCCATCACCGACTTGCTCTCGGCCATCCCGCAGCTGGTCGAGGATTAGAACATGGATACAGGCAGAGTTCTTCTGATCACAGGGCTCATTCTCATCCTGGTGATCGTCTTCAATGTCATTCTCTATTTCGCATCGACCAGTCGGTCTACGCGGCAGCAGCTTCGCATCATCGGCAAACTGGCGAAGCAAGCAAGGAATCCCTGGCAGAGCGAAGATGAAGCTCTCGCCGAACTGCGGGAACGTATCACGGAACTGGAAAGTGTTGAAGATGACGAGCAAGAAGAACCGCAGAGCTGAAGATAAGCGCGTATCGTTGCAGCAAGCCGTCGAAATGGTTCCGGCAACCGGGTGTTCGCTGGCGCTGGGGGGCTTGACCCTCTACCGGCGGCCGATGGCCTTTGCCCTTGCCCTCCTGGCATCGAACGCAAGAAGCGGCTCTCCCCAAAACCTCAGACTCCTGTGCTTCACGGCTGGATTGGAGAGCGACATCCTGGTGGGAGCCGGTATGGTATCTCAGGTTCGATCGTGCTACTTCGGGCTCGAGGCCTTTGGCCTGGCTCCCAACTTCACATCCGCCGCCTCGGACGGCAGCATCGAGATCGTCGAGGAGACCGAAGCCAGTCTGGCATACGGTTTGCGCGCCGGTATGGCCGGTGTGGGATTCATGCCATCCTCCGCCTGGCTGGGGACCGATCTACCTCGTCTGCGGCCTGATGTCAAAACCGTGGAAGATCCCTACTCGGGAGAAACGCTGATGGCCTTTCCCGCCATCACTTGCGACATTGCTGTCATCCATGCGTTGGAAGCCGATCCCCAGGGAAACGCGATGATCGGAGGCAACTGGGGTGTCGATCCCGAGCTTGCGATGGTCGCAGATACCGTCGTGATCACTGCCGAACAGATCCGTCCAAAGCTCGAAGATGCCAACATCATCGGCCCCATTGTCGATGCCGTCGTAGAAGCCCCGCATGGCGCGTGGCCCACCTCCTGCCACCCTCTCTATCCCCTGGATGGACTGGCAACTCTTGAATACACCGAAAAGGCGGGGAACGAGGCATACAGTGCTCTGATTGCAGCGTGGGCTCAACGCCATGGTCTGGCGATCACGATCTGAACCGCGCGTTCATGAAATTCATATATGCATGTGGTATGGTTCCTTCTGAATAGGGAACCCATTGTAGGAGAGAAAGTATGTCTTCCAAGATTTCAAGAGTGATTGTCGGAGTGGTTGTGGGGGTTCTCCTCTCGATGATCCTTTTCTCCTCCGGGTGGGTAATGAGCAGTTACCTGGCCCATTGGGGGATCATGCTTCCAGGTTTTACGCTCCCCACTACCGATGGCGACTATCCTGATTACGGTCCCAACGAAGCGCCCACGGGAGAACTCGAGAATCTCTTCACTCCCTTTTGGGAGGCATGGGACATCGTGCATGAGGATTTCGTCCACCAACCCATCGATGATTTGGAGATCATGCGCGGTGCCATTCGAGGCATGCTTGAAGCGCTCGATGATCCCCACAGCTCCTACATGGACCCCGACCAATACCGTCAATCCAACATCCCTCTTGAAGGCGAATACGAAGGCATCGGCGCTTGGGTGGATCCGACGGGTGAGTTTCTGATCATCATCGCTCCCATGCCGGGATCCCCGGCAGAACAAGCCGGTCTCCAGCCTGGCGATCAAGTCATTGCCATTGATGGCGAAGACATGACCGGCATTGACGGCAACCTTGTCATCCGTCGCATCCTCGGACCGGCAGGATCCATCGTACGCTTGACAATTCTGCGCGAGGGCGAGTTCGAGCCCTTCGATGTCGATATCGAGCGCGCCAGCATCACCATCCCCAGCGTGGAAAGCCAAATGCTGGAAGACGGCATTGGCTACATTCAACTCTTCAATTTCGGAGAGAATGCCGCGAACGATCTTCGCCAAACACTCAGAACCTTGCTCGACCAGGATCCGATCGGCTTGATCCTCGATCTGCGCGGAAATGGTGGCGGATTCTTGGGGACGGCCATCGACATCACTTCCGAGTTCATCAGCGAAGGGACGGTAGTGATTGAACGTTTCGGAGATGGAAGCGAGATGGTCCACAGCGTATCCGGCGCCGGTCTGGCCACCGATATCCCACTCATCGTGTTGATCGATGGTGGTTCGGCTTCCGCATCCGAGATCGTCGCTGGCGCCATTCAAGATCATGAACGCGGTCTGCTCGTCGGTGAAACCTCCTTCGGGAAGGGTTCGGTTCAGACATGGACACCGCTCTCAGGTGACAACGGTGCTGTTCGAGTCACCATCGCTCTCTGGTTCACGCCTGATGGTCGTTTGATCCATCAAACGGGTTTGGAGCCGGATGTGGAAGTACTGCTCACCGAGGACGACATCCTGAACGACCTTGATCCCCAACTGGACGAGGCTATCCAGTTGCTCCTTGAGGGGTTGGATTAGTCAACGAGGTATAACCGTTACAGGTATGACCGTTAAGGGAAAACCAAGATGTTTACCTTCACTTTAGATTACTGGATCTACATGATCCCGGCGATTTTGTTGGTCGTCATCGCCCAGATATGGGTTTCCTCGACCTATCGGAAATGGGGCAAGATCCCCAATCAAAGCCGGCTCTCCGGAGCGGAAACCGCCGAGCGCCTGCTGCGCTCCTCCGGCCTTCAATCCGTTTCCATCGAAGGCGTTCGCGGTACGCTCAGTGATCACTACGATCCGCGCAGCCATACGCTGCGCCTTTCCATGGGCGTAGCCAACGAGCGCTCCGTGGCATCGATGGCCATCGCGGCTCACGAGATCGGCCACGCCGTTCAGCATACCGAGGGTTATCTTCCCCTTCGATTCCGCGCAGCGCTGGTTCCTGTGGTCAACATTGGGTCGAATTTAGGCTGGATTCTGATCTTCGTGGGTCTGCTGCTGCGAGGAACGCTGGGCACCCAATTGGCCACGATCGGTGTGGCAGCGTTTGCCCTGGGGCTTATCTTTGCCGTTGCCACCCTGCCCGTCGAACTGAATGCATCCAGTCGCGCCATGCATCTCCTCACCCAAACCGGTCTCGTACAAGGCGGCCAGGATCAACGCGGCGTTCGTTCCATGCTCTCGGCAGCGGCTTTTACCTACATTGCTGCCATTGCCGCCGCTCTGCTCCAACTGCTCTACTACGCCAGCTTGGTAGCGGGTTTGGGGCGCCGGCGTCGCTGATGCAGTCGATCAATCTCCCAGCGTAGCAGCGCTCGTCGCTGGAAAGAAACCCTAAGACACGCGGAGCTCAGGATCGAACTCCATCCTGAGCTTCCTTTTCGATTAACCGCATGCCTCGCTTTGACACACCATCCCCTCGATGCTAGAATCCGCCTCCCGGAAGGGCTTTCTCCCGAACCCCCCGGAAAACCTAAACCCCGATCGACGAGGTGCCGGGATGACAGCTCGCACCCTAAGGTTGATTTACCCACCCTCCCTGCTGCGAACACCTGTCATCCATCAGTTGATTCACGATTTTGGAATCTCTGTCAACATCCTACAAGCTCAAATTACGCTCGACGAAGGTTGGTTGGAGATCGAGGTCAGCGGCGAGGCAGACGAGATCGATGCAGCCTCAAAGTGGCTCTCCGCTGAGGGGATCGAGGTGCAGGAAATTGGCTGAACAACAACCTTTCATGGAAGAGCAATTGATCGACAGCACCCTGGAGGTGATCCGCGCAGCGCTGCAATCAGGCCGGATCCAGGACGCCATCGCTGCGCTCACCAAACTCCATCCTACCGACCGGGCAGAAGCCTTTTCGGAGCTGGATGACCAGGCGCAATCGGCGATATTACCGCGCCTGGACATCCCTTCCACAGCCGATTTGCTGGAAGAACTCGAAGACGAAGAAGCTGCGGACGTTGCCGAGAACTTGAGCACCGAACGCCTGGCGGATGTTCTGGATGAGATGGAGCCTGATGAGGCGGCGGACGTGCTCGGTGATCTCCCCCCCGAAACCGCGGCACGAGCTCTGGCGGAGATGGATGACGCCGATGAAGTCATCCCGCTCCTCAGCCACCCCGACGAGACCGCCGGTGGCTTGATGACCACGTGGTTGGTCACGCTGCGGCCGGAGGAAACGGCCGCCGAGGCCATCGAGAAACTCCGTAGCGCTGAACTCGAACCGGAAGGCCCTTATTATCTTTACGTCATCGATGACAGCGAGCGACTGGTTGGCGTCGTCGGATTGCGCGACCTGGTGATCGCCAAACCACAAACCCCTGTGCGAGCCTTCATGGATCCGGATGTCAAATCCGCGACCACGGGTATCGATCAGGAGGATGTCGCCCGTCTGATGTCGCGCTACGACCTTACCGCACTCCCGGTTGTGGATGATGCGGGCAAGCTGCTGGGTACGATCACGGTTGACGATGTCGTCGATGTCATCGAGGAAGAGGCCACAGAGGATATCTACCGATTTGCCAACCTGCATGACGCTGACCTTGCCATCGACAGTCCGATATCCATATCCGTGCGTCGCCGATTGCCGTGGCTCTACCTGAGCACGCTTACGGCGCTTTTCGCCTCATGGGTGATCTCGAATTTCGAAGCCATTTTCGAGCAAGTTGCCGTGCTGGCCGTTTTCCAATCCGTTGTTGCCGGTTTGGGAGGCAATGCTGGAACCCAGAGCCTTGCGATTGCCGTCAGGGCCATCGCTCTGGGGGAGATCACCATCAAGGACATTTGGCGCACAATCGTCAAGGAAGCCGTAACCGGCATCATCCAGGGCATCAGCGTGGGATTGATCGCCGGCATCGGTGTCTATCTCTGGCGGGGAAGCCCGTGGCTGGGTTTCATCCTCGGGATGGCCTTGATCGGGAACATGCTGATCGCCGTGATTGTCGGCACGGTCACTCCCCTCCTCTTGAAGGCCTTACGACAGGATCCTGCCCTGGCTTCATCTGCTTTGGTCACCGCAGTGACGGATTGTGCCGGTTTTGCCATTTTTCTTGGGCTCGCCACCCTGCTCCTTCCTCTGCTTACCGAAAGGTGAAATCATGCCCGCAAAGGTCATCCTCAATCCCTACTCCGATCGCTGGCAGTCCGGTCGGCGACGGCCAGAAGTTGAGTCAGCACTCAAGAAGGCTGGGATCGATTACGAGCTTGTCGAAAGTCAGGCTCCCAAACATGCCATCGATCTCGCCGAACAAGCTGCCAATCAAGGTTTTTTCCCCATCATCGCTGCCGGTGGAGATGGCACGTTCGGAGAAGTTGTCAATGGCCTCTTCCGTGCTAAACCCGAGGGTGTCCTCGGACCGATGGGCATCCTGCCGCTGGGAACAGCGAACGATCTCGTTACCAATTTGGGGCTTCCTCTCACGCTAGAAGAAGCAGCCCTTGCCATCGCTGGAGGCAAGACGCGACGCATCGATCTGGGCTCTGCCAACCATTGGGTCTTCGGCAACAATTCCGCTGTCGGCATCGAACCCGTAGTATCGATCTACAACATCCGCATGACGGCTCTGCGCGGTGTGATTCGCTACCTCATCGCTGCCTTGCAGGCAATTTTCAGCAATCCACAATGGAACATGCGAATCAAGTGGGACGACGGCGAGTATGAAGGTCCCTGCAGCCTGGTTTCCGTGGGAAATTGTCCTTTGACGGGCGGCATCTTCCGCATGACACCAGCTGCAGATCCCATGGACGGAAAATTGACATTCGTGTACGGCTTCATTCCCACGCGCCTTGGATTGCTGAGTATGCTTCCTCGAACTATCAGCGGCACCTATATCAACAATCCTGCCATCCATCAATGCCATACCACCCATCTCTCCATTCGCACAACACCGACCACCCCCATCCAGGTCGATGGAGAAGTTCGTTCTGAGAGCCTCTCGGAGATCACCTATCGCATCATGCCCGGACGTCTCGATCTGTTCACGCCATGAATGTGCGCAGGAAAATCCACACATTCACAAAACCCCATTGTGGCTATGCGCAATGCGGGCTCCATCCAGGAGAGTTTCCATCGACACAGTCTGAATCCTCCACTGCATCCCCTTCCGGTCGATTGGACCCATGAAGCTGCTCTCAACCTTCCTGCGCTTCTTCTTCCGTCACCTATACACCACGTTCGCCTGGGCGTACGACCTGGTCGCCATGACAACTTCGATGGGGCAATGGGGAACCTGGCAAACCGCGGCTCTGGATGTACTCCCCCACCAAGGACGGGTGCTCGAAGTCGGCCACGGGCCCGGCCACCTGCTGAAACATCGAGCGCTGGAAGGTTGCATCGATTTCGGCGTCGATGTTTCCACACAGATGGGGCGCATCGCATACAAGCGTATGAGAGTCGCTGGATTTCAACCTCATCTCGTTCGTGCTCAGGCGCAGGCACTTCCCTTTGCATCCGCATCCTTTCAGGCCATCTACGCCACCTTCCCCAGCGAATTCATCCTCGCTCCTGAAACACTCGCCTCCTTCCAACGTGTCCTGCGATCCGACGGCTCGCTCGTGGTCGTTCCCATGGCGCGCATCACAGGGCGATCGCTCCCCGACCGATGGGCGGCCTGGTTATACAGCATCACGGGACAGAGCAGAGACATCGGAACCGGCTGGAAGAAGCTCCTTCAAGATTCGGGCTTCCATGGAACCCTGGAACGCGTTCAGCAACCCCGCGCCGAGGTGTATCGCCTGATCGCCACCAAACTCCCCACTCAGGATGGATTTGCAGGACCTGATGGCACGCATTAGAATTCCTTAAGTACCTTGGGAGGTTTCCTTGCGTTTGATCCAAGCCGGTGATCTGGCGATGCTCGTGGCGGAGAAGAGCAAACCATTCATCCTTCGATTGCAGCCGGGCAAAGAACTGCAGACACATCGCGGCTCCATCCGTCATGACGATCTCATCGGGATCGCCTGGGGATCCCAGGTGAAATCTCATCTGGATGCCCGTTTCCTGATCCTCGAACCAACACTGCGCGACTTGCTGCTGCGCATTCGGCGCCGCTCGCAGATCATCTTCCCCAAGGACATCGGCTACATCCTGCTGCGCCTCTCGATTGGACCTGGAACAACCGTGATCGAAGCCGGAACCGGATCCGGTTCCTTGACCACGGCGCTTGCGTGGTCGGTCGGCCGCGAGGGCAAGGTGATCTCCTACGACCGCAGAGAGGACATGACCGACTTGGCGCGCAGCAACCTCGAGCGAGTGGGATTGGAGAATCGCGTAGTCTTGCATACGCGAGACATCGAAGAAGGCTTCGATGAGCAGGATGTCGAAGCGCTCTTCCTCGATCTACCCAGACCGCACCTTTACCTATCCCAAGTGATTGAAGCTTTGCGCAGCGGGGGAAACTTTGGCGCCGTACTTCCCACAACGAATCAAGTCAGCCAGCTTCTTGCGGAATTGGAAGCACATCCCTTTGCTCTCGTGGATGTGTGTGAAATATCGCTTCGCTTTTACAAGCCGATTCCAGCGAGGCTTCGGCCTGTCGATCGCATGGTCGCCCATACAGGCTACCTGGTCTTCGCTCGCAAGATCCTTCCCGCAAGTGAGGAAGAGCCCGAATCCAACCATTCTCCGTATTTGGAACCTAGTGAATAGGAGCTCACCATGCCAATTTATCGCAGACCTCCTCCAAGAAGGCCTTTCCGTCGACGTTTCCCCCCAGGACGCCCTCCCCGACCAGCCGCCAGGCAGGCGCTTCTGCGTCTCCGAAAAGCTCATGCGCTTATGGCCCAGGGGGACTTCGAACAAGCCGCGCACATCCTGGACGGATTGGCGAACGCGGCCGCGAAACGTGGTATCGATCGTGCCCCGAATCTTGCCCTCCAAGCAGCAAGAGCCTGGTTCGAAGCAGGCAAGACCGATCGGGGGATGGAAATGACCAGAATGGCGATGCAGTACATGCATCGTGTGGGGCAGCTCCAAAAACTGCATCAAGTCAGCGGGCGTATCCTCTCCGAACTGCGGTCTCGCGGTCTCACACAGGAAGCCGCGGCAATCGAAGCAGAGATCAAAGAGATGCTGGCCGGTGTCGATGTCTCCAGCTTCCGAACCATGCAACCTGCAAGGACGGCTCATCTCCCACCACAATGCCCTCAATGCGGCGGCAACGTTCGCAGCGATGAAGTGGAATGGATCGATGGTGTCAGTGCAACATGCAATTACTGCGGCAGCGTTTTAGTTCAGGAGAGCTGATCACAGCATATGATTGATCTACCTCATAAACTGCGGCGCTATTTGGCAATGGATCCCAAGATCGACCCGGAAGAAGCATTCGGTCGTCCTGCCGCGGTCCTGATCCCGCTCTATTGGCATGATGATGAGTGGCATGCGCTCTTCACCCGCCGCACGGATCATGTCGAGGAACACAGAGGACAGGTCTCCTTCCCCGGAGGCATGATCGAAGCTGAAGATCTCAACCACGAACAGGCAGCCCTGCGCGAGGCGAATGAGGAAATCGGCATTCACCCTCAGGACGTGGACATCCTGGGAAGGCTCAAACCCACCCGAACGATCACCCACTTCCTGATCACCCCCATCCTGGGCGTCATTCCCTGGCCCTACGAGCTGCGCTGCAATCCCAACGAGGTTGCCAGCACCTTTGGTGTCCCACTGCAATGGTTAGCGGATCCTGCCAACCTCGAACTGCGCAAATATAAGCCGAGCGAGCACGGTCCCTTGTATGAGGTTCACTTCTTCAAGGCTTATCAAGGTGAGGTGATATGGGGAGCGACAGGAAGGATCGTCGTTCAGTTTCTCAAGGTATTGCGTGAAGTTCTGGAAAATGAAAAGCGGAGCGAGGGATAATCCTCGCTCCGCAAGGTTATACGGTTGCGTAGAATCTACTCCTCTGTACTTTCCCCGGGTTCCTCTCCCTCTTCCCGTCCGATGATTTCAGGTTCGGCTGCAGCGAGAGCCTCATCGATCTCTTCGACCACTTCTTCTTCCTCTTCCTCGATGACCTGATACATCATGTGGGCAACGACTTCCTCTGAATCCGTTAGAACCGTTACATTCTTGCCTGGGAAGAGATCCCCAACCGTGATGGAATCATCCATTCCCTGCAAGACCTCCAGATCCACAGAGATCCTGTCCACCAAGTCAGAAGGCAGCGCCTCCACCTCGATCTCGCTCAAGCCTGTCACCAAAACGCCGCCCAGATCTTTCACGGCAGGCGCCTCTCCCACCAATTCGATGGGCACGTAGGCCCGGATGGTGACGTCCATGGCCACCTTCAGGAAATCGACGTGGATCAAATCCAGCGTGATCGGATCGCGCTGCACGGCCCGCAAGAGGACCTTGTGATTATCCTTCCCGATGGAAAGATCGATCAAGGTCGAGCCACCAGCCTGTGTGAGTAGTTTCTCCAACTCCCTGCCATCCATTTGGATGGCGGTTGATTCCACACCCTGGCCATAGAGCACGGCAGGAATCAATCCACTTTGGCGCAAGGTCTTGACCTGTTTGCCGATCACCTCGCGGGGAGATGCTTCGATCTTCATGTTTTCCATTCATTTGCCTCCAGAGCGCCTCTCACCCTCTTGGGGTTACCCTCGCTCTTTGGGTTGGGTCCTTTCCGTTCGCTGCCTAGCGGCGTCTGACCAGTAGGCTTCCGACAAAAAGGACCAGGCCGACAGCGATGCCGGCAATCAAGCCCGCCACCATCGTGCCTCGGGTGTCGAGCATGGTTTCCACGTCACCATGCACTTCACGGGCCAGGAGCACGACTGTGGAACCGCCATTCAGCTCCGCGGTGTTTGCCACGGCTACGCCGATGCTGGCATTCGCGCCTGTTAATTGGTCCGAAACCACAACACCAGCTCCGCCGTCTTTGATCGTGGTCTTGTCACTGCGCACGGTCAAGGCTCCCGCCAGCTGCAGATCCACGTTATCGGCGTTGATGACACCAACGCCCCCTCGCGAAATGCCCACTTCGGAGGCGATGATGCGTTGCGCTCCGCCCTGATCGATGCGCACTGTTTCCGCCTCGATGTTCTCGATCGACCCACCGCTCATGGTCACGACATCGGCATCGATTTCGTTCGACTCTTGGTTGGGAGGATGATCGTTCATCTTGGCTCCAATCCCGCATTAAAATGGGGCTGCATCCCCGCCCGGGGATCGCCCCGCCGTGACGCGCAACGAATTCTAACGGCTCTCGCAGTTCACGTCAACCACTCGCACCGCTGGAAGTCATGCGTGATATACTCGTAGATTGCCGAATCCTCATCATCCTGGACGGTCGCTGATGCAGAGACGATCTTCCCGATTGAGCATGCGCCTCGTGGCATTTGCCAACTCAGCCGTATTCATTGCGGTCGCGTGTTTCGTTCCCGTGGGTTTGGCGGGTTGTGCAGGAGAAAACCGCAATCATCAGGTCGCAACCATCACACCTGTTGCACTTGATGAAACCACCACACCCTTACCGGCTGCACAAGAACCTGAAGATACGGGAGATGTCATGCGACGACGCATCTACTCGACGCTTATTTCCACCGCAGTCTTGACATTTTGTACACTCCTGCTGCTGGGGGCATACGTTTCACTTCGTGATCCCCTGCGAAGGCGTTGGATCGAGATGCGCATGAGAGAGCTTCGCCGCCGAGAGCGAAGAAGTCGACACAAAAGACCATGAACAACATGAAACCCAGCCAGACATCCGAACTCTTCCTCATCGTGGGATTGGGCAACCCCGGGCGGGAGCATTTACACAACCGTCATAACGTGGGATTCATGGTTGTCGATCGGCTTGCATCTCTATCGGGCAGCAGCTTCAATCGTCTCGAATTCCAATCCATCTTGGCCGAAGGCATGCTGGAAGCGAAGAAGCTGATCCTTTGCAAACCACAGACTTTCATGAACGTCTCTGGAACCTCCGTGGCTCCACTCATCCGCCATTACGATATTCCATTGCCGAATGTACTCGTGATCAGCGATGACATCGATCTCCCCCTCGGGCAAATCCGCCTCCGCCCCTTCGGGGGCACGGGTGGCCATAAGGGCCTGCAATCCATCCAGGATGAACTGGGATCTCAGGAATTCCCACGCCTGCGCATCGGCATCGGTCGACCTTCGGGGAAAAAAGATCCTGCTGACTTTGTGCTCGAGAATTTCACAGAGAGCGAATACCTTGAATTCGAAATCGATCTCAAACGAGCTGTTGATTGCGTGATCTCCTACATGAAAAACGGGATCGAACATGCAATGACGAACTTCAATCGAACGAATGAAACCTGAATGAATCTATCTGCGCTTATCCGCCGCTTTCATGAGCTGCCGGAATACGATCCGCTTAGAGGAGCGATGCTGTCCGGGAAGGATGTTCCCCCTTTCTTGGACCTGCCCCGCGCCGTACGCGCTGCTCTTGCTGTGAGCCTGGTTCGCGATCTCAAGCGGAATTCATTACTGCTTGTTGCACGAAACGATCGCATGCTCACCCTTTCTGAGGAGTTGCTGGCATGGGATCCCCAGTTGCGATTGTTGCTCTTCCCTGAACCTAACCCGATCTTCTATGAGCAAGCAGCCTGGTGGCCTCGCACCATTCATCAGCGCGCAGCCACTCTTGCGATCCTGACCGATCCTTCAGGGCCAGATATCCAGGGCAACCACTCGTCAGAATCCCCCATGCTGATCCTGGCGTCGACCAAAGCCGTCATGACGCGCACGCTCGGCTTGCAGGATTTCCTCGATAGTGCAAGCATGCTGGAAGCAGGAAAAGAGATCCGTCTCGATCGGTTGTTGCAATTGTTCGTCGAGATCGGATACAGCCCGTCAACGATCGTTACCGACAAGGGTCAATTCAGCCGACGCGGAGGCATCCTGGATTTCTGGGCACCCGCAGATGACCAGCCCACCCGCGTTGAATTCTTCGGGGATGAGGTTGAATCGCTGCGTCGATTTGATGCCGCATCGCAGCGATCCGGTGAGATCACCACACGTGCTCGAGTCACTCCCGCGCGGGAGGGCATGCCGCGTCTCTATCAAACCGAATGGAATGCCTGGATGCCGCCCGATCCAGAGCTTGAGGGCTCACCCGATCAACACTTCCTTGAATTCGCATTGCCCTGCATGAGCCCCACGCCGACTGGCTTGTTGGATTACCTCCCTCCCGAGACAATGATTCTGATCGATGACGCGGCTGCACTTGAGCATGCCATCTCGGATCAGGAGGAGCAGGCAATCGCCCTGCGTAACGAACAGATCCAGGCCAATCAACTCCCCGCAGATTTTCCGATCCCCTATCTCACGCTTGCCGATTTGCAGGAGGTATTGGCCGAGCGGAATGCACTCAATCTGGGCCTGGCCTCTGAACTCGATCCTGAAATCAATCAGCTGATCGGTGATCGATTCGGACCTGGGCCTCGTTTCGGTGGTCAGCTTCGAGCTCTGTTTGATCATCTCTCCCATCAACAGCAGGCGCACAACACGACCGTGATCGTCAGCCGTCAAGCCCCCCGGCTGAGCGCCCTGTGGAGCCAGGAGGGCAGCGAGAGCACGGTCATTCAATCCCTTCCCGATGATCTCCATCCCGGAGAAATCTATTTCATTCACGGTGCATTGAGCGAAGGTTGGATCCTGACCCAGGACAAAGACACGAGAACACACTTGCTCACCGATGCGGAGATCTTCGGCTGGGCTCGCCCGCGTCCCCACCGGCGCCCAAAGGTTCGGGCCAGGTCGCCCGAGGCAAGTTATGCCGATCTCAGGCCAAACGGTTTGGTGGTCCATTTGGATTTCGGCATCGGTCGATTCATGGGTTTGGTGGAACGCACCCTGGATGGCATGAAGCGTGAGTACCTGCTCGTTGAATACGCCGATGGAGATCAGCTCTACGTACCCATCCATCAGGCAGACAGATTGTCCAGCTATGTGGGCGCAGATTCATCTCTTCCCAAGATCTCACGTCTGGGAACCCAAACCTGGGAGAACACGAAACGGCAAGCCAGGAAAGCTATCGAAGATGTCGCCCGTGATCTGCTTGAGCTCTACGCCAAACGATTGGCCGTCTCCGGATTCGCCTTCTCTCCTGACAGCGATTGGCAGAAAGAATTGGAGGCTTCCTTCCCATACATGGAAACGGACGACCAGCTTGAAGCGATTGCGGCAGTCAAGATAGACATGGAACGTCCGCGACCCATGGATCGCCTGATCTGCGGCGACGTAGGTTACGGGAAAACCGAGGTCGCCCTGCGCGCGGCCTTCAAAGCCATCATGGACGGTAAGCAAGTGGGGATGCTCGTCCCCACAACCGTGCTGGCCCAACAACACTACAACACCTTCCTGCAACGACTGGCTCCCTTCCCCGCGGAAATCGAGATGCTGTCGCGGTTCCGCAGCCGAACCGAGGCCACGTCGATCTTGGAACGCCTGGTCAACGGAGAGATCGACATCGTCATCGGAACTCACCGGCTTCTGCAGCAGGACGTGCGCTTCCGGGATTTGGGATTGCTGATCATCGACGAGGAACAACGCTTCGGCGTTACGCACAAAGAACATCTCAAACAGATGCGTACGGAAGTCGATGTTCTGACCATGACGGCAACACCGATCCCGCGGACACTCTACATGTCGCTGACCGGCATCCGAGACATCTCGACGATCAACACACCTCCGGAAGAGCGCCTGCCCGTGAGAACGCAGGTCGGGCTCTACAATCCTCGCCTGATCCGGCAGGCGGTCCTGCGCGAGATCCATCGCGGCGGGCAGGTGTTCTTCGTACACAACAGGGTCATGACGATCGGCGCCATGAAGCGTCGGCTCGAAACACTCGTACCCGAAGCGTGCATCGAGATCGCTCACGGGCAGATGCACGAGCGTGAACTGGAAGCCGTGATGGATCGATTCACGCACGGCGAGATCGACGTACTTCTGAGTACCTCAATCATCGAATCAGGGCTCGACATTCCCAACGCCAACACGTTGATCGTCGATAGGGCGGATGGGTTTGGATTGGCCCAGCTCTATCAATTGCGAGGACGCGTGGGCCGGGGTACA
>DUET01000099.1 GCA_011192015.1 Anaerolineae bacterium
ATACCACCACATTGCTTGCCGCATTGCGTCGAAGACCAAGCACAAGCCATGATCTACCGAAAGAGCGCAAGCATGCGCTCGCCCCCTTTCTGCGCCAACCCGCCAGCCTCGAACTGCTCATGACTTTGCTCCTCGAGATCGGTGTGCTGGAAAGCGACCCCCTGCAGCCGGTGCCCTCGACCACTCGCTCCTTCCTTGAACTTCCGATCGAACAGTCGCTCAACCGTCTTGTTCGCGCCTGGGCTGGAAGTGTTTCGTGGAACGACCTCGCTCACACTGCATTGTTGACCCACGCCGGCAAGCACTGGCCCAATGACCCCCTCGCCACGCGCCAAAACGTGATCGAGATCATGGCGGAATTGCGAAGCGGAACCTGGTACGAGATCGATACTTTCGTGTCCTTCGTCCATGACCGCAGACCCGATTTCCAAAGGCCTGGCGGTGATTTCGATTCGTGGTATCTGCGCGACGTCACCACCGGGACCTTCCTCCAGGGTTTCGCGCATTGGAATGACATCGAAGGTGCGCTGCTGCGTTTCCTGATCAAGGGCCCCCTCCATTGGCTTGGTGTTCTCGATCTCGGCGCGGCAGATGAGGAGCTGTCTCCCAGTGCCTTCCGCCTCACCTCCCTGGCTGCCATGCTCTTCAATTCCGATCATGTGCCGGAAATGGAATTCGAAAACCTCCCAATACAAGTCCTGCCCGATGGAAGCATCGACGTGCCCCGCCGATCCCCTTTCACCACTCGCTACCAGATCTCTCGTTTCTGCGCGTGGCTTCCCCCTGAAGAGGACAGCTACGCGTTCCTGCTTTCTCCTTCCTCACTGCAGCTGGCACAGGATCAAGGTCTTTCACTGCAGCACATCCGCACGTTGCTGGAAGAAGCCTCCGGGAAATCCCTTCCGCCGCGCTTGCTGACGGCGCTGCAACGTTGGGGGCGTCACGGCCGCGAAGCTTTCCTTGAACGCAGCATCGTGCTGCGTGTGGCTGAAGCTGAATTGCTGGATCGATTGCTCTCGCATCGAGCAACGGCGCGCTATTTGATCGAACGCTTGGGTCCTAAGGTAGCTCGACTGCGCCCGGGGGACATGCGTCCCCTGCTTGCCGCGGCTTCGCGCTTCGGGCTGCTCATCGATCCGCTCCCCTCCGAGGGAGAAACCACACCGTGAAAAACCACGCCCGAATCCGATCCTCCTTCGAGCAGCATTATGGGCACCCACCTGAATGGATTGCCCGTGCCCCGGGTCGAATCAATCTACTCGGCGAGCATGTTGATTACAACGACGGCTGGGTCCTTCCAGCAGCCATCGATCGCTGCGCCCGGCTTGCCTTCTCCGCGTCCACCACCTCCGAAATTATGCTGTACGCTGCGGATCTCGAGGCCAATGTTCGCTTCGATCTCAACGCATTGGATGACAAACTCGATTGTGATGGCAATCCTCTGCCCGGTTGGGCTCTCTATCCTGCCGGTGTTGCTTGGGTCCTCAGACAAAACCATTTGCCCATCTCCGGCCTGCAGGCCGTTCTCACTTCACAGATCCCCATCGGGTCAGGACTTTCCTCCTCGGCAGCGATCGAGGTCATCTTCGCCGTCGCCTGGCAGGCGCTCTCACCCTGGCAGCAGACGCCCATGGAACTGGCCCAGATCTGCCAGCGCGCCGAGAATGAATACGTCGGCGTGCAGTGCGGGTTGATGGATCCCTTCTCCATCCTGCATGGTGTTCGGGATCATGCGCTCTTCTTCGACACGCGCACGCTGGATTGGGAGCCCGTTCCCCTTCCAGCGCATGTCTCGCTCGTCGTTGCCGACAGCGGAGTGCGGCGCAGGCTGGGCGGCTCGGCGTACAACCAGCGCCGAGAGGCCTGCGAGCAGGCCCTGCGCCTGCTCGCGAAACGCCTGCCCGGCGTGCACGCCCTGCGGGATGTATCCCTGGATGATTTCAGGGAACACGAGCAGGCGCTTCCGCCCAGCCTGCGCCCGATTGCCGAGCACGTGGTCGGGGAGTGTGTGCGCGTATTGCGCGCCGCGGACTTGCTCAAGGCTGAAGATGCGAAGGGTTTCGGCGCGCTGATGCTCGAGGGACACGCCAGCCTGCGCGATCTCTATCAGGTCAGCTCTCCCGAGCTGGATACTCTCGTTGAGATCGCCAGAGAGCTGCCTGGCTGCCTGGGTGCGAGGCTCACAGGCGCTGGCTTCGGCGGCTGCACGGTCAACCTGGTCGAGGCTCAAACCGCAGAAACGTTCATCGAGAGGCTCTCATCAGCCTACGCACAGCGCACAGGTGGGAAGGCCGATGTCTGGATCAGCCGCCCCGTGGATGGGGCCAATCTCCTTCTCCATGGACAACGCAAGCCGGTATGAAGAATCGAACCTGACAGTTCGATAAACCCGTCAGGTCCGATGAATTCAACGCGTGGTTGCTTGAAGCCGCAAAGGGTAAAACCTGTTCGATCTCCTGGATTGTTCCTTACACGAGCGTTCTGTGTTCGAATCTACGGATTCTCCCACATACTGAAATCGTCGAAGCTCACCTCGGATATTGACGGCTGGCCTGTCCCCAGATAGAGGGCGAAGAAGCCTTCATGGAGCATGGAGGATGGCCGTGATATACTCTCTACTTGATGGCCATTGATGAAGAAGGTGAACTGATTGAACTCCGCAAGCACACCCAGCCGATTGGCCGCTCCAGGACCGGTGTTGATGAACTCATTGGGAACCACTCTGGTGGACGCAGCTCCAGGATCGCAATCGATCGTATCGCCGTTTCCGACCCAGCAGATTGGACCCGTTGAACCCGGCATGGCGCTCCCGCCAATGAAATAACCACCCCCGCAAGTCACGCCGAACAGGTAGCCCGCGTCGATGTCCAGTCGACCGCGAAAGATCATGCCCCCGCTGTCATCGTCGACGCAGTGATCGGAGTTGATGACCAATACATCGGCGTAGAAATTCTGGCCATAGGGGTCCCCCCAATACCAGACCCACTTTCCGGCAAACGTGTAGGTGATGTGATAGCGTTCGTCGGTCCCGTACCAGCAAGCCGAGTTGGCATGCGTCCGATCATAGAATTGCGGATCCTGACCGTCAAAGGCGTCATAGACATCAGGAGGCCCCCAGTTGGCGGCCGGATCGTAGGGTGCCCTCACGTATACACCCTCCCCACCTGTCGACTCGGAGGTTGCTGTGGCGTTGGGGGCAATCGTGGGGGAGGGCGTTGCCATAGCCGAAGGCTGTGCACCGCTATCCTCAGTCGGCGTTGCCACATCCCCGGCAGTTGAATCGGAGTCCGGGCTTCCGAATAGTGCATCCGAATCGAACGAACATGCCAACCCCGCCAACAGAACCACAACCACCGTCAAGCCGATGATGTAATCCCGGAATACGATGCGCTGCGACTTCATCCTATCTCCTCCTTTATCTCCAACCCATCAAGAGCGTTTCGAAACAGGGGAAGCCATCATCATCGCCGCGATTCACCCAGAAACCCTGAAAGGACAGATGTTCCCCCCGTGCACTGCTGTGCTGATTATGCCCCCGGCCGCTGCATCCAGCAAGCTGCGATCAAGGACAGGCAATTCGCTCTTGCTGAAGTTCAGGATCTTAAGGCCGAAAACCTTCAGCGGTTGAAACCATCCATGTAGGCTTTGATCTCCGGTACCGCTGTCAGGCGGTCGTAGAAGAAATTATTGACCACGTTGATCAACTCGGCTCGAGCGGAGTCCACCTGCCGAGTCCATTCCTCCCCCGTTTCTTGGAGATCCAGCAAGCTCTTGACACGCAATAAAAGACGTACGATCTCAGTTTCCTGAACGCCCTCCAGAACCTCAACAACAGCCATGATGAGTTCGTCGGCCTGCGAAGACAACATCGCTTGATCGATGACGGTTTCATCCCGCACGCAATCATCGAGCGTGCGTACGAGCGACCACACCTGATAGAGCATGGTGGCTGGCTCGTCGAAGAGCTCGCGCACGAAAGCCGCCTCCCCATAACGACCGGTAAGGCGAAAGATGTTGTACATACGCTTGGCCGCCTTGCCGTAGTTGATGTCCTTGGTGAGGTATTTATTGACCTCTTTCTCAAGCTGCCGGACGTATTCGTCCAGGGCATCCGAAGAGACATGCTTCACTAATTTCGAAAACAGGGGGATCGACTCAGCCTCCAGATAGACCTCCTGGAAATATGGATCCAGGTAGCCGTCCAGGGGAACGATGCTGTCATCGGGCGCCTGCCAGGTCACGTCGAGCATGTTGCTGGCATTGGAGAGCTTCCTGCGCACCGGATCGGCGACCACCCAATCCAATTTGCACCAGCCGGGGTCGAGAGCCACCTGATCCCACTCGACCGCCACTCGATCTCCCTCGGATGAGAAGCCGTCGATTTTTCCTGCCCGAACCTCCTCAGGCCTCCAGGAAATCGGTGCTCCTGCTTTGACGAAATCCTCACCATGCAGCATGTCCTGCGGGTAGGAACCGAACTTGACTTCGATCAACTGGTAATGCTCACCCCGCTCGGTGTCCAACGCCTTCTGGCGCATGATCCTGGCCAGGGTGGCGCAGGCCTCCTCGTGGGTTTTGGCGATGATGTTGACGCGTTCGAAGTAATCCGCATCACCCGGGTGCGATTGGATCTTGGATTGCGCTGCCGATCCGGATAGCGAGAGAGCGGTCTCCACCACACCCGGTTCATCATCAAATTCCACCAATTGCCCCAACTGGCGGAAGTAGGCCAAGTCCTCATCGCTGAAATCGAGCATGCTCACTTTGTGGCCGAAGACACCGCTGCGTTTGTCTACAACGACATCCCCACCGCTTTGCCCAGCGCTGATGGCCGTCATCCACTGCAGCGCCTCGGCCTCATCCAGTTCCACGCCAAGGCGCTTGGCAGATTCAATGATGCGCTGAAGGTCCTCCGGCGGTGTCGGGTCCCCTTTGTTGCCCATCAAGTCTCCTCCTTGTTGTTGGTTTACCCTGTCTGCGGTGCCCGAAATGCCGCCGCGCTTCGCAGCATCGCCTGGAACAGGCGGGCTTGATCCTGGGCATCCCGTAAGGCGTTGTGCACGAGCTCAATCTCGCATCCGAAACGATCAGCCACGAGGTGCATGGCGGTCTCGCTCCAGTGATCTCCCGTGAGCCCCATGAAGAAGGCCTTCATGTCCAAGCCCGCATGGCCGAAGGGATTGCGGCTCAGATAGCGATGGAAATACGTGTTGACGAACATCCAGTCGAAAACCGCATTGAAAGCCACAAAGACCGGCTGTCTTCCAGGGCAGGCAGTTTCCTGCAGCCAATTCTCAAAGCGCCGCATGGCCTCGTTCGGGGACAATCCGGTTTCTGCAAGCGTTTCCAGGGAAAACCCGCTGATCGCCAACGCTTCTTGGGTGGCGTTCATCGTCGTTGGTCGAAGTTCCACATAGAAGCCCTTCTCAGGATCGGCTACCAGGCAGGCGCCGATCGAGAGCAAGGCATAGTTATGAGGATCCGGCCCGGCAGTTTCTACATCGACAGAGATGTAGCATTCCTCGTGCTCATTCTGCATGCTATGGATGCCTCATGCATGTTCCTGATGGTGGATGCCGAAGTCTTGCCGTCGGGAACGACTCGCATCTGTGCCCGACCCAAACCTTCATGGGTGATCCGTTCTCTTTGAGAAGGACAGAATACCGGAGGATGTTCCGATGAGCAAGCGCCTGGCACGAGATGCCAGGCGCTTGATTCCTAAGAAGATCGTATGGGATCGGTCAATCCCACCTTATTGCACGATTCGAGGTCGTATCCAGAGGCCGTTATCCCCCAGAAAATCCTCGCCTGCGGATACGCTGAACAAGAAGGTCACTTCCTTGCCGTTCAGGCTGGAGAGATCGATGTCG
Organism: Anaerolineae bacterium; assembly: GCA_011192015.1. Classification (GTDB taxonomy): domain Bacteria; phylum Chloroflexota; class Anaerolineae; order Anaerolineales; family E44-bin32; genus W1033. Next base: position 5,871 of record DUET01000099.1, read on the forward strand.
ATCCTGCTGGACATGCCTTCCGATGCTTCCAACCGAGAGGCCAGGCTTCGGACCGGCCCGCTGCCGATCTGGTATTCCAATCGGAACTGCATGTAGCATTTCGGTGAGTTGTACATGCATGCAACGGATGCTCGGAAGTGATCCCCACGGGACACGGTGAAGGCGGGGAAGGATCCTGTGATCCAACCTTGAGATACCTGTTCCGGAGCAACGGCCAGCGAAGGTCCCGGCGCCTCAATACCACCCTCCATAAGAGGAGCGGCATGCTGCGCTACGATGCCCTCAACGTCGCCTGCGGCACCGGGGCAAGGCAGCACACCGGCGTCGCTCGTCCATTCGGCGTCGCAGTAGTTTACAGCGAAGTCATAGACGATGTCGTCGGCATCTTCAACTTCGATGTCCACCCAAAACGGCTTGTTGGCTTCCGTTCCCAAGCCGAAGATGCCACCGTAGGCGTTTCGAAGAATCCAGTAGCCGCGATAGTCGCCGGGATCTTCGGGCGCCACAAGCCTGATGGCCACGTCCACCATCTCGCCGGGCATCACGGTGTGGGGCAGGGCCACTGCTGCGGCACTGTCCATACGATCACCAGAGAGGAAGACCATGTCGTAGTCCACCGTCCAGGTTCGTGAGCCTGTGTTTTTCAGCCGCCAGATCTTGGTGAAGGTTTCTCCAGCGTTGAGGACTGTTCCGTCGGGAATGGTTATGTCTTCAACGAATTCCCCCCAGTCATTCGGTAGCGGTGTCGCCGTTGCGGTTGGGGTGAATGTCGCCGTGGCGGTTGCCGTTGGCGTGTAGGTTGCTGTTGGTTCGAGCGTGCTCGTAGGAGCCACTTCCGTTGCCGTGGCGGTTGGCGCGATGGGTGTTACCTGAGGGGTCATGGCCATCAGCGTAGCAACGTAGTCCACCGGTTCGAAATCATCATTCCCGCCCCCGATCAAGGATCCAATAACGACGCCGGTTCCCAGCACCATGATCCCACCAACCAGAATCAGGCCTATTCGCACAAAAGGAAGATAGGTTCTGGGGAAAAGTGCGTTCATTTGAGCCTCCACTTCTTTACGAGACAACCCGGGATAGGATCGCGTCATCGTGCTGGCTGCCTCGTTGATTTATTGGTCCGATCTCCATCGTGGAGCGTGTTTTGAAGGGGATAAATAACCTTTGGGATTATCGGATGCGGTGTTCATTCCGCCGCAAGCCGTCGCTCCATCCATCGATCGGCACCGTATATAGGACGACATCGAGAGGCGATTGGTTCCTGATCTGGAGAGTTGTTGAAGATGGAATCCCCAAGGACTGGTTTCAAAGGCAAACATCGCCGGAACCCCGCCTTCGAGAACCCACTCCAAGCTATCGTTTCCGGGGCGGCGAGGGACGTGGCTGCGCCCTGCAGGAAGACTCCTGGGGGCTCTTCGCCAATCATCCTGGTCGGGTCAACTTAGCAGGGGTTGAACGTGGGGAACTGATACAAGATATGCGCGGGGGCTTCTTCGATCACCTTTTGAATCTTCGAGACTTCTTCCGGTCCTTCTGCTTACGAGGCTGCATGGCCTTCTTGATCTCGCGTTCGAGTTCCTCGATGGAAACCGGCTTGAAGACGTAGCCATCGGCTCCCTTCTGCAGAGCCTCGTCCACCTGAACGTCTGCGGATTCCGTGGAGAGCATGACCACAGGGATCGAATACAAGTCTTCGTGCAAGCGCAGGAACTCCAGCATGTCCATCCCGCTGACATCAGGCATCATGACATCCAGCACGATCACGTTCGGACGCTTGCCCTCCTGCAATTGGTTCACGGCATGGCGCGCCTCACGGAAGGTCTCTACCTTGAACCCGAGAATCTGCAGCATCAATTCGATGGCATGCAGCATCTCATCGTCGTCGTCGATAATCCAAGCAAGCCTCATGCTCATCCCTTACAACTCGGCCTTCACGCGCTGGGCCAATTCACGGCTGATCCCCGGCAGCGCTGCGATTGTCTCTACATCCGCCTCTTGAATGCCTTTCACGCCGCCAAAGGCCTTGATCAAGGTCTTACGGCGCTTGGGACCGATCCCCTGGATTGCATCTAATCGAGAGGCCAAACCCAACTTCTTTCGGCGCTTTCGGTGATGGCTGAGCGCAAAGCGATGCGCTTCGTCACGCACACGCTGCATCAAATACAGACCCTGCGAACGCCTGGGCAGCACCACCGGGTCTCGCCTCCCAGGAAGATACAACTCCTCGTGGCTTTTGGCTAGACCTACTATGGGTACATTTTCGTCCAGTTCATGTTCCTGCAAAACATTCATCGCCCTGCCCACCTGCCCCTTCCCGCCGTCCACGACCAGCAGGTTGGGCAGGCGCCCGAAGGCTGGATCCAGTTTGCCCCCCGGCTCTGCAGCCTTCTCGCGCGCCACCCGCCACCGCCGGAACCGACGCTGTAGGATCTCCTCCATGCTTGCGAAATCGTCCTGTCCTTCCACGCTGTTGATCGTGAATTTCCGATAAAGCTTCTTGCTGGGGGCTCCCTGTTCGAAGACTACCATCGACCCTGCCGCAGCGGTTCCCTGCAGATTGGAAACGTCGTAGCATTCGATGCGGTTGGGTGGTTCCGGCAGATCGAGCGCCTCTCGCAACTCGTTCAGGGCCTCTACATGCTTGCTGCGGTCGGCCTCCCAACGAGCCCGAAGCATCGCCAGCGTCTCGGCTGCGTTCTCGGCCGCCAGCTGTACCAGCTCGCGCTTCGGTCCGCGCCGAGGCACCACCAGGCGCACCTTCTGCTTTCCTCCCCGTCGCTGGGCCAACCATGATTCGATGATCTCGCTTTCCTCGACCTCTTCCGGCAGGAGCACGCTGTTGGGAACATAGGTGGCCTCGGCGTAGAACTGCTTCACGAAAGCCGTCACGACCTCGCGATCTTCAGCCTGGCGCGTACCATCGAGCACAAAGTATTCCCGTCCGATCAGCTTGCCGCTGCGAACGAAAAAGACCTGTACACAGGCGTCTCCCTCGTCTCTGGCGAAGGCGATCACGTCCGAGTCGATCTTATCGCGCAGGACGACCTTCTGACCTTCCACCACCCGTTCGATGGCATGCAACTGATCCCGGATGGCTGCCGCACGTTCGTAATCCAGCGCCTGTGAGGCGCGCTCCATCTCTATGCGCATGCGTTCGACCACGGGCTCCGAACGCCCCTCCAGAAAGCGGCACAGATCTTTGATCATTGCCCGGTAGGTCTCACGATCCACAGCCCCGATGCATGGAGCCAGGCAGAGCTTGATGTGGTAGTAGAGGCAGGCGCGTTGATCCTCCCCTGTAATGACCCGATCGCAGGTCAGGTAGGGAAACACCTTACGCAGTACGTCCAGCGTCTGATGCACGGCCCAGACACTTGTGTACGGCCCGTAATAGCGGGCTTTATCCTTGCTCAAGCGCCTTGTGACCAAGACCTTAGGGAAATCGGAATCCCAATCGATCTTGATGTAGGGGTAGCGTTTATCATCTTTCAGGTGAACGTTGTACTTGGGGCGGTGGCGTTTGATGAGGGTCATCTCGAGGATCAAGGCCTCGAGTTCCGAGCCGACCACGATCCATTCGATGTCGGCGATTTGAGCCACCATCTCGGTGATCTTGGGGCTGTGTGTCGCCGAGGAGTGGAAGTAAGAGCGGATGCGGTTGCGCAATTGCACCGCCTTGCCCACATAGATCACCTGCCCCTCGGCGTTCTTCATCAGGTAGCAGCCCGGTTTGGTGGGCAGTCCTTCGATGAGGTATTGCAGGTGTTCGGTGGCGGTCATTGCAGCACGATTCTAACATACACCCTACCTTCGAAATCAACATCCTTCGGCCCCGTTTTCTCCGGAGGGTGCGGCCAAATGGGCGCCGAGCCATCCAACCGCTTGGAGTGCTTCCAAGGCGCGATCCGGTCATGCATTCTAACTTTAGAAGCCAAAGCGCGGCTTGGGTACATGAATCGAATGTGGTTTAATCAGACCATACGCGAATCAGGGGATTGAGACTTTGGATCGACCCGAACAGTGCCGCGCCGATGGACAGTCGGAGAAGGGGCATCAGAATGACAAGGCGAAATCTTGATCGAACGATCGAGGGGTTGGAAGACAAGCTCCTTTCCTTGGGAAGCATGGTCCGGCAGGCCACCTTGGACGCTGTCGAAGCGCTACGTACAGGGGCGATCGACGATGCGCACCGCATCTACAATCATGACATCGACTTGAATCGACGGCGCTTCGCCATCGAAAAGGAAGCCCTGACCACCATCGCCACACAACAACCACTTGCCAGTGATCTCCGGATTCTCTCCTCCATCATCGAGGTGGCATCGGAACTCGAGCGTATGGGAGACTACGCCAAGGGCATCGCCCGCATCTGTCTGATGATCAAGGGGCAGCCGCTGCAAGAGCCCATGCATCTGCTGCCGCGCATGACCGAGCTTGCGGTGGGTATGCTGGAGCAGTCGTTACAAGCTTTCGTCAAGCGAGACGCCAAAGCTGCAGCTGCCATTCCCCGTGATGACGATGTTGTGGATCAGCTCTTCAACGAGATCTATTATGCGCTTGTGGACAAGATGATCGCAGAGCCTTCCTTCATCGACCAGGCCAACCATCTCCAGTGGGCTGCCCACAACATCGAGCGCATGGCTGATCGAGTGACCAACATCTGCGAAAGGACGCTTTTCGTCGCCACAGGCGAGATCGAGGAATTGGATTACTCCGACGACGAATGGAACGATCATCCGGCCAAGCGGAAAACAGGTTAATACCTGCAATCTTCAATACAAATAAACCCAAATCACTACCTCCGAAGAACCTCCACATTGGTGCTATAATCACACGGATATGCACAAACACAAAGCCCTTCCGGCTCTGCTCGCCGTTCTGTTCCTTGTGGGCTGCAGCGGAACCGTCGTAGGCGAAACTCCCGCACCAAGCTCTGAAATAACACCCTCCCTCCCACCGATGGCTTCTCCGGTTTCGACCGAACCCGCATCATCACCGGAGAATCTGGTGTTGTGGGTGGTGCCACAATTCGCCCCCAACCAGGACACCGCTGCCGGTGCCGTGCTGCTCGAGCGTCTCCAAGCGTTCGAACAGAGCCACCCCGATTTGACGATCACGGTCCGCATCAAACAGGAGCAAGATCCCGGCGGATTGCTCGAGACCCTGCAAGCCGCTTCCATCGCGGCTCCGTCGACACTTCCCGACATCGTCTCTCTCAGTCCCCAAATGCTCGAAATCGCCGTGCAAGCCGATTTGATCCTGCCGCTCGACGATCTGCTCAATCCGCCTGCTTCCCCGGAATGGTATGACTTCAGCATCGACGCATCCTGGATTCGGGATGCGTATTTCGGACTGCCCTTCGGCGCGGATGGAGAATTGGTAGCCTACAACATCAATGCCTTCTCTGCTGCCCCCTTTGCCTGGTCTGACCTGCTCGAAGGCACGGCCTATTTCTACTTCCCAGCCGGCGATCCACAAGCCGCTTTCACCCTCAATCAATACCTCACACAGGGCGGTACTCTCATGGGTACCCGCGGCAGCGCCGCCCTGGAAGCTGAAACGCTCATCGAGGTGCTCGCCTATTATGATGCCCTTCATGAGGCCGGCGTGCTTCCCCTCATCGCAACCCAATACACCACCGCCGACGAAACCTGGAATTTGTTCGTCAACGGGCAGGCCGTTGCCGCTCTGGCACCCTTGCGCACCTTCTTCGACCAGCATGATCCACGCTTCGTATCCGCTGTGCCCCTGCCGGCTCAAACGGATGGGGGATCCATCTTCGTTGAAACCTGGTCCTGGGCCGTCGTGCCTCACGATTCAACCCGTCATACCCTGGCCGTCGAATTGCTGGAATGGCTCAGCGATCCGACCTTTCTCGGTCCTTGGACCGACGCCCTCAACCTGCTGCCCCCCACCGGTGCTGCCCTGGCAGCATGGCCCGACAGCTCCAAGGCCTCCATCGCCAGCCGACTGGTGCTCAAGGCCCAAACCCGCCCCACCGATGAAATCCTCGACGTCTTCGGACCTCTGCTTCAGGACGCCATCAACCAAATCCTGCTGGGCACCACCACACCCGAAGAAGCTGCCGCCACCGTCATCCAGGCGCTTCAATAGCTTTGTTTCGCCATTTCTCTGGATCATGAGACACATGCCGTTGCCCATCCTGCGCATCACGGAAACCCTGCATGCCTTCCCGGCTCGCGCACCACGCTCCTCCGAGCCCAGGTTCCGTTGCCGCGCGACGCGCGCTCTCACGCCCAGATCTCTGCTGGGTGTGGTCCTGATCCTGCCCGCATGAAGCGCCCTGAGTTCGGCCTTCACCGCCAGCATTTCTCTTTCATCCAGACCGCTGCACTGCGAGCGGCCGACCCCCACCGCGCGGTCACGACCCATCTTCGGCTCACTCCCGGCATGCTGCATGCCGGGACGCGTGCGCTTCCCCTGAATCCCGAGGCGCGCATTTTCCTGATCGCCCTCGGCAAGGCATCTCCCGCCATGACTACGGCCGCCGCCGCGCAGATTGGTTCCAAGCTGTCGGCGGGTGTTGCCGCCGTGCCCCTCCGCTACGATGAGAATCTCCCATCAAGCGTGCGCTCCTTTGCCGCAGGCCATCCCCTGCCCGATGAGGGCAGCCTCGCGGCGGGGGCTGCGGCGGCGGCCCTGCTGCGCTCCACACGCAACGACGATCTTGTGCTCGTGCTTATCTCCGGGGGCGGTTCAGCGATGCTCGAGCGCCCTCTGCCCGGGATCACACTCGACGACCTGCAGCACCTCTTCGATCTGCTGCTGCGGTCTGGAGCGCCGATCGAGGATTTCAACACCGTGCGCCGGGCTCTTTCGAGCCTCAAGGCCGGAGGGCTTGCGCGCCTGGCTTCGCCGGCTCGCTGCGTGTCGCTGATCCTTTCGGACGTGGTCGGCGATCGTTTGTCCATGATCGCCTCCGGTCCCACCGTTCTGCGGCGAGACCCGCCCGGGGCGGCGCAAGACGTTCTTGAACGCTACGAACTGTGGAAAATTGCGCCTACTTCCATTCGCAACACCCTGAATCAATCCCCCCGCGCGCCGCACCGAACCCCCCGGCCGATCCACGTGATCGTGGGGAACAACCGCATGATCGTGGAAGCGGCTCGTGCTCGTTGTGAGGCGCTGGGCTTCCCAACGCGCATCCTTTCGCGACGCATGCGCGGGGAAGCGAGCCGCGTGGGTCGGGAACTGGCGGCTCGGTTGATCCAAGCTCCGCGCCCCAGCGCCCTGCTGATGGGCGGCGAGACCACGGTGTCGGTGCAAGGTTCCGGGAGCGGCGGACGCAATCAAGAAACCGCCCTCGCCGCGGCCATGGTCCTTGATGGCGTTCGCCATGTAGCCCTGATGGCTTTGGCAACGGACGGCATGGATGGACCCACGGACGCCGCCGGAGCTGTTGTGAGCGGCGAGACATTGGGATGCATGCGGATGCATGCCATCGATCCTCAGGCATCCTTGCTTCAGAACGACGCCTATCCAGCGCTGCATGCCTGCCAGGCCTTGATCCATACCGGCCCAACGGGTACCAATCTCAACGATCTGGTGGTGGGATTGGCGTATTGACAGCCAATATTCGGGAGACCACGGGCTTATCTCCCCGGCAGAAGGGACCGAAACCTTCGAAAATACGATCATGGTTGACCGGTTTGGCAGGGCCTGCTACAATCCGGCCCCTCACCTTACCCATCGAGGATGTTCATGACCATTCACTTCGGCACCGACGGCTGGCGCGGTGTGATCTCAGACACGTTCACGTTCCACAATGTACGCCTGGTGACACAGGCCATTGCCGATGCCGTGGCTTCCGACGCCTGGCTCAACGGGCATAACGATATCGCCGCCGACCCTAAATGCATGGTCGTCGGCTTCGACACGCGCTTCCTATCGGACCGCTATGCGGTCGAGGTGGCGCGCGTGTTGGCCGCCAACGGCTACAAGGTGCACCTCACAGCGGCGGATGTGGCCACACCTGTGGTATCGTTCGCCGTGCGCCAATTGCGCGCCATCGCCGGCGTGATGATCACCGCCTCGCATAACGCCCCGCGCTACAACGGCATCAAGCTCAAGGCCGCCTACGGAGGCTCTGCCATGCCCGAGCAATGCCGGCGCGTGGAGGTTTATTACAACGACAACGAGGCCCGGGCAAGGGGGCCGAACGTGATGGACTGGGATCGCGCGTGCGAGATGGGCTTGATCGAGCGCTTCAACCCCACCATCGATTACTACGAACACCTGCATCAATTGATCGATTTCGATGCCATCGCCGAGAACCCACAGATGCTGGTTGTGGATTCGATGTACGGTTCCGGCCGCGGTTTGATCAAGGGCATCCTGCAGGGAACCGGTTGTGAGGTCCTTGAGCTACGCGGCGAGATGAATCCAGGCTTTGGCGGCATTCACCCCGAGCCGATCGCACACTATCTGGGACCGCTTGCGGGAGCGATCATGTCAGGCCGCGGGCAGCTCGGTATCGCCACCGATGGCGACGGTGACCGCCTGGGCGCCATGGATGGACGGGGGCAGTTCGTCGATCCACATCGGGTTCTGGCTCTGGGTGCTAAGTACTTGGTGGAAAAGCGCGGTTGGAACGGCAAGATCATCAAGACCGTTTCGACCACGCACATGCTGAACCGCTTGGCGGGGAAATACGGTCTCGAACTCGTCGAGACCCCGGTGGGATTCAATCACATCGCCGATCACATGCTCAACGACAACGTGCTCATCGGAGGGGAGGAGTCGGGGGGGATCTCGATCCGGGGGCACATCCCCGAAGGGGATGGCGTTCTGACCGGGTTGTTGTTGGTGGAGATGGTAGCGGCCACCGGTAAATCCCTCCATCAGCTCGTGGATGAACTGCTGGAGGAATTCGGCCCCTCACACTACACACGCGATGACCTGAGACTTGCGCGCCCGATCTCCAAACCGCGTATGGTGAAGACGCTTCTTGATGCAGCGCCGAAATCCATCGGCGATGTAGCTGTGGAGCGGGTTGAGGATCTGGATGGTGTGAAATACGTGATGGCGGACGAATCTTGGCTACTGATCCGTCCTTCGGGAACCGAACCTGTGCTGCGCGTGTACGTCGAAGCGCGCAACACCGCCATGGTAAAACAATTGCTTGAATACGGAAGATCGGTGGCTCAGGGAAAGTAATAACCGATGATTGGGCGTCCGGGCAGATGTTACGATGCCTCACGGGGTTTCGAAAGCAGCTTGTAGCCTCGCCCCCTCTGAGTGATCAAGTAGATGGGATTGGTTGGATCGGGCTCGATCTTGCTGCGTAAGCGGCTGACGAGTTTCTCGACGCGCGCATCATCGACCTCCCCGAGATATTCCTCCCCCCAGACGCTGGTAACGATGCGGTACTTATCGGTGATCTTGTCGCGACGCTCATAAAGCTGCTGCAGCAGACGGAATTCCAAATCGGTGAGAACAGGGATGCGCACGCCGTCCACCCAAACGTCACCCGAATCTGCATCCAAGTGCACACCGCGGTCGCCCACTTCTTGTCCCCGCCTTCTCCGCACCACGAACTCTGCGAAGATCGGGGAGAAGGGCTTCCCCCCACATACCAAACCAAGCTTCTCCAATCGTTGCATCTGCTGGGCTGGCAGTTTGGCGTTGGCTTCCAGGACCAGTGTGGATAGACCCGCTTGTTCATCCGAAGTAAGCTGGTTCCAAATCTTCAGGCATTCGGTTCGGGGACCCGGGGCACGGCGAATGGATTCGGCCAGTTTTGTACCGCCCCCGCCTTCCGCCCCCACTGTAAGAACCTGTGACACGGCAAGCAGGAGACCGGGATGGCCTCCCGAAAACCGATGAAAGACCTTGCGCTGTTCTTGGGTGATCTCTGGCATATCGAAAGTCTTCAGCAGGGCATCGATCTCGTCCTTCGTGAGGAGCGGCATGGGGAACGTCGTTCTCGAGAACAGTTCGGCGAATTCGTTCTCAACCTCCTGCTGTCGCAGCAGGGGCAGACGTCGCTCGGTCGCGGTGACATAGGCCAGGCAGTCCGAGAATCGATCACGCAGAGCGCGGAGATTGAGCAGCGTTCGCTCTTCCAATTGGGCGTAGACCTCATCGAATTCGTCAATCAGCAGGCAGAGATCATGCCCCAATTGCTCGCATAGCTCGGTGAGCGCCAAGTTGAAGGCCAGGGAAGCCGAGAATGCACTGTCGCTGGCTGTGATTTCCTGATGATGGTTCCGCATGGCGGCTGCCAGGTCGGGAGGAATATGATCGTTCAGTCGTTCCACTACAGAGCGTAGCACGACTTCGAAGAATGCTTGGGGAGAGATATCGACGGCGCGATTGCAATCCACGTAGATCAGGAATCCCGTCTTCTGACGGGCTTCTTGATACGCCTGGTGGATCTCTTCGCTGGTCAGGGCCCGCATGAATGTGGATTTGCCCATGTTGCTCAAACCCGTGATGGAAACACAGCTGCCCGCAGCCAGAGATGCGACCACACGTTCCGCTAGCGAGGAGAAAGGAATGGATAATGTCATCATCATTGCCCATGAAACTCCCGGCAGGGTCAAGAGGTTCTTGACCCTGTCGGGTTGAATACGAGAGGTTGTAATCTTCGAGCTTCAGGATCAGGCTGAGCGCGTACGCAGATGACGAGCCACAAAGATTACAATCACCATTGCTGCTGCTAATAATAGCATACCCGGGATGCCGATGTCATCCGCAAAGCCCGTTCCGGGCAGGGCTGTGGGCGTTGAGGTTGGTGTGACGGCCCGTGTCGTAGCCTGAGCGGTAGCGACCAAAGGCGTTTCCGAAGGTTCCGGCGTATTTGTAACCGTTGGTGTGGCCGTGCTTGTTCCTTCCGTTTCCGTCGGGGAAGGCGTGGTGGAGGCAGTCGGAGTGGCGGTATCCACGTCTGCCGGGCTGATCTCAGTCCCGGCCATTTCGGTCAGTCTACGGGCAATCTCCGTGTTGGTTAATGCGATCTCTGTCGGGCGCTGCTCCCTGGCCTCGCGCTGCCTTGGTGCAATGACCAGCGTGTATAGACCGAGGCAGATCAAACTCAAGATGAGCAAGCCCCCGATTCCTGCGGCAGCGGTAACGAACGTTCTACTCGAAGTTTTGCTATCTTCCCCCGAGGGAGGAATGTCAAACTCGAAATCTTCTGCCATCGTCTCTTCTCCTCACCGGCTCGACCATGAGGACCGCTTGGGAACTTACGATCCTATTGGATAACCTCAATATTGGCAAGGGGCACGGAAACGCTGCCGGCGCCCTCGAGATCGAGCCTTGCGCTGCGGGCGATGTTCCCATTGGGGTAACTCACTGCCCGTGTCAGCAATTCGCGCACCACACCCACATCCCCCATGTGGGGCTGGCGCACGACACGTACCCGCACGCCGGGGGACAGTGGCACGACTTCTTCTGGAATATCCTGGAACCTCGTAGAAGATATTGGGATGATGATCTCCGGTCTCTGGTAGCCATAGGATTGGGGTGGCGTCCCATCCAGGGAAGCTTCCTTCCCCTCGTTGCTCTTCAACAATTCGTAGGCCGCCTGGTTGATGGCGAATTCTCCAAACCCTTCCAGAACCAACAGCGGGTAATCCAATCTCCTTGCCACCGATATCAATCCAGCCGAAAGGCCTCCCAGGATCAAGCCTCGAACATTCAATTCCGTGGCTTGATGCAGCGGGGCTGCCTGGTTGCAGCTGCCGGCTACTAGAACGCAACCCCTCAGATCGATGTCCAGCACGTCGGGGGTCATCAGTCCACCGGCTCCCCCCGCAACCATCTTAAGCACACCGAAATCACGTTTCCCATTGCCCCAAACCCCCTGGATCAGCGATCCCGTCGTCTCCACTGTGACCTTCTGCACTCCGTCGGTATCCACAACCGTACAGGGAAAGTGCGCCTGAAGCTCATAGGGTTTTCCGAGCACTTCAAACAAGACGCGTCCTTCCGAGATGGCAACCACGCGTCCATTGTCCGGAGCACGGACCGTGCGTTTGAGCCAGCCCTTTCCCATGGCGATCCGGTCTCCGGCTGTCAAACGATCCCCGACCTCACACAGCAAATGTCGGCTGACGAGATCCGCAGGCACGTTCAACGCCCGGGCGACATCCAGGATGACATGCCGCACAGGCCGTTCAGCCTCGGCGACGATATCATGGGGATAGACTTGCTCATTGACTCGCACGATGATGGTTCCAGGCGTGGGCAGCACCCATTCGCGGTGAATGGTAGTCAAGGGCAAGACATGGGTAACGGGCGGTTTGTAATTCATTTCCTTCACTCAGCACGAAAAAAGATGCAAGAACAATGCCAAAGCCTAATCTCTGACCCCGATATTCCAAAGCCATCCTTGAATCTGTTCCGTTCTTTGCACAGGATCGGAGGGCAAACGTAATGGACGGCCGCGCCCATCGATGATCAACCCCACCGCCCCTCCGACCACCCGCAAGCGCCCGCCCTTGCCGAGTATGCCGAACCCGATATCGACACCACGCGAAGGGCGGATGGTCAAACGTCCCACCTCCGATTGGTTCAAGGGCAGGATGGCAAGCTGCCCCCATTTGATCTCACCGTCGAGCACCACCCCCTTCTGCTCGCGCTCCAGGATGTAGCGCAGCATCGGACGACCGGAACGACCGGAACCAATGGGAGTGATCACAGTTCCAAGGTTGATGAAGCTGCCCGAGCCCAGCACCTGGACTGTGACCATGGGTATGAGTGAGGCGCTGACACCCAAAGCCGATGCCAAATTGCTGGGATCCAATACCAGCTTGGAAACTCCCACCGGTTGCACCGCATCCAGCAAAGTCAATGCGGCGTGGCCCAGGCTCGGTGCGCGTGACAACACACTGCCGCCGGCAACGATGGGTTCCATGGGAGGCATCAGAGTATCACCCCTGGAGGTCGTGCTGGGCCAAGTGAGGCGTGCTTCCGATAGTGCCGTACTCACCAACTCACGGGCCAGGGCAAACTCAATATACAGCTCATCCAATTGCGTGGGGATGGTGCGGGGATGCAGCGCCTTGCTGAAGATGTAGTCCATCACCACGGACTCCGGAAGCTCAAACGGCAACCAGCGCGTGATATCGGAGATTGATCGATGCTTCAGCAAACCCGGAAGCGATACCCCCAACCCTAAATCGTTGCAAACCGTAAGATGCGTTTGTCCACCCAAGGCAGCCGCGATGGTGGTATGACTGGCGCCCAGATCGACACCCAGGACCCCCTTATCATGAGCATGGACCTCGCACAGATAGCTCACCACCCTGCTCAAGGCATCCGAACTGAGCATCAAGGAGCCCTCCGACCATTCCTTGAGAGCCTCATAGCCAACCACGTGCTGCGATCGAAGATCGGAGATGACCTCCGCTAATCGCATTCGTGTGGGTGCCAGATCCTCATGTTCCAGGGTGGGACGCAAATTCGGCATCAATGACACCGAAGGGAATCCGTGCAGAATCTCGGAAACCGAACTCAGTAACTGCTGGTTGCCGGCATAGACGATGTGAGGCAATCGATCCTCTGGCATCATCCCCAGCGCCAATCGCACGGTCTCCACCAATCGCAGGACCGATGCATTTGCCCCGCCATCGGTTCCACCAATGATCAGGATCAAGTGGGGATTTGAATCCAGAATGGCGTCGATGCGCTCTTCCTCGCGCCTCCGATCGAGTAAACTGACCTCGACAACGACCTTCATGTAGCTGGAGGCCGCAAGCCGGCGAGCGCTATCCAAGGAGACGCCCGGCATCAATCCCACAAGGACGGTTCGCAGGCTTGGTCCAGCGGAGGTTGAAACCGCGAAGGCATCCACGCCCGAGCCATCCAACCGTATGGGTTTGATCAAGGTGTTGGTTTCATCGATAAGCATGCGACCTGTGATGAGCTGCAGTTGACCCACCGCCATGCCAACACCCTCACGCGCGTCAAACAGCGGCGGACCGACGGTCGAGGGAGCGCGTCCTACGGCCACCAGGCGATAGCCGCCCTCGACAACATCGAACAGACAGGCTCGTGTGTTGACGCTGCCTACATCTACCGTGAGCAGCGTGTCGGTTTCCGACTCGATAGACAACGGCACTCCTTCAGAAGATCCCCAGAATCTCGGAGATCACGTTCCCCAGAAACTGTGCGCGTTCGGCCAGGGCGATGATCGCCGCCATCAAGGCACCGGCATACATGGCCCCGAAGGTGATGCCGATGAACACACGCCCGATCACTCGCAGGATCTGCATTGGCCGCTCAATGATCTGCAGTTTGCTATCCCTTGCGCCGGTTGTGAATCTGAAGTAGATCAACGTGCACAAGGTTCCCACAATGAGGATCACGGCGTTGGTCAAGTGCTCGAAGGCCGAATTCCCAAGATCGCTCGTCGCTTCCGACATCCGTAATGAGTGCATGGCAGCCCTGGATTGTGGGATGAGGGTTCCAGTGATGGCGCCGCCCAAGACAATTGCAGCACCCACACCCACCAGCAACGCCATAGGCAGACTGCCAACTTTCGCGGTCACGGGCATGATCTTGAAGAGCAGCATGATCACCAGGATCCACGCTACAATCATCTCGAAATCGAGCAAGGCTCCCAATCCCTCCGAAAAGATCGGACTGACAAGATTGGGGCGAATGACGCTATCCCAAGCCACCGCACCGGCGTAGCCTGCCGCAACTCCAATAAAGACATGCGTCGCTCCCCGGAAGAGCTTGTTATCTCCCAGGATGTAGCTGAGGATCATGATCGTCAACAGAGCCGCCACGATCATGCCAACGAAGTCAAGCGTGATGGCGTCAAACATGAACCTCATCCTTGCCGTTGCGATTCAGCAGCATGAACGTTGTCCCGATCGCTCCTCCTACGATCAGGAAGCATGTAGCCATCCATCCACCGATCCCAAATGAATCCCACAGCAGTGAGGCATCGCCCTCATGGCCGTTGAGCAATTCGTTGGCTTTGGCGGAGGGCAGCCCCGTGAGGATGGCATCCACATGCGCATCCGAAGCGGCATAGTAGGGCCGAACGAGAGGTTCTGCGCCTGCACTGAGCACCATGATGAAAGGCGTATCTCCGGCAAGAGGCGCTGCCTGTTCAGCCCAAGTACGGGCAGTTTCGGTTCCAGCAGTGATGACCACAACTGCACCGAAATCGGGGAATTGCTGCACGTCATCAAGGATCGGCGATTGCCAGGGTGATTCCCAATCGCGATCATCGGGAAGCATGAAGCCCCTCAATCCTTCGCGTCTCGGGTTGGAAGCGAAGAGCTGAATGGCTGTAGGACCGCCCGCAAGGTAGCCGAGATGCATGTAGTCCCTTCCGGCCTCCACTTCCTGCCAGACGGAGATGTGATCGATCAAGCGCTGTGCCAGCGCTGGTCCGGAGGCCCGTGTGGAAAGCGTGACCACCGGCATTCCCCGGCGCATAAGGTGATCCAAGAGCGAGCTTCCAACCGCTTCTAATTCGGCAGAATATCCAGGATCGTAATCCGCCACGACCAGCGTGGGCCGATTGCTGTCGAAAGTCTCAACCAAGTTGCGCAAGGTTTCCAGATCGTGCGGCACCCAGCGCGGTGAGGGGAATATGGATTCTCCGATGAGAATGGGGATAACGACGGCAACAACCATCACAAAGCCGACGATCCACTGCAAAATGGGCATCTTGGCTCGACGAACCTTCTGGGGTTCGATTTGCTTGCGTTCCTCTTCGACCAATTTGCTCAGGATGCTGATCTGTTCGCTCTGCTGGCTGGTAATGCTGATATCGGTTTCGGACACGCCAGGTGCATGGGGAAAGGCCACGACCGGTTCGGCCATCAGCACGTCTTGCAACCCCGCCAACGGCCCGATGGTTTCCACAGACGGAGGTTCGGGGGTTTCTTCTTCCTCCAAAGGACGCAGGGATTCGATCGGGCGCAAAGATTCCAACCAATCAGGAATCGTAGCCCTGGAAATATCAGCCTCTCTATCAGGCTCTCCCTTTGATCTCAGCGTTGTGATATCCTGAACATCATCAACCCATTCTGGTATCTGAATGGATTGGATATCAACATCCTGCGGTTCCTGCTCGGGGATCTCTTGATCCATCACCAGGGGAGGAACATAATCTTCCTCCACTTCCGCGCGCTCAATATCCTCCCCCTCGACAGCGTCTTGGGAAACATCGGCTTCTGGTTCCCCATCAATATCGGAGGCAGCAAGATCGGAGAGATCCTCCGGTTCTCTTTCACGGGCCATCGGTGAAGGTTCCGCTTCGGGCTCCGCAGCAAAGTCGAAGGCTGCAAGCGCGGCGATGCCCTCTTCCAATGTGTCCTGTGCCGACGGGAGTGTTTCCGGTTCGGGTTCCTCGACAATCTCGATAGGGGGGAGATCGCCGATACCCTCTTCCGGTAATCCGGCTTCAAGCTTCGCTTCACGCGCTTCGCCTGCAGGTCGAACAGGCGGCTTGACAGCACTCTCCTTGGCTTCATCTTCTTCCCAGACCCCCTGCAGCCAGTCCAGAAATTCGTCCTTGAAGGCCTCCTCTTTCGCGGGAACGGCTGGTGCATCTTTGGAGGGAGTAGCTTTGGACTCATCCTCAAATATCGGGCGATCTACTCTTCGCAGCCGTTCCAAATAATCCGTCTGAGGAGATTTTTCTGGGGCGGGTTCGACTCCAGCATCCTCTTCGCTGGGCGGTATCGGCTCGGGTGGGCGCACTTCCTCCAGCCATTCCGGGCGCGCCGTAGAAGGCGGAGTTTCAGGAGGTCGTTCTTCCTCCTCATCACCGGCCATCCCTGCCAATCGATCCTTTTCCTCCACGGAGCGTCTGATGGTATCTTCCGGCGTCATTTCCACCGGTGGCGCATCCTCATGTGAATCGGGTGGTAAACCGTTCGAAGGTGTGTCGATCACCAAGGGCTTCAGGCGCGCACCACAGAAGCTGCATACATCAGCATCGGGTTCATTGACTTTGCTGCACATAGGACAACGCAATTCTGCCATCCTAATCCCCGTATGGGCGATCGACGCCCATGATGACGCGCAATCCCGTTGCCGCCGCGCCCAATGCGACACCCAATAAGATACCGCGTGCTCCCGCCACAGCCCAAACCTGCGTCAACCAGGCACGCAACTCTCCCAACATCCGAACGATCTCGCTCTCGCTGCCGATGACCCACGGCAGTGTGCCTACGAGAACGACAAGAGCCGATCCCATGAAGGCCATGCTGAGCAGATCCCTTCGCCGCCGGATGAGTTGGAATCCCGCCACGACCAGGACGACAGCCAGGATCGCCATCAAGCTGATCTCTACCGGAAGCTGGACATAGGTGAAGAAGAACAGAACCAGCTTGTGATCGGGCCCGAAAATAAGACCCAAAACCAGCATTTCCAGCATGAAGACAACCAAGATGGCGCTGAAGATCCAATCTTTGCTTTGGGTACTGATCCTGTTCCAGTGCACCATCATCAGGTTGACCAGCCCCATGAACACAGCTGTCGCCGCCAGGATCACGGCCCAATGCATCAAGCTCTCTCGCGCCTCCAGAATCATCTGCACGTCCACGAAATAGCCCAGCAGAACGATGATTCCAGCGCCGACGGCTACGGTCAACCAAATCAGGTAGGATCCGAATTTCAAAGGCCACCCCCCAATGTGAGCCACAACGAGCCGGCAAGCACGGCCAAGACGATCAGTGCCCGTAGCAGATCCTGGGCATGCAGACTGGCGCGATACATCGGACCGACACTGAGATACGCCCCGGTGGCGAAGATCTCCTCTCCAATCAGCTGGTCTTTCGACGTGGCGAAGAGCAGGGCTTGCGAGGGCACGTCATCCGTTCCTCCAAGCACGAATGCCTCCTGGCGGTCTCCGAAATGAGCCGCCAAAGCTCCCTCTGCCCCAAAGGAACCCAGGAGGAGGTGGGCCGATATCTGCTCGGTTGTCAGAACAGGCGGCAATCCGACGGTGTAGGAGAACGGCGTCAGGCCCAGCACTCTGCCGGCTGTTGCCTCATAGCGCCGCGGTTCCCCAGCGCGCTGATAGGCGCTTCGAAGGGAATCCTGAGCCAAGATAGCCATGGCGCCGTCGCCAGCGGTAACCACAACCGGTTTATCGCTCATCCTGGTTGCCGAGGCCACCTGCCCCAGGAGGGCAAGCCCGGCCAGCCCTGGCGCGCTTTCCGCGCCGATCAGGGAGCCTGTTCCCAGAGAGAGATGAACCCGTTCGCCGGCTTCAACCGAACGTTCCACCGCCTTGCGCAATTCATCAAACGCCTTCATGGATCGGAGTTCAATCGGCAAGCGGCGGCTTATCATGCTCAAGACGACCACCAGAATTGAAAAGATGATCAGGATGGCAAAACCGAGGATATCGACAGTCATTCCATCTCTCCCCCTTGCTTACGTAAACGCCTCACCAGATTTTCCACTTGAAGTGGATCTTCTAATTTCTGCCCAAATTCTCCGAGCGCACCCCCTGGAGTGCTGACCAGCGGTTCGATCATGAAGATCGCCTGCGCACCCAGAATATTGAGCGGACCCGCCGCCTCGAGCACGACCGCGGCGAATTCCGCAAGGCCCATGGCCTGCAACCACTCGACCATACGATCCGTGAATTGCCGTTGGGCATCCATCGCGCGCAGTATAGCACATCCATCCCAAGCGGACCACGCCCCCGAAAGTCCCCACTTTCCCTTACGGATGCACAGATCATGCCTGGCAGAACCGCATGCACACCGCTGAGACAAGCCTTGGATCCCCACAGCCCGGTTATCAATAGACCAGATCAAGCCGGTTTGGCGCACGGGTGCGCTTGGGATATAATGCGGAACAGACGTTCGATAGGTGGTCTGGATGAGCCTCGACATCCCACAACTCATCCCCCAGCTCCAAGGCATGGCCCAATCCGCAGCCGAGCAGGCTGCAGAATTGGAGCGCCTGCTCCCCAAAGCTGAGCAGGCGTTGGATTCCTGCGCCATGATCGAGGCGCAAGAACTGATGGATAAGATCCTGCGCGCCGGCTCTCGCTGGCGTGGAGCACGCCCCACCGATGAATCCATCAACACCATATTTCCACCCCCGGAATTACCTGACTCCTTCACCGTCATTGGCGCCGACGGATCCCAGATCTTCACCGACCGCCACGCTCTGGCGCTGTACTTCCTGATCAACATCGGTAGCATCGTCGTCGCACACGGCAGCGGAGAAGCCCCGCTCGTGGCCAGCCACCCCGAGTTGTTCTACGAGCAGCAGGACCTCTACCCCGAGATGATGGGCCTGATCAGCTCAGCCCTCGTATCCGGCAAGCGGGATGCTGCAGAAATGGCTGAGCTAGCACGTCTGTCTGAATCTGCGCGGTCTCAACCCACGCTGGCCTTGCTCGACAACGGGCTGCTGCTATGGATCACCACACAGGAGTTGGATCAACCCACAGCCCAGGTGGAGATCATCAAGTCGGATTACCTCCGGGGCATGCAGGCCATCCGGGATACCGGTGCCGCCCTGGGAGGCTACATCGACCGCCCGCGCACGAGCAACGTCCTTCGATTGCTGCATCTTGCCGAATTGCCGCTGGAAGCGATTAACGATGAGACCCTGCGCGTCCATCCCTATCAACACCTGACGGACCGCATGCTCTTCGCCCGGCGCCTTCCTCCCGGACATCGAAGCTCACGCTTCGAACTGCTTCCCTCGAACCAGGACTTCTCTCGTGCTGGTCACTCGATCCAATTCTTCTATCTCCACACCGGAACTCAGGACCAGATCGCCCGTGTGGAGGTTCCCGGCTGGGTGGCCGAGAATTCGAAGTTGTTGGATCTCACCCACGCAGGCATCCTCGAAGAGTGTCGGGTCACCGGCATGCCCTACGTGCTGGCGCGCGCACATGAATTGGCAGTGGTTTCCCAATCCGACCGCCAGGCACTGGAGCGCGCGCTGAACACCCTCCTTCTGGAACGAGGTATCCGCAGCGAAATCTCTCAGAAGGAGCTGGCCAAGCGTTGGGTTCGTTCGGGTCAACGCCCTTCGAGAAGGAGCTCTCTGCCATGAGCGAAAAAGCCGTGCTCATCGCCCGGGTCACCCGCTGCAGCACACGCAGCTTCGTGGGTGCCAGCCGCCTGCCGGAGGCGGATGTACCCACCTTCGGTTCCTTCTGCAAGGCTCGCGCGCAGCGGGGGCAATCCGAAGTAATCGGGCTGATCTACGACATTCGCATCGAGGATGATGAGATGGCACGGCAGATCGCCATCGCAGCCGATCCGTCCCAGGAACAGTTGGCCGACAATCGAGTCTCGCGCCTGATTCCAATCGAGATCAGCTGTCTGGCCGTCGGCTACAGCAGCCAGGACGGCTATGCTTACGCACTTCCCCCCCAGCCGCCGATGACCTTGGACGATGTATTCGCTCTCAGCAGGGACGAGGTGATGGCCTTCACGCAGAGCATGGACTTCGTTCCCCTGGTTTTTTCGGCTCCAGGCTTGCCTGCCGATGAATTACTAGCGGCTTGCCTGCGATATTCCGCAGAAGTGCGTCCTCAGAGCGAACAGCGCGCCTTCCTGGTCGAAGCAGGTCGGGTATGCGCCCGCCAGCTTGCCGGTGATGTGGCCCGTTTGGATCGATTGGTGCGCAATCTTGCGCCCTGAGGAATAAAACCTTGCATCTTTGGCGTCGTGCGACCGAAACCCGCCCTGCATTACCCGCTCCATGGCATTTACCATCGGACACGATTCGAATCAGGGAGCTATCCAATCCATGAGCGAACGCTCGGAACTCGACGAACATCTCGGTCCCAAGCCCAGCGATCTACCTCTGGGAGTTGTCGTAGGCGGCTCTCTTTCCACCGGTCTGACGGTCAAGATCCATCCGGCCTTCACTGTCGAGAAACTCGCCGTGGGCCGCTATGTCGTCATACGCGGCCGCCAGACAGATCGCACCTTCTTCGGCATCATCACCGACATCGGCCTCGACGCCACCGACGCCGACCTGGCAAGACGCCCTCCCATGCCGGATGAAGATTTCAGCGCGGAAGTACTCAGCGGCGAGATCGCCTACGGAACCATGCATGTCAGCCCGATGCTCATGCTCGACGAGGATCAGGATCAGCCCCGCCCTGTGAAGACCATCCCCGGCCATTTCTCCGCCGTGTTCGAAGCCTCGGCCAAGGATGTCGACCGCGTCTTCGGCACGGAGGACAAGACACACTTCTACGTGGGGACTCCGCTGGACATGGAAAGCGTGCAGGTCAATCTCGATCTGGCGCGCTTCATCGAGCGGTCGGCGGGTGTGTTCGGCAAGAGCGGCACCGGGAAATCCTTCATCACGCGCACCGTATTGGCGGGCATCATCCGCTCCGGACTGGCATCCACCCTGATCTTCGATATGCACAATGACTACGGATGGTCAGTGCTGGACGAATCAGGTCGTGAGTACAAGGGTCTGCGCCAGCTCTTCCCCGGCGGGCATGTGAGCGTGATCACGCTGGACGAGGAGACCTCTCGTGCCCGAGGCAGCAAGGTCGACGGTGTGCTTCGCGTCGGCTACGAGCAGATCCAACCCGAAGACGTGGAGATGCTCGGCAGCTTCATGGGCCTCAGTGGGGTCATGATTGATGCCCTTTATTACCTTAGCTATAAGCTAGGATCGAAATGGATATCCATCCTGTTAGGTGATGAAAACGAAGAAACCACATTACAGGATTTGGTCGATGAGGGTCGAATTCTTGGTGCAACATTAAGCGCCATTCGCCGTAGATTCGAATTCTTCCGCCGCATGGGATTCCTGGTGCCGGGAAAAGGGGACGATGCCGTGGACGAGATCTTCCATCGCCTGAACATGGGCACCAGCGTGGTGCTCGAGTTTGGCACCTACGGCAACACCATGGCCGCCTATGTGCTCGTGGCCAATTACCTCACACGCCGCATCCACGAACGCTACGTTCGCCAGAAGAATCTCGCAGCGGGAGGTCAGGGCGACGAACCCAGGCCGCTCGTGATCGTGATCGAGGAAGCCCACAAGTTCCTCGATCCCCAGATCGCAGGCCATACGATCTTCGGCACCATCGCCCGTGAACTGCGCAAGTACAGCGTCACGCTGCTCATCGTGGATCAACGCCCGAGCGGCATCGATGATGAGGTCATGAGCCAGATCGGGACGCGCATGACCTGCCTGCTCGATAACGAGGCCGACATTCGTGCCGTCTTTTCCGGCGTCAGCGGCGCGGGAGCGCTGCGCGAAGTTCTCGCCCGCTTGGACACGCAGCAGCAGGCACTGATCATGGGGCATGCCGTACCCATGCCCGTGGTGGTGCGCACGCGCGACTACGACACCAGCCTCTATGCTTCCATCGGCCTGGCTGAAGGTGAGGAGCTCAAGAAGCGGGCGAAGAAAGGTTCCAAGACTCTCTACGGAGACTGACGCAACCGCCTGGGCAAGCTCGATCTCTTGAAGTCCAAAGAAAAACCGCCCGCGCTTCTTGCGAGCGACGGGCGGTTCTCATATGAATGGCTGCTGCCTAGGCTTCCTCATCTTCCTCTGGGGCAGCGGCTGCCTGGCGCGAGACATAATTCTCCACCATCAGCAGCTGCTTCTCGCCGGCACGCCGTATCACACTCAGCAGGCCGTCCATCGAGGAGACCTCTTCGAGCTGCTCGTTCACGAACCAATGCAGGAACTCCTGAGCAATGTAGTCTTTCTCCTCCACGGCGATATCCATCAACGCGTTGATCTTGTTCGTGACCTCGATCTCCCAGTCCAGCGCCATCTGTGCCGCAGCTTCCGCCGAACCGATCTCCGTCGTGGGAGCTTCCATCGCAGGGACCGCCACCGTTCCGCCGGCATCCAGGATGTAGCGCACGAATTTAAGGGCATGCATACGTTCTTCGTCCGATTGTCTGAAGAAGAAGGCCGCCAGTTCTGGCAGTGTCTCGCTGTCGAAGTACGCGGCGATGTTCAGGTACTGGTTGGAAGCCATGAGTTCATCGCCGATCTGTGCATTCATGGCGTCGTTCAATTTCTTACTGATGAGCATCTTGCTTTCCTCCACTTGATAATCGCCAAATCCGAGTTTTAAACCAATCTTGCTTCCAATATACAGCAAAGATCATCAGCGTTTGGTTAATACAGACCGAAGTCGAGGAAATTGTTAGGGTCCCACACCGAGGAATTCAAGCCCGTATAGGGCATCGTTGTAGCTGGGTTTGACGCGCAAAGCGGCGCGAAAGTCATCGATGGCGGTCTGCACATCCCCGAGCTGGAAGGAAGCCCACCCATGCCAGAGCAAGGCCTCCTCCGCCTTCGGAGCCCGATGGAGCGTGGTCTCGGTCAGTGTGATCACGTCCTCGAAGCGGCCCACGTTGAAATAGGCAATGTAGGGGCCAAATTGATGCCGCGTATAGCGCCAGGGTAGGCCCAGCGTGAGCGCGGTGTCGTAGGCTTCGGCCGCTTCGCTGTAGCGTTCGAAATAAAGCAGATTGGCGCCCATGTTCGCCCAGGCGAAGGCGTTCTCGGCATCCGCCTCGATCTCGAGGCGCGCCGCCTCCAACGCGCGCTGGCGGTTGGTGTCTTCGTCCGCATCCGCACCCAGCAGAGCTTCCACTTCACCGGCGCGATCCAGAGGATGGATCACGATGAAGACGCGGTTGAAAGCCCGCCATCCATCGTCCAGCTCCTGATACGAAATCCACCGATCGGGGCCATGGTAGGTGTCCTGTGAGACGAAAGCTTGCTCGGCATCGTCATATCCCGTCAGGAGCAGATAGTGGCCGGTCCATCCGCCGCCGCCTTGATCCGGGTCGAGCTCGAAGCTCTTCTCGACGATCACCGCAAAGCCGTTCGCCAGGAAGTTCTTCAGCAGCTCCAAATCCCCGCCCACGCGGTCGACCACGCCCAGCCACCCCGCCTGCGTGCGCACGTAGTACACCAACTCCGAGACGCTGACGTTCTTGTCCCCGCGATCGGGCTTGATCAGCGACGAGATGTCGAATTGATCGCCGGTCCAGCCGTAGAAGCGCAGCCCGAGGGCAAGCGCAGCCGGCCCGCAGTTGTTCCAATCCTGCTTCTCGTAGTTGGGTGTGGGAAGGCGAACGCTCGACGGCAGCGGCGTTGGGGTCGGAAAGGGAGTCGCTTCGACCTCCGCACTCGCCGTGGGAGTGGGCGTTCGCGTGGCGGATTGCGTCGGAAGAGCCATCGGGGTGGAGGGAGTGGGAAGCGTGTCGCCCGGATAGATCCACCCGCGCACGATCCCCGCCGCGGCGTCCAAGCGCCACTCCAGCTGGTTACGCACGGCTGGGATCTGATAGATCAAGAAGACCAGAAGCCCGATGATCAGCGCGCCCAACGCAAAACGCCCCAACCAAGCAAAACGTTCTCGCATAGCACGGAATTATATCAATCCCCTGGATTGGATGAACGCCCATCCGCTCTGAAGGAAAATGGGATCAACGCGCTTCGAAAGCGCGGGTAGAATCCCTGGCGAGGCCGAGTTCCATCCGAGTGGGTGGATATCGCAAAGAATCTCACTGGAGAAGAACATGCCCGATGCTCCGCTCATGGTCTATGGAACCCACTGGTGCCCCGACTGCATCCGCGCCAGAAAGTTCTTGCGAAAGCATGCCGTTCCCTTCAAGTGGGTAAATATCACCAAGGATGAGGAAGGCGATCGCTACGTTCGGAAGGTGAACGCAGGCATGCGCAGCGTGCCCACGATCGTGTTCCCGGACGGTTCCATCCTTGTGGAACCTTCCAACCGGGAACTGGGGGAGAAGCTGGGCATTGCGGATGCATGATGCCAATCCAATCGAGGCATCAAACGTCAGCCACCAACCGGGCTGCTTTCATTCTCATACAAGCGTGATCCATAGGCGATCATGACCCAGATACCCAAACGCCCCCAACCGGGATTCATGCGCCAGCTGTTCGGACGCATCGCCTCGAGATACGACCTGCTCAACCGCTTGATGACGTTCGGGCAGGATCTCCGCTGGCGCCGGCAGGCCGTTCGGAAATTGACACTCGATACGTCCCCGCGGATCCTCGATGTGGGTGCAGGAACCGGCGATCTGTGCCGCGCGATCCTGCAGCGCCAGCCGGAGGCTGCGGTGATCGCTCTGGATTTCACGCCCGAGATGATCGCCCTCGGCCGCATTCGCACGGACGTGGATCGCGTCCATTGGGTACTCGCCGATGCGCACCACCTCCCCTTTGCAACTCGGACGTTCGACGGCGCCGTTTCCGGCTTCCTGTTCCGCAACCTTATCGATCCCATGCAGGCCCTCGCTGAGCAGGCGCGC